>JBBRYQ010000041.1:0-46322 GCA_038237425.1 Verrucomicrobiales bacterium
ACGGCACGTTGAGCGGAAGCGCTCCGAACGTGACCTACACACCGAGCCCCGACTATAACGGACCTGACAGCTTCACCTTCGTGGCGAACGACAGTCTGCTGGATTCGACGCCCGCGACGGTTTCGATCACAGTGACTCCAGTGAACGACGCCCCGGTCGCGACCGCACAGTCGGTGACCACCGACGAGGACGTGGCGAAGGCCATCACGCTTTCCGGCAGCGATGTGGATGCGGCGACTATCTTGGAATACACCATCGTCGACCCACCGGCGCACGGCACGCTGAGCGGCACTGCCCCGGATATGACCTACACGCCTGAGTCAAACTACAACGGTGCGGACAGCTTCACGTTCAAGGCAAACGACAGCCTGGTAGATTCCGCCCCCGCGACGGTTTCGATCACAGTGACTCCAGTGAACGACGCGCCGGTCGCGACCGCACAAACGGTGAGTCTGAATCAGGGCACTTCAACGGCCGTCACTCTGGCGGGTAGCGATGTGGACGGAAGCGCTTTGACATTCTCGGTTACGGTCGCACCGCAACACGGCACGCTAACCGGCACTGCTCCGAACCTGACATATACTCCAGCCGCCAACTACAACGGTAGTGACAGCTTCAGCTTTGTGGCGAACGATGGCTTTGCGAATTCCGCTCCCGCCGTTGTTTCCATCACGGTAGTATATGTGGACCAAAATGCTTTTGGCAACTGGCTTGCCTCTTTTGGTCTCGCCAACGGCCCGGGCGCTGATACCGACCATGATTCCATTAGCAATGCGGTCGAGTATGTGATTGGAGGAAATCCTGCGAATCACTCCGATTCCAATCTGCTTCCGACCATCTCGCTCGTAACCGAGGATCCAGACGGTAATGCGGTCAACGACAACTATCTACTCTTCACCTATCGTCGCACGGATCTGTCGAAAGCCGATCCTAACACGACCATCCAGGTCCAATGGAGCACCTCGCTTGCGGCATGGACCAATACGGCGGGAACTCCGGGCGTCGTGGTTGTCGAAAATGACGATGCCGCGGCGACGGGCATTGACCTCGTCAAAGTTTACATCCCTCGCAGTTTGGCGGTGAATGGCAAGCTCTTCGCCCGATTGTTTGTCAGCATCAACTATGTCGCGGTCAACGTGGCACCGGCTGCCACGAGTCAGTCAGTTAGCCTCAACGAGGACGCATCATTGGCTGTCACTCTGGCTGCGACGGATGCCAACGGCGACGTGCTGAACTACTCGGTGATCAACAGTCCACAGCATGGCAGCCTGAGCGGCACGGCTCCGAACCTGACCTACATCCCAGCTCCTGACTACAACGGCGCAGACAGTTTCACCTTCAAGGCGAATGACGGAACGGTGGATTCGGCTCCGGCGACTGTTTCCATCACGGTGATTCCACAAGAGGAATTCAACCAGTGGATGGCTTCGTTCGGTCTCAGCGCCGGTCCGACCGTTGATAGCGACAAGGATTCCATCAGTAATGTCACGGAGTATGTGATCGGAGGAAATCCGGCGGCCCGCGCGGATACCAATCTGCTTCCCACTGTCTCGCTTGTCACCGCGGATCCGGACGGAAATTCAGTCCCCGATAACTATCTGCTCTTCACCTACCGCCGCACGGATCTGGCGAACACGGATCCAAGCACGACAATCCGGGTCCAGTGGGGGACGACCCTCACCGGAAGCTGGACCGATGCTACCGGAACACCTGGAGTGGTCACTCTGGTGGCTGACAACGTAGCTGGGTCGAATATCGATCTCATCTCGGTTTACATCCCTCGCTCGCTTGCGGTGAACGGCAAACTTTTCACCAGGCTTCAGGCATCAATCGCTTTGCCGTGAGCTAGCGATGACTTTAGGAAAGCATCACCCGCGCGCTCGCGGCGGCGAATCCCCGGCCGCCCAGGTCCTCTGTCGATGGGTGGGTCTGGACGAATGGAAATTTCGGATAAATTCAGAACACCAATAAAACAAACTCATGAAGGCAGTTATTCTAGCAGGAGGCTTCGGAACTCGGATCAGTGAGGAAAGCTCGATCAAGCCAAAGCCAATGATCGAGGTCGGCCACATGCCGATTCTCTGGCACATCATGAGCATCTATAGTCATTACGGTGTGAATGACTTCGTGATCTGCCTCGGCTACAAGGGCCACCTCATCAAGGAATTCTTCGCGAACTATTTCCTCAACCGTTCTGACGTTCGTTTCGATCTTAGGACCAACAAGGTCGAGTTTCTCAACAACGCCGCCGAGCCTTGGACTGTCACTCTTGTGGACACTGGTGAGGGCAGTTTAACCGGCGGTCGGCTCAAGCGTGTCGCAAAATATCTCGATGATGAAACGTTCTGTATGACTTACGGAGATGGCGTCAGCGACGTGAACATCCCAGAGAGCATCGAGTTTCACAAAAAGAACAAGGCGCTCTGTACTCTGACCGCAGTCCAGCCTCCGGGGCGTTTCGGAGCGTTTTCACTGGGAGAAAATGACGCGAAGCTTTCCTCGTTTCATGAAAAACCCGTTGGCGACGGTGCCTGGATCAACGGGGGATTTTTCGTTCTCGAACCGAAGGTCCTCGACTACATCGACGGTGATCTAACGACTTGGGAAAAAGAGCCGATGCAAAATCTCGCCAGCGAAGGTAAACTCTGCGCCTTCAAGCACGCAGGCTTCTGGCAGAGCATGGACACGCTGCGCGATAAAATGGTGCTAGAGGAGCATTGGGCTTCAGGAAAAGCACCATGGAAGCTTTGGTCCAAGTGACCTCGAACAATTAACAGGAATTTTCAGATGACGACTTACGACTACGCGGTGATAGGTGGAGGCATAGTAGGGCTTTCCACTGCCATGCACGTCGGGAAGAAATTCCCTGGCGCGAAAGTGCTTCTGTTGGAAAAAGAATCGTCGCCTGCCCAGCACCAGACTGGCCGTAATTCGGGCGTCATTCATTCTGGTATCTATTACAAGCCTGGCAGCTTCAAGGCCCGCTTCGCACATCTTGGTGCGGTGAGCATGGTGAAGTTTTGCGAGGAGCATGATATCGATCACACCGTCTGCGGCAAGGTCATTGTCGCCACCAAGGAAAGCGAACTCGCCCAATTGGATAACCTCTACAAGCGCGGATTGGAAAACAACGTGCCGGTGGAGAAGGTTTCTGCCGAGCGCGTCCGTGAGATCGAGCCGCACGTGAAATGCATTGCAGGTGTCCTAGTGAAATCAACCGGCAGTACCAGCTACAAGCAGGTCTGCCAAAAATACCTCGAAATCGTGGAGGCCCAAGGCGGCGTGGTGAAGTTCAACACCGAAGCTCAGGACTTCCAGGATCGTGGTCCGCTGAAGATCATTGAAACCAACAATGGTGAATACAAAACCAAGTTCGTCATCAATTGCGCCGGGCTCTACAGTGACCGTATTGCCCGTGCATCGGGCACTGATCCGAAGGCGCAGATTGTTCCCTTCCGTGGTGAGTATTATGAACTCGTTCCAGAGCGGCGCCATTTAGTGAACACGCTCATCTATCCGGTGCCGAATCCGGACTTTCCATTCCTCGGAGTCCATTTCACGAAAATGATCGACGGCAGTGTCCATGCGGGCCCTAACGCCGTGCTCGCGTTTGCCCGCGAGGGTTATTTCAAAAGCGACTTCAATGCCCGCGACTTTTCTGAAACCATGATGTTTCCGGGCTTCTGGAAACTGATCAGCAAGAACCTCGGCGAAGGCATGAAGGAAATGCACCGCTCGTTCAGCAAGGCCGCTTTTACCCACAGTCTCCAACAGCTCATTCCGGAGGTCCGCTCCGAGGATCTCGTCGAATGCCATGCTGGCATCCGTGCCCAAGCCCTCACGAACGAAGGCAAGCTTGTGGATGACTTTCTCATTATACCTGGAAACCACGCGATGCATGTCTGCAACGCTCCTTCGCCTGCGGCTACAGCGTCGCTTGAGATCGGCAAGGAAGTCGCCCGGCAGGTGCCCGCAGTTGGCAATGCCGAGCGCGTGCTCGTCGCCGCTGGAATCTGAAATTAATCACCCCCCCCAACAGAAAACATGAACATACTTGTCACAGGAACAGAAGGTTATCTTGGCGCGCTACTGGCTCCCGTACTCATCGAGCGCGGCCACGGTGTCACCGGCGTGGATGTCGGTTATTACCGGTCCGGCTACCTCTACAACGCGAAGGGCGATCAACCGAAAACCATCATCAAGGACATTCGCCATCTCACCCTTGAAGACCTCAAAGGACACGACGCCGTCGTGCACATGGCCGAACTTTCCAACGATCCTACTGGCGAACTTGCGCCGCACATCACTTACGAAATTAACCACAAAGGTTCCGTGCGTCTCGCAAAACTTGCGAAGGAAGCCGGCGTCCGCCGTTTCGTTTACATGTCGTCCTGTTCGGTTTACGGGGTGGCGAATGGCGACATTCCAGTGAACGAGGAAACGCCGACTAATCCGCAGACCGCCTACGCGATTTGCAAAACCCTCTGCGAGCGTGATATCATGCCTCTAGCTGATAGCACGTTCTCTCCGGTGTTCTTTCGCAACTCCACTGCCTTCGGTGCTTCGCCCCGCCAGCGTTTCGACGTGGTGGTGAACAACCTCAGCGGCCTCGCTTGGACGACCAAGGAAATCAAGATGACCAGCGATGGCACTCCATGGCGTCCACTTGTCCATGGTCTCGACATTGCCAAGGCGATTGCCTGCGCATTGGAAGCGCCTGTCGATGCGATCCACGGTGAAATTCTCAATATCGGCTCGGACTCGCAGAACTACCGCGTGCGCGAAATCGCCGAAATCGTTGCCAAGGCATTTCCGGGCTGCCAGACGACCTTCGGCACGCAAGGTGCTGACAACCGCAGCTACCGCGTGAGCTTCGACAAGTTGGCGAAACATCTGCCGGACTTCAAGTGCGACTGGGACGTGCCGAAGGGTGCCCAACAGTTTTACGAATTGTTCAAACAGATCGACTTCACCAAGGAAGACTTCGAGTCCCGTGGATTCACCCGCCTCAAGCAACTTCAATACCTTATCCGCACCGAGCAGATCGACAACGACTTCTACTGGAAGACCACTTTCTGAAAACGAAGTCCTTTCATCGAACCCCGACTTTTACCTATCATGATTCATTCTCCCGAATGCCGTTTTTGCGCCGAACCACTCACTCATGTGATGTGCGATCTCGGCATGTCACCACTCGCAAATTCCTATGTGAAATTCGAGGACGCGCAGAACTCCGAGAAATCCTATCCGCTCAAGGTGTGGGTTTGCGAAAAGTGCCTTCTTTCGCAGCTTGAGAGCTTCGAATCGCCGGATGCTATTTTCAGCGACTACCTCTACTTCAGCAGCTTTTCCACGAGCTGGGTCGAACACGCCCGCAAATATTGCGAGATGATGGCCGAGCGTTTTGGATTCGATGCAGACAGCCAGATTGTCGAAATCGCCAGCAACGACGGCTACCTGCTCCAACACTTCAAGGCCAAGGGCATCCCGGTGCTTGGTGTCGAACCGGCAGCAAACGTCGCGAAGGTCGCATGGGAGGAGAAAGGGATTCCGAGTCTGGTGAAATTCTTCGGAGTCGAAACTGCCAAGGAGCTCGTCGCCACCGGTAAGTCCGCCGATCTTCTGATGGGCAACAACGTCATGGCGCACGTCCCTGACATCAACGACTTCATCGGTGGCCTGAAAATCGCGCTCAAGCCCGAAGGTGTTATTACTTTCGAGTTTCCGCACCTCCAGCGCCTCATTGATGAGAACCAGTTCGACACGATCTATCATGAACACTTCTCCTACCTCTCGTTCCTCGCGGTGGAAAAGATGTTCGCGCATCACGGCCTCACGCTTTTTGACGTCGAAGAACTCCCGACCCACGGCGGCTCGCTGCGGATTTTCGCCCGCCACACCGAAAGCACTGCGGAGAAAACCGTCGTCGCTGATCGCGTCGATGCGATGCGCAAACAGGAAACCGACTTTGGTCTAACGAAAATGGAAACCTACACCTCGTTCGGCGAGAAAGTGAAGTCCACCAAACGCAAGCTCCTCAAGTTCCTCATCGAAGCCAAGGAAGCAGGCAAGTCCGTCGTCGGTTACGGCGCGGCTGCCAAGGGAGTCACGCTCGTGAACTACTGCGGCGTGCGCGACGACCTTGTTGACTACGTGGTGGACAAGAGTCCTTACAAACAGAACCATTTCATGCCGGGCGTCCGCATTCCGATCTACGGACCTGAGAAGATATTCGAAACCAAACCGGATTACGTTCTGATCCTGCCCTGGAATCTCAAGAAGGAAATCAGCGGTGAGATGGCCAAGGTCCGCGAGTGGGGCGGCAAGTTCGTCGTGCCCATTCCGGAAGTTCAGGTCCTCGACTAAGCTTCGCTAGCGGAAAACAATTCCCCCCCGATGATTTTCCACGAAACCAAACTCAAAGGCGCTTTCATTGTCGAGCTCGACAAGAAAGAGGACGAGCGCGGATTCTTCGCTCGGGCCTTCTGTGCGCAGGAGTTCGAGGAACAGGGGATCTGTCCGCGTGTCGTGCAGGTGAACATTTCCCACAATCACAAGAAGGGAACCTTGCGCGGCATGCACTATCAGTTGCCGCCTGCCAGCGAGCCGAAGTTCATCCGCTGCATCAGCGGCGCGGTCTGGGACGTCATCATCGACATGCGGCCCGACTCGCCAACCTACATGGAGCATGTCGGTGTGGAACTGAGTGTGGAAAACCGCCGTGCGATTTACGTGCCGGACATGTTCGCCCACGGCAACCAAGCCCTCACCGCCGGCGCGGAGTTGCTCTATCTGATGGGTGAGTATTACACGCCGGGCTGCGCGGTGGGACTGCGATACGACGATCCGGCATTCGGAATCGAGTGGCCGCTGCCGGTCACCGTGATCAATGAAAACGATAGAAACTGGCCACTGTTTGGAGTGGCGTCGCGTGATGGAAGTCTCCCGATAGCCTGATAGGGTATGAGCGCTCAAGTATCCATCTGCCTGCCAACTCTGAACAGCATCCGTTTCCTAGCGGAACGGCTGGAGAGCATCCGCCACCAGACTTTCACGGATTGGGAGTTGATCGCCGTGGACAGCCATTCGGATGACGGCACCTTCGAAGCCTTGGAGAAATTCTCTTCCGAGGAGCCACGCGTGCGGATTACCCAAGCTCCCAAAGACGGGATCTATCCGAATTTCAACCGTGGAATCCAACAGGCAGGAGGCCGCTACGTTTACATCGCAACGAGCGACGATACCATGGCTCCCGACTGTCTCGAAAAGATGGTGGCGGCGCTGGAGGAAAACCCGGATTGCGATCTGGCACACTGTCCGATGAAGGTGATCGATGAAACGGGCGATGACGGCCTGGACTGGTGGTCAAGCCACTCGCTTTTCGCACGAAGCTCCGGGGATTTCCTGAACATCCGCCACCGGCGCGTGGCTCCATGCGATGGGGTGCTCTGCCTGTTGGGAGACAATATTTACTCCTCGGTGACGCAGTTGCTCATCCGGCGGACGTTGTTCGACAGAATCGGATACTATCAGACCGACTGGGGCTCGCTGGGGGATTTTCATTGGAACCTCCGCGCGGGACTGGCGGCATCGGCCGTGCACGTGCCGGATACTTGGGGCGGCTGGCGAATGCATGGGAACCAGGCGACGGCAGGAGTGCGGCTCGGGTCGGCGGCCCATCAGGCTAAGATCGACTCCATGATTGACGATGTGATTCTGAATCTGGAGAAAATCTACGATGGACTGAACCAAGATGCGACTTTCCCGGAGGTGGTGGGGAAGGCGCGTGATCTCCGGCTTTTTTTGCGGGAGCACGCCAGTCATTCTTCGGTGGCGGAGCGGGTGAAGTTCCTGATTCTGCAGGCCTTGAAGGGCCGCCGTGCCGCATGGCGTCACCTTGCGTCCGTGGGATTCGGCAGGAAACGCTGGCCGCTGGCCGCTCCTGAATCGGTGCAGTCGTGGTTCGCCGGAGATGTACTGGTTCCTTTGCCTGGAAAGGAGCGGAACTTTTGAGATGAGGGAGGAAGCCGGAAATCGTCCGGTGAGGATTCTATTCCTCACCTCCCATTCGCCCGAGGGGCCGGAACAAGGTGCTAGGTTGAGGGCGCGGCACATTCTACGCCAGTTGAGCCGGTTTGCCGAAGTCCGTCTGATCTTGGCCGGATCCTACGAGGATTACACCGGTGCCACGGATGTGGTGCCCAATCCGTCACTGCCCTGCGGGATCATGCAATTCCATGATTGGAAAATCGAGGGCGCCGGTGATCGGATTCGTTATGAACTGGGTTCAAGCTATCTCAACACTCATGGCCATAGGGCCAGCGAGGAAGATCGCCTTCGCCTGCTGGAACTGATCGATGAACATGATCTGGTATGGGTCCATGGACTGCGTGTCGCAAATGGATTTGATCTCTGGAAGTGGCCGAAAACGATTCTGGACATCGATGACATCCCAAGTGACGTCAGCAAGTCAGTGATGATTCATGCCATGGGCTTTGCAGCCCGGTTGCGGGCATTCCGTAAATTCCGCATGTGGAAGCGCCACGAAGCTCGGCTCTTTGAGCGTTTCGGAGCCGTTGCTGTATGCAGCGGACCGGACCGCGTCCGATTAGGGAATCGTGAGGACGTTTTTGTCGTACCCAATGGATTTGAGGCTCCGTCTTCGGCTCCCGTAAGGATGCCGGCCTGGCCAACGCGGATCGGTTTCATCGGTTCACTCGAATATCCGCCGAATGCCAACGGCTTGCGTTGGTTCCTGCGGGACGTGTGGCCTGTTATCCTGTTGGGGAATCCGGATGCCACCCTGCGTCTGATAGGGAAATTCAGTGACGCTCCGGAATGGACAAGCGCGCCGAATACCGATGGTCTGGGCTGGGTTGCTGATGCTGATGGTGAAATGGCGACCTGGGCGATGACCATCGTCCCCATCTTCGAAGGCGGTGGGACGCGGGTCAAAATCAGCAACGCATTCAGCCGAAAGTGCCCGGTTGTTTCCACGGCACTGGGGGCATACGGCTATGAGACGGAGAGCGGCCGTGAGCTGCTGCTGGCTGAGACCGCCCTTGAATTCGCCTCGGCGTGTTCGAGAATCATCAATGAGCCCGATCTGGCGGAGCGCCTCACCGACACGGCATGGAAGACATTTTTGGAAAAATGGACATGGGATGCAAATGCCCCACGCCTTGAGAAAGCGATCCTGTTCCTGCAAGGGAAAAAATCCCTCCCCGTCCCGAATCCCTGACCATGGAATGTTCGGTCATCATCTGCACACGAGACAGGGCCCCGATGCTCGCGGAAACATTGCGGGCATTCCAATCAGTCAAAGTGCCTTCGGATTGGCAGGTGGAATTGATCGTGGCTGACAACGGCTCAAAGGACAACACTGCGGAAGTCGTCAGGACCTCGACCCATCCCGTGATCGAGATCCGCCATGTCTATGAAGCGAGGCCGGGAAAGAGCCGGGCGCAGAACACCGCAATGTCGGCAGCGAGAGGCGAGGTGCTGCTTTTCACCGACGACGATGTAGAACCCTCCGGAAACTGGCTGGAGAGCATGGCCCGTCCGCTATTGGAAAAGCGCTGCGAAGCGGTTGCGGGTCACATTTTGTTAGCCGATGATCTCCGTCGGCCCTGGTTTACGGACCTGCACGGGATCTGGTTGGCCGAGATGCGCGAGATGGCTGCCGTCTCACCCGAGCTGGTGGGGGCCAGCATGGGGATCCATCGCACGGTATTTGATCGGATAGATAATTTCGATGAGGAGCTTGGCCCGGGTGCCACCGGTTTCGGCGAGGAGACTCTTGTCTGGAGGCAGATGATAGAAGCCGGTCTGCGAATCGAGCCCGTCCGAGACACCTGTGTGATCCATCACCCGGAACCGTCGAGGCTACTACGCTCCAGTTGGATAGCCGCTGCGGCGCGGCGTGGTCTCACCAACGCCTATGTGATGCATCACTGGGAGCACTCACGGCTGAGCCATCCAGCAGCCCGCGCTTTCATGCTGAAGTCGAAACTCTATCTGAGACGTCTCCTTCATGGGAATCCCCAACCGGATACCGAGGGCTGCCCAGCTTGGGAAATAAGCTATCTCGCCAGGATCGGATTGCTGGAAAGCTTCATCAAGGAGTCGTCTAAGCCTAGGAAATATGAACGCCGCGCTCTGCGCAGGAAACGATGACGAACCGAATGCAATTAAACGAACCCGTTGACGCGACATCCACTCTTCACACCTCGTGTCAGCGTGTAGTAGTGGTCGGCTCTGGCGGGCGGCTGGGCAGCTCGTTGATGAATCATCTCTCAACCCGCCATCAGGTGATCGGACTGGATCGTAAACAGCTCGATCTAACGTCTTCCGTGTCGATCAAGGCGGTTTTGGGCGGAATCGACTATGATTACTTGTTTCTTACCGCTGCGCTGACCGCCGTGGACTACTGTGAAACTCATGCGGACGAGGCCTTTGCCGTTAACGCCGCAGCCCCCGGAATCATTGCCGCAATTTCCGCAGAGAAGGGAGCTCACGTTACGTATGTTAGCACGGACATGGTGTTCGATGGGATGAAATCACAACCGTATTTGGAAACCGATGCCCCGGCCCCCATCAGCGTTTATGGTGCTTCCAAGCTGGAAGGCGAGTTACGGGTTCTCAGTGCCTCTGCTGGAAATCTAGTGACCCGCGTCTCATGGGTCTATGGTCCAGGCAGGCCGGCGTTTCCCGAGTGGATCATCGACAAGGCCTGCTCTGAAACAGAACTAACACTTCCGTATGACAAGGTCTGTTGTTCTACTTCGGTGCTCGATCTGATCGGTTGGTTGGACGTTCTCGTCTTTGGTCCCACACAGGCGGCAGCCTCCGGAATTTTTCATCTTTGCAACTCGAATCCCTGCACCTGGCAGGAGTGGGGGCAGTTTTGCATTGATACCGCACGCGGACTGGGATTCCCCGTGGTTGCACGTGAAATCGGTGGAGTTCCGGTGGATTCCGTTACCGCATTCATCGCCAGACGTCCTCTCGACAGTTCCATGAGCACAGAGAAATTCACAGCCTTCACCGGAGTCCGGACGAGGGATTGGAAGACCGCGCTTCATGTGTTTCTTTCGAATTGCGAATCTTTAGGGAAGCATCGGCCTCTCTTGATGCAACCTTAGTCCTCTACGCAGCCATTCTGTAAATTTCAAAAGCTATCTAAAAATCATGAGAATATTAGTTACCGGCGGAGCCGGATTCATCGGTTCAAACCTTGTGCACTATCTGTTGGGCGAGGCTTCGGAAGAACTTGGGGTCGATATCAAACGCGTCGTTACCCTCGACAATCTCACCTATGCGGGAAATCGTTCCAGCCTCGCTGACCTCGACGAAGATCCGCGCCACGTGTTCGCCGAAGGCGACATCGGTGATGCGGCCTTCGTGGGCGGGCTGCTGCGTGAGCACGATATCGACGCGGTGATGCACCTTGCGGCAGAATCCCACGTGGACCGTTCCATCGACAGTCCTGAGGAGTTCATCATGACCAATTTCGTCGGCACCTTCCGGCTGTTGGAAACTTTTCGCCGTTATCTACTCGAATCCGGCCGGGGTGCGGCGCAACCACTCGCGAAGTCTCTCGCTGACGGCGGCAAGACGGCCTTCCTGCATGTTTCGACCGATGAGGTGTACGGCTCGCTGGGAGCGAACGATCCGGCTTTTTGTGAGACCACGCCTTATTCGCCCAACAGCCCCTACAGCGCCTCGAAGGCCGGCAGCGATCACTTGGTGCGCGCCTACCACCACACCTACGGTATGCCGGTGGTCACCACCAACTGCTCGAACAACTACGGCCCCTATCAGTTTCCTGAGAAGCTCCTGCCACTGATGATCCGGAAAACCCTGCGCGGCGAGTCGCTACCGGTTTACGGAGACGGCAGCAACGTGCGCGATTGGCTGTATGTCGAGGACCACTGCCGTGGTCTTGCGATGGCGTTGCTGCGCGGCACTTTCGGCGAGACTTATGTCATCGGCGGAAAGTGCGAGATGAAGAATATCGACGTCGTCCATGCCATCATTGCAACCGTGCGCGAGCTTGCTCCTGACAAGGGAGTGAAGACCGCAGAGGAGCTCATCACCTATGTGAAAGACCGCCCTGGACACGACCGCCGCTATGCAATCGATCCCTCGCGGATCGAGCGTGAGCTTGGTTGGTCGCCGCAGGAAAATTTTGCTTCGGGTCTCCGCCGCACGGTGCAATGGTACCTCGATCATGAAGAATGGATACAAACGATCGAAGACGGCAGCTATCGCGGACAACGTCTCGGAACCCTCGCCTAACTGATATGATGAGTAAAAATGAATCAAGTCACCTGACCTTGCCAGTGGACGAACTCGCCCTGCGCAAGGGAATTATCCTTGCCGGCGGAACGGGCAGCCGCCTCTTTCCGATGACCCATTCGGTGAGCAAGCAGCTCATCCCGGTGTATGACAAGCCGATGATCTACTACCCGCTGACAGTGCTGATGCTGGCCGGCGTGCGGGACATCCTGCTGATCTCTACTCCGCGCGACCTGCCGAGTTTCGAACATCTTCTAGGGGATGGCTCACAATGGGGACTAAATATTTCCTACGCGGAGCAGCCGAAGCCGGAAGGTCTCGCCCAGGCGTTTCTGATCGGCGAGGAGTTCATCAACGGAGAGCCGGTCTGCCTCGTTCTCGGTGACAACCTTTTCTACGGCCACAACCTCGGCGAATCGCTGTTAGCAGCATCAAGACGCAAGGATGTTGCCACTGTTTTCGGCTATCACACCAACGAGCCGGAGCAATACGGAGTGGTTGAATTCGATGCCGATTGGAATGTTGTTTCATTGGAGGAGAAGCCCAAGCAGCCGAAATCCAACTACGCAGTTCCCGGCATCTACTTCTATGACGACCAAGTGGTGGAAATCACCAAGGGCTTGAAGCCATCCCCGCGCGGCGAGCTGGAGATCACCGACCTTAACCGCCTCTATCTGGAAAAGGGAAGCCTGCGAGTCGAGATCCTCGGTCGCGGCACGACCTGGTTGGACACGGGAACGCCAGATTCGCTTGCCGATGCCACGCAGTTCGTCCAGGTCATCCAGCAGCGGCAGGGGCTCAAGATTGCCTGCCCGGAGGAAATTGCTTTCCTGCAGGGCCGGATTGATCGTGCGAAGCTCGACGAATCGATCACAAAATACGCGAAGACCCCGTATGGGGAGTATCTCGCAGCACTCTAATTAAGAACCATTATGAGCACTCCCGCAGAGGATCCATGGAGAGGATTGAAAGCTTCCGCGAGGCAGCGGTTGGAAACTCGTGACTATTCGAAGGGTTCGCTCGCCGCGCGGATCAGCTCCAGTGGAGTGGGCGGTGGTGAAACCGTGGCCGCACGTGCCGAGCTTGAAAAAGTTTGGATTCCCGGCGTCGAGATTTTCCCGAGGCGAGTTTTCCAACAGAAAGGCCGCGGTTACTTTGGTGAACTTGCGCGCCTCAACGAGGGGATTCTGAAGGAAATCGGGATTGTTCCGCAGCAGTGGGCATCCGCGCTGATGCATCGGGACAGCGCGAAGGGTTTCCACATTCACCCGCCGCACGTACCTGCTGGGGTTTCTGCAGAGGAATGGTTCAAGAAGCTTTTCATCGAGTCGCCGAAGGATTACAGCCTTCGCCCCTACGATTACGAGCAGTGGGATGTGATGTTTTTCCTGGCAGGAATCTGTGAGATGATCCTGATAGACGAGCGTGATGGAATGCCACAGCGGATGATGCGTTTTACGATTGCCGGAGACAGCCGACCGGGTCCGGACAACGTCGCCGTGGTGATCCCGCCAGGTGTGGGACACGCGCTGCGCAGCATCGGCAACGAGGATCTGATCATGGTTTACGGGACGAGTACTTCGTTCAATCCCGACTGGGAGGGTCGGATGGAAAGCAGCATCGAGAACGCGCCGCTGCCTCCTGATTGGACTGCCTATCTTGCGGACATCGAATGATAGAACCTCCTGGAAGACAGATCGTGACATGAGAAACCAAAAAGCTCAGTATCCGCCCATATCAGAAAGGGCATTCCTGACGCGATGATTTGCGAAACAAGTCTGTAAAATACAAACAATCAACAAAGCAAAAACAATGAGAACGGTAATGATAGAAAATACAGTTGGGGCGAAGTCCGATCAGCGATCAGGTCTGAGTCATGGATGGCAGCGGTTCCAGGCGGGGCTTGCAGGCTTGCTTGCAATGGTTCTGGTTTTTTCTGCCGTTGGATGCGTGGACAATCAGCAGAGTTCTTATGTTCCTGCTGAAGCATCCGCCTCTAGGCCGAGTGGAGTGCTTGCCGCAGGAGATGAAATCAACGTCGCATTCTCCGGCGCTCCCGAGCTGAACTTGAAGCAGAAGATTCAGGCGAACGGCAAGGTCAGCTTGCCTACCATCGGCGATGTCTCTGCCGCAGGAAAAAGCATCACCAGTTTCCAAGCCCAGCTCACCTCGCTCTATCAGCCGCACCTTCAGGACCCTACAGTGATCGTCTCGCTTGAGACTGCCGCTGCTGGGGTTTATGTTTCCGGTGAGGTGCTCCGTCCAGGCAAGATCCCGCTGGACCGTCCGATGACGGCGCTGGAAGCGGTGATGGAAGCCGGTGGCTTCACCAAGTTCGCGAATCCCAAACAGGTCATCGTCGTCCGCAATCAGGGCGGTAAGAACCAGCGCTACGTGCTGAACATGAACGATGCCCTCGCCGGTGCGGACAGCAGCCCGTTCTACGTGCGCACCTATGATGTGATCTACGTCAAACAGAGCAACTGGTAAGCGATTTAAAACTGTAAAAGGGCAGGTGAGCGATTCACCTGTCCTTTTTGTTTGTGGGTCAATCGTGCATGTGTTGCTCGATCGCCTTAAGGATGCCGATGCGGCCGTCACGTGTTTTTGACGAACTGACGATTACCGGTGCGGATCCTGTGATCCATTCGGAAATACTCTGTTGGAAAGTGGCGATGCTTGCCTGGGTTTTCCCTGCCGTTTGTTTGTCGGCCTTGGTGAAAACCAGCATGAAAGGCACCGCGCAGCCGGCTAGCCAGTTGATGAAATCCAGATCGATTTGCTGGGGCGGTAGGCGGGAGTCGATCAGCACGAAGACGAGTCTGAGATTCTCTCGCTGCTCGATGTAATCACCGACGGATTCGTTGAAATTGATTTTTTCACTCTTGGCGACTTTTGCGTAGCCGTATCCAGGAAGGTCCACGAGACTCCAGGTTTCGTTGATCACGAAAAAATTGAGGAGCTGCGTTTTTCCTGGTGTGGCGGAAACCTTGGCAAGAGCATCTTTGTTAGTCAGCATGTTGATCATCGATGACTTGCCGACGTTCGAGCGGCCAATGAAGGCAAATTCGGGCCGGTTCCAATCCGGGCAGGATTGTAGGTCACGGGCACTCATGTTGAAAACGGCTGACTTGATCTGCATGCGGGGTTATCGTCACGGAAAGCGATCAATCCGTCGAGAGCGAGGTTTCACCGGCGACTCGATTGAAATCACTTTTAGTCATGAATTTCTCGATCCGCATGAATAGCGTTCATGAATGGAATGCATTCTGCTGCATCTGGGACGCATGCAGCGTCTCAACTCATTTAAAATCAGTCGTTTGGTGTTGGGTATTTTCGCCCTCAGCACTGTATTTCTCCAAGCTCAGGACGGTACGCCAGCCGTTGATTCCGGTCATACCGCATGGGTGCTGACGGCCACTGCCTTGGTTCTGTTTATGACCATGCCGGGGTTGGCTTTGTTTTACGGTGGCTTGGTGAGGGGGCGGAACGTGCTTTCTGTGATGGCCCAATGCGGTGGCATCGCCTGCGTGGCCTCCCTCTTGTGGGTGGCCGGGCTCTACAGCTTGGCGTTCAAAGGAGACGGTGGTTGGATCGGCAATCTGGATGCCACATTCTTGAAAGGAATTACCACGGAATCGGTCGCGCCGGGAACGAAGTTGCCGGAAATCCTGTTTGTCATGTTTCAGATGACTTTCGCAATAATCACTCCGGGACTTTATGTCGGAGCGGTGGTGGAGCGTATGAAATTCGGGGCCATCATGCTCTTTTCCGCGCTCTGGCTGATTTTCGTTTATGCTCCGGTTACTCATTGGGTTTGGGGTGGCGGTTGGCTACAGCAGATGGGGATCAAGGATTTGGCGGGAGGCATCGTCGTCCATGCGACGGCCGGGACCACCGCTTTGGTGCTCGCAATCGTTCTCGGAAAACGCCGTGGCTTTCCCGCGCACCCTCATCCTCCTCATAGTCCAGGGATGGTATATATCGGAGCGGCGATGCTGTGGGTGGGCTGGTTCGGCTTCAATGGAGGTAGCCAACTCTCTGCGAGTGGTGCGGCCGGGATGACGATTCTGGTCACCCACTTGGCGGCATGTGCTGCGGCTCTAGTTTGGTGCCTTCTTGAGCGTTTCCGGAATGGTAAGGTCGGCCTGATCGGTATGGTCACTGGTCTGGTTGCGGGCCTCGCCACTATCACTCCTGCGTCCGGCGATGTTGGGCCGTTTGGCGCGATCGTCATCGGTTCCATCGCTGCGGTAATCTGCTATTTTTCGGTGAGTATCATCCGGGAGAAAATGCACATCGATGATTCGCTCGATGTGTTCGCTGTCCATGGCGTGGGCGGGATTCTCGGCACGCTGCTGCTGGCCATTTTCGGTCAGCCGTCGCTCGGCGGACTTGGATTAGTAAAGCCGTTAGCCAGTCAGCTCTTCATTCAGGGAACCGGTCTCGGAGTGACGATCCTTTGGTCCGCTGTGGCGACGGTGACCATTGCATTCATCGTCAAGGCAGTGCTCGGACTGAGAGTGACAGAGGAGCAGGAATACGAAGGACTCGACCGTTCTGAGCACGGCGAGAATGCCTATCCGATGGAAGAGTGAGTGGGGCCGAATATTCTAGCGCTTTTCGATGGCCACAAGGGTGATGTCATCCATCTGCGGGCCGTCACCAGTGAATTGGGCGAGCTCTTCCTGCATCCGGAGCAGCACGGATTCCGAGCCAAACGGCGCGGCGCGGCGGAAGGCTTCGGACATGCGTTCCATGCCGAATTCCTCGTCACGGGAATCGACGGCTTCTTTCACGCCGTCCGTGTAGAACAGCACGCAGTCGCCGGATTTCAGCTCTACCTCCTGATCGCGGGTGACGCGTTCGAAAACGGTGCCGCTGTCGATTCCGAGAGCAAGGCCGGGGGAGCGCAGGAGCTCTACCTTGCCGGTGGACTTCCGATAGAGCAGCGCTGGATCGTGCCCGGCGCGGGCAAGGGTGAGGGTGCCGGTGGTTTCATTCAGAATCCCGTAAGCCATACTGATGAACATGTCTTCGCGGATATCGGGGAAAAGCTGGCGGTTGACCGCGCCGAGCGCTTTCGAGGGTGATTTTTCGTTAGGAGCCACTGACCGCAGTGCACTGCGGCACATCGCCATCAGCAGCCCGGCGGGAACGCCCTTGCCGGATACATCGGCGATCACGATGCCGAACTGCTGTTCGCCGACGTTGATGTAGTCGTAGTAGTCGCCGCTGATGATTCTAGCAGGTAGGTTGGTGCCGCTGATGCGGAAACCGGCGACGACCGGATCCGCCTGTGGAAGTAGGATGCGCTGGACTTCGCGGGCGTTTTTCAGCTCGCCTTCCATCGCCCGCTTTTCGTTAGCCTCGCGGTGGATGCGGGCGTTTCCTATGGCAAATGATGATTGCTCGGCGGCCGAGCGGAACACGGAAAAATCGTTCGCGGTGAAGGCCCCGTCTTCATGCCGACGGGCCACTATCAGTACGCCGAGATCCTTGCCAGCATGGCGGAGCGGCGAGAGCAGCGCGGAAACATCGTCGGTGTAACGTGTGAATGCGTCGCGGAAGGCGGGGTGGTTCTTCACGTCGCGAACGTGGATCGGATCTCCGACAGTTAGGCAATGGCCGAGGATGCCGTCCTCGACGGCTACACGGGAAAGGCGGACGTGGCTTTCGAGAGCTCGCGGATCGCGCTCGGCTTTTTTTCTAACTTCCACCGGGATGCCGATAAGCGGCGGGCACTCTTCGGAAATGTAGGACGGATTGAGATATTGGTTGTCCGCGCCGACGAAGTAGATCGCGCCGCCACGGGCGGTGACGACTTTGTCGATGCCATCCACGATGATGCGGGAAAGCACGGAAGGGGAGGGCTCTCCCTCGATCGCGAGGCCGAGATCATGAAGGAAGGAAAACATCCGCTGCTCTTCGCCTTCGAGGTCCCTGAATTTCTGGCGGATGGTTTTCACCCGGCGGCGCTGGTTGCGGAAGGCCAGGGACAGCACCAGAATCACGATGGCGGAAACGAGAAGGGCGATGGTTTTGGGATCTTGCATCTCGGGGGATCAGGAATTCAGAATCGACCGTCCCATGGTCCTAACTCTTTTTCTTTTTTTCCTCCTGCTGCTCTTTCTCGACGAGTTGGTTTTCCAACAGCTTCACGACATTGGAAAACTCGCGGGCATTCTTGTCATTGGTTTCCGAAAGAATCTGATGGGCTTCGAGCACATGCTGTGTCCGCTGCAACTGCCCGGGAATCGCCGCTGCTGCCGGGGCTTGCAGCTTGCCGCGGATGGCGTCCACATTGCCCCGCCAGGCGGCAGCCGGTGGATCGATTTCCAACAAAAAGTCCAGCCCCAGATCCTCCAGCGAGCGGCGGTTGCGCGAGCCGGAATCCGCGATCTGCAGCATTCCGCCGTCGTGGGTGGAAAGGCGCGCTGCCATACCTGCTAGAGTGCCCATGAACGTCGAGTCCATCCCAGTACACCCTCCCAAATCGACGACCAAACAGTTCTCGCCGGCGGCGATCCGATCATCTCCGAATGCCTTCATCACCGGGCTATTCAAAAACGAACCTTTCCCCTCACAGCGGATCCAACTGAATCCATCGAAGATTCCGATTAAAATTGGGCATTCCGTTGTCACAAAGAAAAGGCCGTCATTTCAACGGCGAGGGGTTTTAAGTATAAAATCAGACGAGCCTCTGGTCAACCTTCCATCTGGAAATTCACACACTCATTGCCAAAGGTAGGATTGGCGGGTCGCTAGCACCTTTTTCCCCCGCTGGACGGTGGCCTTCCACGCCAGCACTTTGCCTCCTTTGAAATAATCCTCACCGATTACAGCAAACGCCGCAGTGCCCTTTTCATCGGACGCGGGGAAACTCTTCACCATCCGCTTTACGAGGCTGGCGGTGGCACCTTGTTGATACTGGAAAATCACTTCCACCTCGCCTTGTCCCACGCCAGCAGGATCGCTCCAGAGCAGCGTATAATACTGGCCGAGCCGCTCCTTGCGCTGCTCCATGCTCACGGCACCACGCAGGCGGCGCTCTTTTTCCATGCGCACCATCGGCTCGTCGCTCGCCTTGCGGTCTTGGTCACGCAGTTGGAACTGCTTCACCACCAATGCATCGCGGGGGCCGGTGCATGCGGCTAAGAAGGCCATCGCCAGCAGACTGTAACGGATATTCACGCCCACGATTCAATCAGCGCACACCGGAGATTCAAGAAACAAGAATCCGCCATTTACTTTTCATTTCCCAGCGCGCTTCCGCGTTTATGCCAGATCTTGCCAATAACTCAGGAAGCGCGGCGCTACCTTGATGATTCGCCGAACACCGCCTGCGAGCCGTTGATCATGACGTTTATCCGGCTGGACTACTCCTTTGGCTTTGTTTCCTGCGCCTTTTTCAAGGCATCCAGCTCTTCGCCGTTAGGTGGGAGCGGCTTGGACTCCACCGGCGGCACCGGAGTGGCGAATTGGTCGGGAGAGGGGGTGGTGGTGGTGGGCACCGGCGTCTGGATGGCGGGCGCGTCTGGGTCGATCACTGTGGGGATTGCTCCCTCTGGCGGCAGCCCGGCAGGATCGATGACTGGAAGTGGCTCGCCCACGCCCGTATTCAAAGGCGGATAGACCTGAAACTCACCCGGATTGGTAGTCGCCGTTTTTGGTGCGGCGTTTGGATCCTCCACCATCACGGTCGGGACAAATCCAACTTCGCCGCTGTCGAGCTCCACCTTGATGTAGCTGCCGCTGGTGGAGACGACCTTCATCGAGGTGCCGCGTGGGAGGAGTTTATCCGCATCGGCATCGCCTTTCGGGCGGTTTTTGAAAAACGCGGTGCTGTCCATGGTCGCCCGGACGAACTGGCCAGCGGAAAATGTCGTAGCAGCGGCCGTAGGAGTCCCCATGTTACCGCCGGGCGGACGGAGTGGGTCGAAATCTCCGCTTGTGATCGGGGTGTTCATGGTATCGCAAGCAGCGAGACCAAGAGCAGCGAATCCAGCCAATACCGGTGTGCACTTCATAGGTGGCCAAACTAACGCACACCTCCGTGCTGGTCAACGTCATTCCTACTGGCCGCTTATTGGCTTTTCCGGACGATGTTGTTCTTCTCGTCGAGCAGCAGGTTTTTGGAAACAACCGGGGTTTCCGAAAGGGCGAAGCACATGATCGCCACGCGCTCCCCGGCCTTGATGAGATGGGCGGCGCCGCCGTTGATCAGGATGTGGCCGGTGCCGGGCTTGCCGGCGAGCACGTAAGTTTCCAGGCGGGCACCGGTGGTGATGGAGGCGACGAGGACTTTTTCCCCAGCCCAGAGATCGGCGGCCTCCATCAGGTCGGTAGGGATCTCGATGCTGCCTTCATAGTCCACATCGGAGCCGGTGATCATGGCACGGTGGAGTTTGGATTTCAAAACCTCGCGGAACATGGACGGAAAGGAAATGCCGCACCGCGCCGGGGTCAAGACCCAAGCAATCCTCGGGTGCTGCGGTCCATGCGTAGCAAATAGCAGAATGGGCGCAGCCTGCAGACCAGTTTCACCTTGTCACTCGGGGCGTTAAAACGGAACCTATGGCCGACTAACTACAGAAGTCGCATGGAATCCGGTGAGAACCCGGAGCTGTCGCGCAGCGGTATCCAGATACGAATCCCCAACACAGCCAATCGTTCGAAAGAAGGGTGAAGGCGGGGAGGAGGCCAAGCTGGGAGCCCGAATACTTGCCCTTCTGTCGCTCGTCTCCCGGGTGTTGATTGATTTCGACAAACGGGGCCATGGTCCTCCGCGAAAGGGGATCGACGGGAGAAGGCAACGCGTTTCAGCGCCGAGCCCTCTCTTCGTGAGAATATTGAATACCGAAGAGAAAATAAATGAAACATGACACCCTTGGTGCATCCGCGATCGCGGCTGCATTCGCCCTGACGTGCAGTTCCGCCGCCGCTGCGGTGGTCACCTTTGAGACCGTTCCACTATCACCATCCGGCTATTATAACGGATCCGATGGAAGCGGCAGCGTCGTCCTTGATGGCGCGACGTTCAGAAACAATTACGACAACGCCTACGGCTCCTGGTCCGGATTCGCCGTGTCCAACCACACGGATACCACCACCGCCGGATACCTGAACCAATACAGCGCCTATTCCGGCGGCGGTGCGTCTGGCTCCACAAACTACGCCGTCGGCTACTACTCGACGTATCAATCCGCGACGACGAACATCACCTTCGCCACGCTCACTGACCTCGCTGGAAAAGGCGCTCTTCTCACCAACACCACCTACACCGCCCTCGACATGCGAAACGGCGGTAGCTTCGGCTCCAAGAAATTCGGTGGAGTCTCGGGAAATGATCCGGACTGGCTCCTCGTCACGATCCAAGGCTACACGGCGGGACTCGCGACGGGAACGGTCGTAAACTTCTACCTCGCCGATTTCCGCCTCGCGGATAACTCGCAGGACTACATCGTGAACGGCTGGCGCTACGTCGATTTTTCCCCGATCGGCAGCGTGGATGAGCTTCGTTTCAGCATGACATCTTCCGACAATGACGCGTTCGGCCCGCTGACTCCCACCTACTTCGCGATGGATAATTTCCTCGCTGTCCCGGAGCCGTCGTCGTTGCTGATTGCGCTCTCCAGCCTTGGTTTACTGGCCCGCAGGAAGCGGTGAAATCCATGAAATTCCGCTCAATCATGATCCGCAGAGTGCCCGCCGTTTCGTGCGGTCTGGCGCTCTGCGGCTTCATGCCTGCCGCCTCTGCCGGACCATATTCTGGCGCGATGAATGATCCTGCGAATACCTACGACGCACCGATTCCCGGATTCGTCGGGCCGAATGGCATCGGTAAAGCGCGGATGGACACCTTCACCGTCGATGGCAACGGTGATCCAATCTATCAAAATTCCGACAATCTCACCAATCCGCTCTTCTTTGCCTGGGCTCAAAGCGTTACCGACTATCAACGCTCGGACTCGGATCTCCCGTTCAACGATCCCTCGCTCGCCCTCGGAGCTGTCACCGGCGATGTTTTCGACGTGGTGGCCCTGGGTGAGCTCAACTCTGCCGCCCTGATTGCGGGAAATCCACCCGGTTCCATCACCATCGAGCTTGCGCGCCCCGTCAGGAACCTCACCGGCGCGGATTTCGTCATTTTTGAAAATGGCGTGATCGCCCAGACCAACTACGGCGGCGCGGGCATCGGCGGGATTTTCGGCGAGCTCGCCTACGTCGAAGTTTCCACAAACGGCGTGGATTTTGTCCGCTTCCCATCCGCCTCGCTCACTCCGGCAGCTGTGGGTGGCTACGGGTCGATCGATCCGACGAATGCCCACAATCTCGCGGGAAAACACGTTAACGGCTACGGTGACTCGTGGGGCACACCCTTTGACCTGAGCGACGTCGGCCTGTCACAAATTACCCACATCCGGCTGGTGGATGTCCCCGGAAATGGCTCGTTTCTCGATAGCTCGGGACGCCCGATCCGCGATCCGTGGGTCACTTTCGGCTCCGGCGGATTCGATCTGGAGGCCGTGGGAGCGGTTTCCACCACCATGACATTCGCCGAGTGGCCGCTGCTCGCGTCTTCTAACGGCACCGATCCTTGGCCGCAGTTAAAAAACCTATCAGCCGCAGACCGTCTGCCCGGTGCGGATCCGGACGGCGACGGCGTCCCAAACCTCCTCGAATACGCCTTCTCCACCGTTCCATGGAAACCGGATGCAGTCACTCCCACCCTCGCCATGGTGGATGGCCGCGGTGAAATCAGCTTCACCCGAGACGAGCGCCTTGCGGACCTTGTTTACGAAGTGCAAACCTCCGCTACCATGGCCCCGGACGACTGGATCACCATCGCCAGCAGCACCGACGGCGCACCAATGCAGGAGGCGAACGGTTATGCCCCGGTGATTTCTGAAATTTCCGCAAACGCCATCCAAAGCATCGGTGTGATCCGCAAAGTGACCGTGCGCGATACCGTGGCCGGCCCGCACCGATTTTTGCGAGTGAAAGTCAGCACGATTCCTGCAAGCCTCCCGAACCCATGACGGATTTCCGACCAAGATCCAATCGCTCCGGCCGGGGATTTTCCCTCGTCGAGTTGCTCGTCGTGGTCCTCATCATCGCCACTCTTGCCGCTCTTTCCTACACCGGCAGCCGGCGGTTGATCACCAGCGCGCGCATCGTAGAGAGCAGCCAAAACCTGCGCTCCCTCGCCATCGCGAACTGCACCTACCTCGCCGACTACGGCGTCTATTGCCCAGCGGATGATCAATCGAACAACCGCCGCTGGCACGGTGCCCGCAGCTCTACCAGCAGAAGCTTTGACCCCACCCAGGGATTTCTCTCGCCCTATCTGGGCAAGAGCCAGCAGGTCACTACTTGCCCGTTGTTTCGGGCAATGGCGGAAGGTTCGGATAGTTTTGAAAACGGGACCGGCGGCTACGGCTACAATGCCGCTTACATCGGCGGACTGCCCGGCAGCATGTTCGACAAAACCACCAAACTCCGCATCTCCCAGCGTTCCGCCAACGTGGCCAATCCCTCCCGCACCGTCATGTTCGCGACCACCGCCTACGCCCGTGCATCCGGCCTGCAGGAATACCCATATTGCGAGCCGCCGTTCTGGGACTTCGGCTCCGGGCCCAACGGCAGCCAACCCACTCCCAGCGTCCACTTCCGCGCCAACGGAAAAGCCCTCGTCGCTTGGTGCGACGGCAGCGTCACCGCCGAATCCCCCAACAACTCCCACGGCGGCAACAATCCCCACGGCGGAAATCCTGAAAAATGGAACCTCGGCTGGTTCGGCCCCACCGACAACAACGGCTGGTGGAATCCGAGAAACTAACGGTTCGCCGATAGCGCGATCAGCTCCGCGTGCTCCATTTCTGTCTGCGGCGAGTCCACACAACGCATCGCCCACTCCCGCTGCGGCTCCACGAACAGATCGTGCATCGGCTTTACGTGATGAGAAAACTGCTCCCGCACCGACTGTTCCGTGCGCCCGCGAGTCGGCACGTCCCGCTCGATCCGCCGTTGCAGCCGCTCATTCTCCGGGCAATCGACAAACACACTGAACGAAAATTTCTCCCGCAGCCACTCCGGGTGCAGCAGCCAAAGCCCCTCTATCACGACGATCCGCCTGGCACCGCTCCTCCTGCGGCAGATGCCCCAGATCGCGGTAAAAGCTGGCGTCTTTTGCAGTGGAAGTGGAGAAAACGAGGGCCATTTTTGACACTCTTCAAAAATCTTTCCTCACGGCACCAACGCAAAATAAACTCCCGCGCAGAACCTTGCGGGAATCTCATCGGTGGCGAGGCACTTGAGCGATAAATTCAGTTGGGAATCGGCTTATTGATGTTTTTGCAATTCTTCACTCTGCATTCATCAGACGATAGAATTTCCAACGGATTTCTTCCTCATAGCTTTCAAAATTCGGATAAGCCGCCGCAGCGTCATTTCGCAGCAATCCGGAATTCAGTCGGTCCCTGGGAAGCAGTAGGCGAAGTTGGGCCATGGCGGCTACGATTTGCTCCGGATACTTCAGTCTGAGCGGGATGCCTTGATGGAAAACTACATTCTCAGGAATGATCTTCGCCTGCAACCGGTGAGGTTCGTTAGAAAAGAAGAAATCCAAGATGAATTTCGGAACGGTTTTCATTTCAGTCTTGCGATGAAGAACGTATCCGGGATAGCTCCCTTTTCCCGAAGTCTTCAATTTTAACGATTTTTCGACTCTCATTTCCAGCTCCACGAGAAAACCACCTGCTAGAAAAACGAGATCTGACATCTTCCGCATCCGTGTGTGCCCCATCGAATCTGTGAAATTCAAAACGTCCCCACTCACCTCAAGCCGTTGGAAGGTGAACGGTTCGTGAAGTCTCGGTAAATCATGATCTGCCACTAATTCCGTGGGGAAATTGCGGTGGTGAAGTTCTATTTGGAATAACCTCGCCTCGTCTGCTTCTAGCCCGGAAACGAGAATGCCAAATAATTCCCGCTGCAGTTTTGCGCAATCTGCCTTGGCAACTGATGGGATGACGACGGACGCATCTTCAAGCGATTGCCGATCTATCGTTTGAGCCAGAGAAACTTGAAGCAAACTGTAGGTTGCCATGGCTCTAACGCTTCCGAATCAGCATGAACTCGTTGCCGTCCGTGTCGAAGCACATGGCGAGGTGTGGGGCTTCGCCGTCTTCCTCCTGTGGCTCGCGGGTGAGTCCGCCGCCGTGGGCGATGACTTCGGCGGCTCCGGCGACCACGTCTGCGACCTGAAAGCTGATGCCTGTCCAAGTCTTTTTCCCCTCACCGCCGCCGTGGATGCCGATGACGGCTCCGGCGATTTCTAGCTCGGAGATGTGGCTGTTAGCACGGATGACTTCCGCGCCAAAAGCCTTTTGATAGAAAGCCGTCGCTCGTGCCAGGTCCGCTGCCCAGATGACATACTTGACGCGCTCGACGGTCATGAATTTCAGAAAGCGAAGATTTCGTCGGCCTTGAAGAAGCGCTTGATCTCGGCTTGCGCGGCTTCGACGGAATCAGAAGCGTGGCAAACGTTGCGCATTTTCGCGTCGCCGTCCTTGTGGCCGAAATCGCCGCGGATGGTGCCGGCAGGGGCTGCCACGGAATCGGTCGGTCCAAGAAGATCGCGGACGGCGGCGATGACATTTTCACCTTCGAGGGCAAGGGCGATGACCGGAGTTTCCTGCATGAAGCCGCGGACGGATGGGAAGAACGGCTTATCGGCGATGTGCGAGTAGTGCTCGGCGAGGATTTCGTCGCTGAGGGTCATCATCTTGATGCCGCGGACCAGAAAGCCGGCGTCTTGGAAGCGGGCGAGGACCGTGCCGGTGAGATTTTTGGCAACGGCGTCGGGCTTGAAAAGGATCAGAGTGGTTTCCATGGCCGGGGAGGTAGTGCCGCCCCCGGATTTGTGCAAGACTTTTGCAAGCCGGGATTTGCTAGGAAACGTTAACGATCAAGGGCGTCCGCGCGTTGGCGAAGCGCGCGGGCGGCGTCGGCATTGCGCTTTTCCGAGTCCCAAAGATCGGCCAAGCGGCGGAGCGCGGTGGCGGTTTCCTTCTTCGCCTCGGGTGGGTAGGATTTGATGGCGTTGCGCAGCCGTTCCTCGGCCGCCTTGCTCTGGCCTTGGGCGATGAGCGTTTCGGCGGATTCGATGAGAAAGGCGGGTTCGTTTTTTACGTCGGCCGGTTTTGCCGCCTCGGCCTCGCGGAAAAGTCGGGCGGCGTTCGCGCTCGTCTCCGGGTCCCGGCGGGTGGCGATGGCGAGCTTTTGCAGCAGCTCGAAATGATCGGGATGGTTGAAAACCGCGCGCTCTAGCAGCAGCCGCGCCGAGCGTGGATCGTTCGCGGCCAGCCATTCGTCGGCGAGCTTGAGAAACTCGTCCGGCGAGCCGCTGCGGAGTTTCAGCAGCTCGCTGGCATGATAGCGCGCGAGGTCCGGCTGATCGTGGGAGCGATAAAATTTCGCCAGCGCCTGATGGGCGAGGGCTTGGCCAGGATTGATTTCTAGCACCCGCTTGAGTGTTGCTTCTCCTTTTTCGTCCAGCTTCGCGGTGAAATAAAGCACGCCCAGCCGGGTCCTGAGGTCGAGCGACGATGGCGCTGCCGCCACGTGTTTTTCTAACACTGCGATCGCCTTGTCCGGTCGGTCCGTGTTCCGGAAATATTCCGAAGCATCGCGGGCGAGCACGGCGATTTCGGGATGAGCTGCTAGAGCGAGGAGGTAGTGTTGATCGAGTTTTTCGCGCTGCGCCGCTTCATCCTTCTCGGTCGCGCTGCGAGTGAGCGAGGCAAAGAGCAGCGCGGATTCCGGGTCGTCTGGTGTGAGTTGGTCGAGCAGAGCAGCGGCCTGGGACTTGCGGTCGCTGGTTTGATAGATTTGGTAGAGTCGCTGGATGATGCGCGGATTCCCCGGGTATTTTTTCAGGCAATTTTCCAAAGCGTCGGTCGCGAGTTTCATTGCCATCGAGTCGCCCTGTCCCTGCTGCATGAGGAAATCCGAATAGACGAACTGCACCTGCAAGTCTTCCGGCCGGGCTGTGCTCAGCTCTCGGAAAAGTTTCACCGCACCGGCGCGGTCGTCATGTTCGAGCCGCTGTTTCACCGCCCGCTGGACGAGCGGCAGCGCGAGCGGATCGGCGAGGCGGGCTTTCTCGAAATGATCCTGCGCGGTGTTCACATTCCGAGATTCTTCTAACACGCCGATGGCGAACTCCAGCCGCGCGTTGTCCGCTGCGAGGAGCGGGCCGGCAAGAGACAGGCTGATTTGCCAGATGAAACGCATGGGAAGTTAGAGCGGCGGCAGGCTTTCGATGTTGGTTTCCAAACGCTGCGTGGTGCCGTGGGCTCCAGCAGCGATCGCACCGACAACCATGTGGGGAATTTTTAATTTCTCCGCACGGTCGAAAACCTCACCCGCGAGTTCCAGAAGCTTCATGCCGAAGCGGGGTGTTCGGTGACGTAAAAACGATAATCATGGGCTCGCCTCAGTCGCTCGTTCCATTTTTTGACCAACTTCCATCCTTCTTTCGGGTCGGCTGTTCCTAGTTGGTTCATGGCACCGGCGTGCGCCATGTTGATCGAAACTTCCGCCATCTCGAAAACATCCGCGATCCGTTGCTTAGGGGTGAGGGATCGGGATCGAAGGACTCGATCCCTGTATATCGAGTCCTGCAGGTCCTTGAGTGCTGTCGGATGGTCGTGGGGATTGGCCATTGCGGGGGGAGCCTAATGAAACGAGCGCCGCTTCGCAATGGTGAAGAAATTCGCCAGACTCCGCGCAAGGCGACCCTCTCTTACCATGAAATGCCCGGAAAGATCGCCCGAGACCCGACTTGCCGCCAGATTTTCCATCGTTAGCCTCTGCGGATGCCCGCCGCCCGAACGCGAGACTGGACCGATACTTGGCTCTGGAAAACTCTCGAAACACGCGCCTTTTCCCCGCGCCATCCGGATGTCCTTCTTGACGAGTCCGAATTCGATTCTTGAGCGCCTAAGCCCATCCCCCACTTTCCCCCACGCACACTGGCTCCTGTTTCCGCTCAATGCGGGTTGAATGTGATGATCGACTCGCTGGTGACTGTGTTGTTGCGGAAACTGTAACGATCAACGCGAAAGGCTTTCCAGCATCCCAGCTAGGCTAACAGCCTCGATGCCATCGCCCATGGAGAAGGGTTCATCAGTGCCGCAGACGACAAAGGACTTTTCAGGATCAACATCTTCGCGCGCGTGATGGAATCCGCGTTCGAGTTTGGGTGAGCGGCCGCGTTTGACCTCGATGGCCCAGGGTTTTTGGTGGCCGGGTAGTTCCAGAATCAAGTCGATTTCGGCACCAGCGGCGGTGCGGAAAAACGAGGCGCGGCCTCCTTCCGGCAAGCGTGCGATAATGTTTTCCACCACAAATCCCTCCCAGCTCGCTCCCATCCGAGAATAACCCAGAAGCTGCTCCATGTCACGGATGCCTAACAATTGGTGCAGCAAGCCGCTGTCGCGCAGATAGATCCTCGGGGATTTGACGAGGCGTTTGTTGGTGTTAGTATGCCATGGCTCGAGACGCCTCAACAGGAATAGATCCACGAATAGATCCACATAGGATGCGAGGGTTTTGCCGGAAACGGCGAGGCTGCGGGCCAGTTGTGCGGCGTTCATCAAGCCGCCATGTTCGTGGGCGAGCATGGTCCAGAAGCGACGTAACATTTCAGCCGCGATGCGTGGCCCGAGCTCTGGAATATCTCGCTCCAAATAGCTGCGTAGGAACGCCTCTCTCCAACGTCCGCTTTGTTCGTCAGTCGCTGCCGTCATACTGTCTGGGAAACCACCACGTAGCCAAAGCTCTTCAGTCCGCTCGCTCCCTACCTCGCTGAGGTTCAGCCCGGAGAGTTCGACAGTGGTTAGACGCCCGGCCAAGCTTTCGCTGCTTTGCCGTAGAAGATCCATGGACGCAGAGCCGAGAAGTAAAAAGTGGCCACTTCGTTTGCCAGCGCGTCGCCGCTCATCGATCAGGCTCCTGAGAACCGGAAACAGCTCGGGAACGCGGTGGATTTCATCAAGAATCACCAGCTTGTCACTGTGCCTTGAAAGGTAGTCCGCAGGGTCCGCCAATTTGGCCAAATCTGCCGGATGTTCGAGATCCAGATACAGGGCACCACTTTTCCCCGCGATTTCGAGAGCGAGTGTCGTTTTGCCAACCTGTCTCGGGCCAAGCAGGGCTACCGCCGGAAATTGTGCGAGCAATTCCTCGGTCTGGGACTGGAGAAATCGCCGAATCATCCTAGCAATCGTGGATCATAGCTCCACGATTGCAAGGTTAAATTACCAACTCACGCGCCCTGGCAGGCGATGTGGGCAAACTTTTCGTCGATGAATTTCAGGACGAGAGCTTCGACTTCATCGTTTTTCAGGCGCTCGACAACATCCACAGAAAATCCGCGGGCGATGAGCTGGCGGGCTTGGCCGGGAGCGATGCCGCGGGCGCAGAGGTAGAAAATTTCCTCGTCGCTGATCTGGGAAGAGGTGCTGCCGTGGGAGCATTTCACTTGGTCGGCGTTGATCTCGAGGCCGGGCATGGAGTTTGCCTCACAGGTGTCGCTCATCAAGAGGTTGCGGCAGGTCTGATAGGCATCGGTGTGGTGCGCGCCTTCATCGACGAAGATGAGGCCGGAGAAGATCGTCCGCGAGTCGTCATAGAGGGAGTTTTTGTATAACAGATCCGAGTAGGCACCTTCCGAAACGTGGTGTTGGAACGTGCGTTGATCGTATTCCTGCTCGTGGGCGGGGATGCTAACGGAGAGCATGTCCGAGCGCGAGCCGGGGCCTTCGAGGCGGGAGAGCGATTCATTGCGCGCCCAAGATGCGCCGGTGTTGAGGATGAATCCGGTGGCGGAAGCATCGCGGAACGTGGCGGTTTCGTTGATCTGGATGACGCGGGTGACTTCGTTGAAGGCCTGGATGGCGACGTAATCGAGTTTCGAATTCTGGCCGGCACAAAGATCGTTGAAGGCGATGGCGAGTCCGGGCTGCGAATCATCCGCCGAGCGGAAAATGTCCACGACGCAGACTTTCGAGCTTTTGCCCGTGACGATCAGCGTGTGTGGAAAGATGACGGTGTTTTCACCGGTGATCCAATGGTGAACTTCGATGGTGCCTTCCACTTCGATTTTGTCGGAAACGTGGACGAACAAACCGTTCGTTAGAGATGCCTCATGCAGTGCCGCGAATTTGGCGGAGCCGAGACGCGTTTCCTGTTTCATGAAATGCGCCTGCACCAGATCGCTGTGGGAAACGAGTGCTTCGGCGAGCGGCAGGCAGATCACGCCTTCCGGCAGGTGCGATTCCACGTGGACGAGTTCATCGTTTACAAAGATCAGTTTCGCTGCGGGAGCTTCGAGACCGGTGGAGCGCTTGATCAGTTCGTTCACGCCAGATGCGGGAGCTTTTTGAAAGGCGGAAAAATCGAGCTGCTTGATGCTTGAGAAGCGCCAAGTTTCATCCCCGCGCTTCGGAGCGGGAGTGGCGAGGAAACGCTGCCAAGCGGCTTGTTGGCGGGCGGCGAACCACGCAGGCAGATAGGCGGGGGTTTCCGGCGGGGATTCGAGGATGTTTGGCATTTCGAGAGTGGTCATGGCGGGGAAAGTTTCTTGATGATGGACTTGGCGAGCTGCTCCTTGATTTCACGATGGCGGGGAACCGGTTGGCAGATTTTGGTTTCCTTGTTCTGATACCAGTCGTGGCATCCGCCATGGCGGATGAGTTCGCAACCGAGGTCGTTCAGTTTGCGAATCAAATCAGCGCGCTTCATGCGATCAGCAGTTCTTCATGATGAATCACTCCGGGTATCGCATCAGTGGAAAGATCTTTGTATAGATCCAGAAGATGGCGTTTCAAATCATCGAGTGACTCACCTTGCGTCTGATAATCGGGATATTCATCAAGATAGCCAAGGAAGTGATCCCCGTCTTTCCACCAGGTAAATTTCGTTTTCATTTTGGCTTATGTTTTATCCGACAGACCCTTCCATTTCCAGATCGATAAGGCGCTTGAGTTCGACGGAGTATTCCATCGGGAATTCGCGGACGAGGTCGTTGATGAAGCCGTTGACGGCAAGTGACATGGCTTGTCCTTCATTAAGGCCGCGTTGCTGCATGTAGAAGAGCATGTCATCGGACACTTGGCTAACGGATGCTTCGTGTTGAGTGGCGTGGCGGTTTCCCTTCACGGTGATGGCCGGATAGGTGTCGGTGCGGCTCTTGCTGTTGATGAGCAGCGCGTCGCACTCGGTGTTGTTTTTGCAACCTTTGAGGTGCTTCGGAATGTGGACTTGGCCACGGTAAGTAGAGCGTCCTTCACCGACGGAGATGGATTTGGAAACGACGTTGGAGGTCGTATCATCGGCGGCGTGGATCATCTTCGCGCCGGTGTCCTGGTGTTGGCCGGTGTTCGCGAGGGCGATGGAGATGACCTCACCGCGGGCGCGCTTGCCCTTCATGATGACGCCGGGATATTTCATCGTGAGTCGTGAGCCGATGTTGCAATCGATCCATCTCACTTCCGCGTCTTCCATCGCGATGCCGCGCTTGGTGACGAGGTTGAATACGTTGGATGACCAGTTTTGCACGGTCACATATTGGATCTTCGCACCCTTGAGCGCGACGAGTTCGACCACGGCGGAGTGCAGCGTGGCAGTCTCAAATTTCGGTGCCGTGCAGCCTTCCATATACATCAGCTCGGCACCTTCGTCCGCGATGATGAGAGTGCGTTCGAACTGGCCGAAGTTTTCCGAGTTGATGCGGAAATAGGCTTGGAGCGGTTGCTTCAGTTTGAGGCCTTTCGGGATGTAGATGAATGAACCACCGGAAAACACGGCGGAGTTCAGTGCGGAGAATTTGTTATCGCCGGTAGGGATCACCTTGCCGAACCACGGGCGAAAAATTTCTTCGTGTTCCTTGAGTCCTTCGGTCGAGTTACAGAAAATGACACCTTGTTTCGTGAGTTCTTCCTTCACGTTCGAGTAGGCGGCTTCTGAGTCGAACTGGGCTTCCACGCCGGCGAGGAACGCGCGTTCCTGTTGAGGAATGCCGAGGCGTTCGAAGGTCTCCAAAACGTCGGCGGGCACATCGTCCCACGAGCGTTTTGGTTTTTCACCATCAGATAGATAATAACGGATGATGTCGAAGTCGATGCTCTCCAGATCCTTCGTCGCCCAGTTGGTGGGCATCGGTTTATCTTGGAATACTTTCAGCGCCTTGTGACGGAATTCACGAACCCAGTCGGGATCGTTCTTTACATCGGAAATATAATCCACCGTCGCGGAAGTGAGACCGCGGCCGGCATCGAATTTGTTGCGCTCCGGGAAAGTGAAGTCGCCCTTGGTGCGATCGATGTCGATCGCCTCGCGGGTTTCCGTATCGAGAACGTCTGTGGTGTCGTAGGACATGGTGGGAGAGTCGTTTGCTGGTGTGTTTTGAAATTCAGTTTCGCGTGATGGCGGCGAGTTGCTTTTGCAAGGTATCCACGCGCTCGCGCGTGAGCTTCAGCGCCTCTTGGTTTCGGATCGCGAGGTAGGCCTCGCGGGTGCTGTCTTCCTGGAAAAAGGGAACTTTTTCTTCCGCCGCGTCACGCGAGTTTTTGTTTCGCAGGTTGATCCATTCCCTCTGGCCGGCCACGAGTTGCTCACGTGCCTCGCCCATCAGCGACTTGCGGAGGCTGCTGTAAATTTCGTTGAGTCGTTTATCTGCGGTGCCGAGTTGACCCGTGAAAGGACGGTCTTCCGGAGTGTCGGCGTTGCATTCCACCCGGACCGGTGTGCCGTCCTTTTGGCTCAGGAACAGGGTCCCATCGAGATCTTCTTGGGAACCTTTCGGATGGCAGGCGGTGAAGGGCAGCCGAAACACCTCATCCCGCAAGACGATTTCACTACTGTCGTACATGATCGACATATCGTTGGTGAGCGGGCGCTTCTCGGCGATCAACTTTTCCACCTTCTGGTTGGCCTTTGGCATAAGGTCGATTGCCGAGAGTCCACCTTTGCTCATTCGCAACAGGAGCAGGTCCGAGGTTTCGAACCGACTGTCCACGATGATTACCGCTTCATTCTTGCCGACCCAAGCGGCATGAATGCTCCAACCGTGATTTCCGTTCGTATAAAATGGATTGGGAAGCGGCAGGTCTTTGAACGATTTACCAGATAGATCCACAATCCCATCGACGATCACATAAGAGAAATCGATCTCATTTTGTCCCGTCCAATCCTCATGCGGATAATCGTCGACCAGCGAGATACCTTTCTTGGAATATTGCGACCAATCCACGGGCTTGGCGTCTTTCTTGATCGGACGGATCGTCCAGCCAAGGGCGAAGCGCCCGTCCGCCGACTTGTCCCTGTCAAAAAAAACCACAGTGTCCTTCCCGCATGAGACCGGCGCGGGCACGTCTTCGTCTTCCGCGAAGCAGGGCTGCGCGAAAACCAAGAGGGCTGCCATCCGGTGGATTTTCATGAAATGTGGATCTAGCAAAAATCGATCAGGCGAGGGCGGGCTCCTTGAGGAACTCGTAGCCGTCTTTTTCCAGTTCCAAAGCAAGCTCCGGACCGCCGGAGCGGACGATTTTTCCTTCGGCCATCACGTGGACGTAGTCTGGCTTGATGTAGTCGAGCAGGCGTTGGTAGTGGGTGATGAGAAGCATGCCACGACCTTCCGAGCGCATAGCGTTGACGCCTTTGGCGACGATTTTTAAAGCGTCGATATCGAGGCCGGAGTCGGTTTCGTCGAGGATGCAGTATTCGGGCTCGAGCATCATCATCTGGAGGATCTCGTTGCGCTTTTTCTCACCACCGGAGAAACCTTCGTTCACGGCGCGGGCGGTGAATTTGCGGTCCATTTCGAGGTGATCCATTTTCGAATAGAGATTCTTATAATAGGCGACGGCGTCGATGTCTTGGCCCTTGGGCAGGCGGGCTTGCAGCGCGGCGCGGATGAAGTTCGCATTCGAGACGCCGGGAACTTCGGATGGGTATTGAAAGGCTAGGAAAATGCCGCCGCGCGAACGCTCGTCGATGGACTTGTCGAGAATTTCCTCGCCGTCCTGGGTCACCGAACCGGCGGTGACGATGTAGCTTTCGTGACCGGCGATCACCTTCGAGAGAGTGGACTTGCCGGAGCCGTTAGGTCCCATGATCGCATGGACTTCGCCCTTCGGGATCTCAAGGTTGACGCCTTTGAGGATTTCGGTGCCATCTTCGAGAGTGGCGTGGAGGTTGGTGATTTGCAGGCTCATTTTGGAAAAGGTTCGAGGATTGAAGGATGGGAAATTAGAGAGTGACGAGTTTGCCGCGGAGCGTGATTTCGACGTCGTCGATGACGGCTCCGGGAGGGAGGTTGAGGACATCGGCGAGGCTGATGCCGGGCTTGAAATCCACGTCATGGATCACGCCTGTGGTCGCATCGTGGAAATGGCCGTGCTCGCTGAGATTCGGGCAGTAGCGGGAGGATTCGCGTTCGAAATTCACCTGGCGGATGATGCCGTGTTGCACGAGCGCTTCGAGGCAGTTGTAAACCGTGGCGAGGGAAATATTCGGCAGCCGGTCCTTCACCCGCATGAACACATCGTTCGCGGTGGGGTGATTCCGCTCCTGCATGAGGGTGCGATACACCTCCTGCCGCTGCCGAGTCATGCGGAGCCCGGAGATTTCCTCGAGGATCTCGATTTCAGCCGGGTGTTCTGGGTTTTTGCTGACCATTGCACCGGCAAATTACTTGCGAACGAGTCTCAATCAAGAATTATTCCAATTATAATTATTAAGAATCTCACCTTTCCGAAAGACTAGCCGCCGCTCATTCGAAACGCCGTTCAACGTGGGTGCTCTGCCAAATGCCACCCGAAATGCACGCAGAATGGCGCGTCCTCGGTTTATGGCGCAGGCTTTTTCCAAAGGTAAACCCAGCGCTCGGAGACACATTTGCCATTCTCGTCCTGAAGCTCACAAGTCATGTCCATATCTGTCAAATCCTTCGGTGGCTCGCACACGAAAAATGCGCGGAGCACCTGCGGCATGTGGAGCTTGTCACTGCGGCCAAGGCCAGCGGGCAGGTCATCGACGTTTGGCATGCTGATGTCTGATAGGCCGACGTGGATCAGTTTCACCGATTGCTGATTGATCGTGACGGCGGGTTTCAGCTTGGAAACATCATCCCATTTCGGATCGCCCACCTTGAGTTGCGGCGTGAGTGGCTTCGCGAAATCGATGGTCATCAGCACCTGATCCGGCTTCTGCACCGGCGTTCCCGAACGAGTTGCACGCACCGAGAAAATGCCGGACGGCGCGGGATCGCGCATCCAGCGCAGGCGATAGTGAAAGTGATACGCCTTCCCCACTTCTAACACCGGCGTAGGCTCCCATAGCAAAATCACATTGTCATCGGTTTCATCGCGCGTCGGCATTTCGATGAGATGCAACTTCCCGTGATCAAACCCCTCGACCGGCTCCACCCTCACGCTCGGGCGGTTATGATAGAGTGCCTCGGGATCCTGATAGGACGAAAACGAGCGATCCCGCTGCAGGAGTGCCCACGAGCGCGGTTTTTCCATCGTGAAAACACAATGGCGGAACTGCCCCTTCGTCGTTTCCAGCGGGCGATAGTGGAGATTTCCGCTACCGAGTTCCATCAGTAGCCCGTCGTTGTCATGCACTTCCGGGCGGAAATCCAGCGGTTTCGGAAAGGTGCTTTCGCCGAACCAGAACATCGTGGAAAACGGCGCGAGGCCGAGCTGTGTGACCGGCTTCCGCAGGGTGATTTCCGCATCGATGTCCATCACGGTCTCCACCCCGGGCGTGACCGTAAATTGATAGGCACCCGCCACACTCTCGCCGTCTAGCAGCGCCCAAGCCTTGAGCGTCCTCGAGTCTTTCGCCGGCTTTTCCAGATAGAATTCCGAGAAGTCAGGAAACTCCTCGCCCACACCCGGCAGGCCACTGTTGATAGAAAGCCCACGCGCGGAAAGGCCGTAAGGCGCGTCCTTGGGAATCGCCCGGAAATAACTCGCGCCCATGAAAACTAAGAACTCATCCATGTAAGTCTCCGTGTTCAGGTGCGTCCGCGCCCGCCATCCCGCATACCCCGGAGGCGGCGGCGTCCCGGCCGGGACTTTCTGCTTCCCGTAGTCGAATAGCTTCTGATCGAACTTCAGCACCTCCTCTTTCCCACCACTCACTTCGTGGAGCGTGACCATCTTTTTCGCCGTCCATCCGGGGTGGAAAAAATCGATGGAAAACGCCGCTTTCTGATCCGCCCACAGCCCTGAATCCATCTTGAAACGGATGTCGCGATGCCCGTCGTAGGTCAGGTTTTTCCAATAATCCGCCAGCTCAAGCTTCGCTGCCTGATGCGGGCCCGCCGCCATTTTCCGTGCCTTTTCGCGCAGCGTATCGAATGAAAAATCCTCGGCAGCAAGTCGGCTGGCCGGGCAAACGATGAGCAAGCACCCGACGAGCCGTAAAGAAGAATGAAAACGCATAGCGCACCCATGCCAGACATCTTCTTGCTTGGCAATCCCCGCCGCTTTCTCGAATTCAGCTAACACCCCCCACACTCGCGTCACGGATAAATAGAGCATCTACATTTGCTTTGATCCCAGAACCCGTGCCCATTCGCAGCGATGGGCACCCCAAGGATATATCCACGGCGGTCGGAACTAACGGGAATTGCCAACCAGCCTACTGCGGAAAAGCGGAACAGCCGCGCCCGTCGCATCGAGTCTGACCGACCTCTTGAATTTCGTAGAACAAGCCCTGGAATCCTCACCGTTTCCCGTGGTTGACCCCACCGGGTGCCATTGCTAGCGTCCGCGCCCCGTCATGAGCGCCGCCCCGAATTACAAAGACACCCTGACTCTCCCGCAAACGACTTTCCCGATGCGTGCGGACCTGGTGCAGAACGAACCCGCCCGCCTCGAAAAGTGGGAAAACGCCGGGCTTTACGAAAAAATCCTCGCCCGCCGCCGCGCTCAGAATGCTCCGGAATTCATTCTCCACGATGGCCCACCGTTCGCGAATGGCGATGTCCACATGGGCACCGCGCTGAACAAGCTGCTCAAGGATTTGGTGGTGAAATCCAAGACGATGGCCGGATTTACCGCGCCGTTCGTGCCCGGTTGGGACTGCCACGGCCTGCCCATCGAGTTCAAGGTCGTCAAGGAAGCCGCCGGTCTGGAGCCTGCGGAAATCCGCCGCCGCTGCACCGAGTTTGCCTCGAAATTCATCGATATCCAGCGCGCGTCATTCCGCCGTCTCGGGGTTTTTGGCGATTGGAAAAATCCGTATCTCACGATGAATCCCGGCTACGAAGCCAGCATCGTCCGCGTCTTCGCGAAGCTGGTGGAAAACGGCTCGATCTATCAGGCGAAGAAGCCGGTCCAGTGGTCCTACGGCGCGCAGACCGCGCTGGCCGAGGCCGAAGTCGAGTATCAGGACAAGGAAAGTCCGGCGATTTTCGTGAAATTTCCGCTCGTCTCCGGCGAATTTGCAGGCCAGGCGAGCATGGTCATCTGGACGACCACGCCGTGGACACTGCCGGCCAACCTCGGCATCGCGCTGCATCCGGAGTTCACCTACATCGTCGGGAAATTCATCAAGGACGACGCGGTCGAAACTTTTGTGATCGTTAGAGAACTCATCGGTGCGTTTACCGAAAAAACCGGCTACGCGCTCGCGGAAACGATCAAGGAAAGCAAGGGCAAGGAATTCGAAGGCTACGAGGCAGGACACCCATTCCTCGACCGCACGTCGAAGCTTATCCTCGCGAATTTCGTCACCACCGAGACCGGCACCGGCGCGGTCCACATTGCCCCCGGCCACGGTGCGGACGACTACGTGGCTGGCCAACAGAACGGCCTCGCCGTTCTATCGCCGGTCGATAACGAAGGAAAATTCACCCAAGAAGCGGGCCTCGACGAACTCGTCGGCGTGCACGTTTTCAAATCGAACGCCCGCATCATCGAGATCCTCACCGAAAGCGGCCACCTGCTCGGCCAGGAAGTTTACAAGCACTCCTATCCGCATTGCTGGCGCTCGAAAACGCCGATCATCTTCCGCGCCGTGGAGCAGTTTTTCATCTCGCTCGAAACGCTGCGTGGCCAGGCGCTCACGGAAATCGACAAGGTCGAGTGGCTGCCATCATGGGGCCGCAACCGCATCTACGGCACGGTCGAAAGCCGCCCAGACTGGTGCATCTCGCGCCAGCGGACGTGGGGCGTGCCGTTGCCGGTTTTCTTCGACGAAAACGGCGAAACCATCATCTCCGCTGAGCTCGCTAACAAAGTGGCCGATCTTTTCGAAAAAGAAGGTACCAATGTCTGGTTCGAAAAATCCGATGCCGAGCTTGCCGCTTTGTTAGGCCTTCCTGCTGGAGTGAAAAAGTGCCGGGATACGCTCGATGTCTGGATCGATTCCGGTTGCTCGCACGCTGCCGTGCTCGATGCGCATCCGCAACTGAGCTGCCCTGCCGATCTCTATCTGGAAGCCACTGACCAACACCGCGGCTGGTTCCAAAGCTCGCTGATGCTCAGTACCGGCTATCGTGGATTCGCGCCTTACAAAACGGTGATGACCCACGGTTTCGTCGTCGATAAGGATAAGAAAAAGATCTCCAAATCTGATGCCGCGAAATCCGGAAAACCGACCGATGCCTCCTATTTCTACAACCAATACGGTGCTGACATCGTCCGCCTGTGGGTCTCCTCCGTGGATTGGCAGAATGAGGTTCCATTTGGTGAGGATCTTTTCAAACAAGTCGCCGAGCCTTACCGCCGCCTGCGCAACACGCTGCGTATTCTGCTAGGAAATCTCGACCGCTTCGACCCGAACGGAGCGCTGGCTTCAGCCGGCCCGGAATACACGTTGCTCGACCGCTGGATCCTCGAGCGCCTGCACACCGTCACCGCCGAGTGCCTCGCAGCCTACGATGCCTACGAATTCCGCAAGGTCTTCAACTCGCTCAACCAATTCTGCACCGCCGATCTTTCCGCCATCTACATCGATGCGACGAAGGACCGCATGTATTGCGATGCAGTGAACTCCCCGCGCCGCCTCGCCTCGCAGGCCGCGATGCATGAGATCTTCACCAGTATCGCGAAATTGTTAGCGCCGATCCTCGCCTACACCGCCGACGAAGCGTGGGAGCATGCTGCTTTCACCGAAGGCACCGTGCATGAACAGGATTTCCCTGAAGCGAATCCTGCGTTTGCACCCGGCGAGGCCACGCAGCAAGCGACCCGCCTTTTCGAAATCAAATACGCCATCCAGACGGCAATCGAGGCCCGCATCCAAGCGAAGGAATTCACCCGCAACAACGAAGCGGATGTCAGCCTGACCATTCCCGCGACCGACGCGCCGCTGTTGGAAATGCTCAACGATCGCGCCTTCGCCACCGAGTTTTTCATCATCGCTGGCCTGACCGCTACAGTGGGTGAGGAACTCAGCGCCACCGCCCGCAAGACGGATCACTCGCTCTGCCCACGCTGCCGGAAACACGAGCCTCTGCTAGAAAGCGGGCTGTGCGAGCGCTGCGATGGCGTCGTTGGATAGGACCTAAAAGACTGAAAAGACCCATGAGTTTCCCGAAGCTTCTCCTCTTCCTCACTCTGCCGCTCTACGTGCTCGATCAGGTCACGAAATTCTGGACGGTCGGAAAATTTCCGCCGCCGTGGGAGGATCCTCACGCGAAAGTGGTGGTCATCGAAAATTTCTTCAATTTGATTCGTGTCCACAACCAAGGGGTCGCTTTCGGTTTTGGCAACGGAACCGCGTGGGCCCCAGTGGTTTTCCTGGTGGTGCCGATCCTTGCACTGACGATGATCCGGATTTTCTGGAAGAAGGGCGTATTCAATCACCCGCTGTCGAAGATCGCTGTGGCATTGCTGCTTTGTGGAATTTTCGGAAACCTAACTGACCGTTTGGTGCAGGGTTTCCTTTTGAGTGAGTATGCGGACGCCGGTTTCTGGCAGCGCTTGTCGGCTGGCTACGTGGTGGATTTCCTCGCGTTCAAGCTGCCGTTCTACGATAAGATCGTGCCTGCCAGCGAGGGCTGGTGGCCGACCTTTAACGTCGCGGATTCTTGCATCTGCGTCGCTGCTGTGATGCTGTTCATCGGCGGCATCCGCGATGAGCAGAACGCGAAGAAAGAGCCATAAGCCGCTCTCTGGCTGCTACTGCCAGGAAGCGATCACGGCAACTCCGTACCCGCAAGAAGCCATTTAAATGGAGGCGTTCCCGTGCTCATGATGGCTGGTAAAATTCTAAAAATCTTCCCTTCGGAAATCCCGATCATTTCCCGCCACCTACTAAATGTGGCGTGGATTTTGAATTGACGCTACCGGATGTATGTTTAGGATTCGCGACGTTGTTCCTCACCATCCTTCATGCGTTGCGTCCAATGCGGGTCACTCAAAGACAAGGTCCTCGATTCGAGATCATCGAAAGATGGGACTTCGATTCGTCGTCGTCGCGAGTGCCTGCAATGCACCTATCGTTACACGACCTACGAGCAGATCGAGCGCACCGAGCTGCGGGTGGTGAAACGCGACGGCACGCGCGAGGCGCTCAACCGCGAGAAGCTCATGAGTGGTCTGATCAAGGCCTGCGAGAAACGCCCCGTGCCGATGGACCGACTGGACCGCGCGGTGGAGGAGATTCTAACGGATCTACACAAGGACCACGTCAGCGAGGTGCCATCCGCCATCATCGGCGGCAAGGTGATGGACAAGCTCCATCAGATCGATCCGGTCGCCTACGTCCGCTACGTTTCCGTCTATCGGCAGTTCGAGGACGTGAACGAATTCATTCAAGAAATCCAGTCGCTCTCCCGCCGTGCCGCGCGCGATCCTTTCCAACGCAGGCTATTCAAGGACTGACCTGAAATTTTCCCAACTGACTCCCCCTAACCTTCACCCACTCTTATTCCCCTCCCAAAAGCTACTCAGTGATCTCCCTCATCGGCAATCGCCCCGCGCTTCAGATCGGACGCTATCAAGTGATCGATTACGATACCGCGTGGCTGGATGATGCCTTGAAGCGGGCGGCCATGGCGGCCGAGCATGAGGATTTTCCCTTCATTCCGGACATCCGCAGCGGCATCGTCCAGTACTTGGAAACGAAGTGCCCGCTGAAGCTGCTGCACCTGGAGGAGCTATTTGATCGCATGCGGAAAATGCTGATCAAGATCGGCTGCGAGCGGATCGCGGAGAAACTGGAGCCGCTCGCGCCACCCGTCACCGTTTGCCTCGTCCGCGCGGCGATGGAAGCTGGAAACGGCTTTGAGCTGGCGTTTTTCGAAACCCTGCGCACCGAGTTGGGTGAGCTGCGAATGGCGGGTGCCGAGGAAATCCGCTTCACCGGTCTGCGTGAAAGCTCGCTCATCCTTCGCGGCACCGCGAAGTGGAACAAACATTGTGAGCACCTGCTTTCCGAGATCGAGGCGTTTCTCAAGGCCTGGGACCGCGATCAACCGGAGAGCGAAAGGCAGTTGCGGTTGTGCGTGGAGAGTGAGAACTGAGCAGGCGAACGACCCCGATTTTCCCCGAGGCTTGACCCCGCCGCGCTGGCGTGCACCCTCCGCGCCCGATGATTTCCGTCCAGTCACTCCGCGTTGAATTCGGCGCCCGCGTCCTTTTCAACGATCTCGCTTTCTCCGTGCAGCCGCGCGAGCGCATCGCCTTCGCCGGTCACAATGGTGCGGGCAAGTCCACGCTCATGAAATGCGTGGCCGGCATCATCAAGCCTACATCTGGGCAGATCAGCGCGCCGAAGGGCACCCGCGTCGGCTACCTGCCGCAAGAGGGAATTCACGTGAAAGGCCGTACTCTCTGGCAGGAAACGGAGTCCGCTTTCGGCGAGACGATGGCGCTCTCGGAAAAAATCGATCGCCTCTCCCACGAACTCACCAAGCTCGACCCGCGCTCGTCTCCTTACGGCGATCTGTTGGAGGAAATCGGCGAGCTCGAACTCCAGCTCGACTCGATGGACCCGGCACGGATGAAGCCGAGAATCGAATCCGTGCTCAAAGGTCTCGGTTTCCAAACGAAGGATTTCATCCGCGATTGCTCGGAGTTTTCCGGCGGCTGGCAGATGCGGATCGCGATGGCAAAGCTCTTCCTCCAGGAGCCGGAAGTCCTGCTGCTAGACGAGCCGACGAACCACTTGGACATCGGCACACAAATCTGGGTGGAACAATACCTGATCAACTACCCCGGCGCGATTCTCCTCATTTCCCACGACCGCGCCCTGCTAGACACGCTCTGCACGCGCACCATCGCCTTCGCTAACGGCCGCGCCGAAGAGTATGCTGGAAACTTTTCCTACTTCGAACGCGAGTCGGTCCTGCGCAAGGAGATCCAGTTTAAACAATACGAAGGCCAGCAGCGCGAGATCGGTGAAATCCAGCGCTTCATCGACCGCTTCCGTGCCTCGGCTAACAAAGCGACGCTCGTCCAGTCCCGCATCAAGATGCTGGCGAAAATCGAGCGCATCCCGCAGCCCGAGCGCGATGACGCGGTGATGAATTTCAAATTCCCGCCGCCGCCGAACTCCGGGCATACGGTCGCGAAACTGGATGCGGTGTCGAAATCCTATGGCGCGCTGAATGTTTTCAGTGGCTTCGATTTTGAAATCAACAAGGGCGAAAAGTTCGCCATCGTCGGCCCTAACGGCGCGGGTAAATCCACCTTCTGCCGGATGATCACCGCGCAGGAAGAGCCGGACGCCGGCACGCACACCTTCGGCCACAAGGTCGCAACTTCGTTTTTCTCCCAGAACCACGCCGATGAACTGGACCCGGAACTCACCGTGCTCGAAACCGTCGAAGCCGCAGCGTCCCGCGAGGCGATGCCGCATGCGCGAAATCTGCTAGGCTGCTTTCTTTTCCGTGGTGACGATGTCTTCAAGAAAATCGGCGTTCTATCCGGTGGTGAGCGTTCGCGCGTCGCCCTCGTCTGCATGCTGCTGCGCCCGGCGAATTTCCTCATCCTCGACGAGCCGACGAACCACCTCGACATGCAGTCGCAGGACGTGCTCCAGCGCGCGCTCATCGACTATCCCGGCAGCGTCATGATCGTTTCCCACAACCGGACCTTCCTCGACGCGCTCGTCACCAAGACGCTCGAATTCCGCCCCGGCGAGCAACCGGTGCTCTACGCGGGCAACATCACCTACTACTTGGAAAAATCCGCGGAAGACGATGCCGCGAAAAAAGGCGCGCCCAAGCTGGCGACACTCGGTGCCGCTGCCCCAGCCACTAACACTTCATCCCGCCAATCCATTCCCGGCGTCAACCGCAAGGAGCAGCGCCGGATCGAGGCCGAGCAGCGGGAGATTAAATCCAAGGTGCTCAAGCCGCTTGAAACTGAGTTTGCCGCGCTGGAAATCAAGATCGCGGAACTGGAGGGCGCACAAACCACGCTCACCCAACAGCTTTCCAGCGATGAGGTTTCCAACAATCCCGGCAAACTCCGCGAAGTGACCAATGCGGTGGATAAACTGGCAAAATCGCTGGAAACAAGCTACTCCCGCTGGGGCGCGCTGTCCGAAGAGATCGAGCGAATCCGCGTAAAGCTCGGCATCGAATCCTGAGGGGAAGAGAAGTTGCTACCCAAAAGAGCAGGAAGGTGGATCGCCATTTGCGGCCGCGTTCCGGCCCATGGAAATGCCGCGTCGATTTCCTTTATCGCTGAAGTTTCCTCCAGCATTTCCAGCTTCTTCAAGACGGCAACCAGCACTTGCTGGAAAAGCTCAGCATCCCGCCCGAGGCAGAAATCCATCACTTCCGGCGGTCGTCCTGCTAGGCCCATTCGGAGCCGCATGCCATACTGATAGTGACTCAATCCGAGCTCCCAGCGTCCACCCTCGCTGAGCAGGCGGAGCGAGCGATAATGGCTGTTGGGATTGGCGCGGCGGAAGTTCACGGCTCCTTGCGGTCGGGGTGTCCCCACCAGCTGTTTTTCCGCTTACCGTCGTAATGTTTCTCAAATGCGCGCACCGCGTCCTCCATCGTGCCGTCTGGTGGTGCCCATTTGGCGATGTCCGGGAAGTCGATGGCGGCGTTCCGATTCTTCGTTTCATCGATGAATTGGATCGGGCACCAGAAGGACTCGATGTTACGCAGCATGTCACTACCGAGAGCCCAAAGCCCGGTCATCCAGTCACAATACCAGCACCATAACAGATCGTAGCCGATGAGGCCGTCGTATTTGTGGCGCGACAGGCTCACCCACTCGCCATGGCGGTAGGTGGGGAGTTTTCCGAGCCAAGCGATGAGCGGATAGATGAAAATTTCCACCACCCGGATGCCGACGAATAGCGGTACGGCCGGCGTCTGCACCAGCAGGCAGAGTTGGTTGCGAATCGGTCCTAACACCGCAGCCTGTGCATCGGTGAGCGTGCGGCCCTTTTTTCCGCGGATGGCGCGATGGACTAGGCAGAAACAATGGAGCGCGGCGATCTGGGCGATGGCGGCGGCGAGGACACCGGACCACCCGCAGAGCAGCCATCCGGCGAGCCAAGGGATCCATGTGAAAAGACTAATGAAAATATCTAGCAGTGGGGCGCGCGCGATTTTTTCCGAAATAGAGAATGCGATGCGTGTGAAAAATGCGGCAGCCACCAGGCCTACGAACACGGTGAGGAGGGCTTGGGTAAATGCGTTCATGGAAATTGCTAGAGCTCAGCGCTTTTTTCTAAGCCGCTTGCCGGTGAGGCGGGTTGCAATAAGATTCGGGCAGCGTCCTTTCAGCCGGAGTTGCTCGCAGTTCGCCTCGATCTTGATCGTCTGGCGGACCGGTTTGAAGCCAAGCCTGCGAGTGACGCAGTCGTTAAGTAGATCGAGGTGCGTGTCCTCGAACTCCACCACGCGGCCGCAGTCGATGCAGACGAGGTGGTTGTGCGAGGGTTTTTCGAGGAAGTTCGGATCGTAGGTGGTTTGGTTTTCGCCGAGGTCGATCTCGCGTAGCAGATCCGCTTCCACCAGCAGGCTCAGCGTCCGGTAAACCGTGGCGCGCGATGTTTCTGAATCAAGTTTCCGAGCCCGATCAAACAACTCGTCTGCCGTGAAATGCTCGTCCTTGGAAAACGCCGCTTTCACGATCGTCTCACGCTGCCCCGTACGCCGCAGACCTTTTCGGCGGATGAAATCATCGAGTCGTTCCTGGATGCTAGCGTCCACGAGGTGTTTCTAACCCGGAGACTCGGTCACGGGAAGTGGAAACGAAGAGGATTTGCGCCATCAGATTTTAACTTGCCTCACCGCAGTGTTACGCCGAATTTGGCGGCTGAGGGAAATACCTCTTTAACCATCAATCACCACACGACCATGGGCTTCTTATCTTGGATCCTGCTCGGCTTCATCGCCGGCGCTCTCGCCAAATTCATCATGCCTGGCAAGGACCCGGGCGGCTGCCTGATCACCACCGTCATCGGCATCGTCGGTGCCGTGGTGGGTGGCTATCTGGCCACCATGGCGGGCTACGGGAAAATCGAATCCTTTGACCTCGGCGGAATTTTCCTGGCGACGCTCGGCGCGATTGTGCTGCTGGTCATTTTCCGAGTGGTGAAAAAATAGCAGACGCTCATTGGTCTCCATCCGTCATCGACTGAATTTCAGTAGTGCCCCCTGTTTTCCAGCGGTTGTTCTCTGAAAATCAGTCATCGTCAGCGTGGAAAGGATCGGTGTATTTGTCGCAACCCTCTTAAAATGGGCGATTCACGATAAAATTTGCCTTCTGAGAGCGGCTTCAGGCAGACTGTGTTTCGGGAGCCGGACCTCTGCTTCCGCGCTTTGAGAAGCTGGCAGACTACGAACGGAGCAGCCTATCGGCGGGGTAAGGCGCTGTCCTCGGTGCCGTGTTCGACCGGATACAAGAGCTTCTCGTCGGTGCGGGCGATGCGAGCCAGCATCTCGGCGTCCTTGCGGTCTGACTTGCGGTCGTTCTTGTAAATGGCACGCACCTTGCGGGGGTTGGCGACGAGCA
>JBBRYQ010000042.1:0-45984 GCA_038237425.1 Verrucomicrobiales bacterium
ATTTTCTGGAGAATCCACTTGATCATGTGAGAGATGGGGTAGGGCGGGATTTCCCGCCTCGGCGGAGGCAATACACCGGGTTTTGGGTGCTTGCAAGCGCCGTAGTGAAGGGGTTTTTGGGTGATTTGAAATACAGGTTTGCCTCAGATCGACATCGCTTGGAAGCCGCCATCGACGATCATTTCCATGCCGGTGATGAAGGAACCAGCCTTGGCGGACGCGAGCAGGAGTGTGGCACCGATCAGTTCGTCCGCATTTCCGAAGCGTGAGGCCGGGGTCTGGCGGAGGATGTCGAGCACGCGGGATTCGTCGAGCACCTTGCGGTTTTGCTCGGCAGGGAAAAAGCCGGGAACGAGTGTGTTCACCCGGATGTCCCGGTCCGCCCATTCGCGGGCGAGGTTGCGGGTGAGGTTGTGCACCGCCGCTTTCGATGCGGAGTAAGTGAAGACGCGGGATAGGGGATTCAGGCCGGAAATCGAACCAAGGTTGATAATCGACGCCGGGCGTGCTTCATCGACGAAGTACTGGCCGAACACCTGACAGGCGCGGAAAACGGCGGAGAGGTTGGTATCGATGATCTTCTGATATTCCTCTTCCGGGATTTCGAGAAACGGGGTGGGGGAATTCGTTCCCGCGCCATTGATGAGGATGTCCACCTGGCCAGATCGTTCCAGCACGGTATCCAGAAGGTGGTGCAGGGACTCGCGGGATGTTACGTCCACCGGTACGAAGTAGCCCTTGCCGCCATAAGATTCGATTTCCGCCAGACGCTTTTCCGCTTTTTCGGGGATGCGCCCGCCCAGGACGACTTCCGCACCGGCGCGGGCAAGTCCGACGGCCATGGTGCCGCAAAGTTCGCCGGTGCCACCGATGATCACGGCGGTTTTCCCGGAGAGGTCGAAAAGATCCTTGAGAAATGAAGCGGTCTGCATGGCTGGAGTTTTGTGGGAATCGCGGCTGGTGCCAAGCACGGAATCCAGTCTAGAATCGTCCGGTGGTGATCGTCGAAAATGCTTCTTGGTTCGCGCAGGCAGCCCGCAGGGAACGCTGGCTGGTCGGAGTATCCGGCGGCGCGGATTCCGTGGCGCTGCTTCATCTGCTGGTGAAAGCCGGATTTTCTGACCTGATCGCCTGCCATCTCGATCACGGGCTGCGTGGGCGGGCTTCTGCGGGCGATGCTACCTTTGTGAAGCGCCTCGCGGCGAAACTTGGTGTGACTTGCGAGGTGGGAAAAGCGGACGTCACGGCGCGGATGAAGGATTGCTCGGAATCGATGGAAACCGCCGCGCGGAATGCGAGGCATGCGTTTTTCGCCGAGTGCGCGAGGAAATACCGCTGCCCGCGCATAGTGCTCGCCCACCATGCCGATGATCAGGCGGAAACCATTTTATGGAATCTGCTGCGCGGTTCGCACGGGCTCAAAGGCATGCGTGCCCGACAGGATTTCACCACGGAGTCCGGCGCAAAACTGGAATTCCACCGGCCCTTGTTAGCCGTCCGCCGCACGGAGCTCGTTGATTGGCTCGTTTCGCAAAAACAGAAGTGGCGTGAGGACACCAGCAATGCCGAACCCGTCGCTATCAGGAACCGCCTGCGTAACGAAGCGCTGCCACTGCTGGCGGAAATCTCCGGTCGTGATCCCGCAGCAGCGATCACTCGGGCGCTCGCCGCCACCGAAGAAATCGAATCGCTCGAAAACTGGGCTCTCCAACAAGTGAACGTGCTCGATCCTCAAGGCCGCCTGCACCTCGAAGCATTGAGGAAACTGCCCCCGCCCTTCCAGCGCGCCGCCCTGCGGAAATTCCTGATGGATAACGGAACAGCGTCGCCCGACCGTGCGCTCATTGAAAGCTCGCTCAGTCTGTTGGAAGTGAAAAATCCCGCGGCAATCAATCTCCCCGGTGGCGGTAGACTGCGCCGAAGCGCGGGCAGGCTGTGGCTGGATCGTTAGGGTTTTGCGCCGTTGCCCCACCAGATCTGTTCGAAATCATTCGGTGATATCTCTGCTTGGCGGATCACGCCGTTCGCAGTGATGGCACGCCATGGATTGATGTCCCCTCCGATCGCTTCAATCGCCTGCGTAGTCCATGTGTTGCACATCCTCGGGAAAAAATAGATGTGGCGCGACTCCAGCAGAACTCCACCGCCCCAACTCGACGTGCCCACGATCTGTGGTTTTCCATCAGCTCCCATTCGGCTGCAATCGTTTAAGAACGCGGCGATGTCCACACCCCGGTCTCGGGGGACGAGTTTTCGCCAAATCCGCTGATGCGGGCAGACTTCCGGGATATTCCAGTTAGCCGGTATCAGCTCCATCACCGAGGGAGTGGGGGTAAAAAGCGCACGGCAAAATTTCCACGGCGTGTGCAGACCTTTTTCCACGTAGGCGGTCTTGTCGCCCCAGCTCAGCGTGACGTATTTCGGGTGGCCGAATCCGACAGGCGGGATGAATCCTGATTCTAGCAGCCAGTCGTAATCAAAGACCATCCCGGTGTGCAGGTCATCGGCGATGAGCCAAACTAGCAGGTCTGGATCTTGGCCTGGTTTCGAGACGTAGGTTTTCATCCCGCCCGAGTGCCGACCTGGCAGAGGAGCGTCCGGCAGGCGGATTCCACAGGAGTTGAGAAACGCCGCCGTCAGAAAACAAGCGGCGATTTTCTGGATGAACGCCGCGCGTCGCATCAGGCCGGGAGGAACGAGCAGATGTATTCGCAGATGCCGTCCTTCACCGTAATCGTGAAACCGCTGTTACCCGCGACGTCGAACGCCGTGCCGGCCTCGATCACTAGCACATCCTTGGTCCCATCGAGGATGACCTCGCAGGCACCGGCGATGATTTCCATGCGCTCCGGTGCGGCGGTGCCGAAATGAAATTTGCCCGGATAAATCAGGCCGAGAGTTTTCTTGGTGTCGTCGGGAAAACGCACGGTGTGGGAAATGACGCGGCCGTCAAAATAGACGTTGGCTTTTGCATCGACGGTGACGTTGGTGAATGAAGTGGCTGACATGTTAGTTGAATGAAAAATGGGTTATTCGGTAGGGAGTTCGCCAGCTTTCCAAGCCTCCCAACCACCCTGGAGGATGGCGGTGGAATGGCCGCGCTCGGCGAGGCGGGTGGCGACGTTGAGGGCGTCTGGACAGGCCAGGTCGGTGCAGTAGAGCAGCACCGGTTTTTTTGTGGCGATGGCGGCCTGGATCTGCGCCTCGTGTTGACTGAGTTGCTCTTCAAAGCGGCCTCTCGGCCAGTTGATGGCTCCGGGGACGTGCCCCAGACTGTAATAGAAACTAGGACGGACGTCGAAAATCAGTGCTTTGTCTGACTGCTGAAGTTGGAAAAATGTTCCCAGTGGAATCCGCGTGATCCTTCCTTGTGTCACTGTCGGTTCCGCAGGTTCTTCAGGAGAAATCTGCTGCTGGTTGCTGACGAGTGGCGCGGTGCGGGTGACCGTGGCCGCCTGCTTCGGAGCATCCGCACACGACGCAAGGCCGAGGGCGGATGCCGAAACGAGAAGTTTTGCCCAGGGGCGGGTCATTTGACGATTTCGAGAAGCTCCACGTCGAAAACGAGTGTGCCGGCTGGCGCACCCGGTGGCGGGCTTTCACCGTAGGCGAGCTTTCCGGGAATCCAGAGGCGGCGCTTTTCGCCTACGACCATGAGCTGCACACCCTCGGTCCAGCCGGGGATGACTTGGTTCAGCGGGAAAACAATCGCTTCGTCGCGCATCACTGAGCTGTCGAAGAGTTTGCCGTCGGTGGTCCAGCCAGAATAGTGGACTTTCACCTGGTCGGTCGCTTTCGGGTGGGTGGTGCCGGTGCCCTTGGTGATCACGCGGGAGGCGATGCCAGAAGCGGTTTTTTCAGCGCTTTCTGGAGCGGCTGCCACGTCTTCAGGGACGGCGGGTGGCTTCGGCGCGGCTTTGATTTTCAGAAGCTCGACATCGAAAACGAGCAGACCGCCGGGGCGTCCGCCGCCGGGATTTTCACCGTAGGCGAGATCGGCAGGGATCCAAAAACGGCGCTTTTCGCCTTCCACCATGAGCTGCACGCCCTCGGTCCAGCCTTTGATCACACCGTTGAGCGGGAAACTGGTCGGTTGACCGCGTTTCACCGAGCTGTCGAAGAGTTTTCCGTCCGTGGTCCAGCCGGAATAGTGCACCGTCACGGTGTCTGCGGCGGAAGGATGGGTTTCGCCTTTTCCAGCCTGAATGACTTTGGAGGCAAGGCCGGAGGCGGTTTTAATCGCATCGGCAGGGGCGGCGGCTACATCGGATGGTGTTTCAGGCATGGCTGGTTCGGCGTTTTGGGCTTGTGCGGTAATGGTCAGGGCGAATGCCAGCCCGGCCGCGTGGGGGATCATGGCTCGTAAGGATTTCGATATGAAATTCATCCGCGGAAGCTCGACGGATCACGCGGGTCTGTCAATCCCGCGAATATCCCGGACGTTTCGGCCTCGCTTCGACCGACGTCGGCTCGTGACAATACGGGCAACGGAACCAGCCCTGGAAGAGAATGGCAACCGCGACACACAGGCGGTAGCTGCCCAGCAATCTCCTCGCGCTGCGGTGTTTCGAGCACTTTTTGTTCGCCAACACGGGCGTCAGGCACAATGGGCAGCGCGTTCTCGCGGTTAGCATCCACTGAAGCAGGATCGACAGCAGGGTGAGGGTTCCCATCCCAATGCCGATTAGAGTGAGTTCGCGGTCATTGATGGAAAAGGAGTATATTAACACTGACACGCTCGCCAGCGCGAGGATGCAACGGATGCACACCAGAAAGGCAGCGAGTCTGAAGCGGTAAACTGTGGATCTAGAAGAAAGCCGGTGCATCGGTTACTGACTAAAACGTTCAGTTAGTGGCGTGTTAGTCACAAGGAGTTTATTTTTAATTATTTCTATGGGGCTATCATACCCCTGCAAGAGGTGTGCCAATAGGCCCATGCAAAACGTGCAGGATTCGGAAATTTGCAACTTTTTGAGCGATAAGCACTCGGAATCGCATATTTCGGGATAGCAATTAGAAAAGCGCACCCTGCGCATCGTCATCCGGTTTTTGTGCGGACGGCCCCGCCAGCAGTGCGTCGATCCGCGTAAGTAGGTCCAGTGAGGGGACTTCATCGCCCTCCAGCAGCACTCGCAGCCGGCTCCGCCATTCGTCCACCGTGCCGCCTTCTTCGGCTGAGAGAACCATCGCGGTCTGCGTCAAACGTCCACTGACTGAGAATTGCTTGCCAGTCCGTTTCAGCCACGCCTCGAAGTAAGGGCGATCTTTTTTACCCGTGAACACGCCGCAAGCGGTGGCTCAATCCTCCATCGCGGTCAAGAACACACTCAGCGTTTCCTGCTCCCGCCTTTTCGGCCTTTCGGATACTTGACATCCTCGCGAGTGTGCGCGGTTGGCGTCGATTTCAGTGCGATGATCTGGTCCCGCAAATGTCCCGCCAGCTCGAATTCCAGTCGTGACGACGCCTCACGCATTTCCGTTTCCAATTTCTCGATGAGCTTCGCCTTATCGTAGGTTTCCGGATCCTCTGCCACATTCGCGCCGTCGGATTTTTCTGAATTCTCGTGAGTGTGCAGGCTCGTTTGAAGTCCACGCTTCACGCTCAGCGGCGTGATTCCATACTTTTCGTTGTGCGTTTGCTGGCGCTGGCGGCGATAGGCCGTCACGTCGATGAGCGCTTGAATAGAATCGGTGATCTTATCGCAGAAAAGGACGCATTCGCCGCCGATATGTCGCGCCGCCCGGCCCGCCGTCTGGATCATCGATGTCTCGTTGCGCAGAAACCCCTCCTTGTCCGCGTCCAAGATGCACACCAGCGAAACCTCCGGCAAATCCAGCCCTTCCCGCAGCAAATTGATGCCTACCAAAATATCAAACGTGCCTGCCCGCAGTTGGCGCAAAATTTCCACCCGTTCCACCGTGTCGATGTCCGCATGCAAATAGCGCACTTTCAGCCCCGTCCCCTGCAGATACTCGCTCAAATCTTCCGCCGTTTTTTTTGTTAGTGTCGTCACCAGCACCCGCTCGCCACGCTCCACCCGTTGGCGGCACAGCTCGATGGTCTCGTCGATCTGTCCCTTCAGCGGGCGCAGAATCAGCACCGGATCTAGCAGTCCCGTCGGCCGGATGATCTGCTCCACCACCAGCGGCCGTCCGCGTTTTGTCGGATCGAAGTCTTCCACCGACTCCTCATTTCCGCTCGGCTTCACCCGCGCCTTTTTTAAATCAAACAGCACGATGTTTTTTCCGAACGAATCCTTCTCCTTCACCGGGATGAATCCTCTATTCTCTGGACGCGAGTTGACGATCTCAAAGGCCCCCGGCGTCGCCGAAACATAGACGCGCTGTCCAGTCCTCTCCATAAACTCCTCGAATCGCAGCGGTCTGTTATCCAGCGCGCTCGGCAGCCGGAAACCATGATCCACCAGCACTGTCTTGCGGCTCTTGTCCCCCTCATACATCCCACCCACCTGCGTGATTGTCGCGTGGCTTTCATCGACTAACAATAGGAAATCTCGCGGGAAAAAGTCCAACAGCGTGTAAGGCCGTGCACCCGGCTCCCGCCCTGTGATGTGTCGTGAATAGTTCTCGATTCCCTGGCAGAAACCCATCTCCGCCATCATCTCCAGATCGTAATCCGTCCGCATCCGTAGCCGCTGCGCCTCGATCAATTTGCCCTCCTTCTCGAACTTCGCCACCTGCTCTTTCGCCTCAGCCCGGATCGCGATGGTCGCTCGCTTCATCTTGTCGCCGGACGTCACGAACTGCTTCGCCGGGAAAAACGTGTGGTTCTCTAGCCGTTCGATCGTGTGCCCCGTTAGCGTGTGGATGCTCGTTATCCGCTCCACCTCGTCATCGAAAAATTCCACCCGGATCGCCGTCTCGTCCAGATACGCTGGATGCACCTCCACCACATCCCCGCGCACCCGGAATTTCCCTCGTCCGAAGGCGATGTCATTCCGCTCAAAAAGCATGCTCACCAGTGAATTGAGAAACTCCTCTCGCGTCAGCTTCTGGCCCATCCACACCGGCACCATCATATTCTCATAATCCTCTGGAGATCCCAAACCGTAGATGCAGGAAACCGACGCCACCACGATCACATCCTTGCGCGTCAGCAGTGATCCCATCGTGCTCAACCGCAGCCGCTCGATCTCGTCATTGATCGACGAATCTTTCTCAATGTAGGTGTCGCTCCGCGGAATGTAGGCTTCTGGTTGATAATAATCGAAGTAGGAAACGAAATACTCCACCGCATTGTGTGGGAAGAAGCTCTTGAATTCTGAGTAAAGCTGCGCCGCCAGCGTCTTGTTGTGGCTCATGATCAGCGTCGGCTTTCCGTGGTTCCTGATCAGGTTTGCCATCGTGAATGTCTTCCCGGACCCCGTCACACCCAGCAGCGTTTGATGAAGGTTTCCCGCCTTCAGCGACTTCGTCAGCTTCGCAATTGCCTGCGCCTGGTCTCCCTCAGGCTGGTAGTTACTCTCAAGTCGGAATGGCATCGTGCCGCAGTCATAAACCAGATTGGCTGGACTGCGAAATTTATTTCGCCACCCACAATCGGTGGATTCCTCCTCGGCGCCATGATGCGGGCCCCCGATTTCAGGGTTCAACTCTAAACCAAAGAGTCACGCTCGCGAATAGTTTCAAGGGATTCGCTTTGGAGAAGTATATCCTGAAAATGTCTGCCGCGCCCGGCCACATCCACGACGATGGAATGAAACTCCATCATCGCTCCGATAAAATGATTGAAAGGCTTCACTTCGATCAACTCCCTTAAGTCCTGCTTTTCCAGTATGATACCCGGGGAATAATCCGGTCCTGGGGTATAGGCTCTTTCGGCAGTCAATTTTCCTTTGCTTCCCCATATTTCATAGTTGCACTGGTAAAAATTATCGAAACCGAAGGCGATGTCAGCACCGACTCCCGTTTTGTTTTTCAAAAAGGCACCGCCGTAAATCACGGTCTCTGTTTCCGGATGCCTGTGCATGGTCGAAGCTGCCACTTTGAAATCTTCACCAAGTAAAAAATGGAGCGCCCTCAATGGGTATCCCGCAGCATCATTGATGGCTCCGCCGCCTACCTCATTGTTATACCTGAAATTATCCTGGCCAAGCGGTGGAAATCCAAATGCACCCCGGTAGTGCCTCACTTCACCAATTTCGCCGGCAGCGATCAGTTCCTTCACCTTTTGGTGCTGCGGATGGTATTGAAACATATATCCTTCCATCAATGCCGCCTGATTTTCTTTTGCCAGATTCACCATGCGCTGGGCTGACTGAAGGGAGCCTGCAATCGATTTTTCGCCATACACATGTTTGCCGGCCGTCAAGGAATGGCCGATCCAGGTATCGAGCAAGCCGGTGGGCAGGGGCAGATACACCGCATCAATATCTTCCAGTAGTAACTTATCGTATCCCTCTATTGCCTTACAATTGAACTGCGTGGCAAACTCTGTTGCCTTTTCCATTGTTCGGCTGGCAATGGCCACTAATTCGAAGTGGTCGGGTAAGGCCTGAATCGCAGGAATCACAGATTTCCTTGCAATGGCTGCACATCCCATCACGCCTATTTTAATTCTGCTCATAATACCCCGTAAATTTCGGTTAATACTTTTTCCATGGAATCAATACAATGTTCCAGGCCTATGACCCCCAATTCGGTATAAAAGGGCAAGCGGACGATTCTATTCGCCAGATCTTCGGTATGGGCGCAATCCTCGACTTCATTGCCAAGTGCCAAGCCCTTAGGGGAGGAGTGCAAAGGCAGGTATCCGATATAAGCAGAAACCTTGTAATCCCTCAATTTTTGCATGAAGGCCTACTGATTTTCGGGTTTATCGAAAACAACCCAGAAAGCATGGTGATTGAGTTCGATATAATCGGCCACCTTGAAGTAATTGACCAAGCTCTGCTCCTTATAAGGCTTGAAAAGATCAAAGTATGCCCTCGTGATATTACTTCTTTGGGCTTTCATTTCCTCTTCACTTTCCAGTTGCGCAAGCAGCATGGCTGCCAATATATCGGAAAGGAGGTAGCTTGAACCCACATCCACCCAGCTATATTTGTTTTTCACGCCGTTCAGCACAAGGCGTCTGTCGGTACCTTTTTCCTGTAGATAATGAGCTCTTTCCACCCATTCAGGCACGTTTACCACCAGTGCCCCGCCTTCACCTGCGCTGAAATTCTTTGTTTCGTGGAAACTGAAGGTTGCAAGGTGGGCTTGTGAGCCGGCGGGCTTACCTTTATAATATGTGCCGTATGATTGAGCGCAATCCTGCATGATAATCAGGTGATGTCTCCCCGCGATTTCCATGATCGTGTCGATTTCGCATGAAACCCCGGCGTAATCAATCGGTAGAATCATTTTGGTTTTGTCCGTAATCAAATCCTCGATTTTGGACACATCAATGTTCATAGTTTCAGGATCCACATCACAAAAGACCGGAACAGCTCCAAATAGGACCACCGCATTTGCCGTTGAGCTGAAAGTGTAGGATGGCAAGATTACCTCATCGCCGGGCTGGATATTCGCGAGGACCGCACCCATTTCCAAAGCCGCGGTTCCCGACGGAACTAGGAAAACATCATTGAAATGATGTTTGCTTTTCATTAGTTCGACTACCCTAGTGCAAAATCCGTGATTGCCACAGTGTTTTCCTGAATGAAGTGCCTCCAGCATATACTTTTCTTCATTGCCGGTAAGATATACTTTGTTGAAAGGAATGTTCATTTGATTGAGATTAATTGAAGTTGATGGAAGACAAGAGGCTTCTTGCCTGGATGTTCAAATAGTTGTTGAACTTTAAAAATATCGTGAGCTGGCCGATGGATATCCACTTGTAGTTGGCCGGGATTTCTTCATTGAAATCCTCTCCAGCCTCAATAATCAGGTTCCTGTTCTGCTCATGGTAGAAGCGCCCCCCTCTTCTGATTGAAGGGTATCAAAAATCACCTGCGACTTCGGAATGTTCAATACGTAATCAAGAAATCTCACATTCTTCGAATCTTTGTAACTTCCGGTGATGCATTGAACGGTCGGGGCCATTTCAAGAATGTCGAAGTTTCCGGGTTCAAGTTTGGCCTGAACCAAAAAGTGGAAGATGCCGTTGATCTTTTTAACGACAAACGCAATGATCCCATCTTGCATCGGTTGGATCAATGGCTGCGCCCATGAAGTGACTTCCCGGTTGCTGATGGAGACTTTTGCCGCGATCACTTTGAAGAACCTTTGCTGGCTTTCGACCATTTCATAGTCATTCACCTCCCAGCCATTCAGTTGGAAAATGGATTTTCCCGTGATATTGAGTTCATAATGGCACTTCAAAGCCGATAACCAGTTCAGAATGTCATCGAATGAAAACAGGGAGGAAGAAAAAGACACCGAGGATTTTAGCATTTCAAATTCGAGGTCCCTGGATTGGTTCGTATAGAAAAATGAATAGATCAGTTCCAGGTTTCTTTCATCAAACTCACCATAAGGAATACCTGAGATGACAGTCCGGGTATCCATGTTTACGAGATTGTCGTATTTAAGCAGCTCCTTGATCTGGCCGAGTGTCAGCCAAATGTAGTCATCATTGACCGGGATATCCTCAGTCACTTTGATGATGATATTTCTATTCCTCTTCTTCAGAAATCGCGCGCCCTGCTCTGACTGAAGCTGATCCAGCAGGATCTGCGACGGGGTGGCGTTCTGGAAATACTCAAGGTATAACGGCTTTTTTCCTTTATGGACCTGAGAGTAATTGCTCTTGGTGGCCTGTAGGGTTGGCGACAACTGGACATTGTTGACATTGCCTGGCTCCACCTTTGCCTGTAGTAGAAAATAGAGTATGCCATCAATTTCCCGGGTGATGATACCCAGAAATCCGATTTCCGGCTGATTGATGATCGGCTGATCCCAGGAGGCTAATTCTCCCCAGTTGGTAGTGACGTGTATCCCCTCGATGGTGAAAAATCTGCCGGAGTCATGATGCAGGAGGCCTTTGTCTTTATCAAACATCCAGTGATCCATCTCCTTGAAGGGTATCTGTTCGATAGAAACCTTGATCGCCTCATTCCGCTGTTTCAACCACAAGACAACCTCTTCAATCTCGTGAATACAGCTTTTCTTGGTCAGGGCTGACTTTAAAAAATCAAATGAAATACGGCTCATACTTTTTCGGTCTAGATTTTCTTTGTCTTAGAACTATTCCCCCCCCACGTATTTTTTCCCAACCATGCCTCGATCAAACCAATTCCGGGGATCAGTTCCCTTCGATGGTTGATTCCAACCTCTTCAAGCCGTTCCAAAGAAGTCCCTTTCGGAAGTTTGGATTGATGGTTTTTTTGGGGAGGTTTCCTGGAACCGCAATTTGGCCGGATCGGAGGGTGGGGAAATGGAGGGGCGGGGGGATGGGGGAGTTTGGGTGGAGGTGAATTGCTCAAAACTGAAACACTGAAACGCGGAATGCCCCGCTGCAGGCCGGGAGGCCACAGTTTTCGGATGTTTCAGAGGGGGGCTCATCTGCCGAGAGGGTAGTCCTGAGAGCCGTTTTGCCAAGGCTGTTTTTGGCGGCGGATTCCTTGGGAAAGATCGGTAAATCCACCTCTTTCCTGAAAAGTTGACTCAAAGTGGATCCATTGTGTTGACAGATGGCTTGTCTCACGCTTGACTAATTGGATGTCCTATGACCCACAATTTTCGATCAGCCATGAGCTTCTGGCTCTTGTGGAGAAGATCGCTGCGCTGCGGGAAAGGATTGAACGTGCCACGGTTTTCTTGTCCTGCATTCCAAATCTCCAGCACGATACACGGGTCCGAAATGGGCACGCCTCCACCGCGATCGAGGGGAATCCACTGACTTTGGAGCAAGTCCGAGCGCTCGAAGAGGGACGTGAGGTGGTGGCGGCAGATCAACACTCGAAACGCGAAGTGCTCAATTACTTTGCTGGTTTACGCTATGTGGTGAAGCACTCCAAACTCATACAGGTGCGCCACGAAGACCTCTTTGAGCTGCATCGTCTACTGGCTGATACGGTGATGGATCAAGGAACCGGAGGGAGCTACCGCAGCATCAATGTCCAGGTCGGCAAACATTTTCCGCCCGCTCATCAGGATGTATCGGCCTTGATGTTTGAACTCCTGGATTGGTGGAACACAGATGCTTTCAAGCTTTCGCCCATTCTAAGTTCAGCCATTCTCCACTATCGTTTTGAGGACATCCACCCATTTGCGGATGGCAATGGAAGAACAGGAAGGGCACTCGCACTGTGGGATTTTTATCGCCGCGGATTTGATGCTCACTATCTCTTTTCCGTAGATGAATACTATTGGGAGAATCGACCCGCGTATTACCAAGCACTCGCCCAAGTGAAAGATGCGGAAGAAGACCTGACATTATGGTTGGAATATTCGGCCCAGGGATTCCTGAGCACTCTGGAGCGCGTGTGGCTGCGCCTCCAAAAATTTCAGGCCTCCCCTGCATTAAGAGTGAACCTTACCCCACGCCAAGAGCACTTGCTAGGACTACTGCGGGACCACGGCAGCTTGGCTCCCGCTGAAATATGGGAACACCTCAAGGTATCTCGCCAAGGAGCAATGAATATCCTCAAACCTCTGCTAGAAGCCGGGCTGATCGAAAAACGAGGCACTCAAAAATCGGGTCGCTATTTCCTTCATTACTAACTCATCGCGGCCGGAACCTCTTTGCCAAAGAATCCGAATTTGAAGCCGCCGGCTGACTGCATTAGATGATGCGGTCAGCCAGCTCCGCGCCGTTCTGATAGTTTTTCAGGTTGCGGAGAAAGTGCCGGATGAGTGTTTGTGATTCCCCACGATGTCCGCCGGCGGTGTGTGGGGTGATAAAACAATTCGGTTCGCCCCGCAGCGGATGATCCGCAGGCAGCGGTTCCGGCTCCGTCACATCCAGCCACGCCGCTCCGACTTGGCCCGACCGCAGCGCAGCCAACAAGTCTTCCTGATCCACGGTGCTCCCACGGCCGATGTTGTGAAACACCACGCCGGGCTTCATCCGCGCAATGCATTCCGCGTTTACAAATTTCCGCGAAGCGACGTTGTCGGGTAAGATGTTGATCACGTGGTCTGCCGTGGCCAGCGCGGCGGGTAGTTCATCGGGCGTCACCAATGGCACGCCCTCGTCCCTGCGCGGATTGCGGCGCATGGCGGTGATCTTCATTTCATACGGTGCTAACAACTTTACCAGCAGCGTGGCGATCGCACCGAAGCCGAGGATCACGACACTCTGCCCGCGCAGAGAAACCGAGTCGCCCCTGAGCTGGAACCACTTGGGCGAGGCATTCGCCGCGTGGCTAGCCAGCGCTTGTGGCAGGCAACGCGAATGGGCGAGCATGAAAGCGAAAACATGATCGGCGCACGCCTCGGCATAGACGCTGGAACTGTTGGTCACGATGATGCCGCGCTCCCTAACCAACGCGCGGAATTCCGGCGTGTCATAACGCGTAAAACCCGCCGAGCTCACTTGTATCCATTTCAGCCGCTCCGACCGTGTGATGCTTTCCAGATCGGGCTGCCCGAACGCCACATCCACTTCTGCGAAAAGCGGGTCCGGCTCCGGTGTGCCCAGCACCGAGGTCACCGCCTTTTTGGGAAACAAGATTTCATGCGGTGCGGAGCCGTCGAGGAGGAGTTGCTGGTCGGTCGGGCTGAGAGGCGAGTCGGAGAAGATTTTCAGAGTGTTCATGCGGATGCCTCTGATATGCCACGCGTGGCAACACCCTGCAACCGCTGGCTTTGAGCGGACGATTACTTTTTCATGTGCTTTGGCTCCGCTATTTCTCGAATTCAAAATCCGGAAACAGTCGGCTGCCGTCAGCGTGCGTTTGAGGGAAATTTCGTAAACTTGGAAATCGTGACGTCCGTTGATTGGTGTGATAGCCTCCGCGCATGAGTTTTTCACCCACTTTTATTCCCGGCCTCCGCAGTCCTTACGAGACGGTGGGGGGGATCGTGATTTTCGGCAGGCTGCTGGACAAGATTCGGCTGCACGCGCAGGAAAAACTGCCGGAAGATTGGGTGGTGGCGAAGGGGCTGGCTCGCGGGTTCGACGGACGCTGCATTCGCTTTCTACAGCTCGATTATAACGCGCTGGAAGCGGAGACGCTGAAGGGGGGGGCGGACGAGGAGCTGTTGGAATGGGCGTTCGCAAACGGCCGGAAACCGTCGCCGGAGGAGATTGAGGTGTGGAACGGATTCATGATGAAATACGGCTGGCGGGACGCGGCGAACGAGCGGTTGATGTTCCGTCTCGATGAGGCGGGCCTGCCTGCAGACGCGGCGGAGACGATGTTTGATTTCATCGAACTGGACGAAGGCAGGGCATCCCACGCGAAGAAAGCTGATGTCTGAGATGAATCTATCAAAACTGCGGGCTGGGCAACTTGCCGGAAGCGTGCGGCTGGACCTGAGCTGCGGGCTCACGGAGTTCCCGCGCGAGATATTCGATCTGGCGGACACACTGGAAGTGCTGAATCTATCGGGAAATCGTTTATCGGCGCTGCCGGATGATCTGGCGCGCTTGAAGAAGCTGCGGATCCTGTTTTGTTCGGACAATGATTTCACCCGCCTGCCGGAGGTCTTGGGTGCCTGTCCGGAACTGGAGATGGTGGGCTTCAAGGCAAATCAGATAGAGACGGTGGAGGAAGCTTCATTTCCGGGCGCACTCCGGTGGCTCATCCTGACCGACAACCGGATCGGAGCATTGCCTGGATCGATTGGCCGTTGCGTGAAATTGCAAAAGCTCATGCTGGCGGGAAATCTTTTGGAGACCTTGCCGGATGGAATGGCCGCGTGCGTGAATCTGGAGCTCGTCCGGCTGGCGGCGAATCAGTTCACGGAGTTTCCCAAATGGTTGTTCGAGCTTCCGCGATTGGCGTGGCTGGGGTTGGGAGGAAATCCGTGGTCCGAATCTCAATCCGCCGCCGAAACGGTGATGGCGGAAATCGACTGGCAGCACCTGACGATTTCGCACGTTTTGGGAGAGGGTGCCTCGGGAGTGATCCATCACGCTCATTGGCATGCGGAGCCGGTGGCGGTGAAGATTTTCAAAGGTGGGGTGACAAGTGATGGTCTGCCCGCGAGCGAAATGGCGGCCAGCCTAGCTGCGGGTTTACATGACAACATGATACATGTGTTAGGAAAGGTTCTCAATCACCCGAACGGCAGGCACGGTCTGGTGATGCCTTTGATCGATCCTGATTTCAGGAATCTCGCGGGACCACCGGATTTTGATTCATGCACGCGGGACATCTATCCGGAGGACGCGGTGTTTGAATCAGCGCAGGTGGTTACGATGGCAGGTCAACTCGCGTCGGTGGCGGCCCAGTTGCACGGACGCCGGATCATGCATGGCGATTTCTACGCACACAACGTGTTGCGGAACGGGCAAGGGGATTGTTTGTTAGGTGACTTCGGTGCGGCGTGCATTTACCCGGCTGGCGTGGAAGTGGAAAGGATCGAGGTAAGGGCGTTCGGCTGCTTGCTGGAAGAGCTGTTGAGCCATTGTGTTTTCCGGAAAGATCAGTCGGGTGTGGAAGCGGGTTTGTGGGATTTACAAAAACGTTGCATGGCGGAAGCGGTGCAGGCGCGTCCTGACTTCCAGCGAATCCATCGTGAATTGGAGGAAGTGACAGCGGAGAACTTCTAGTTAAACGGGTTTTCACCAGGCCGGATTGATCGTGTTCACACGGATCTTGCAGGGTTTGCCTTGCCGGGCTAGAAGCAGGAACCCGCCCGATGATTTTACCATGAACCCCAGTATTTCTTCAACTCCCGGCCTCTCTCTTGCGGAACTGGTTTCCCATCTTCAGGAGTTGCTGAAGGACCACGACGGTGCACCTAACGAAGCTCACCTCCGCATGGCGTGCGATGTGTTGTATGCGTCGAGTTTGCTAAAAGAAGAGGGTAGGTCGGTTAGAGCGCGGGTGATCATCGCGCCGCCGGAAGCGTTTCCTCCATCGGAGGGACCGCCGGACGGGATTCATGCGATTCGTTTCAGCACGCCGCATAACCTAACTGCCAACGAGATCAAGCGGCTGAGCCCAGCGGCGAGTTTTTTTCACTCGGTGGTGGCGATCTGGCCAGACCGCGACAAGGGCTTCCGGATTTGGGGGATTCTCAACACGGGGCCGCGCTGGCTGAACCTAGTGGCGGGCGGTAGGAAGCCGGTCGGCGACGAGACTCCCCATCCGATCATCCATGTGCGTGATCCGGGCTGGTTGCTTTTCTATCATGGTTATTCGCTGTTGGCGGAGTGGCGGGGCAGGGAGTTTCACGGGCCAAGGATGGATGTTTTCCAATCGAAGCTGCTGAGGGATCGATTCGCCGGGCATCGGCAGCGGCTGGTAGAGGCGCTGGGCACGGAGTGTCTGCCTGCGAGCCTGGACTTCGAGTCTTATGCGGAGCTTTCCCATCTGGTTTCCTTGCAGTTTGTGAAACGGATTATCAATTTGGTTAGGACGAGCGGGCATGGTGGAAGTTTGGTGATCGTGCCGGATGACGAAGAAGGTATGGAGGTGGCCGCGCAGTGGATAGACTGCAAGTATTCGGCCATACCGGATCTGGCGGGGCTGCGATTCAGGCGCTTGCTGCAATCGATCATCCGGCGGGTGGGCCAGCTTTGTCCCGATGGCTCGACGGTGGAGGATGCGTGGCAGATTTTCCGTAACAGCAGCGATCAAGAGTTGGACCGGCTGGAAGAGGCGTTCTTTGAACTGGCTCGTTTGTTTTCTGATCTGATGCAGGTGGACGGTGCGCTGGTGTTGGACAAGCGGTTAGGGTTGATCGGCTTCGGCGGCGAGATCCGCGTGGACCGCAACGTGCTGCAAGTGGGGCACGCTCATGATTTGGAGGGAACGATGATGACCGCTTGGGACGTGCAAGGAGATGGGACGCGGCACCGCTCGGTCTATCGGCTGTGTTCGGTGGAGCCGGATGTGATTGGCTTTGTCATTTCGCAGGACAGCCAAGTGCGGATGATAGCGAATGTGGATGACTCGGTGATCTTCTGGCCGCACACGGTGATCTAGGCATTTTCCTTGCGCCGGAAAAGAACGGGGGCGAGCACCACGAGCGTTAGAACGGCTGCCAACGCGGAAGCGGCGGGGAGGTTTCTATCGGCGAAGTTGCGCTGAGCGATCTTGTTGCCGATCATCTGCCCATCTGCGCCGCCGACAAGGTCAGGGACGACGTAGCAGCCGAGCATCGGAATGAAGACAATGACAAAAGCGGTGGTGACGCCCTTGCGAATGCCAGGAAGAAAAACCGACCAGAACGAGTGGAACGCGGTGGCTCCTAGGTCACGCGCGGCGTCCAACAGGCTGAAGTCAAATTTCTCCGCAGCAGCGTAGAGCGGCAGGATGGCGAAGGGCAGATAGGTGTAAACGCTGACGAGCACGACTGCACCGGAGTTGAACAGCAGCGAATCGTTTTCTCCCAGAAGATGGAGGGCGCGCAGGAAACGGGCGAGTCCACCTTCCGAGTGAAGAATCTGGTTCCAAGCAAAGACGCGGATGAGGAAGTTGGTCCAGAACGGCACGATCACCAGCAATAACAGCCGTGGCCGCCAGACGGCGCTGGCTCTGGAAATAAACCAAGCCACCGGCAATGCAATGATCATGCAAAGTGCTGTAGTTAGGGCGCTGATCCAGAACGTGCGCCAAAGAAGGATGTGCACGCTTTTTTCCCCGAAGACGCGGAACTGGTCGAGTGTCCAACTTGCGCCGATGCCACCGGAGGGATCGGTGGTGCGGAAGGCTATGGCCAACACTAACAAAGTCGGTGCCAGCACAAACGACGCGAGCCAGCCGAAGCTAGGCAGGGTAGAGAGGATTTCCGCACGGTGCTTTTTCATGAGCGAGTCGTGCGGGCAGGTGTTCCTGATTTGTTAGCCTTTGATGGACGGCACGCCGGTGGCGATGTCCGTGTCCGCGTCGTAGTCCACGCCGGCGAGGCCGAAGCCGAAGAGGCGGAGGAAGCTGGATTGATAGCCTTGGAAATCGCCGAGCTCCGAGAGGTTGTCGGTATCAACGATTTTCCAACGCTCACCGACGAGTTGTTGGACCTTGTCTTCCATTTCCCAATCGTCCACGCGGATGCGGCCGGCTTCGTCGGGTTGCGGGTTGCCGTTGTAGAGGCGGTCGCGCAGCATGCGGTCCATCTGCTCGATGGTGTCCTCATGGGTGCCGTCGGCCTTCATCACTTTATAAAGAAGCGAGATGTAGAGCGGAACGACAGGAATGGCGGAGCTGGCCTGGGTGACGAGCGCCTTGTTGACTGAGACCCAGGCCTTGCCGTGGAGTGGGGCGAGTTTCGCATCAAGCGCGCGCTGGACGTTTTCAAGGTCTTCCTTGGCCTTGCCGATGGTGCCGTTTTTATAAATCGGCCAAGTGACGGATGGTCCGATGTAGGAGTAGGCGACGGTTTGCACGCCGTCTTCCAGAACGTCTGCTTCGAGCAGGGCATCGGTCCATAGTTCCCAATCCTGCCCGCCCATGACGGCGATGGTCTGCACTTCGTCGTCGCCCTCGGCTGGATCGATGGTGATCTCATTGACGACGCCGCTGGTGGTGTTGAGGTTTTTGTTAGTGTAACTTTCGCCGATCGGTTTGAGCACGGATTTGTAAACATCGCCGGTTTTCGGATCGCTGCGGCGCGGGGAGGCGAGGCTGTAAATGACGAGATCGACCTTGCCGAGGTCCGCTTTGATGGCGGCGATGACTTCCTTTTTTACGTCGTCAGAAAAGGCGTCGCCATTGAATGAGCGGGCGTAGAGACCGGCGGCAGCAGCTTCCTTTTCGAAAGCCGCAGAGTTGTACCAGCCGGCGGTGCCGCACTTGTCGGGGTCGCCGGGTTTTTCGAAAAACACGCCGATGGTGGCGGCATTCGAGCCGAAGGCAGCGGCGATGCGTGAGGACAAGCCGTAGCCGGTGGAGGATCCGATCACGAGGACCTTCTTCGGGCCGTTTTCAATCAAGCCGCGGCTTTTGACGACGGCGATTTGCTCGGCGACGTGCTTGGCGCAGCCGTCTGGGTGTGCGGTGGTGCAGATGAATCCTCGAATCTTCGGTGCTACGATCATAATCGTGCGCAGCCTATCGCGGTGAGGAGGCTAGGCAACTGTTTTTGTGACCGCAGAAATGCTCCGGATTTCGTGGATTTTGGAGATTGCATGGGAGGCGCGTACCGTGGATTCTGAGAGGAGAAATGGCGCAGTGGTTTTACGGAGAAAACGGCCAGCAGTCCGGCCCGGTCGAGGACGCGGAGTTCGCCGCGCTGGTCGCTTCGCAGCGGATCACGCTGGCGACGATGGTCTGGCGGGAGGGGATGCCTGGATGGCAGCCGTTTTCCCAAGTGCAGGCCGCCGGGGGACTTTCCCAGCAGCCCGCACCGCAGATGATCGGCATGATGAATCCGACGACCTCGGGCTTGGCCATTGCCAGTTTGATTTTTGGAATCTGCGGCCTGGTGTCCTGCATGGTCTTTCTCGGCATCCCGGCGGTGGTGCTCGGGCACATGGCGATGAATCAGATTGCGAACTCACCGGTGCCGATGGTCGGTCGTGGTATGGCGCTTGCTGGACTCGTCTGCGGCTATCTGGCGTGTCTGATGCTCGTTGTTTTCTGCGGCAGCCTTTTGATTCCGTTGGTCTTTAATCCCTAACTCAACTTAGAACAATTCCATGCAGTGGTATTATGCGAAAAATGGCTCCCAACTCGGCCCAGTCGAGCAGGGAGAATTACTGACGAAAATTTCCTCCGGCGAGATCACGCAGTCCGACATGGTCTGGCGCGAGGGGATGGGCGACTGGCTGCCTGTTTCCAAAGTGAACGAGCTGGTAATGGTCGCGAGGCCCGCACCGCCGTCCGCGCCCTCGCCGGGATCAGCGATGAATTCTCCCTACACTCCGCCCACCGCGTCGCCGCAGAATCCGGTGGCGTATGGCGGGGGACCCGTTATTCCCAATTACCTATGGCAGTCGATCGTCGTGACCATTTTCTGCTGCTGGCCGCTTGGGATTCCGGCGATTGTTTACGCGGCGAAGGTGGACGGGCTCAAGTCTCGCGGTGACATCGCGGGTGCCATGGCCGCTTCGGCGAGTGCGAAGAACTGGTGTATGATCGCGCTGGGGCTAGGCGTCGCGGCGCTCGTGCTCTGGCTGGTATTCGTGGGAGTTGCGGCGTTTTCCTCACATTCCTCGGCCCATTGACGCGATGCGGAAAGATCGCGCGTTGTGGGTCGCTCTGGGAGTGCTGGTTCTGGCAGGTGCCGCTGCAGCACTCTATCAGAGTGGTCCATCCGGTTTGGCGTGGCTACCCGGCTGCACGTTCCACCACCTCACCGGCCTGAACTGCCCCGGCTGCGGCATGACCCGTGCTGCCTACTCCACTTTGCACGGTCGGCTCGGCGAGGCGTTTCAGTTTAATCCGGTGGGGATGATTCTGCTGCCGATGGCGTTTGTGGGGCTGGCCTGCGAATTGGCCGGGTGGATCCGGGGAAAACCACTGCCGTTTCGCTTCAACGTCGGTGCGAATGGAGCGAAATGGATCGCCGGCGTGGTCATCTCGTTCTGGATTTTGCGGAACATTCCTGCGTGGCCGTTTACGCTGCTCTCTCCGCCATGAGTTTGTGAAATCAACTGGGTCTTGCCGCGGGCCATTCCTGACGCTATTTCCACGCATGCCCTTACTTCTCGGAGTTAATATCGATCACATCGCCACCCTTCGGCAAGCGCGTTACGCCAAAGATCCTACTGCGCCAAATGCAGAGCCTTGTCCGGTTCTGGCCGGTCAAGACGCCCTCGCTGGTGGTGCGGATTCCCTGACGATCCACGTCCGTGGCGACCGCCGCCACATGCAAGATGCCGATGCCTATCGCATCCGTGAGGAAATCAAGCTGCCGCTCAATCTCGAAATGGGCGTTACCGAGGAAATGGTCGGTCTCGCGCTGAAATTGAAGCCCGAGTTCGTCTGCCTCGTCCCGGAAAATCGCATGGAAATCACCACCGAGGGCGGGCTCAACGTGCTCGCGAGTTTCGATAAAACGCGCATGGTCATCGCCCGTCTGCAGGACGCTGGCATCCGTGTCAGCGTTTTCATCGATCCGGATTTAAAACAAGTCGAAGCTGCCGGAGAAGCCTGCGCCGATATGATCGAACTCCACACCGGCGCTTTCGCCAACGCCACGGGCGATCAGGTGCAAATCGAACTCGACCGCCTAATCGCCGCTGCCAAGGAAGGCCATCCCAGTGGGCAGGTCAACGCCGGTCACGGCATCAACTATACCAACATCGCTCAAATCCTAACAATTCCGCATCTCGCCGAGCTCAACATCGGCCATAGCATCATCGCCCGCTCTACACTCATCGGCCTGACTGCCGCGGTGCGGGAAATGAAGGAGCTGATGGCTGCCTACAAAGCCTAACCATGCGTATTTTCGGTATCGGTATCGACGTGGTGGAAGTAGAGCGCATCGCTTCTGCTATCGAGCGCCATGGGGAACCCTTTCTCACCAAGCTCTTTACCCCCGCCGAGCGCGCCTACTGCGCCTCGCAGAATAAACCCGAGCTCCACTACGCCGCACGCTTCGCTGCCAAGGAGGCTGTTTCCAAGGCCCTTGGCACCGGCATCGGTGGTCAGGCGGGCTGGCTCGATCTAGAAATCACCCGCGATCTATCCGGGGCGCCGAAACTCATCCTACAGGGAAACGCTGCCGAGTTCACCAAACAAAACGGCATCACCGAAATCCAGATTAGCCTCACCCACGCCCGCGAATACGCTGCGGCCAATGCGATCGCCATTGTGGGTGAGTTGAGAGTTGAGAGTTGAGAGTTGAGAGTTGAGAGTTAGGAAAAGGCTCTTCACTCTCTTCTCTTCAAACACTCAACCATCAACACTCAACCTCTTCACCATGAACCGTCCCCGCCGCAACCGCCGCACGCTTGCCATCCGCTCGATGGTTCGTGAAACCACGCTCACGCCTGCTGATTTCATCCTGCCCTTGTTTTTTCACGAGGATGTGGAGGACACGCCTATCGTCTCAATGCCGGGCGTCACGCGTTGGTCGTTGGACAGCCTCGTTAGGGAGGCGGGCGAGGCTCATGCGCTTGGCATACCGGCCATCGTGCTTTTCCCGAAAATCGATGAAAGTTTGAAAACTCCGCTCGCCGTGGAGGCGTCTAACGACGGAGGGCTCGTCCCTCGCGCCATCCGCGCCCTCAAGGCTGCGCACCCGACTCTCTGCGTCATCACCGATGTCGCTCTCGATCCCTACAACTCCGATGGCCACGACGGTATTGTCCAGCGCGACTCACGCGGCGAACTAACCATCCTCAACGATGAAACCGTCGCGATCCTCTGTCAGCAAGCACTCTGCCACGCCCGTGCTGGAGCGGACATCGTTGCCCCGTCGGACATGATGGATGGTCGCGTCGCCGCGATTCGCGAGGCGCTCGACGAAGAGGATTTTACCGATGTTTCCATCCTCAGTTACACGGCGAAATACGCCTCCGCGTTTTATGGCCCATTCCGTGGTGCGCTCGATTCCGCGCCGAAAGACGGTGACAAGAAAACCTACCAGATGGATCCCGCGAACTCCCGCGAAGCTGTCCGCGAGACCTTGCTAGACGAGGCTGAGGGTGCCGACATGCTCATGGTGAAACCCGCCGGTCTCTATCTGGATATCATCGCCAAAGTGCGCGAATCCACCACGCTCCCTGTCGCAGCCTATCAGGTCAGCGGCGAATATCTCATGCTCAAGAGCGCTGCCGCCGGTGGTTGGCTTGATGAAAAAGCGATCGTGCTGGAAGCCCTCACTTCCATCAAACGCGCTGGAGCGGACATGATTCTAACCTACTTCGCCAAACAAGCCTGCGGCTGGCTGAAGGAGTGATTGTAAAGGTGGCGATGAAAATGCTCCTATCAACGTCATTGCCGATCGACAAGTGGCCATGAATCCGTGGGCAGGTCCAGCGCGTGTCTCATGAAGGTTGGATCGATTTTTTCCAAAAGAGATCTTTCCGCTCCCCAGATAATCCCGGGTATACATTGCAGCATTTCTGGAGGTGACTGGGCATCGAGACACGCACAAGCAAGCGCCACCTCGGATGTGGAGTGAGCCGTTGGTTTTCCAAAATCGCCAGTCGGACTCATGTCTGATTTGCTATGGGGATGATCGTGAGAAAAGCAAGAAGTGCAGTCCGGGCCATTTTCCCTTCAATGAAGCTGGCGATCTCGGAAATCAGCCGCTAGGGTGGCCGGGACGTATGGAAATGGAAACAAACCGCAAGGGTTTCAGGATCGAGCCTTTTCTCGGTGGCATTGCTTTGCTGCTGCTGTTGATCGGTTGTTTTTACGTGCTGAAGCCGTTCATGACGGCACTGATGTGGGCGATCATTTTGGCCTACTCGTTGCACCCTTTGCAGCGGATGTTCACGCGGTGGTTTAGGGGATCGCGGACGTTGGCAGCGTGTTTTGTGACGCTCACGCTGACGATTGTTTTGGCGGGGCCGATTTTTCTGGTGGGCTTCAGTCTGGCTCAGGACGGGAAGGATTTGGCTACGGCGACTCGGAAGTGGGTGAAGGCTGCGCCGGATCAGGCCCCGGCGTGGGTGGGGCAGATGCCGGTGGTGGGGACTGAGTTGAAAACGTATTGGGCAGGCATCGCCGAGGATCGGAATCGCTGGATGGATCAGCTCGACAAGGAGGTGAAAACCGTGCCGCCGCGGCCGAAGATCGTGGTGGAAAACGGCAGCGAGCTCATCGTGAAAGATGCGCCGCCGCCGGCGCAGGATGTGGCGGATGACAAGGCCGATGCGGCGGATAAGAAGTTGCTGTCGTCGCATGTGGTGGTGTTGTTAGGACAGTTTCTCTCATGGGCGCAGACGTGGCTGCTAGGAGCGGCGAAGGCGGTGGGGCAGGGGGTGACGCAGATTCTGATGAGCGCGTTTCTTGCGTTTTTTCTGCTGCGGGATGCGCCGATTCTCTCGGACCATTTGGCGGTGGCGGCGGATCGCCTGGCGGGCAGTCGGGGCAAGCATTTGATCAAGGTGGCGGGCGATACAGTGCGCGGTGTGATTTACGGCATTCTCGGAACGGCGATCGCGCAGGCCTTCGTGGCGGGGCTGGGATTCTGGATCGCCGATGTGCCGGGGGCGGTGCTGCTTTCGGTGCTGACGTTTTTCTTTGCAGTGATTCCGTTTGGCCCGCCGCTGATCTGGATCCCGGCGTCGCTGTGGCTGTTCGCGCAGGAGGGGACGGGGTGGGGGATTTTCATGGCGCTGTGGGGGCTGCTCGGAATCAGCAGTGTGGATAATTTCCTACGGCCCTATCTGATCAGCCATGGCAGCAAGATGCCGTTCGTGCTGATTTTCTGCGGGGTGATCGGTGGCGCGTTTGCCTTCGGGTTGGTCGGAGTTTTCCTCGGGCCCACGCTGCTGGCGGTGGCGTTCCGTTTGGTGGAGGAATGGTCGTCCACGCCGCTGGACCCCGATCGGAAGTTGATCATCGAGAGCACTTCGATGTTGCGGAACGAGCCCACATCGGCCACACCGACGCATGGCGGTGAGTCCCTCGGTGTTAGGTAAGGTGGTCGATGTCTTCGAGCGGAATTTCCGCGAGCGCGGGGAGATCGGTGCGTCGATCAGCATCTGGTGGGGCGGCGAGGAGCTGATTTCCCATGGCCACGGCTGGTGTGAGAAGGAGCAGACGCGAGAGTGGACAGAGAAGACCTTGGTGCCGGTCTATTCGGCGACGAAGGTGCCCTCCGCGACGACGCTTTTGATGGCATTGGAAAGCCGTGGGATGTCGGAGGACACATTGGTCCGCGAGGTTTGGCCGAAATTTCCGGTGGCAGCGGCGAAGTTTTCCCACCTGCTTTCGCACCAATGCGGATTGGCGGCGCTCGATCAGAAGGCGAATATTTTCGAAATCGACGAGGTCGTAGCGGCGATCGAGGCACAGGCTCCTGCATGGCTGCTAGGTCAGGCACAAGGCTATCATCCGCGGACGTTCGGGGCGCTGGTCGCCGAGCCGGTGCGACGCTTGACCGGGCAGACGCTGGGTCGGTATTGGCGGGAGAAAATCGCTGGGCCGCTCGCTCTGGATTTCTGGATCGGTCTGCCGGAAAGCGAGTGGCCGCGCGTGGCGCATCTCTATCCGGGAAAGGCGGATAAATATGACCTCGCGGACGGTTTCTACAAACATCTCACCACTTCCGGCACCTACACGCGGCGGGCGTTTTCCTCGCCTCGCGGCCTGCATGCTATTCGCGATATGAATGATCCCCACGCATGGTCGGCGGAGCTGCCTGCGATGGGAGGCATTGCTACGGCATCGGCACTGGCGAAATTCTATCAGGCGGCGATCGGCTCTATCGAGAGCCCGCTTTCTGTCAATGTGAGGCAGGCGCTCGTTACTCCGCAGACGACGGGTGAGGACCGGGTATTGCTGCGTCCTACGAAATTCACCTGCGGCGCGCAGCAGGACCCGCTCGACAGTTCCGGGAAAAAGATCCGTCATCTATACGGCCCATCGATTTCCTCATTCGGGCATCCGGGTGCGGGTGGTAGCCACGCTCTCGGCGACCCCGAAACCGGGATTTCTTTCGCCTATGTGATGAACCAAATGGACCTCAGCGTGATGCCCGGCGTGAAGTGCGTGGAGATGGTGGAGGCGCTGTTTTCGGAGCTTTGAGAAAACTCATCCCCGCTTGACCGATTCCCCACCGGGAATCCACACTCCGCGCCATGCGCATCCTTACCGGCCTTCAACCCAGCGGAAAACTCCACGTCGGAAACTATTTCGGCGCGATGGAGCCTGCCGTTCGCCTTCAGGAGGAGGGCGAGGCGTTTTACTTTATCGCTGACTACCATGCGATGACCTCCTCTCAGGACCCGAAGGCGCTTCGCGAAAACGTCCGTGAACTCGCCATCGATTTCCTCGCCTGCGGGCTTGATCCCAAGCGTGCTGTCTTCTTTCGCCAGAGCGCCGTACCCGAGGTGAACGAGCTCGCCTGGATCCTGTCCACCGTCTGCCCGATGGGCCTGCTCTCGAAGTGCCACTCCTACAAGGATAAGGTCGCTAACGGTATTTCTCCAAACCATGCGCTCTTTGCTTATCCTGTCCTGATGGCGGCGGATATTCTGTTATACGATTCCAACAAGGTGCCCGTCGGCAAGGATCAGAAGCAACATCTCGAAGTCACCCGCGACCTAGCAGTGAAGCTGAACGAGACCTACGGAGAGAGCACTGCCGTTTTGCCGGAACCCATTATTCGTGAGGACACCGCCGTCATCGCCGGACTTGATGGTCAGAAGATGAGTAAAAGTTATAACAACACGCTTCCCATCTTCGGTGAGGAAAAACCGTTGAAAAAACTCATCATGAAAATCCTTTCCGACTCCACTCCGGTGGAAGATCCCAAACCCACGGACGGTTCCACGATCCTCGCACTCTACAAACTCTTCGCCAGTGAAGCTGACTACGCCACCATGATCGCCGATCATCAAAGCGGCGGCATTGGCTATGGCGATTTTAAGAAGCGCCTAGCGGAATCCTACTGGGACTACTTCGCTCCGATGCGCGCCCGTCGGGACGAAATTCTCGCCGATCCTAGCTACGTCGATCAGGTTCTCGCCGACGGTGCCTTGCGCGCTCGCGAAGAAGCGAGCAGGGTGCTGGACCGCATCCGGCTAGCAGTTGGGATTCGTTAGGAATTCAAGCTCATGAAAAAGCGAGTGCTCTGTTTGTTGATCGATGGTTTCGAGGAAATTGAAACCGTCACCCCAGTCGATCTCCTGCGGCGCGCCGGTGTCGAGGTCGTGATGGCCTCGCTGGGGCAGGGGACTGTCACCGGACGCTCCGGCATCTGCCTCAAAGCGGATTGTTTGCTCGATTCTGTCACCCCCGCGGATTTCGATCTTCTCCTCATCCCCGGCGGTCCCGGAGTTGCCGCCCTGCGCGCTGATGGTCGGTCGGCGGCATTTGCTCGTGATTTCAGCGAGGCGGGAAAAATCGTTTCGGCCATTTGCGCCGCTCCGCTAGTTTTAAAAGATGCGGGATTGTTGGAAGGGCGCAGTTTCACCGCCCACTCCGCCGCGCATGATGAACTGCCCGGCGTGTCTTCAGACCGCGTCGTCGTGGACGGCAATCTCATCACCTCGCGTGGGGCAGGAACGGCGCTGGATTTCGGTCTCGCTCTCGTCCGATGCCTCGCTGGAGACGCGGCAGTGGTAGATGTCGCGAAGGCCATCATGGCCTAGTCGTTGTCGCAGCAATACGCTTGCCATCATGCGTTCGCTCGGGAATGGTCCGCCCGTCGTGCCTACCGTCCCACGCAAGCCCTGGTGGCTCTATCCCAACTTGTTGAGCTTGGATGCTCCACTCGTCGCGATGGCTTGGCTGTATATTTTCGCGAAAACCTGGCGAGTTGATTACCATCCGTGGGAGGCCTACGTCTCGCTTGGCCTTGCAGTCTGGGTGATCTACGTCGCGGACCGTCTGTTGGATGCCTCTATCCACACCGGGACCAACGGCCGGCTGGAGGCACGCCATGCGTTCCATCAAGAGTATCGGAAATTTTTTGTGATCGGCGCTGGGATCGCGTCCGTTACGGCACTTTTTCTCGTGGTGAGATACATGCAGTCTCCCATCTATCACTATCTGCTGATCGGAGCGGTTCTTGTCGCAGGATTTTTCGGGCTCTCGATGCTTTCCTCGCAGGAAGTTGACGAGATACCCCACACCAAGAACATTCTTGCCGGAGTCACATTCGCCTTCGGAACCGCGATGATGGCACACCACTACCTTCCCGCATTTGGTATTTATGAAATGCTTGGCTCCCGCGAGTTCCTCTGCTTTGCCGTCCTCTGTATGCTGAATATCTCCGCCATCGATCTGTGGGAGCACGCACACAGCGCTACCGACATCGAGATCAAGGCCACCGACGAATTGGCGCTCACTCTTCCGCTCACGGTGCTGGGTGCGGCCTCGCTGTTGTATGCTCTTCGTGATCCGGAAATGACGACCCGCCCCTTCTTTTACGCCACCCTGACTGGTGCCGCCCTTCTCTACATCCTCAACCGCTCGCGTGCCCGGTTCTCGATCGATGCGCTGCGCGTCCTGGCTGATGTCGCCCTGCTGCTGCCCATCGTCGTTTATTTCGTTTCCGCCCGCTAGTGAACGTTGAATTGACGTGAGCATGCCAATTTCCGCGCATCGACGTTCCATGTTTGACCTTCGGTGAGCGATGTTCAAATTCCCCCTCCTCTATGACTGCCGAATCCACTGAAACCCGCAAACCCGCATTTCTGATTCTCGGGGCACCTGGCTCCGGGAAAGGAACTCAAGGCCAGATCCTCGGGCAAATTCCACGCTTTTTCCACTGCGCCTGCGGCGATGTCTTCCGCTCGCTCGACACCCGCACGCCCATCGGCCAGCGCTTCGTCCATTACTCCAGCCGCGGCGATCTGGTTCCGGATGAACTCACCATCGAGTTATGGAAAGCCCAGATCGATGCTACCCAGCCGCCTGTAAAAGTCCTCGCGGAAATGATCCAGCGCATCACCAGTCTTCCCGTCTTTGCGCAGATGGCAAAAACCATCGCCTGAACCCAGCCGCATGCGCCTTATTTTCATTGCCACCGGGGACATCGCCCTGCCTTCGTTCCGCCACCTGCTGGAAAACGGACCACGTCCAGTCGCGCTCGTCACCCAACCGGACAAACCCGTCGGCCGCCACCAAGTGCTCACTCCGCCCGCCATCAAGGTGGAGGCGATCGCTGCTGGGATACCGGTCTATCAGCCTGAGAAAATCGGCGACATCACCGCGGAGCTTGCCGCGCTCGATCCAGAGATACTCGTTGTCATGGCCTATGGTCAGATCTTGCGGCAGAACATCCTCACACTTGCGAGTAAGGCCATCATCAACCTCCACGCCTCGCTCCTGCCGAAATACCGCGGCGCTGCTTGCATCCAGGCTGCCATCGACGCAGGTGACTCGGAGACCGGCATCACCGCCATGCACGTCGTTCGCGAGCTTGATGCCGGCGACGTGATATTGATGAAATCCATCCCCATCGCCCCCGACGAAACCGGCGGCACGCTTCATGATCGCCTCGCCGATCTATCACCTTCTGTTCTTGCCGAAGCTCTGGAAAAGCTCGCCGACGGCACCGCTGCGCGCATTCCACAAGACGCCGCTGCTTCCAGTTACATCCCTAAGCTCGAACGCGACGATGGGAAAATCGACTGGGAACAAGACGCCGCCGCTATCGAGCGCCGCATCCGCGCTTACGATCCGTGGCCAGGGACCTACACCACCGCGATCGAGGGTGGAAAGGCGAAACGCCTCAAAATCTATCCGCAGGCGTCCGTCGTGACACAATCATTGTTACCCAGAGAAATTTCCACCGCTGACGGCCAACTCATCGTCGGTTGTGGAAAGGACGCGCTCGTCATCACGTCGCTCCAGCCGGATGGCGGCAAGCGCATGTCCGCCGCGGACTACCTGCATGGCCGCAAGCCCGAGGCATTCCTGTAGCGGCGCGTCTGTGACCGTCGCTAACTGAAAGAAGTTCGCCGGACATGCGCGATTCGTCGAAGAGGCATCTCATGGACATCGACGCCACAAGCGGTCCAATCACCTTTCCAGAGCAGTCATCTATCAAAGTTTCAACTGCCTTCGCGGCCCTAACAAATGCGCGCCCTGTGTGTCGATCAGGAAATAGCCGGAAAGCGCGCGTCTTCCCAATAACATCGGACAGAGCATGACCGAGCGGTTCGCAAGGCTGACCAAGATGCTCCAACTGAACCCACCCGGCAGCATCGCAGTGGTCTGGATGAAAATCCGCTTCTTTGCCTTGCCGGTGGAGCTGCGTACCCGCGCGATCCTCGCCACCGGCGCTTCACAGGAGATCCGCTCGCTGTAGTGATTGATGGTGGTAAATCGCACGCTGCGCTCGTCCCCCGATAGCTCCACGTCTTCCGCGTGGATGCTGGAGCTGCGCGCTCCGCTGTCTGTTTTTGCGTTCAGTGGAGAAACACCCAAGTCCGGGAGCGCGATCCATTCCCGTCGTCCGATCACCAGTTTCGGCATTCCCGTTTCGCGCCATGGAATTCCTAACGACGCCGCGAGATCCCGCGAGGTGGACTCGACGGCTTCGGGAACGGCTTTGTAGGTGCGGATCATTTATGAATTCAAGAGTGAGGCCGCCATCGCACGGGCCTGTTCGCCACCACCGCCTAACATGCGGACGAGTTCTTGGATGCGAGTCTCCCCGCTCACCGGGAAAAGCCGTGAGCGCGTCCGACCACCGGAGACTTCCTTTTCGACGACAAAATGATGCGCGGCCGTGGCCGCCACCTGGGGAAAGTGGGTGATCGCCACCACCTGATGGCGAGTGCCGAGCGCCGCCATTTTGCGTCCGACCGCGCGCGCCACTTCGCCGCCGACGTTCGCATCGATCTCATCGAAAACCATCAGAGGCGTCGCGTCCTGATCTGCCAGAGCGGACTTCACTGCCAGCATCACGCGGCTGATTTCACCGGAAGAGGCGATCTGCCGCAGCGGCAGCAGCGGTTCGCCGGGGTTCGGGCCGAACTGGAATTCAATCGCCTCCAGTCCTTGTGGTCCGGGCTCTGCCAGCACTTTCAGCGGCGCTTCGAATGACGATTGCTTGAAACCGAGATCCTTGAGCTGTGAGGCGATTTCCTTTGCCAGCTTTGGTGCCGCTTTTTTGCGGGTGGCGCTCAATGATTTTCCGTTAGCATCCAAAGCCGTGCGGCAGGCGGTGAGCTCACGTTCGAGGGTTTCGAGTTTCTCGCCACGGTTTTCGATCGTATCCAAGCGAGTGGCGGCGGCATCGCGGCGGGCGAGCACGTCGGTGAGTGATGGCCCGTATTTCCGTTTCAGTGATTCCAGCAGATTCACGCGCTCTTCGAGAATCGCCGCTTCGGCCGGATTGATGTCCAGCTCGTCGGCGTAGTCGGCCAGGTTGCTTTCGAGGTCTTGGAGTTCAAGGCAGGCGGTCTCCAGCGAGGCAGTGCGCTCACGGATGGATGGATCGAGCTTTTCCAAATCCCGCACGAGGCGCTGCACTTCGGATAAGCGTTCGAGAATCCCGTCGTCGCCGTTCAAGGACGCGGTTGCGGCAGCGGCGGCTTCGACAAGGCGTGTGGAGTTAGAGGCACGCCTCCAACGGTCTTCCAAGTCCTGCTCGTCTTCAGGCTTGAGGTTGGCTCCGTCGATTTCCTGAAGCTGATAGCGCAGGAGGTCCAGCTCCTGTTCGCTGGCGTTTTCCGCGTGGCGGATTTCTTCTAACTCTACTGCTTTTGTCCGCCATGCGCGGTAGGCCTCGCGGTAGTTTGAAACTGCGTTTTCCGCTCCGGCGTAGGCGTCGAGCATGGAAAGTTGGCGCTCCACCGAGAGCAGCGATTGGTGGTCGTGCGGGCCGTGGAGGTCCACGAGGTGTTCGCCCAGGCGTTTCAACAAGGTCAGCGTGACTGGAGAATCGTTGATGAACTGGCGGTTCGCCGTCTGGCCGATCACGCGGCGGATGATGAGCTGGGTGTCGTCGCAGGGATCGAGTCCGCCGTCTGCGAGGATGGCATTGATTTCGGAGGGATCTTTGAGCTCGAAAACCGCCTCCACCGAGCAGTTGTCCTCACCGGTGCGGATCAGGTTTTTTTCGGCACGTTCGCCGAGCACCAGCTTGAGTGCGCCGACGATCACGGATTTTCCCGCGCCGGTTTCTCCGGTGACGCTGATGAGGCCGGGGCCGAGTTCCCAAGCGAGTTCATCGACGAGAGCGAGATTGCGGATTTTTAAGAGAGTGAGCATTCGTTTTGCGGAACGCTGCGCATGATGCATGGCCCCTGCGCGGGAATCAACTGTGGCGTTTCAGTTAGTGGGAGGTGCCAGGGCCTTGACGATCGCGTCCACGTTGTGACGGTACATTTCCTCGTAGCTTTTCACGCCGACTCCATCGGCGATCAGCGGCTCCGCGAGGCGGATTCCGGTGTCATGGGTGAGGGTTTGGAGGATTTTAGGGTTGGATTCCTTTTCGGGGAAGATGGCGGCGACGTGGTTCTTTTCCAACTCGCCGATGAGGGTGGCGAGTTGCTTCGGGTCTGGCATCTGCTCGCGGTTGAGTCCCTGCACGGGGCGGGCGGTGAAGCCGAAGTCCTTGCAGAAGTAATTAAAGGCAGCATGAGCGGTCGCGAGCTGGCGCTTGTCGCGCGGGATCTTGGAAATTTCCCGTTTCGACCAGCGTTCGAGTTCGTCGAGCTCGCTGCGGTAGGTGGCTGCATTTTTCCGGAAAAGCTCCGTGTTCTCAGGTGAGGCAGCGACAAACGCGTCCGCCACCACGGAGGTCGCCCGGCGGAACAGGTCGATCGAGTGCCACCAGTGCGGATCGAGTTCGTGCTCGTGAGCGGTTTCGTGTTCCTCGTGATCGCAGGCACCTTCGAGCGCGGGAAGGGTGGCTCCAACCTCGATCAGAGTCGCTTTGTTCACGATGATCGCTTTCAGTTTCGGCAGGTATCCCTCAAGCCCCATGCCTGCTACCAGATAGATGGTGGCCCCCTCCGCCTGCTTGAGATCTTCAGGTTTCGGCTCGAAATGATGCGGATCGCCGTTGGGGCCTATCAGATCGATCACCTGCACCTGGTCGCCACCGATTTTCCGGGCGATGTCTCCTAAAAGTGGATGCAGAACCGCGATTTTTAGCTCAGCCGCTTGCGCAGCGGCGATGCCGAAAAACAGCGAAATAAGAAGCGCACGGAACATGCGGGCAATTTGCGGTGTAGACCTGAATTCGCAAGTAAATTGCGTTAATCGGGTTTGGTTGATTCATTTTAGCCCCGAACCTTGCAGGAGGGTGCGGAGCCGTGAGCCACTTGAGTGGAGTTCTGAGGATGTTGAAGGAGGAGAAGGAGATGGTGGAAGCCCTGCGGATCGCATTCATCACAACGAGCGGCGATTTGCCTCCGGCTATGTCCGCTGCGCTCCCATTCCGAATCGCCGATGTCCATGGGAAGCCAATAAAGTGAGGCAAGCCGCGATCCATTGTCACTTCATGGACTGCGGCGGATCGGAGTCCGCAGCTCCTTGATGGCTGGTGTCCAGCGACAATTAGGCTGATGCTTTCCTGGCGGAACAAGCGGACAACGCGGGCGGCGGTGCGAGTGGAGATTGAGAAGATGCTGGATGGCGGACTGCCGGAGAAATACACGGCGGATCTTTTCGAACCGAAGTGCGGGGTGCTTTTCCAGCATGTGATGGAGAAGTATCCAGACAGCGGGGAGAGCGTGTATGGGGCGGTGGGGTGAGGAAGTGGTTGATGCCGGATTACCTCAGTCGAGGTCGATCAGATCGTATGCAGTCTGATAGGTTTATTTGAATTCGGTGTAGATCGCGCGGTGGTCGGATGCATCGTTCCAATTCGCATCGTCGATGACTTTCGCGGCGGGGAAATTCACCTCACTTTTGAGGGCGGGGCTTACCATCACGAAGTCGATGCGGGAGTAGATGTCGTGTGGTGCCCAGAAGTGGGTCCAAGCTTCACCGTTGGAATCTTTGGCCGGGATGGCGGTGAGGTAGGTGAGGTCGTTGTAGTTTCCTGTGACGGCCTTGATCGCCGGGGTGGCGCGAGTGTCATTGAAATCGCCGTAAATGATGAGGCGGGCATCGGCGGTGGTCTTGAAGATGGAGTCCAGATGGCGGCGGAGCAGGCGGGCCTCGTGGAGTCGGATGACTTCTTGGTCGCCTTGTTCGCTTTCACGTTTGGATTTCAAATGTACACCGATGAAGCGGTAGAATTTCCCGTGGGCGTCGATGGTGGCGTCGAGGATGCCGCGGTTGATGCCGAAAGTTTTGCCGTCGAGTTGGTATTCAGTCTCGGCGGGTTTTGCGGTGGAGCTGATGGGGAAACGGGAGAGGATGCCAAGGTGGCGCGTGGGATCGGTGCCGCCAGTGTAGTGGAGGTGGGGTAAATTGAGTCCGGCTTGTTTGAGTTTTTCCTGAATCTCGGCGAGGTCAGAAGCTTCGCCAATTTCGCAGAGCCCGATCACGTCCGGCTGATGGCGGGTGAGGATGGCAACAACGGCCTGTTTTTCCGTCTCAGGTTTCGGTGCGCCCTTGAGGTTCTTGCCGTCGACGTAGCGGTCCATGGTGAGCCAGTTTTCGACGTTGTAGGCCATGAAACGAAGCCCATCGGACGTCGGGTTGGCGGTGGTGGGAGCATTTTCCTTGGGCTTCGCTTCGACTGGAACCTGCCGGGCAGGTTCTCGTTTCGGCTCGACCTGCGGCGGCAATGGCGTTGGCTCGGCGGGTTGAGACTCGCTGACGGGCGTGTCCCAATCCGGAGTTGATGCTTTTTTGCCGCAGGAGGTGCTGGCGAGAAGAGCGCTGGCACAAAAAACAGCCCCAAGAAATCTTGGGGCTGAGTTTTGAATCGAATTCAGGACAGAGCGTAAGCTCATGCGGCAAATCAGGATTCGCGTGGCTCCTTATTGGGCACTTCCTTGACGCGCGTTTCGGTTTCAGCGCGGGTGATTTCATGCTCAAAGTCCTCACGGGCTTTTTTGAATTCACCCATGCTCTTGCCGATTCCGCGGGCGAGTTCAGGCAGTTTTTTCGCTCCGAAGAGCAGCAGGATCACGATAAAAATCATGATCATCTCAGGCATTCCGATAGGTCCCATGGTGATAATTGGTGTTGTTGTGGGGAGTGTAGCCCCGATGAATGCGCATGCAACGCATTTGCTATGAAACGAAACAATAGTGGGGATTATGTCTATAAATCGCCAAATGATGGATTAAATCATCAATGACACACCGGGCAGGTATTGAGCGAGGTGAAGAAATCATTGCCCTTGTTGTCCACGAGGATGAAGGCGGGGAAGTTTTCCACCGTGATTTTCCAGACCGCTTCCATGCCGAGTTCTGGAAACGCGACGACTTCCTGCGACCGGATGTGGTCCTGAGCCAGCAAGGCGGCCGGGCCACCGGCGGAGCCGAGGTAGAAGCCGCCGTGTTTTTTACAGGCGTCTGTGACCTGGAGTGAGCGGTTTCCTTTCGCCAACATGACCATGGAGCCGCCGTGGGACTGGAAAAGATCGACGTAGCTGTCCATCCGGCCGGCGGTGGTGGGGCCGAAGGAACCGGATGGCATGCCGGCAGGTGTTTTTGCCGGACCAGCGTAATAGACTGGGTATTTCTTAAAATATTCGGGAAGGTCGCCGGTGGTTTCGAGGATTTCCTTGAGCTTCGCGTGGGCGATGTCACGGGCGACGATGATGGTGCCGGTGAGCGCGAGGGCGGTGGTGACGGGGTATTTCGAGAGGGTTTTGAGGGTTTCCTCCATGCCAAGATCGAGGTTGATTGGCACCCCTTTGAATTTCCAATCGCGGTATTTCTCTGGAATGAAGCGACCGGGGTCTTTTTCGAGTTTCTCGATGAAAAGGCCGTCCTTGGTGATCTTCGCTTTGGCCTGGCGGTCGGCGGAGCAGGAAACGCCGATGCCTACAGGGCACGAGGCACCGTGGCGCGGCAGGCGGACGACGCGCACGTCGAGCGCGAAATACTTACCGCCGAACTGTGCGCCGATGCCGATCTCGCGGGCGATTTCCAACAGCTCCTTTTCTAACTCGATGTCGCGAAACGCCTGTCCGTGTTCGTTGCCGGTGGTGGGCAGCGAGTCATAGTAGCGGGTGGAAGTCATCTTCACGGTCTTCAGACAGGTCTCTGCGGAGGTGCCGCCGATGACGAACGCGAGGTGATAGGGTGGGCACGCGGCGGTGCCGAGCGACGCCATTTTCTCACGGCAGAATTCCTTGAGGCGCTTGGGATTGAGCAGGGCTTTTGTTTCCTGATAGAGAAATGTTTTGTTGGCCGAGCCGCCGCCTTTGCTGACGAATAGAAATTTGTAGGCATCGCCCTCGGTGGCGTAGAGATCGATCTGCGCGGGCAGGTTGGTCTTGGTGTTGACCTCGTCATACATCGTGAGCGGGGCCGTCTGCGAGTAGCGGAGGTTTTCCTTGGTGTAGGTTTGATAGATGCCTTTAGATAGAAATTCCGCGTCATCGCCTTCGGTCCAGACTTGTTGGCCTTTTTTGCCGATGATGGTGGCTGTGCCGGTGTCCTGACAGAATGGGAGAATGCCGTGAGACGCGATCTCCGCGTTTTTCAAAAGCATCAGCGCGACCATGCGGTCGTTTTCCGATGCTTCTGGATCATCGAGAATGGAGGCGACTTGCGCGAGGTGCGAGGCGCGGAGGGTGAAATTGATCGACTTGATCGCTTCCGCCGCGAGCAGGGTGAGTGCTTCCGGGGCGATTTTGAGGACGGGCTTTCCCTCGAACTCGGAGACGCTGACGTGCTCGGTGGTGAGCAGTTCGTATTCGGTGGTATCGGTGCCGAGTGGGAAGGGATCTTGGTAGAAAAATGGTTTGTCGGACATGGCGTGCGCCCTTTTCTAGGTGCGTTGCAATGCAGGTGCAAACCGTTTCCCCAATCCGCGCAACCGGAGCGTTGAAAATGACGAAATACGCTAGGCTGTGAAGCCGACGCCCAGTTCTTTGGCGATTTCACTGAGCCGGACGTCGAAGGTCCAAAGTGGCACCTGTCCGAGAATGGCCGACGCGAGAATCCGCGCGTCGTTCCACTGAATGCCGCGGCCCCACAGGCGGCGTGCCTCGATCATCTGGCGGGTTTCCGCAAAGGTCGCAATCGGTGGTCGGTTCAATTTCGCTAGATCGAAAATCGTCTGTTGCCGGTCTTTCAAATTTCCCATGGATAGCTCGCCAACCACGATGGGGTGGCACCAGATTTCGCCATCCTCCAGCATGTTGACGAGCAATGGATTGTGCTGACGGAAATGCCCCACCCACACACAACTATCGACGAGCACGGGATTCATTTTGGGTCTTCTGCGACTTGATAACCGGAGGTCGGAGTATCAGAAAAATAGCTCACGCGGGTATCTCGCCCCGCGATGTCCAGGTCCGGCATGCTCCCACCGAGAGCGGCGAGTCTGCGTGCAGCCATGCGTTTCACATAGGCATCCAAAACGAAGTTCAGCAGCTTGGACTTTTCATCGATGCCGCTGAAATCCGCCGCCGAGGCGAGTAAATCGTCATCAAGTGTGACAGTAGTTCTCATGCATCAAAAGATGCGCTATCAGATGCATATTTCAAGCATTTCTCTCCCAATCCCCAAATTTTACGTTCTGCAATGTCTTGCCCGCTCTATCCCGGAGGAGTAAACCCGCGCCGTCATGGCTAAGAAACCTGTAGTGCTCATCATTCGCGACGGCTGGGGTGTGAATCCCGGGGGACAAAAAACCGCTGTCAAAGACGGCAACGCAACCTTGCTCGCGAAAACCCCTTTTCACGAGGTCATGTTCGAGAAATATCCGAAAGGTTTCCTCAGCGCTTCCGGCCTCGACGTCGGACTGCCGCCCGGACAAATGGGAAATTCCGAAGTCGGCCACCTGAACTTGGGCGCTGGCCGCATCGTTTACCAGGATCTCACGCGCATCAACAAGGCGATCGAGGAGGGGACACTTGAGAAAAATCCAGTTTTCGAGGAAGCCATGCAAAAGGCGAAAACCGCTCGCCTGCATCTCATCGGACTCGTTTCTGACGGCGGCGTCCACAGCCATGAGGACCAGCTCATCGCAATGGTTCAACTCGCGAAGAAAGCGGGAGTGAATGACATTTTCATCCATGCGATCACCGACGGTCGCGACACCTCACCGACCGGTGGCCAGGGCTACCTCGCGAAGGTCGAGGACGAAGCCGCGAAGTGCGGTGCTCATATCGCCACCGTGGTCGGCCGTTATTTTGCCATGGACCGCGACAAGCGTTGGGACCGGGTAAAGCTGGCATGGGATGCAATCGTGTTAGGAAAAGGCGAGAAGCGCGACGTGCTCGCGAGCGAAGCGGTCGCCGACTACTATCGGTTGGACAAAACCGACGAGTTCATGCCGGCGATGACATTCATCGAGTCGAACACCCAGCGTGTTCGCGATGGCGATGTCGTGCTTTTTTTCAATTTTCGCTCAGACCGCGCACGCGAGCTTTCGGAAGCATTTCTCTATCCGGACTTCGACGGCTTTGACCGTGAGATTACTCCGAAAGTTAGTTTCGTCACGCTCACCCAATACGATGAGAAATACGACTGCCCGGCGATTTTCTCCGCCCAGACACTGGACATGGTGCTCGGCCAGACAGTCGCGAACGCCGGCATGACGCAGATGCGCATCGCGGAAACAGAAAAATACCCGCACGTCACTTATTTCTTCAACGGCGGTGAGGAAGTTGCCTATCAGGGCGAGGACCGATTCATCATTCCTTCTCCCAAGGACGTGCCGACTTACGATTTTAAGCCGGAAATGAGTGCCCAGCAGGTGACCGACACCGTCGTCGCCAAGCTCAAGGACTACGACATGGTCATCCTTAACTTCGCCAACCCGGACATGGTCGGCCACACCGGCGTCGTCGAAGCGGCAGTGAAGGCCTGTGAGACCATTGATGCTGATGTTAAGATCATCGTCGAAGAAACCCTCCGTCTCGGCGGCAAGCTCCTCATCACGGCTGACCACGGCAACTGCGAATACATGCGCAATGCAGACGGCTCGCCTAACACTGCTCACACCACCAACCTCGTCCACATCTTCTACGTCGCCGCGGATGCCTCGGACTACACCGTGAACGATGGAATCCTTGCGGACGTGGCACCCACTCTGTTGGAAATGCTCGGCGTCAAGCAGCCGAAGCAAATGACTGGTAAAAGCCTGCTAGTGAGCAAAGCAAATAAGCCGGTGAAAGTAGCTGCGAAGACATCAAAAAACTCTCCTTTGCCTGTGAAAGCTCCGGTGGAAGAAAAGAAATCCGTGGTCAAAAAGATAAAGGGGAAATCCAAGAAGTGGTCCCGATGAGCGGAAGGTGTCCCGGCTGTCTCAGCCGGGAGTTAGAATCTGGCTGAGACAGCCGGAGCACTTTCAGAATGCCTTTCCGGCCTGATGAACCATCAACAGGCGCAGGCCATTGAGACACACGATCACCGTGCTGCCTTCGTGGCCCACGACTCCTAACGGGAGAGCCAGAGAAAAGCCGAGTGCGGAGATGATCAAAACGACGATCACCGCGCTGGCGAAAATCAGATTCTGCATCAGCACGCGCCTCGCCCGGCGGGCATGGCCTAGCAGCAGCGGGATGTTTTCTAATCGATCTCCCATCAGCACGATGTCCGCAGTTTCCATGGCCACGTCGGTGCCGGCGGCTCCCATCGCCATGCCGATGTCTGCGATTGCGAGGGCAGGGGCGTCGTTCACCCCATCGCCGATCATCATGACGGTGCCTTCGAGTTTGAGTTGGCGGATGACCTCCAGTTTGTCCTCTGGCAGCAGCTCGGCGCGGACTTCATCCACCTTCGCTTCTTGGGCGATGGCCATGGCGACGAGCTTCTGGTCACCGGTGAGCATGACGACTTTTTTCACGCCCAGACGATGCAGCTCATCCGCGAGTTGGCGGGCGGCGGGGCGGATCGTGTCCGCCATGACGAGCACGGCTTTTGCGGTGACGGCATCGCCATCGCGGATTCCTAACCAGACGCAGGTTTTGCCTTTTTCCTGAAGTGGTTTCGAGGCCTCCGCGAGTTCTGCGAAACCGGCGGCCTTGAGTTCTACAAACAACCGTTCGCTACCGACGACGTAACGAATGGATTCGATCGTCGCTTCCGCCCCCTTGCCGGCGGTGGATTGGAAATCGGTGGCAAGCGGTAGCGTGAGTCCGAGATCTTCCGCGCTTTTCACAATGGCGTGGGCCAGCGGGTGCTCGGATTTTTCTTCGAGAGAAGCGGCGGCGCGGAGGAGTGATAGGGATTCTGCGGGCAGCGATTTGGAAATTGCCTGAATGCCTCCACCTACGACTAAGTCCGTTAGCGATGGCTTGCCGACGGTGAGCGTGCCGGTCTTGTCGATGGCCACGATGTCGATCTTGGCCGCGCGCTCCAGATGCGAGCCACCTTTGATGAGAATACCGCGCCGCGCTGCGCCGCCGATGGCGGATAGAACGGTGGCGGGTGTGCTGATGACCAAGGCGCATGGCGAGGCGACCACCATCACCGTCATCGCCCGATAGAACGCGTGGGCGAAGGTTTCTCCCCAGAAGATGAAGGGAATCAGGAAAACGATGATCGTTAGAGCGATCACACCCATCGCATAATATTGTTCTGCGGTTTCGAGAAAGCGCTGGGCATTGGATTTTTCCGCTTGGGCTTCGGCTACCAGCTTTACCATCTTAGCGAGCGCTGAGTCATCGGAGCGCTTGGTGACCTTCAGTTCGATGCCACCGCTTTGGTTGAGGGTTCCGGCGAAGAGCGTGCTGCCAAGAGTTTTTGAAACGGGCATCGACTCGCCCGTCAGCGATGATTCATCGACGTTCGTGCTGCCTTCGGAAATCACGCCGTCCACTGGGATCTGCTCGCCAGGGCGGACGATGACGATTTCGCCGATTTCCAGATCCTCGACGGCCACCTTGAGCGTTACTCCGTCTCGTTTCACCAAGGCCTCACTCGGGCGCAAGGTGAGCAGCGATTCGATGGCTTTCTGCGTGCGTTCCATGGCGTGGCGCTGGAGCACGTTAGAAAAGCTGAAGAGAAACAGCAGCAGCGCGCCCTCGAACGGCTGGCCGATGATTGCCGCACCCAGGGCGGCCAGGACCATCAGCACATCCACGTCCAACACTTTTTCCCGTAGCGAGGCGATGGCGGAGCGCACGCCCTCTTGTCCGGCGAAAATATAGGCAGCCAGATAGAGTCCGTTCGTGAGTGCATTGAAGCCGGTGCTCTTGTGGATTAACAAGGCGATCATCAGGAAAATGAAACCCAGGCCGCAGGAAATTTCCTCGTTGAGTTCGCCCGTGAGAATTTTCTGCCAGAGCGAGCGGGTGTCGGGTTTTGATTTGGTTAGGGGTTTGACGTTTGCCCCACTGGTTTTTAAATCTTCTAGTACCCCGTCTTTGTTCGCCTCCGCCGTGTCGAATGTTACGGAGAGAACTTTACCCATGTAGGAAGCGGTGGCGCGGCGGACGCCCTGGATTTTTTCCACCCTCCGTTCTAACTTGATGGCGCATGCTTCGCACGCGCTGCCTTCCAGCCGATAGATGCTTTTTTCAAGGACCGACGAGACTTGAGCTTGATGCTCTTTGACGAGTTCCACAACGTCCTTTTCGCTTAGCTTCTCAGGGTCGTAATCGATTTCTACCTTTGCTTGCACCAGATCCGGGCGGACATTCACTATGCCGGAGTGGTCGGTGAGTTCATGGTCGGGTGTTGTTGTGAGTTCGTCGTTCATGGTACGGAAAGGTGGCGTATTCTGAGGTTGGTGGAGAAATGATCGGCAGTTTGATCGATGTGAAGAATGATTCCCGTCGCGCTGCAAATGGCCTGTGCCAGACGCAGGCCGAGCCCGAGTCCTGCGGTCCCCATTGTCCTGCCTGAATAGTCGTTGGCAATGGTGATCACAGGTATTTGGCTTTCTGAAACGGCAACAACCTCGATTTTTGAGTGGGCGTAGCGCAGTGCATTGCCAAGGAGATTGTGGAGTAACTGACGAAGGAGATCGGGGTCGGTGAATGCCTTGGTGTTCGGTGAGATCTGCCACACGAATTCGAGGTTTCTCTCGGTAGCCAGTAGCTTGTAGCCCTCACCGATGTCTTCCAACAGTTTCGACACGTCCACCTCGCTGCCGTGGGTTTCAAGGGTGCCGTTCTCGGCCTTGGCTGCTAACAGCGAGCGCTCAATGAAGCGTGAGAGCCGGGCCAGTTCGTCCTGGAGTTCCTCCTGCACCTCGGCCGGCATGGAGGAGGATTGTTCGATTTTCATTCGCAGCAGCGTCAGTGGGGTGCGGAGTTCGTGGGCGACTTTCGAAGAAAAATCGGCCATTCCCTCATAGGCAGTGCCCGCGCGGTGGAGTGACGCATTGATGTGCTCGACGAGGTCGGAGAGTACGGGATCGTTTTCAGGCAGGTGGATTCCTCCACGCATTGATTCCGGGGTGAGGTCAGCGAGCTGGCGGTTAATGTCGCGGATGGGGCGCACGGACCGGTGGGCGAGGAACAGGCCGACGGCCAGCGAGAGGCCGATGGTTGGAACGGCGGTCCACAGCCAAATTTTTAGCAGTTCCTTGAGAATGTCATGCACTTCCTCGTTAGTGTAGCTGCCGTGGATCACCCAATCCGGATATTTTGGGTGCGAGCGGTCCCAGCGGTCCTTGCGCAGTTCCTCATCGAGGTGCCAGTGCGCGGTGATGAACATCAGCCCGATGAGAGCGGTTAGGGAAATTCCGAACCACGCTGCGATCCGAAATCGGAAGCTCACGGTGCATCCTCCTTCAACACAAAGCCGACGCCGCGGACCGTGTGGATGAGTGGTTTGAATCCTTCAGTATCAATTTTTTTTCGTAAGTAGTTCACATAAACATTCACCACGTTGGTCCCAGAGTCGAAATACTGGTCCCATACGCGCTCGACCAAAGTGGTTTTTGAAACGGCCCGTGGCGAGGCTTCTACTAGAGTTTCCAACAGAGCGAACTCGCGGTTTGTCAGAGCGATTTCATTGCCGCCTCGGTTGGCGGTGCGAGTTCGTAAATCGAGTTCAAGATCGGCGACGCGGAGGGTGTTTCCGAGTTCCGGACGCCGTCTGCGTTCGCAGGCGCGGAGGCGGGCTAACATTTCCTCTGTGGAAAAGGGTTTCACCAGATAGTCGTCCGCGCCGGCATCAAGGCCGCTGATCTTGTCCTTGAGTTCGCCGCGGGCGGTGGCGAGGAGGATGATCGTGCGCGAGCCACCCGCTCTGGCGGCGCGGGTGATGCTGACGCCGTCTTTTCCCGGCATCATGATGTCGATTACGGCCGCATCATAATCGTGCTCGCCTAGCAGCCAGAGTGCTTCCTCGCCATCGCCGGTCTCATCGGTTGAGTGCCCGGCGGACCGCAGGGCGCTGACCAAATGGGCCCGCAGCTTCGCGTCATCTTCGGCGACGAGGATTTTCATGAATGATTGATATCAGGTGGGGTCGCCGACGGGAAGTTTTCAGTCATCATCATCATTTTCTCGTTTGGCGGCACCTCCATCTCCGTATTCGCCGCCTTCATTGCCTTCATATTCTCCGAGTTGGATTAGGGTGCCGAGCACGGGAAGTCGCACGGTTTCTGCCTGGATGTCGCGGCTGGCGAACAGCGCACCCACCCATGCCACGCCGCCGGCAAGAATCGCAACGGCCCAGCCGGTGTTCGCGCTGGCGAGCCCTTCTTCGGGCGGCCCTTCCTTGCGTCCGGTGACCATCGATAGTGCGAGCGCTTCCTTGTGCCGGACGGAGTGCCAGATGATGCCAGTAACGTGGGAGACGATGGCGGCGAGCAGGACGTAAGCGAACGTTCCATGGAGATCCATGCCGGATTCACCCAGCCATCCAGTACCGGAGGCGATGAGCAATGGCACCAGGGAAAACATGCTGAGCGCGGCGACGGCGCACCCCGGGTTGTGCCCGATGTAGCGGCGGGCCTTGCCGGTGAATGTGCCTATCAGATATTTCACAACCTCCACCGGATTCACCGGCAGTGCGGAAAACCGGTTGTAGCGCGAGCCGACGATGCCGAGGACGATCCGCACGACGAGCGCAAAGCCAGCGACGAGTCCGAGGAGCATGTGGAGCTGAAAAACCGGGCTGTCGCCGTCCACCAGCAAGCCGATGGCAAGGCTGGCTGATAGAGAGCCTGCGAATGTCCAGTGGAAAATCCTGATAGGTAGGTCCCAAACGAGGATATTTTTCACGGCGGTGATCAGTTGATGATTTTAAATGATTTCAGTCCCTCACGGCACACCGGGCATTTCTTATCGGGCAGTTTGTCGAGCATCAGACCGCAGTCTTCGCAGAGGTAATAGGTGGCCGGTGGATTTTTGCCTATCTGGTCGAGTGCCTGTTGGAAATACTCGGCATGACGTTTTTCCGCAGCGATGGAGTAGTTGAATGCTCGGACGGCGGCTTTGGCTTCATCCGATTTTGCTTTGCCGAGAAATGCCGGATAGAGCGTGTCGTGTTCCTCAATTTCTCCCTTGATGGAAGCTTTTAGATTGTCCGAAGTGGCGGTGGCGGGGATTTCATCGAGCTTGAAGGTTGGGAGTTGGCCGCCGAGTTTGAGGATGGCTGATTTTTGGATGTCCCGGTGGAAGGCTTCCGACGCTGCTGTGGCGCGAAATAGTTTTGCGATCTGCGGGAGATTTTCGGAGTCGGCCTTCTTCGCGAATGCTTCGTAGCGACGAGCGGCGTTCGATTCATTCTGATAGGCTACATTCAGATTGTTCAGAGTCTCCGGTGATGCGGCGGCGGCGGCGGCAGTCATAAGTGCCGCGGAGGTGGAAATGATGGCTAAAGCGGGTCGCAATTGGTGTTTCATGATGAGAGAAGCCTCATCCATGGAAATTAGAGAAGTCCTCTGGCGAAGATTAGAAAAATCTTATGCTCCGGCATCGGCCATGAAATCGAGCACAAGATTGACTTTTTAAACCCCATTCCGGACAGCCAAAACGGGTAACATTTCGTTACAATGGCCGGCGAGCCGGCAGGTCACGGCAGCTTCGCACGGATATGGGCGGCGACCTGATGGAAGGCTGCGGATACTTTGTTCTCCTCCGGGGAAACGAGTGCGATCGGAGCTCCGCTGTCACCGCGCTCGCGGGTTTCGATGTTGATGGGGATCTGGCCTAGCAGCGGGATGTTGAGAAACTCCGCCTCCTTGACTCCGCCGTCTTTGCCGAAGATGTGATAGATTTTCCCATCGTCGCCCTCGAACCAAGCCATGTTTTCGATGAGGCCGAGGATGGGGACATTTACTTTTGCAAACATGGAGACTGCTTTGCGGGCATCGATCAGTGCGACTTCCTGCGGGGTGGTGACGATGATCACACCATCGACGCTGACGGTCTGCACGATGGTGAGTTGGATATCGCCGGTGCCGGGCGGGAGATCGAGCACGAGGTAATCGAGATCGCCCCAGGCGACTTGTCGGAGAAATTGCTGGGTGTAGCGGGTGGCCATCGGTCCGCGGACGATGACGGGGGAGCGGTCATCTAGCAGGAATCCCATCGACATGAGTTTCAGTCCGTGGGCTTCCATCGGGATGATCTCGTCGTGCTCGTTGGCCATCGGCTTTTCACTAACAGCGAACATCTGGCCGACGGATGGGCCGTAGAGGTCGCAATCGCAAAGGCCGACCTGAGCCCCGGTGGCGGCGAGGGCGACCGCAAGATTTGCGGCGACGGTGGATTTCCCGACTCCGCCCTTTCCGGATGCCACGGCGATAATGCGCTTCACACCGGGGATGGAGGATTTCCCAACGCTGCCAGCGACACCTGCCGCTGCGGGTGCGTCTTTCACTTCGATTTCAATCTTCACCGTGCCGATGTCGGGCAGGGGATCGAGGATCGCATGGCATTCTTGGAAAATCTGTTCGGGGATCTTTGGATCGCGGGTGGCGATTTCGAGTTTCACGGTGACTACGCCGGGCTCGCATTTGACGTCCTTGACGAGGCCGAAGGAGATGATGTCCCGGGAAAAACCGGGGTAACGGACTTGGCGAAGGGCTTCGCGGATGAAATCAGGACTCATATGCATGCGGATTGTTACCCAATCGTGCTTGGGCGCAACGCGTTTGTGAGAAATCATTCCTGCGGCCTTGGGTTTCCGACAAATTGCCGTCGCGGCAGTTGACTGATCCGGAAATCAGCCGGAATACTAGCCCGCTTTAAACGCTCACAGAATCATGGAAAACGTCATCATCATCGGAACCGGCTGCGCTGGATACACCGCCGCCATTTATACCGCCCGCGCCAATCTCACTCCGTTGCTCCTTTCCGGCACACAGCCTGGCGGACAGCTCACGACGACCACCGAAGTGGAAAATTTCC
>JBBRYQ010000043.1:0-45904 GCA_038237425.1 Verrucomicrobiales bacterium
CAACTGGGGCGGCCTGGCAGATCCGCCCCTACCAGGGGATGAGGCGAGCAAAAGTCAGAAGATAGGGGGCTGAAAATAGAATTGAGAGCAGCCAACTCCTCTTCACTTGGCGTTCTTGGCGTCTTGGCAGTTCAATTTTTTCCAACCGACGCGGCATTTTTACGGTGATGATCCCTGATGGAGGAGCCCTGGTCCTCACGCACTTCAAAAATGATTTCGTCCATGGAGGAAACATGCCCGGGTGATGCCGAAGAAACAACTGAGGCGGAGATCGTATTCGGGGGTGCAGCGGTGTTTGCCTCGTTTCATCTGGGTGAGGTGGGGCGCGGGGATTCCGCAGCGGCGGTTGATCAATCCGCTAGATCCTCGCGATAGAAAACCTTGATGAACTTCATGTTGCGGGCGTCGTCGAAGCCGTGTTCGAGGAATTTATCGGGCTCGTTGGCGACGGCGGGCTTGAGGCGGATCTCGATGCCGGTATCGAGTTTCATGGTGGTCTTGATCTTGTTCTTCGCCTTGGTGACGTCCTTTTTGGAAATTTCAAATGAGTCATCGAGGCGGTGGCCCTGCTCTTCCTCGATCTTGCTGCGGTGCTCGGCGAACTTGGCCTTGGCTTCCGGGCTTTTCAGGACCTGTTCTTCGAATTCCTGAAGGCTGAAGTTTTCCTTTTCCTCGAAGTAGGTGATGGCATCGCGGGCGGAGCTGGACGCGTCCCACGGCGGAGTATCGTCATCAGCGGCTTTTTTCGGGGCTTCCTTCTTTTCCTTTTCGAGGAAGGCGACGGCCATGTTGGCGTATTTGTTAGTCAGGAACGGGCTGTCGGTGATGGGGACGACTCCGAGGAAGTCGCGCACCCAGAAGCGGGAGTCGGAGCCGGTGCGGTCGAAGGTGAGAACGTAGTAGCCCTTGGTGGCGAGGTGATTGAGGATGAGGCAGCCTTTGTCGATTTTCTCGGGATTGATCCCCTGCTCGGTGTGGAGCTCCAAGTCGCCATCGCGGGTGGAGATGCTGAGGAACGGGACGACGCTCTCTGACTTGAGGATGCAGAGGCCGTGGGTGAGCTCGCCATCGATGTCGATATTCTTGATGAGTGAGATGCAGAGGTCGCCGGACTTAATGTTAGGATGGTTCGATTTGGCGTAGAGGCGCTTTGCGATGTCGCAGCCTTTTTCGAGCAATCCATCATCGGAGGCGAAAATGGCGGCGCTGTAGGCGTTCATTTCGTGCTGATCGAGCGAGGAATGATGGCTGAAACGGTGGGCGGTGAGGTTTTTGAAGGGTTTGAGGAAAATGGCGGAGAGGGTTTCCTGATCCTCCTCGGCGATTTTGAAAACTTCCTTGGAGGTCTGGAGCGGCTCATCGCGTTGCGGATGGCCGACTTTGGCGAGAACGAGCCCGGTGGCGGTGGCGGAGGTGAAGCGGATCTTGGCGGACATGGGGGGAGGAAACTAGGTGGGCTGCGCGGTTTGAAAACTCCGAAATGCGGTGGAGTTGCACATCGAGCGTCGGAAATCCGGATGTGGAAGTGTTTGCAAGGTCACTGCGGATCGGACGAAAGTATCTGTCCGCACCGCACCGTATCGCATTTCTCCGATGAAACTCGCCGCTTCCCACCTTTCCTACTGCACGAACATCCACCCGGCCGAGACCTGGGAAAAGACGAAGGGAGTGTTGGAAACCCACGTATTGACGGTTAGAGATCGACTGGTGGAGTCCGGCGCCTTGGAGAAGAACGGCGCGTTCGCGATCGGGCTAAGGCTCTCGGCAGTGGCGGCGGGTGAATTATTAGAAGGCGCGAATCTGGAAGATTTCAAAAGCTGGCTGGAAGCGACGAACACCTATGTTTTCACGATCAACGGCTTTCCCTACGGCAGTTTCCACGGGACGCGGGTGAAAGAGCAGGTGTTCATGCCGGATTGGACGGACCGGGCGCGACTCGATTACACGAAGGATCTTTTCCGTATTCTTGCGGCAGTGGCTCAGCCGGAAACGGGGGCGTCGGTTTCGACTTTGCCGGGGTCATTGAAAAAGTTCATGGCAGATGAGTCGCTGATCCGGCAGAACCTCATCGAGCTTGCCGGTTGGCTCGACGCGTTAGCAGCCGAGACCGGGCATGATTTCCACCTCGGGTTAGAGCCGGAGCCGCTCGGGCATTTTGAAAACATGGAGGAAACCCTCGCATTTTTCCAACGCCTCCACGAGCACGCGCCGGACCCGGACGCAATCAAACGCCGGATCGGTGTGAATTACGACGCCTGCCACTTCGCCCTGCAATACGACGAGGCGGAAATCGCGCTTACGGCATTCGTCAACGCGGGTATCCGAATTTCAAAGGTCCATCTATCAAGCGCTCTTTCGCTGGATCCGCGAGATCCCGCCGCACTCGCGGCGATCCGTGATTTCCAGGAACCGACGTATTTCCATCAGGTCCTGCTGCGCGATACCGAGGGCGGAATTACGCGTTTTTACGATCTACCGGAGTTTTTCGAATCGTTGGAAAACGGGACAGTGGAGCATCACCAGTTCGAGGAAATGCGCGTGCATTTCCACATCCCGCTTGATGCCGAACCGAGCGCGCCGCTGCGCTCGACCATCGACCAAACGCGCAAGGTCATCGAATGGTGGCGCGGCCATCCAGACGTCTGCCGTCATTATGAAATCGAGACCTACACGTGGGGTGTTCTACCCGCGGAGATGCAGCGACCGGTGGAGGAGCAGATCGCCGGAGAATACCGCTGGGTGATGGCGACCCATCGAAAATAGACTTGAAACGTTTGCGGCAGGGAGCGCTTATAGATGCTGCTAAAAGAATGCTTCCATGGACTCGAAACCCGCTGATCATTTCTATGCCGACCGCACCGTTCTCGGGGCGCGTCTGAAGTGGTGGCGGACGCAACATGAGCTAACACTCGAAAATGTCGCTGCGGCATTGGGAGTTTCCACCTCCACCTGGGGACATTGGGAAACGGGACATAGCTTTCCATCCGGCGATATGCTTTTGAACCTGTCCATAATGACAAAACTCCCCTTGCAGTTGTTGTTCTGCCCTCACATGGAAACCTGTCCATTCAATTCGCCGCACCATCCATCCCGCTCAGAGAAATCCTGTCCTGCCTGCGGCGAGGAACTTCCCCAACCGGCTCTGTTGGATTCAGAACCCTGATCCGCGCCGCGCCGTTTGTGTCCTGAATCGAAACCCGAACTTTGCGTCGGCCGGTCTGCTGATGAACCTTGATCGCACATTTTCTCCGGTCCCTTCGTAATGGAGGAACCGTCATGACAAAGATCGCGACGAACGGCTGGCAATAGCGCGCCCCCTCAGCCGCCCGCTGGCTTTTCTATTCTGCTTAGAAATTGAATGCTTGTTTCCTCCGGGCAACTACACGAATCTCATAGAGATAGCGATCTGTGTACTCCGGCATCCTCCCCTATCCAAGTTTGCATTGCTGAGAAAACACCTTCCAATCGAAACGGGAGACTCAGATGAAAATACGGCCATATGTCAGTATGATTTTTTTGACACTCCTCGCTGTCGCAATGATCGCGGGTTGGTGGATTTCCCGTGCAAATTACCTTCCGGGAGAGCCATTGGGGACCCAAGTCCCTGCGATGACGTCAATGACCACCACCGTCCCGCTCACTCCAATGCCTGCGGCTGCGCATCTCCCCGGCCGGGACTTTGCACGCATCCGCCGTGAACCTTGACTGCAATCCATTCAAAAAACCAACGCCAAAGCAAACCGGCGGACCTACCCCGCCCTCATCAAGAAAGGAGCGACCCCATGAAAACCTGTCTATCCATCGCCACGGCGCTTTGCGCCTTCATCTTCGGATTCTGCCAGCCCATGCGGATTTTTTTACCACGGTTAGCAATGGCAGCTTCGAGTCCGGCTTCGACGGCTGGACAGCCACCGGCAACGTCTCGATCCAAAACTTACCACCCTATGCCCCGACCGACGGCACGCACCTAGCCGCCTTCAACGCTTTGGATTCCACGCCCAACGGCACACTCGGCCGCACCATCATTATCCCCAACACCATCGCCTCCACGCACCGGCTACGCTTCGACGTGGGCAATCTCAGCTACAGCTCGCAGGACCAGAAACTCAACGTCCAGATCATCGAAGTCATCGCCGGAACCCGCTACTTCCGCGTCGATGACACGATCACCATCAGCGGCACGTCTAACGGCACGAACCACTGGCAGGCAGCCAGCTACGAGTTCCCCAACCCCGTCACTGGCTCGGTGCAGCTCTTGTTTTCCGACGTCTCCACCACCACCCACAGCACCGACCTCCTGCTCGATCATGTGCGGATCGAGGACTCCCGCTACGTCAATATCCGCTCCTCCTACGACTATCCGAACCCCGGTGTAAACATCGGCGTTGCCGTGCAGGGATTGGGTTCGCAGCCGGACGGGACGACGTTTTTCAGTCGCCAGTTCTATCAGGGAGAAACCGTGACACTCACCGCCCCAGCATCGCTCGGACCAGGACGGACGTTCCATGAGTGGGCGAAAAACGGCGGGCACTTCGGCAGCAGCACAGCGGTCACCTTCACCGTCACCGAAGAAATGAGCCTGAAAGCGGTTTATCTGCCACTAGTCACCGCCGATTCTAACGAGACTTTCAAGGTCGCGGGCTTCGTCGGATGCGGGCCGTTTTCGCCCTTGTCCGAATTCCGCAGTCTGACCAATCAAAGTTCCGGCCCGCTCGCATGGACTGCGCGGGTCGAGGTGAACGACGCACCGTGGCTGGCGGTGTGGCCACCGTCTGGAACCTTGGAGCAGGAATACTCCGCATCGCTCCAACTTCACGTCACCGCCGGGGCGACTTCGCTTCCCGCCGGAAGTCACCAGGGGCGAGTCATCATTTCCGCAGGCGGGGCCAACACCGAGATTCCGGTTTCCATCCTCCTCCGTGATCCCACCCGCTTGGTGGTGAACGGTAGTTTCGAAAACGGCTTCGACGGCTGGACCACCCTCGACCATGTCTCGGTCGAAACCGGCGCACCCTACACCACGACTGACGGCGTGAAATTGGCCGCCTTCAACGCGGTGAATTCGACTCCCAACGGCTTCCTGTCGCAGGCGTTCGACACCGAGGTGGGCGTCCGTTATTCGTTGGATTTCGATGTCGGCGTGCTCGCGTTCAACACGCTTTTACAACGGCTTCACGTGGAGGTGACGGATGACAAAGTCGAAAGTCCCCCGCTGCTGAACACCACCCTGACTCTGACCGGAGGCGGAGGCTCGCCGCCGCAACAATGGACCGCAAGGCATTACGAATTTGTCGCGACCAGCCTCCGCACCAAGCTCGCGTTTGCCGATACCTCCGGATCCACCACGAGCATCGACCTGACGCTGGACAACGTGCGCGTGTTCAATCCCGGCTATCAGCTAACAGTCACCACCACCGCAGATGAGGATGACGGCTCTCTGGGCCAGGGCAGCGGCGACTCGCTGCGCGAGGCGCTGCTGCCCTGGCCCAGCAACGCGAAGGAGGAAACTTGATCCGCTTTGCCCCCAGCCTCGACGGCGCGGCGATCAACCTCGTCGGCGGCCAGTTGATGGTTGACTCGGACGTTTCCATCGACGCGTCCGAACTCACTAACTGGGGCATCACGGTATCCGCCGGCGGTCACTCGCGTGTCATCGACGCGGGTGCCAATTCACTGCTTAAAAACCTCACCATCACTGGCGGCAACAATGCCACCGCACCGACACCGCTGCTCGGCGGCGGCATCTACAATCACGGGCAGATGATGCTCCTGAACTGCCGCCTAACTGCCAACAGCAGCGCTCTCGGCGGCGGAGGCCTCGCCAATGGCGGCTCAGTCGTCCTCGATCACACCACCCTCTCAGAAAACCACGCAGACTCCTACGGCGGCGGCTTGAGCAACCACTCTGGCATCGCGGCTTTTCATGACTCCACGGTCTCGGGAAACACCGCCACTCTCGGCGCAGGCCTGAGTTGCCAGGGTCCATTCGGAGGGGCGTGGGTCGTGCTTGAAAATTCAACCGTGTCCGCCAATGCAGCAACCGGCATGGGCGGAGCTTACGGCGGTCTGAGCGGCTATAAATCGTGGGGAATCTTGGCCGCACTCAACACAACATTCTCGGAAAATACGGCCGCCCAAGCCGGTGGCGCGATCCAAGGCTGGAACAACGTCGATCTCCGGCACTGCACGGTTTCCGGCAACTCCTGCACGCTGCCCGACAGCCGTGGCGGCGGAATTTCATCGGCCCAACTTACCTTGCAGGACTCCATCGTCGCCGGAAACACCGCTGCCACCGACTCGGATATCACCGATTCCACGACTGCACAAAACGGCGTCAATTTCATCGGCGGCGATCCGCAGTTAGGCACGCTCGCGAACAACGGCGGAGCGACATCCACCATGAAACCCGCCACCGGCTCGCCGGTGATAGACGCCGCCGGGAATCCAGGTGGGCTACCGCTTTCCGACCAACGCGGCAAGGCCCGTCTATCAGGAAGTGCGTTGGACATCGGCGCGGTGGAAGTCCAGCAGATTGTCGTGAACACCCTGACGGACGAAAGCGACGGCGTGAACGCAGGCGGCATCTCGCTGCGGGACGCGATCGGCACACCCTACGCCGCGCCTCCGGGCGAGTTGATTCGCTTCGCTCCGTCGCTGGCCGGGGGAACCATCGTGATCACCAGCGACCCGCTCTACGCTCTCGGCTTCCTTGGTCCGGCGCTGGCGATTGACGCGGCGAACCTCCCGGGCGGCATCACCCTTTCGGGAAATGATTCGGTCGCAATTTTCGAACTCTACTTTAGCAACGTTTACCTCCGCGGACTCACGCTCACCCACAGCGCCGGAAGCGCCATCGAGATGGATGACAGCACACTGGACATGACCGACTGCGTCATCCGTGACAACCAAACGGCCCAGTCCGGTGCAGGACTAGCAGTTTACGGCAGCACCTTCGGATCCGCGAGCGTCGTCCGATGCACGTTCCAGAACAATTCTGCGGCAGGCAGCGGAGGCGCGATTAACAATAGCGGGATCACTTGGGTGAGGGATTCCACGTTCTCCGGAAACCATTCGGGAAGTGGAGGTGGTGCGATCGAGTCGGGAATCTATCGGGTAGGAATGGTGGTCATCAATTCCACGTTTTCCGGCAATTCGTCGGGCGGTCCCGGTGGGGCGATCAAGGCGGGGAGCCTCAAGCTCGTCCACTCCACAATCACACAAAACAACTCCCTGTCCGGACCCGGCGGTGGCATTTTCTCCACTTCTACCACTGGCGTTCCCGAATTGGGATTTAGCATCGCTAACAGCGTTATCGCCGGAAATTCAGCCCCCGGCGGTTCCGATATCGCCGGACCTATCGATGACTACCAAGGACAGAATTTCATCGGTGGAAACCCGATGCTGGCACCTCTCGCAGACTACGGAGGACCGACAGCCACTCGCCCACCCCTCCCAGGATCGCCACTCATCGATGCCGCTATCAACCTGCCGGATACTTTTCCAAACAGACAGATCGATGTCGGACATGACCAACGAGGCTCACTCCGCCCGAGTGGTCCCCTTCCGGACATCGGCGCGGTGGAGGCATTTCCGTTTTCCTCGCTCGCTCTGATCGACAGCGATGGCGACGGCATCGATGACCGGCTTGAGCCCGCTTACGGACTCGTGGTAGGAACTAACAATAGCGGCCTTGATTCCGATGGTGACGGTTCCCCAGACGCTGTAGAAATCGCCAATATGACCGATCCGATGGATCCCAGCAGCATTTTGAAAATCCTCTCGTTCGTTCCGTCGTCAAGCGTCGCCTCCTCCGATAGTCCGCTTTTCGACGTTACATTTAGCAGCTTTCCGGGACTATCCTACACCTTGGAGTGCGATCAGAATCTCGACTTTTCCTCACCCGCCGCTCGGGTTTACCCGCATGGTCCGGCCTCAGGTTTCACCACGACGGAGCAACTTCCCTTGCTGCCCGGGCGAGATTTCGTACGGGTCCGGCGCGAACCTTGAAATCCAGCGAGCGCCGGAAGTAGGTTGCCAGCGGGACAAATCCGGTATTTTCTTGTGCTCATGTCTGACATCAAAATCACACTTCACACCACCGCCGGAGACATCGACGCCACACTCTACGCGTCAAAGGCTCCCCTCACCTGTGCGAATTTTCTCAACCTCGCCCGCCGGGGTTACTATAACAACGTCGCATTCCACCGAGTGATCGAAGGTTTCATGCTGCAAGGCGGCGATCCAACAGAAAGCGGTCGCGGAGGCCCGGGCTACAAGTTTGCCGATGAATTCCACGCTGATCTCCGCCATCGTTCGCCAGGCGTTTTCTCGATGGCCAACGCGGGCCCTGGCACCAATGGCTCGCAATTTTTCATCACCACCACCGCCACGCCATTCCTCGACAACCGCCACTCGGTCTTCGGTCAGGTGACCAACGGTATGGATGTGGTCGAAAAGGTCACTGGCAAGAACAACACCGGCGAGCGCGGCTGCAAATTCAACGGCGTGGGTGACAAGATCACCTCCATCACGACTCACGACGACACGACCGCGCTTTTCGAGTCGCAGAAGGACAATTTGGAGCACTGGAACTCCATTCTAGATCGCTGATAGAGCCGAAAAATCAGTTTAGTTAGGAATCCCTAATTATCTCCTCATCCTCACCATACCCTGCTAGGGCGTGGTGGGGATTTTTCTTTTTTTACATAAAGCGCTGAAAAAGAGGTGATTACCCATCCGGAAATTCAAGTGAACTTTGCCGCGATATTCCCACGTGATCACGTAGATTACACCGGATTCCTTGAATTTCGGCAATTTCCGTCTTTTAATGACGTCGTCAGTTCGCAAGAGCAGACACCTCCCCCCACCCCCATGAAACATTCCCACTCCCCCCGTGGTGGACGTTTGATGATCGGCCTGCTTGCAGGTCTTATCGCCATCAACTCCGCCTTCGCCGCATCAGACATTCCGACTGGATCACTCACCGTGGACCGGACCCTTCTCAGGGTTGGTACCCGCTCCCAGCTCGGCTGGCAGATTACCTACCCTGGCAAAGTCACCGACATTGTCGATGTTACCTCTACCGGAACCATTGTCCCGAAGGGCACTTTAAAAATGAAGGTGCGCACCCTCGGCATCGCCTTCCAATCCGGATCCACCCTTCTGCCATGCGAAGCCTCCTGGTCCAAAAACGGCAGCACCTTCACCCGGTTCTTCTACGGCACAGGTCCTAGCGTGGTGCCAACCAACGTCCTCATCGACACCACCGTCAGCAAAAGCGACAAGATCAACTTCGGCGGACGTGGTTGGAGCGGCTCATCTTGGTTTCCTTTTCATAGCACCAGCACCGCGGACCCATATGTCGTCGTTCTTAAAAATGGCGACAGCGCACCGACTTACGCCCCCGCCTACAATCAGGCCAGCGCAAAAAGCTTCCTCTCCGCCTACATCGACGGCAGTGGCAAAATCAAGATCGGCCCGAAGGATTTGATCTGCCTCTGGGAGTGTTCCACCGCAGCTCCCGGCACCACCTACTTCGACATGCAGGACATCGTCATCCTCGTCACTTTCGAATAATTTCTCCCTCTCCCAAAACATATCCCCCATCCCCCCGATGAAAACTGCATTGATCCTTTGCGCCCTTGCAACGAGCGCCTTCGCCGGACCACCCGTTCTGGTCCGCATCACTCCCGAAGCTCTCGCAAAGCTGCAACAGGGTAACCCGATGGCCCGGCTGAAAACGCCCGCTCAAGGCGAGGCCAAGGTGACTACTCCGGAAAATCAGTCGATCCTCAAGCAGTCGATGATCCTTCACGACGGTAAAAACTGGACCATCGTCCCTAACGGCTCAGTCGTCTATCTGCCAGAGGCGTTGAAATCCCGCGTCAATGTGAAACCTGTGGGAAAACTGCTCACCTTCATCGATTTTATCACCCTCAACCGAAATTGGATTACCACCAATGAGGTCTCCTTCGACCAAGCCGCCGGCAACGATGCCCTTCCCGCCGCAAGCGTCGCATTCTGGTCCAAGCAGGACAAAATCGTCATCGCTGTCCATCAGAGCGGTCCGATCTCCGTCCGCATCGCCGCCGAACCTCAAGCCATCACGAAACGATGAAACTCCTCAGCCTTTTCCTAGCTCTCACCAGTGCCAGTGCGTTTGCCCAAAGCAGCAACTACGTCAATTTCATCCGTCAAACGCAACAGGGAACCGGCGTTGTTTGGGACATGCCCGTCGCCGTCGCCGGAGCCGCGGCATCCGCCCTCGCCCTCGAAACCAAAGGCTCCTTGTTCCAGCTCTGGACCATCCAACAGAGCCCGGCCCAAGACTATTTACTCGATCAAAAACTCGTCGGGGCATACCTGCCCACCTCAGACATCAAGATCGTCACCCTTGATCCTGACGGCGCCATCCCCCGCACCCGCGTGGACCAACCGTTCTCGGTAGAAATCAATGTGGCCGGTCTTCTCAGCGGCAGCGGACTTCCGATCGCCTCTACCCAGGTTCTTTTGGAGCAACACATTGCTTCTTATTCAGAAGGTCAAACATCACTCGATTCCACGACGGTTCTCTCCAACACTCCGCTATACAGCAGCTATATCGCTGCTAACGGAAAAACGGTGCTCAAGTTCCCCGCTTCTTCGCTGAAGGCCACGGACCCTACCAAGGCGCTTGGAGAAGAGCATTTCGTGGTCCACGCCCTTTCCGACGGCACCCTCACCCAGACACAGATCGCCACCGGCAAGGTGCAAGTCTGGCCTGTCGCCTCTGGCCAGATCAAGGGCATCGCTAACGGCGATCTCATCCGCTTCCAAGCTCCGTCGATCGAACTGATTCTCACCGATCTCTATCCACGCAGCGACACCGCCTTCATGCTTTACGAAGGCTCCTCGGTCAATGGCAGCACGGGGACTCTCGTCAAGGCTTTCCCATGGTCCAGCGATACCACCACCAGCATCGTGATTCCTACTAACGAGCTTGATTCCAAATTCACGAAAGATGGCACATACACCGTGGCATTGATGAGCACCACGGTTTACGGCACCGAGCTTCTCTGCTCGCCAATCACCTTCCAAGTCAAGCGCACCCTCAAGGTCAACGCGATGCAGGTGAATTTCTCAGACAACAAATAATTTCCTACCGAAACAAATCCCCCCAACAAACGGCCGGTCGGTGTGATCGGAGAGATGCAGCCCCCGATGCGTCCTCCTGATCCCCGGCCGGCTCTCTTTTTTACCAGATGCCGCAGAAATTCAGGACTCAAGATTCTAACGCGATACAGACCTGGGTGTCTCTTCAACAGGTGATCGGCAACTTATCAATAAACGCCACTATCACTTCTGGACGGGTAGCTCAACGCCGCTAGGAGTTGCATAAGGCTTGATTTCCAGCGGTGCGGACGCAGGAGCCGGCGTCGGTTCCGGACGTTTTTCCACCGGGACGGGTGCTGCTTTAGGCGCTTCAGGCGCGGGAGTAGCGGGCGGAGTCACTGCCGGGGTGGTGGCTGGCGGTGTGACGGGAGCCACGGGAGGCGTGACCGTCACAGGTGAGCCATCGAGGCGGACGGCTTGGAAAAGCAGGTTGTAGTTGTGGCGCAGCGCAGCGGGGAACGAAACGCGCCCTGCTTCGACGATGTTTTCGCGCAGCATCTTCGCGGATAGATCGGAAACGAGGTCCGCCCCGATCTGCACAGCACGCTCGGGACCGCTGACGATTTGTTTACTTGCTTCGTTCGTGCCGAGGATGACGTCGCTAGTGATCGACTGGCCCTGAATGGCGATGTTAGATTGCGCGGAGGCGATCATGCCTTTGGAGTTTACCGTGATTTCCAGAATGGCATGATCGTCCGACGCCAGCCAGCCGCGGACGTGGTCGATGCGGACGGAAACAAAAATCCCACCGTCTGGTGTGGGGCTGACCTCGGGTTTGTAAGTCCGATAGCCAGAGCCAGAGAGCGGATATTCGGCGGATTGATTGCCTCGCTTAGTCCAGCCACCGAGGCTTTTTCCGAATGAATCTGCGTCGATGGCTACGCCAGCCAACGAAAGCGAGGCGATAGAGAACAGCGCGATGAGTGAAAAAATCGTCGGTTTCATGAAAATGGATGGTTGCGCCGGGTGATACTGCGGCAGGCGTGATTTTATTCGAAAAATTCCGGCGGAGCGAGCGGGTTCACCGAGCCGAAAAGCCGCGCGACTTGAGCCTGCGCCTTTGATTTGTGATCGTCCTTGATGTAAGCCGCGACCGTGCCAAGAGCGGCGACGAGTGCGCCCCAATCGTCTCCGTAGCCGATGCCGGGGATGATGTCCGGAATCAGATCAGTCGGCAAAACGAGGTAGCCCAGCGCGCCGACGATTACGCCCTTGGCCCACGTCGGCGTGTCCTTATCCTGCAAGCAGTAAAAGAGGATGAGTGCCGTCAGCAGAGTCTTCCGACCGGCGCTGAGTGTGGCTTTTTTCAAGGTACGCCAGAGCCGCGGCCCGGAATACCAATGCGGGGCCGACAGGCGGCCGGGCAACGGAGGAACGTCTGACATGCGAGGAAAATGCACGCGTTTCCCCAACCGGGCAAGCACAAGCACGCTTCGGCGAATCCAGCGGTTGCACGCGGGCGAGCAAGTCGCTAGCGTGCCGCCGTGATTCGTCCTGTCGATGTCCTCTTGGAATTTCTCGAAGCTGAACAAGCCCGCGGCGTGAGCCATGTGCATCTCGATGATGGCGCGCGCGACGGGCTGCGAGGGCTGTTTGAAAAATCCCGTCCAGGGGCGAAACCCCGTGCGGCGGAACCTGCCGCACGGGTGGAAATGCCGGTCGAGGCACCTGCCGCCCCGGTCTCTATGGAAATCACGATGGAAAGCACCACCCGCGTCGGCAAACTGTCCGACTTGCGACGACAGGCGGAGAACTGGGGCCCGGCCAAGGCGCTCGGCACACTTCGGGAAACGATGGTTTTCGCCACGGGAAATCCGGAGGCCCGCGTGATGCTGATCGGCGAGGCACCGGGCTATCAGGAGGAAAAAGATCGCGAGCCGTTCGTCGGTCCCGCCGGGCAGAAGTTGAACGACATTCTTAAAGCGATGGGGATTTCCCGTGAGGAAGTTTACATCTCCAACATTGTTAAATTTCGTCCCGCGACGCCGAGGCAGACGACCAACAACCGCAAGCCATCGCCCGAGGAAATGGCCGCGTGCATGCCCTTCGTGCGAGCGGAAATCGGCATCATCCAGCCGGAAATCATCATCGCCCTTGGCGGCACTGCAGCGGAGGGCTTGCTCGGTTTAGAAGGCACGGTCACCGCGATGCGTGGTAAGTGGCATGATTTTGAAGGCACTCCGGTGCGCGTGACCTATCACCCGAGTTATCTACTCCAAAGCGGCGGAAGCAGCCCGGTCAAACGCCAAGTCTGGGAGGACATGCTCGCGGCAATGGAAAAACTCGGCCTGCCGATTTCCGAAAAACAGCGCGGGTTTTTCCTGCCGAAGGCGTGATCCAGACATTCCTGTCTGTTCTTCGGTTGGGTGCTTGTGAAAGAACAGGCAGGAATGTCTGTATCACGCCCGGGCCGTCCGCAGCACGCCGTCGGTTAGGATTCTTGCCCGCAGGCCACCTCGGAAGTTTTGGTTGAGGAATTCCTCGACGCCTGGCGCGGCGACCTCGTTCATCCAGTAACAGGGTTTGCATTCCTCGGTCCCCTCGAACTCGATGCCCTGGAAACAGAAACGTTTTCCGATCCAATCGCAGAGTTTCACTCCACGAACAATGATGTTTCGACGAAAAACAGAACTTGCTAGATCAGGTTTGCCGAAATGAATGCGCACCGCATCGATAGCATCCGCATCAAGAAAAGTCACCTGGCCCTTGAAGTTTTCCTTGTAGCCGAAGTAACGATCGCCGCGCAGTCCCATGCCGGCCACGCACTCGATTTCTGGAACGCCGATGTTTTCGTTCTCGAGGCGACCCCGCTTGTGCCGCCCGCGAAAGTCATGGCCTGAGGAAATCCAAATTTCCAACAACTCAGCTCTCCATTCCGGCACCGCCTCACGAGCCTTTCCTGTTTCGGGGGATTTGTTGTCCGGCCCGACCCACTCGGTGCGGCCGTCAGCATAGGTTTCTTTTTTCCAAATCGGCAGCTCGTATTTTAGCCTTTCCATGATTGCACGCGCCGCATCGAAGGCTGGTCCACGGTGCGCCGATGCCACGCCTACCCACACTGCCGCCTCGCCGATCGTAAGCGGTCCGGTCCGGTGCACGGCGCGGGCGCAGAGAATCCCATGACGGCCGCATTCTTCTTCTAGGATCTTTTGACCCGTCGAAATCGCAAGTGCGGGATAGGCTTGGTATTCGAGGTGGCTGACGGACTGGCCGCCGTTGTGATTTCTAACACGACCATCAAAAGTGACGACGGCTCCTGCTGCGGGATCCCCCAGATTCGCGGTGAGCGACGGGATGTCGATGGGCTGGTCAACCAGCGAGAATTGAAAAGTGGAGGACATGGATTGAAAATTCTAACCACCTGACATCGGCGGCAAAAGCGCGATGCGGTCGCCGTCCGCGAGTGGATGATCCCACGTCACGAATTCGTCGTTCACCGCGACGCGGAAATTCTCTGTCGCCAGGCCGAGATGGTGGGCGGCATTGAGCTCGGCATAAAGCGCGGCAGTTGTCGTTGCAGCACTGAGAACCGCTTCTTCGGATAGGCCTCGGCGTGTGACCAGCAGACCGAAATAACTAACGACGTAGGTTTTCACGGGATGATCGCGGTGGCCCAGTCTTCGGGCGTGTTAGCGTTGTCGAGCGCGCGCTGTAAAACAGGATCGATCAGGCGGCAATCGTTTCGAATGAGGACCTTTCGCGGGCATCGTAAATCATCGGCCTGAGCTTGTTCCAAGACCCCGAGGGATTCGCTGGTATAGAGTGCACACAGCGGTTCCGGCAAGCCGTCGAATTCACTTCGATAAGAGAGAAACTTCTCCCCTGCCCTTCTCGATCCGACGAGTGTAGTTAGGGTTGCTACATCCAGACGCGGCAGGTCGCAGGCGAGCACCAGCCAATCGGCCTCCGGGTGCAATCGCATGCCGCTAATCATACCAGCGATCGGCCCCGCGCTCTCGCCAGCAGGATCGCGGACGATTGCTAGATTTTCGAAATCCCCAAACCCAACGGGGATTTCTTGATCATGGCGCAACGAAAGGGCGACGGTTTCACAACCGGCATCGCGCAAAAGATCGCAGGTCCGGCGAGCGAGCGTGCGGCCGTCTGGATGCACGAGAGCGGCCTTATCAGTGCCCATGCGCGAGCTGCGTCCGCCAGCGAGAACGAGGCCGCAGAGTTTTGGTTCAGGCTTCATGCGTGGTAGTCGCCGGACTTGCCTCCGGTTTTTGAAATCAGTCTGATTTCCTGGATGCGGATGCCTTTGTTCATCGCCTTGCACATGTCGTAAACGGTCAGCGCCGCGACGCTCGCGCCCGTCATCGCTTCCATCTCGACGCCGGTTTTTCCGGTAGTGGAAACCTCGCAGCGGATGGCGACGCCGGTAGTGTTAGGAATGATCTCGAACGAACAATTTTCGACCGGCAAAGGATGGCAGAATGGGATGAGATCGCTGGTTTTTTTCACTGCCATGGTGCCGGCGATGATGGCGGTTTGAAAAACAGGGCCCTTGGGTCCTTGGAGATCGTCGTTGTGAAATTTTGCAACGATTTCCGCGCCCAGTTCCATGCGAGCCTCGGCGACGGCGGTGCGGCAGTTAGCAGACTTGCCGGTGATATCGACCATCGACGGCTGACCATCGCGGACGTGGGTAAATTGCGCGTTTTCGGGGTTTTTCATCAGATTCAAATCCAGGGAGTGAAGGGAAACGCTGTTATTTCCGAGCCGCACGGGGGCAGAGTGATGAATCCATCGCTCTTGAGCAAGCCGATGAAATCCCCGCTGTTTCCTGTGGCCGCCGCTTCCACCCGGCCGTCCGTGCGCAGGGTCACAGGAAGATGCCGCGTGCAATCGGGCAGCGCCGCCGTGCGGTCTTCCATCACCACTTGGCGCGAAGCAGGCAACGGCAGACCCGACGCAACCGCCAGCGCCGGAAACACGAAAGTATGCAGCCCGGTGAGCGCGGAAACAGGATTGCCCGGAAGAGCCATGATCAACTGGCCTTTCGGACCGATCCAACAACCAATGGGTTTCCCCGGCCGCTGCGCCACTCCGTGAAAAACCAATTGGCAACCGAGCTCACCTAACACCATGGGGACAAAATCCCTCGCCCCTCGCGATACGGCTCCTGTCAGAATCAACCAGTCGTGCGTAGCCAGCAGTTTCTCCACCATTGGCTGGGCAGTGGAAATCTCGTCCTCGAGCTCGCAAACATGAACGGGCGGATGCCCAGCGCGGGTCAGAGCCGCCGCCAGCGAGTGGCCGTTCGATTGTCGGATTTGATGAGCGGCCGGCGTCTTGTCCACTGGCACGAGTTCGTCCCCGGTGGCGATCACGGCGATTTTCGGCAATCGAGAAACCCCCAGCCAGACCATGCCACAAGAGGCCGCCACGCCGATTTCCCGCGATCCGATCACGCAGCCGGGTTCCACCAAGACTTCCCCGGCTTTCGCATCGCTCCCTGTTTGATGGATAAATTTCCCGGCAATGCGATCGTCGGCTTCCGCAAGCCGAACGACGCTCGCCTGGTTTGAAATGATCTCCTCCACCGGCACAATTAGGTCAGCCCCAAGTGGACAAGGTGCTCCCGTCATCACTTCGATGCACGTCCCCGCCTCCTTTGTCATGACCACCCTCGGCTTCCCAGCCGGTGCGGAATGCGTCACTCGGAAAAATCGTTGCCCTGCCTGCCAATCTGCATAACGCAGCGCGAAACCATCCATCATCACACGGTCGAACGGCGGAAAATCCCGGTCCGCCACGATTTTCTCGCGCAGCACCCGTCCCGCCGCTTCGTCAAGGCGGCAGTATTCAGTGGGAAGCAGAGGTAGGCTACTCAACAGCAGATCGAGCGCCTCGCGGTAGGAAAGCATGTGGCGATCTTCGTGCACATACCGGACCATCCAAGCGAAAATCGTTTCATCGGTGAATCTCCATGCCTGTCAGTTGACTTTTCTGCCACTGCCCGCCATACCCCCCGTATGTCGTCGTCCTTGCCGCCAAAACCCCGCATCATCGGACCAAAAGTCCGGATCTGTATTGTTGCCTCGAAATACAACGAACAGTTCACCGACGCGCTGGTTGAGAACGCCATTGAGGAACTTGGTGAACTGGTGCCTCAAGGCCGCGTCGATCTGATCCGCGTGCCCGGCGCCTTTGAAATCCCAGTCATGGTCGCCACGATTTTGGACCGCGATCCTCCTGCCTGCATCATCGCCCTAGGCCTGATCATCCGCGGCTCCACAGAACACGCCGATCTGATCGGGAAATCCGTGACTGATTCGCTGCAGAGTCTGGCCATTCAATCGCTTCGTCCGATTATTCACGAAGTATTGCTGGTAGAAGACGAAAAACAGGCATACGCCCGCTGCATCGGAGCACAGCTCAACCGTGGCAAGGAAGCCGCGCGCGCTGCTGCCGCGATGATTGATATTTTCCAGGAACTCGACCGCTCCATGCTCCGCAACCCCAACCATAAAAAGCACCGCAATGCCTAGCCGCCGCCACATCCGCGAGGCGGTCGTCCAGTTTCTCTACTGCGCCGATCTGGAAGGTGGCGCGGACCCAGCCGCATTGCGCGGCCCCTTCTGGGATTTTGTCACCGAGTCTGATCGCCGCAGCCTGCAACTGGCGACTTTCCGCACTGTCCACCACCTCGCCCACGGGCGTGAAGGTCGGCTGGCAGAGTTTGTGGAGCGCCAGGCTACCGCAAGCGCGTTCCTCTCCGCATGGCCCGACGCGGAAAGTTTGAAGAGCGACCTCAAGCGCGTTGCTGAACTCGAATCCGGTTGGAGCACGGCGTTTGCAAAACTGGAGCGACTGCCGAAGGACGATGACGACGCCGCCGTCGCGGAAAGCTTTGGGGATGCGCTGAATGCGCTTTTTTCGCTGGACCGGGATCTCGCGATGACCCGCCAGCGCTTTCTGCATGGCATCGAAGATTTCCCCGCGCTACGTGGGCAAATGGAAGCGGTCGCGGCGACAATTCGGCGGCTGCAGCGGATTTCCGATCGGCTGAGAATGGTCGAGGAACCCGAAAAATTTCCCGAACAAGCCGATCTCACCCGCCTGCGCGAGTCGAAGGCTGAGATCCACGAGCTCCGCCGCCAAGCTGATGACCTAGTGGATGCGATCTTGCTGAAAAAGGAAACGGTCGATGAAACGCTTGCTGGCGTTGTGGACAATTTCTCCCCTGAGCGAATCGACCCCGTCGACCGCGCAATTCTGCGGATGGCCACCTACGAAATCCTTCACGCAGCCACCCCGCCGAAGGTCGCCATCAATGAGGCGATCGAACTGGCGAAACGGTTCGGCACCACGGATTCCAAGCGATTTGTGAATGGCGTGCTCGACCGCATCGCGAAAAATGCGGCAGGCCAGTCGGAAACGCAGGTGTGAGAGTAGTCTGCAACGCGTCCTCGCCTCCGAAATTCCGAGCGTTTTGTAATTGGTAAGCCGCGCAGCAGTCTTCATAAGACGGTGCGAGACTTTCCAACATGCCTTATCCGACCGAATATCAAAAGAAGACCCTGTGGAATGCTGCGACGGGCGTTTCCATTCTCATACTCGGGGCCTTGTTGGTCGGGCTGATCTGGCTAATCGGCCAAGTGTTTGGGTTTCTCCAGCCGGTGCTCATCCCCCTAATCGTCGCGGGACTGGTAGCCTACGTACTCGAGCCGGTCGTTCGCTTTCTCGAAAGGCGCGGCATCAGCCGAGTCTGGTCGGTGATCACCCTTTTCATTATGATCCTCGTTGCCGTGACTCTGCTAGTGGCGGCCGTCCTGCCTGGCATCCAGCGCAGTCACGGAGCGCTCAGAGCATTTCTATCCAAACCAGCGCAGCATTCGCAAACACAGCCAGCGGTGGTCATCGCCACTTCCGACGACGATACAGAACATCTATCCCCCGCCCTAGCCGGCGCTCTCAACGATCTCCGCAACCGCAACATCAACGGCCCCATCGGTTGGCTGCTAACCGATCCCAATGTCCCGGAAGAGACCGCAACCACCATCCCGCCCGGGCCGAAATCTCTCGCCTACTTCTCCAACAGCCGCGGCGGAAGGATGCTGGTGGAATACCAAGGCGTGATCCTGAAAACCACTCGCGGCTGGCTGTCAGCGGGCTCCACGAAGGTGCTCGGTTTTCTCGGCCTCGTCCTCGGCATGATCATGGTGCCCGTCTATCTGTTTTTCTTCCTCAAGGATTCAGCTTCCATCAGAAACAAGTGGCATCACTACGTGCCGCTGAAGGCATCGCGATTCAAGACGGAGTTGGTGGAAACTCTGCAGGAGATCAACGGCTATCTGGTCTCCTTTTTCCGCGGGCAGGTGCTCGTTGCTGCGATCGACGGAGTGCTCGTGGGAATCGCGCTGATGATCTTTGGCCTACCTTACGGATTTCTGATAGGAGTGTTCATGGCAATCCTCGGCGTGATCCCCTACATCGGGAACATCCTCTGTCTAATTCCTGCGTGCATCATCGCATGGCTTCACGCACAAGGTTCGGCGGCACCGTTCGAAATGGGAGCGTGGGCCTACGTCGGCTGCGTGCTCGCTATCTTCGTGATCGTCCAACAGATCAACTCGCTGGTGACCGCGCCGAAGATCGTTGGCGACTCAGTCGGGCTTCATCCGCTGACCGTGATCTTCTCGATGCTGTTCTGGTCGCTGGTGCTCGGCGGATTCGTCGGTGCCCTGTTGGCGGTGCCGCTAACAGCCGCGGTGAAGGTGCTTTTCCGCAGATTCATCTGGGAGCGTCAGTTGAGGACCGCCGGTGAACTCACGCGAGACGTGGAAATCTGAAAATTCAAAGTTCCCGAACGAAGGGCAACAAAAGGCCCCTCGCTTCACGCGGCTGGAATTCTCCCCCCGGATTATCCCAGCTTTGCGCAAAACGAGAGGCAAGGGTGAGCGTGCAGAAAGTCATCTCAACGGGCAAGGCGATTTCCTGTTTTCAACGTGAGAAGTTTGATGAAATCAAGGTTGCTATTGCGCAAGCCGCTCATGAATAGCCTTTTGAGCCTGATCCAATAAAACTTTCAATTCGGGGTTCGCACCCGTGGTAGCAGCCACAAGCACTGGGATGCTGTCAGGTCCGCCCACCTTTCCCAGCAGGCGCACTGCGGAATAACGGACGGGCCCTTCCGTTTTTGGAAAACGCTGGATGACAGTCGCTTCGATTGGCTGGCCGATTTCGCCATAGAGGGTTTCCCATGTGGTGGCATCCTTGAACCAAAGTTGGTTGAGATAGGGAATCACCGCGATGTTCCTCTCCTTGACAATCAAGGCGACAATCTCCGGTGGCACGACCGCCTGTTTGTCCATCAGTTGTTCCACGGCCCGTAAAGCCGCATCGCCAGCAGGACCGGGAAACTCCGACCAGCTTGAAAGCGCCCGGCAGATGTTACCCTTAAAATCGATGCCATCCTCCTTGAGCAGGCTGATGAGCTTGCGGGTGATGTCGTTCCGATAGATTTTCGGCTCGGCTTCGGCGAGCCTCTGGACCGCACGTTTCACCCGCCCGATATCGATACATTCAAGCTCCCGCTTGTTAAGATCGTAAAACGCGGGATCCTCCTTCTTCGTAAGCTTTTCGAGAGGGCCTTCGGTGAAGTTTTCATTGTTCACACGAACTTCAATAACAGACAGTTCTGGATAGATTTTCTCAGTATGGCCCAGTGCGGAAGTGACTTCTGCCATTTCCTCCAGCGACTGCTTCGGTCCGATCACCACCATCAGGATATCGCCCCCGTCGCGCGGGTAAAAGTGCGATGAGGGATCCGCGCTGGTGGCCCGGAAGATGTAGTCCCTAACCAGAAACTTGTTCATCTCACTCAGCCCGCGCAGCCACAGTCCTAACGCATATTTACTGCTACCCTCTGCCTCGAGACGTTTGATCTCCTTCACCAGCGGGTCGGTCCCGATGCGAGCCCTCAGCGCGGCGTTGGGATCGATCTGCGCGACCTCGGCAATCGGCGGCTTCGGAGCGGTCAAGTGGGCAAGAGGATCATCCCTGTTCGCCAAGGTTTTCGAACCGGCTGTAAAAACAAACGGGATGGTCATCACTCCAGCGGTCAAAAGGACGCCAAAAGACAGCGCCTTGATGCGGGCTTTCGGGTTCGCGTAAATCAGTAGAACAATTCCCATGAAACAGGCGAATCCGCCCATTACCAGTCGATTCTCTAAAGCCATACCGTCCAAAACGCCGCCGCTACTCGCTCCGAAAATCAGCAGCAGCGCCATCAAAAACATGCCAGCAACTCCCACCATTCCGGCGAGAACTCGCAGAGGCGATGCGGGGTCCAGCAGCGCAGGGTCTGGAGCCTCGCCGTATCGCATCGCCGGTTTCTGCCCCATCGCGGCTGGGGCGAGGGCAAGAGGAACGCGCTGGAAACGGTTTAGCGCGGGATCGCTACGCTCTCCAGGGTAAAATCTCGGGCCGCGAACGATCACCTCGCCATTGATCCGGAAACGGTGCTCACAACTGCCGCATTCCACTGTCTTTCCTCGCAAATCCTCTCCCACTTTGAAGCGCTGGCCACATGAGGGACATCGGATCAGCAAAAGCAAGTCGTCGGGTGGATTGGATTGCATGTCGTTGGCGGTAGTTTTGATGCAATCGGTTGAGATTGCAACTGCAAGCGTCGCCCCAGCCTAACACCCGATGCGCCGGAAGTGAAGCAAAACCGGGAGGCGGCGGCAATTTAGTTTGGAAAGATTAGAAATTGACGTTTGTGGAAATTCATCCTAAAAAGCCAATTAATAATTTGCAACAAATATGAACCCACTCCGCCTCAGCCCGCTGCCAGTTCTCCGCGCCCATGATGAAGTGGGTTCGCTGATGATCGAGACCGAGGGCTTTGTCGATGAAGCCGCAGTCGCAGAGATGGTTTTCGGTCCCATTTCAAAGTCTCGCCAAGTTCCTTATCCCCAAGATCTTGCGCTCGCTGCTGACGATCTGGATTTTGCCGGATGGCAGCTTGCTCCCTCACCGCGCCCCTGTCTGATTGAGCCGTCGGCCGAGGCATCTGCCCGGCGTCCCGCTCCGCCTGAGATCGACCAACCGGAACTGGGGCAACCCTATAACGGTAGTCACCGCTGGTGGCTTGCCGGCCTTGCTGGTTTGTTTTCAACGATGCTCTTCTATCTACTTCTGCTCAATCTCTCCTCGCGCCCCGGCAATCATTTCGAGGTCTTTTTCGCGCCGCGCCCACCCGCTGCGCAACCGCCCGCTCCCACGGATAAAAACGCGGGACCAGAAGTCTCAGCCGAGTTGACGACCCTCTCCAACGGCCATCATTGATTTACCTCCTCCCTGCGGTGGTTGACGCCGCTAAATTAGGTAGCCAAAGTCCGCCCGCATGTCTCGCGCCGGACTCATTCTTAAACTTACCTGCCACGACCAGCCAGGCATCGTTGCCAAGGTGGCGAACTACGTGGCTGGCCACCGCGGCAACCTCGTTGAGTTTGCCCAGTTTTCCGACAAGCTCGGAGGGAAATTTTTCGCCCGCTTGGAGATCGAAACCATGGACCTCGATGTTGACGTCCAGGATTTCATCGATGGCTTTGGCACCCTCGGTCGCTCTTTGCTGGCGAACTGGCATTTCCGCCGCCTGCCTTACCGGATGAAAACCGCCGTGCTCGTCACCAAGACCGACCACTGCCTCAATGAAATCCTCTGGCGCGCCGGACTCGACGAACTCCCCATCGAGATCACCTCCATCATCGGCAACCGCCCGAACTGCCGCTCCATCGCAGAAAAGGCTGGAATCCAGTTTCACGAAATCGACATGGACGGCGAGAGACGCGAGCCCGGCTTCGCGAAAATCCGCAGACACATTGAGGAACAGGACGTGGAGCTCATCGTGCTCGCCCGATTCATGCAGATCATCCCCAACGATTTCTGCACCGATTACGCCGGCCGCATCATCAACATCCACCACAGTTTCCTCCCCGCTTTCATCGGCGCGAATCCTTACAAACAAGCCTACGAGCGCGGTGTGAAACTCATCGGTGCCACCTGCCACTACGTTACCCCGGACCTCGACGCTGGTCCCATCATCGAGCAGGAAGTGGACCGCGTGCATCATTTCCACACGCCGAACGATCTCGTCCGCCTCGGTCGCCACTGCGAGCGGATCGCCATCGCCAAGGGAATCCGCTTCCATGTTCACGACCGCACCATCATCGACGGCCATCGCGCGATTGTATTCCCTGATTAAGTAGAATTGGAGGCTTTACAAACTCCGAGTGCCTGCTCATTTTGCCGCCCCTTCAAGGAGAGGTGGTCGAGTGGTCTATGGCACCTGATTCGAAATCAGACGTAGTGTAACAGCTACCGTGGGTTCAAATCCCACCCTCTCCGCCATATTCTATAAGGGTTCCAGCGGTTTTCAGTTAGTAAAAAACCCTAGCAGGGGAAGGGGCGGTGCCTTTAAACTGCCCTGAAAAAATTCCTCTCCGCAGTTGCTTCCCCACACCTTCACTCTTCTCCCGAGCGGGCTAGGTGCCACGGCACGAAAAACCCGCTCCCGGATTTCTCCAAGAGCGGGCCAGTTGAAGGGGCGGCGAATACTCCAAACTCCGCCCCTAAAATGCTCAGGCGCAAAGCGCGTCCTTCATCGCGGCAAACGATGCGGGGCGGCGAATGCCAACGTCTGCGAGGCTGTTCACCACAACGCGGGTTTGTCCGGTGGTGGCGAGCGTGTAAGGATCGACAACGACGTCCACACCACCACCAAAACTTGCAAGCACGAGGTCTTGCCAGTTTCCGAAGATGAGCGCGGAGCAAACCGCGCCGGAACTGCCTTTCACAAGGTTGTCCGGGGCGTTGTTGGATGAATACCAAGGTTGTCCCGCAAGGGTCGTTTGGATTTCCTCCAAGACCATGCGGCTATCAGTTCCGCTGATTTTAGCAGTGCTGCGGAGCTTGCTTTCAACCTTCGTGGAAAACACGAAGCCGGGGCGGCCTGCGAGGGCGTTAGCATTGGCCACGGCCGCGACAAGCGCGGTGAGGTGTGCGAACGTCGGAGCAAGTCCATTGGTGCCGCCCGCCACTGCGCCGATGCCCGTAGTTGCGAGGATGCCTCGGGGCTGGTCACTGGTCCCGGTGCCGTTGATCGCAGCATAGTCGAAACCTACGGCAATCGCTTCCATCAAATCGCGGCGGACGAAGGTTTCCACGTCGGGCGAGGATTGAACGACGAGCTGCTTGGACAATTTAGTCCATGCGCCAATACGTTTTGGAGTAAGCAAGAGCTGTTCGATCTCCTGAGTCTTCTCGTCAAGCTCGGCATTCTCGGATTTCCACGTCGCTGTGGACGCGGCCTTGTGCCGGGGAAGTCCGACGTTGGAAGTCAGTCCCGACATGATGGTTGCCCCGGCTTGGGCGCAAACTAGCATCGGCCGTAAAGCGTCGATGAAACCGCCAAGCGTGGTAGCAACGGCATTGGCACCATAGACGCCAGCGTCTCCCGTTACCGACATGGCGCGGTCCTGAATCAAGACGCTGTGCGGCAGATAGAACCCAGACGGGGCCTTGCCGGATGAGCGGGCTAGTTCCTGCGAGATTTCCGCTTCCAGTCCATCAAGGCGGCCTTGGCCTGCCATGTGGATTGCACGGCAAACCGAGTAGCGCGACATGTCCCGCTGTTCATTGCGGGAGTATTCCGGCGCAGGCGTTCCCGGCGTGAAGTTACTTTGGCGACTAAGCAGGCTTTGCAGCAGTTGCTCCCGGAATTGGTCCGGCGTGAGTCCCTCGTGAATGGCGCGGTTGGCGTCGATTTGAATGCCTTGGCGTTGCGCCTGGGTGTTCATTTCGAGGATAGTGAAAACGCGGTTGCGCTCGGCAACGGCGGGGTCAGTAATTGTTGAATTCATTTTCGTATGATTTGAAATTTGAGGATGTGATGTCGGATCGGATAAATTTCTGCCAACTCCGACGGTTTCATCGGCAGGGATTGCCACAAGGCTGATTTCAAACGGTTCCCAATCGGTGACACGAACGGTTTCCACGCCGGCCGTTTTCGTCTCGGTTTCCGTCTTGTGATTCCGATAGCCCACCGAAACCAATCGGCGGATTCCAACCATCACGTCGTGGAAGATCTCTTCCGCCAGCGCGCTCTTTCCAAACCGGATCACGGCACGACCTACCCGGTCGGCATCAATGCGGGCAGAAACGATCACGCCGATTTGGCGGTTTCGATCATGTTCAACCAAGACCGCCCCGCCGTTGTTCAGCCGACCAAGGCGAACAGATTTCGGGGAGTGGTCGAGGATTTCAGTTCCGAAATACCGTTCCACGGGTGCCTCGGATGAGAAAGCGATTTCCACTGTGCGCTCGTTGGCGTTCACGGCGGCGCGGCCTAGGTCAATGGTGCGGTGCAGCATCTCACCGGGGCGGATTTGGGGAAGAGTGGCGGTCATAGTTTCAGCGGGTGAAAAGGTTGGAGGTTTCTCGGCGGGTGCCGGGGCCTCGTTTGGCGAGGGCTTCCACGGCAGATTTTTCGTAAAGCAGTGACGATCCTGTCGGGACCGATGGGAGCAGGGATCGCAGTTCACCCCGTCGGCTGGATGGCCAGTCGAGCAGGCGCAAAGCTGCCGATTCGGTGAGCGCTTGTTCTGAAAACGTGTTCATGAACGTGAGAATGATCTCATTTTCCATAATGTCAAACAGTCGTTTCAATCGTGCGTTTCATTCTGGCTCGCCGGGTTCCACGATCTCGCCGGGGGTCGCCCGCGCTCGCCATACGTCGCAAAGTTTTTGCAGCTGCAAGAGCATGTCGTCTTGCTCTTTCGGTGGGATCGGCAGGCGCAAGATCGTGTTCCTGATGTCCCACCCGCATTGAATCACGGCGTTCACAGACTCGCCCACGGGGATGATTTCGCGGCGCTGGATTGCGAGCTTGTTTTCGAGGGTGTCCGCCTCGGCCCTAATTTTCCGCAGGCGCTCGGCCTCGATGTCTCCGCCAAGGATTGCCCTCACAAGATCGCGGAGGCGATACAAGGGCGCTCCTTGCGATGTTTCGCCGCTCGGTTTCGCTCTTGATTCCTCAAGCCGTTTGCCGATGGCGTGGCGATCAAAGCCGGTCAGCGAGGAGAATTTGTGAATGGTGAAATTGCTGGTTTCGGGTGCTGGTTTTCGTTTCATAATAGATTGTTAGGTGCGGTGAGAATGGGAAAATATCTAACACTAAATAATTGCGGTGAGACAGACGACCGCCTTTGACCTCCTCTACGGAGGACCCGTTGAATTTATCAGGGCATGTCTTCATCCTCGGGAGCGCGGGCCGGTGGTTGGTTTGGTGATGGTTCGTATCGGCGGCGGCTCATGCCTTCGATGCCCTCGGTCTGGATTCCTTCGACTCTCCACGAGCTACCCGACAAGCGGAGTTGGCTTGTGTGTAGCTGCACGGCATAAGGTGAATGATCCACCGCCCGCTTCGTTCGTCGCTCTTGTCCTTGGCGGTGACGATGAAACAATCTTGGCCGATGGCTTCGAGGTGCTGGCTTGCTCGCTCGCTGAGCAGGATGCGGACTGGCTTCGTTTCTTCGGTTTGCTCCCGGGGGTCGGTGATGATGGCGGGCGAATCGTTCATAAGTTGAAAGTGAGTTGAGCCGTTTTTGGTTGAATGGGTGGGTTTGCTTTTCGCATGTATTGGCGGCTTGTGACGTATCGCTGGCCGTCTTGGAATTCCACGAGGCACGAGTTCATCTTCGAGCGGACGAGGACACGGCAGAGACTACCCTTGCGCTCGGGGAGTCGGGTTTTGACTCGCCAGACGTAGGAGAACGGTTCGGTGGTTTTGGGCTTGGCCGGGGGTGCAAGTTTAAGGGGTGCAAGCTCTATAGGTAAGTTGCACGTTGCACCCCCCATGAAAGGTGCAAGCGGGGGCTCTGAATCGCCCCCCGCTTTCACGCATTCCCTTTCGCCCGGTGCAAGTAGGGTGCAAGTCGCTTGCACCCCTTGTTTTCCTTGTAGAATAAGGGATTTCTTCATGGGTGCAAGTTAGGGTGCAAGTTGAGTGCTTTTTTCACGATTTCCGCGCCTGATGGAGTCAAAACCCATAGCCTCGCCTTGCCTGATTCATCTGCGGTGCATTCCAATAAATCGGCCGCAACGAGCTTTTTGAAGCGTCCGCCTGCGGCTTGTCGGGAGATATCCCACTTCGTCACACCATCGGCGTTTGCAGCTTGGAAGGTTAGCGGCTTTGATTTCCAGACTTGCAGAATCCATGTTTCAAACTCCGCTTGTTGCTTGCCTAACTTCGCGGCGGCGATCTCTTGATCCGGCACGCGGTTGAATGCGTAGCTTTCAAGGTTGAAACGAGCATGGACTTGCGGGCACCCGTGGAAGGTCCGCGCGTCAATGTTCATCACAAGCATGTCGTCGGCGGTGGTTTCGATGGCAACCAGCGTGCTTGCGCTCGCCTGCTTCACGAAAGATCCGGCAAAGCGATTCCGCGCCTTGTCGTCGCCAGCCTTGCGGAAGTGATCCACAAGAATGATTCCGGCCTGAGTATCGGCGGCAAACCGTTTCAGCGTTTCGAGCATGGCGGCAACGTCGCTTGTCTCGTTTCCGTCTGGAACGAGCCGATAGAAACAATCGACAATCACAAGGTCGCCGGGGTTCACCGTGGCTTGCACCTCGGCGATGCGGGGGGTGAGGTCGCAGACGTTCATTCCATCGAAGGAATAAGCGGCGATGTTTCGGGTGAGTCGGGCTTGTGCTTCGTCGTCGCCGATAAACCGATTGCCTCGGGCCTTGGCGAAACGGTAGCGCATTTCCGATGGGTTCAATTCGAGGTCGAGGACATGCACCCGGCCTTGCGTTGTCTGAAAGCCGTTCAAGCCGTCGTCATCGGCAAGCCAAGGGATTCCAGCGGCAACGCAAAACCCGGCGTCCTGAGTAAGCCATGACTTGCGGCTTTTCGATTCCGCACCAAGTAACATGACTTCGCCCCGGCGCAAAAACCCTTCGATGATTGCGGGCGGGCGTATGTTGTCGATTTCCTGCCATGTCATGCCGATGGTGTCGCCGTGATCCACAAGGAAAGCCGATAGGGGCTTGCGCTCGGTTTTCGCCTCGGGTTGCGGCTCGTCATTGAACGGGCTGGCCTCGCCGTGTGGGTTGGCTTCCGGTTCGTCAATCGGCGGTGATTTCCATGCGTCGGTTTTCATGGTTCGTTGCCTCCAAGTTTTGATTGGTCGAAATAGAAGACTTCCTGACGCTTGCCTTTGTCGGCTCGCCATCCTTGGGGAAGTCTCACGAATTGTGAGCGCGTCCATGTCGCCGGGTCCGCGCCTATGGTGACAGCGTAGCGGAAGAATCGGGCAATCGCTTCGTCGGTTGCGCCCTGACAGTTGAACCACCCATGATAGGACTTCGAGCCGGACCATAGAACCACGACGAGCGGCGCAAAGCCTGAGAGGTGCCACAAGAGCGCGGCCTGTTCATCGGCGGTGCCGTTGTCAAACTCGGTGACGAGGAAGCGCCTGGGTCCGGTATTGGCGAGCGTGTGAGCCGATTCCTTCCCATCGGTCTTGCGTTTCCCCGTCAAAGCCGTCATTGGCGACGGGACAATCAGGGACATTTCGCCAAGTTTTCCACGAAACGATTCCCTCGGTGCCGTGGTGAAGTTCGCCTTGTCCAGCCCTACGCAAAGCAGGGGATTGCCGGGGAAAAGTTCATCGGCGAAAAACTCCGCGTCGGTTGAATCCTGGGTGCATGGAATCGGCGAGGCTTCCCACAAGTCGGCGAGGTTTTGCACCGTGCTTGATGCGATGGCGGCGGCTCGTTTCACCTGATCCACTTCCGGCCATTTCGGGGCGGGCTTGGCGGTGGGTGCCGTGGTCCCGTTAGGTTGCCATGCTACCTTTTCAGCATCGGCAACGGCGGCCTCGATCTCACTCAGCGGGACATGCCGCCCGCAACCATCGGTTGACGCCACAAGCAGCGCCACGATGTTGGAGCGGTCACGGTGAGCATGAAGTTGGCGAGAGACTTTGAAAAGCCACTGATGGACGCCTGAGCCATGAGGCGGGACACTGGCGAGCAGATCGCGGAGAAACTGCGGCAGTTCTTTAGACTTGAAACAATCGTTTGAATCGGTAGATTGTGCGTGTCGTTTCGAATCTCGCCTCCCTCCGGTTCCAGCCGGGGCGGGGGCTTTTCCTTGGGTGGCGTTCACAGTCGGCGGGGCTCGTTGGAGTTTTCGGGTTCCACGCGGCGGAGGTCGCCTAGCAATTCTTCGAGCTCGTCAGCGGGCGATGGCGCGGCGATGCTTTCGCGGAATGCGAGGTGCTCTTCGATTGTGACGGTCCGGCGTTGGTCTGCGGTTAGGAGTCCGTCGAGTCGGAGCGGCTCGGGTTGCGGGGCGGTTTTCATGCTCCCCTCCCATTCAAGAACGCAAGCGCGGCGGATCGGTCAAAGCGAACGACGCGGCCAGTTTTCAAGATGAGCGGAAACCCATCTTCACGGGTCCAATTCCTAACGCATTGCGGAGTGACTCCGGCGAAAGATGCGAAGGTTGCGGGGTTATCCAGCTTCGGTTGCGCTGGCTCGGCTTGTTTTTCTTTTCGGGTAAGCGTTTGCATAACGCTTCCCACTTTTCGCATTTTCCGCGCTTCGTCGAAATGCGTCCGAAGTTTCCGCTTCGAGTGGACGCAATCAATCCAACGGTTTCCGGCCACGCTTTACCGTGTGAAGCCGGATGATGGTGCCCACCGTTTCAAGATCGGTTAGAACTGCATTAATCGCTCGGCCAGACAAGCCAGTTTCGCGGAGTTCCTTGTTGGACGGTGCTCGGCCTTGGGTTATGTATGACTCAGCAATGGCCGTTAGAATCCGCTGTTGGTCGGTTTCCTTTGGTGCGGGCGGGTGCTTGCCGTCGAGCGCGTTCGCAACTGCCCGAAGTAGATCGGCGTTCGCCTCCCCCGCAACTGCGGTTGCAATGGCCTGCGCTCGGTCACGCCATGATTGTTCCAGATCGGGCTTGCCGTTTCGCTTTGCAAGTCGGGCCTGATAGATGAACTCCGCAACATACCAGAGGCGGCTTTCAGCGGTCAGTGAAAATCCGGTGGCAGCTCTCGGCGGAATGTCCCTCGGTCGCTCCTTTCTGCGGGCCGCAACGATGGCGGAAAGTTCCCCGGCGGTGACATTCACAAGCTTGTCGTTGGATGGGTTCATGCGGTCATTTCCACGGGTTGAATTGTTGCGGGTGCTTCCACGCCTTCGGGCATGATGGCGAAAAACTCGAGTGCCTGCTTCTTGCTCGCCTTGCCGACGTAGTGATCGCGCAAGACCTTCGTGGTTCCGCTGTGGCCAAACTCGAAAAGCAAAGTTTCTAGCGCCGTTCCAGACGCAACCGCGTAGGTTGCGTGAGAATGGCGCAAAGCATTCTGCGGCCAGCGGCTAAGGGACGGCTCGGGGAGCGGTTCCATCGTGCCGACTCTCACCCGTTCATTGAGGATGGCAGAAACAACATCCCACCCGGCGAGGCGGCGGCAAGCTGCGGAGGTTTCCCGCCAGTTGGGGCACGGCTGGAAGGGATGCTTCGCCAGCCAAGCGGCCAAGGTTGCGTTCGGGGTGATGTGGCGGCGGCGTCCTTTCTTGGTGACGGATGCGCCAAGCTCGATCCCATCGGCGGAAACGTCCTTGGCTTCCATGCGAACGATTTCCTCAGCGCGGATTCCTGCGAACAACTGGAGCGCATAGCTTGCCACGGCCTGCGGGAAATGCTTCTCGGCGGTGCGAAGTAGGGCTTCGGCATCGTCCGGCGTTAGGAATTCGATATCCCCGGTTTCCACTGAGGATTTCGGGAGCTTCACACCGTTGAAAGTGTCAGCATCACACCATCCCTTTTCGGCGCTCCATCGCCAGAATGCTTTCCCCGTGCGCAGGTGCCCCGCTGCGGCGGTTGCGGGAGTTCCTGCGGGTGCAAGTGCCTTTCGCAAGTCATCGGCGGAAATGGCGGTGAGCAAGCGATTGCCAAGGGCGGCTTTCAAGCGGCTCGCGGTGTGCTTGTAACCTTGCTGAGTTTTCGGGCGGAGTCCTTCGCAATCCTTAAGCCAATCGGCGACGGCATCGAATAGGAGATAAGAGGCGGATTCCTTGGCGCGGATTTCAGCGACGATGCGGGCGGCTTCGAGCAGGGAGACGTTCCACGGTGCGAGCAAAGCGGCGGCGGCGGTTGCGTCCTCAGCCAAGCTCGGGCGGATCGCCTGCGAACGGTGCCCAAACTCGGCGGCAGCTTTCTTGTGAGTCTTTGCAGCGGCTTCGGCGTCCTTCTTCATTTTGAAAAAGTGCCGTTCGCGGGTTCCGCTTTCGGTGTATTTCCCGGGCACGTTCAACCGCCAGCCGTTAGGGGTTTCCACGGGATTGAATTGAGTTCTTTTTGCCATGCCGAAAGATTGCCCTCATTGCCCTAAAAGTAAAGCAAATAGGGCAAACGGGTTTCAGGTATGCAAAATAACCACTTGAAAACAGGCACCAAACCCCTAACGCTAACGGATTCGAAATCAGACGTAGTGTAACAGCTACCGTGGGTTCAAATCCCACCCTCTCCGCTCGTTATCAACGAGTTACGCAGAGATTTCGAGGAACTTCTTGCTGTGGCGAATTTGCCACGAGTGTCAAAAAAGATTATTTTTGACACTTTTTTCACACTTTTCGTCCGAAACCAAGATAAGTTACGGGTGAAAGCAGTAGAAAAAAACATTAGTCGGCATGAAAACGGAACCCTTTACCTGCGGGTGAGGAGAAATGGGCAGCTTGTTACCAAGAGCTTGCAAACCAAGGATCTGAAAGAAGCAAGGCGGAAGGTCGAGGCCGAGGGTCTTGATTCGTTTATGCATCCTCAGACTGCGCGGGAACCTGCAGTTTCCTTGCCTGCGTCTGTTCAAGCGAAGGCAAGCATGGTGAAGGGTGTTTGTTTGAAATACGGGAAAGCCTGGGAAACATTCGATGGAGTTGCGGTGTGGAAGGCATATCGGGCGAGCGGCCTGGCGAGCCGGGGGCAAGAACTGACGTCGGCCGGCAACCATCTGAAGTGGTATTTGGGGCTGTTTGTGCCGTGGGCGATCGGGAAAGGATTTCTGCCGGCATCGGCGAAAGATTGCCTTTCACTTCTCAAGGAAATCAGAGTGAATCCCCGGCGGATCCGAATTCCGGCGGTGGAGGCTGTGGGTGAGGTAGCAGTGGCACGGTGAAAGCATCCTGATTTGGCGAATTTCAAACTTCCCCGATCCGGAAATCGCCATTTTACTTCGCGCATGCCCGAAAAAATCACCCTAAAATCCAAAATCCAGCTCGGTGTCGTAACGACGCATTTCAAATTTGTCGGCGGCATCGTGCCGGACGAGAACGGGAAATTTCCCCGCGACGAGAACGGCAGCCTGTGTGTGCTTTCCGAAATGAAGAAGCTAGTGGACGCAGCTCCGGTGACGATGAGTATCGTGCAGCTTCCGTTCTTCTCCACGGCGGACGAAGGCGAGGTGGCGGACATCATCAACGGCCTCAAAGCGCTGGGTCTGGAAGTGCATTTCATCATCATGGTCGGCGGGGCGAATCCGATGAACCCGGCGGACGAAGACGCGGTGGTGGCCCAACTCGTGAAAAGCCTCAAGGCGGCGATCACTCACGGCATCCGCCACGTTTCCTCGACCTCGATCGAGGAATGGATGAGCGCGGACGAGGTCCGGATGGGCGATGCGTTCGAAGCGGCGATCGACCAGAATGTGAAAGTCCACATGCGAGTTTATGAGGAAGCGGGCGTCGAAGGTTCGTGTGTCGAGAACTGGCACATCGAGTTCCTGCGTCCCGGCGAGTTCAAGACGTTCACCAATGTGGACCGCGGCTGGTCGTTCGTGAAAGCGGCGAACCTCGCGCTCGGAAAGAAGTTTTTTAAACTGCTAGTCGATGCGGCGCACTGTGGCGACTCGGGCCTAACGATCGCGCAGAACCAGGAGCTCATCGCGCAGATTTGCGCTGCGGAGGAGTTCGGCGTTTTCCACGCATCGGCGAAAACGACGCGCGGCTGCCTATCGACGGACGATGGCTGGATCGGAGCTCTACTGTTAGCGGCGGCGAAGGGTGGCGGGCTGAAGCAGGTGTTTGTGGAGGTTTTCGATCACACGGACGCGGCGCTTGAGCTTGTTAGGCAGCTCGACTCCGGCCATGGCGTGGACACCCGTGACGGGCGCAGCTACATGGAGGTGACGGCCGACGGACTGGGCGACATCGCCCGCCGCCTGAACAACCTGAAAGTCCGCGGATTCCTCAAGGACTGAGCGGCCATGCACAACGTCCACGGCGAACCTTCCTATCATCTAGCCACTCCGGAACTCGATCTGGACGTGACCTCGCGCGGTGGTCATCTAGCACCGGTGGTTTTCCATCTACCAGGGCGCGATGTCTCGCCCTACTCGCTCTCGCCATGGCAGCCGGAGGAGTTTCCAGAAATGCCACCGTTGCTCTCGGTGCTGCGCGGAGATTTCCTCTGCCTGCCCTTCGGCAGTCAGGCGGACGGCCCGCCGCACGGTGAGGTGGCGAATCTTGATTGGACGAATGCGGCCTCAGACGAACGTTCGCTGCGCTTCGTCATGGTGACGGCGGACAGCGGGGCGAGCGTGGAGAAATTCGTTTCCACGCGAGTGGGAGAGCATGCCGTCTATCAGGATCACCGGATTTCTGGACTGGAGGGCGATTTCAGTTATGGCAATCATCCGATACTCGATCTATCAAGTCTGCCGGACGGAGCGGGGCGTGTGAGTGTGAGCCCTTTCCGCTGGGCATCGGTTTTTCCAGGTGCGTTTTCCAATCCTGCCGACGGTGAAACTCAAGCGCTGAAGGAAGGCGTGCGGTTCAGCGATCTTCGCGAGGTGCCGCTTGCTGCGGGCGGGACGACGGACCTGACGCGTTATCCTGCTAGGCCGGGGAATGATGATCTGGTGATGATGGTGAGCGAGCCGACGACGGTGGAGCAGCCGTTCGCGTGGTCGGCGGTGGTGTTCGACGGGTATGTTTGGTTTTCGCTGAAGAATCCGGCGGATTTCCCGTGCACGCTGTTCTGGATGTCCAATGGCGGCCGCACGGCGGCACCATGGGGCAGTCGGCACGTCGGGAGGATCGGGATCGAGGAGGTGTGTTCGTATTTCGCTAGCGGCGTGGCGGTGTCGCGTCGGACTCCCCTGGCAGCGGAGGGCATTCCAACGAGCCGACGTTTTCATCTTGGAGAAACAGTTTCGCTGAGGACGATCCAAGCGGTGGCGCTCGTCGGTGGGGATTTCGGGATGGTGGTAAAAATCGTCCCGGCGGGCGATGGAGCCGTGACGATTTTCGCCGAGTCCGGGGCGCAAGTAACCGTGGCCGTCGATTGGCGTTTCCTGCTTTAATTTGCCCGAGCCTGCCGATTTTTATCCTCATCATTGAAATCTTGCCAGCCCCAGCACCAGACTGAAGAATTCCGTGATAGATCAAACTGCCCTGAACGTATCCGCCTGACTCGAACCCACCCATGAGCACTCCTCTGACCACTGCCGACCTTTCCACCACCTCGTCCAATCTCAAGGCCCTGATCGACGGCCACCTTGAGGACACGGGCGGGCTGCTCCGACTCTCCCCCACCTGGGTCCCCCGCTCATTCCTGCAACCGGGTCTGCGCATCAAGCTCCACCCGGACGACACCTACGCTTACGGCCTCAACCGCGGCGGGATCGACGAGCGCTGGTTCGGCTCCACCACGGAAACCGCCAACGAAGGTCGGGCGTCGGACGAGGGACTATCCTACGTCGTCGTGGGCAAAGAGCGCTTCACGTTGCGCGACGCGATCGCCGAGTCCGGCGCGGGCATCATCGGGAAAACGATGTGGGAAAAATACGGGAAATGGCCGGTTTACTCGAAATTTTTCGATAACATGGGACCGATCCCCCACCACATGCACCAGAGCGCCGAGCAGGCCGCGCTCGTCGGCCAGGAAGGCAAGCCGGAGTCGTATTACTTCCCGCCACAGCACAACAACGTCGGCAACAATTTCCCTTACACGTTCATGGGTTTCGAGCCCGGCACCACGCGTGACCAAGTCCGCAAGTGCATCGCTAACTGGAACAAGGGCGAAAATGGCATCCTCGATCTATCAAAAGCCTATCGCCTCAAGGTCGGCACCGGCTGGCTCATCGATCCCTGCATCCTCCACGCGCCGGGCTCGCTCTGCACCTACGAGCCGCAGTGGGGATCCGACGTTTTCGGGATGTATCAAAATCTGGTAGAAGGACGCGAAGTCCCATGGTCACTGCTCGTGAAGGACATGCCGCAGGACAAGCACCAGGACATCGACTTCATCATCGACCAGCTCGACTGGGAGAAAAACGTGGATCCGAATTTCAAGGACAACCATTACCTCGAGCCGGTCACCGCCAGCAAGGGCGAAGGCTACCACGACAAATGGATCGTTTATGGAAAAGTCGATGGATTCCAGTATTTCACCGCGAAGGAAATCACCGTCGAGCCGGGTGCCACCGTCACCCTCAAGGACAACGGAGCCTACTCGCTCATCGTCGTTCAAGGCGAAGGTTTCGCTAACAAGCTCCGCCTCAACTGCCCGAAGCTTCTCCGTTTCAATGAACTCTCTAACGACGAGTTCTTCTGCACCGAAGCCGCCGCGAAACAAGGTGTCACCTTCAAGAATACCTCGCTCACCGAGCCGCTCGTCGCCCTGCGCTACTTCGGTCCAGAAGTGAACCCGAATGCCCCAGCCATGGGCGCCTACAAAAACCAATAGGTTCTATAAGTCCCATACGACCTATTCTTCACTCTTAACTCTCAACTCCAAACTCTCAACTTCTTATGAAACTTCACAACGCCATGTGGCCCGGCCTCGTCGGCAAAGAACCCGGCACCGACCATCCACCGATCTCCCTCGAACACATGCTCGAACTCACCGTCGCTGCTGACGAGAACGGCCGGAAATTTGACGGCATCGACTATTTCCTATTCCATCCGCACACCGATCCCGACGCCTCGGAAACCGACATCCGGAAAATCGCCGACCTCATCGCCAGCCACAACCTCAAGGTGGGATCGCTCGTTGCTCCCATCTGGCCGGGCACCGTCGGTGACGCCGCCATGGGCGATGCCGAACAACGCGCCAAGTTCGTCCTCGCTGTCGAGAAAGCCTGCCGTATTGCCAAGATTTTCAACGAGCACGGCGTCCGCGACTACGGCGTGATCCGCATCGACTCCGCCAGCTCCGTCACCGATTGGGCGAAGGATCCTGCAGGAAACACCAAACTGATCGCCGAGACCTTCCGCGAAGCCGGCAAGATCGCCGAGCAACACGGCGAACGCCTCGCCGCCGAAGGCGAAATCTGTTGGGGCGGGATGCATTCGTGGAAGGCCATGCTCGACACCCTCGAAGCAACTGGCATGCCGGAGACCGTCGGATTCCAAGCCGACCTCGCCCACACCTATCTCTATCTGCTTGGCTACAACGCACCCGAAGCCGCACTCCTCAAGGAAGGCTACACCGAAGACGAATTCTGGGCCGCCTACACCACCATGACCGATGCCCTTCGCCCCTGGACTTTCGATTTCCACGTCGCCCAAAACGACGGCTCCGTCCACGGCACCGGCTCTCACGACAAGACCGGACGCCATTGCCTCGCCGACGATCCTAACGGCAAGCTCGATATCCCCCGCGCCTCCGCCTACTGGCTCAAGGACGCCGCCGACCGCGGCATGAAACACATCTGTTGGGACGGCTGTATGTTCTCCAATGAGACCCTCGAGAAACCCGAAACTTGGCAGCACATCCTCCAAGCGATGATCGCCGTGGATGATGCGATCTAACATCGCTTGAGCTATTTCAGGATTCGCTTTCCTCAACCCAACCAATGCCAAATTCATCAGCAGCCGCTGCCAGACGCTTGTCGCGTGTCCAGAGGCGTGCGGAGCTGAGTTTGGCTGCGGCGAGAAGTAGGATATCGTTCCATTGCAGACCCCGCCCCGACAGGCCCCGGCTCTCGATCATTCCCAAGACTTCTCGGAAGTCGGCCTCAACCGCCAAAGGTAACGAAAGCAAGAACTGCCGGATCACCGCCCGCTGCGGCATCTTCCCTACTAACACCTCACCGATCACGCAGGAATGGGTGATCACCCGCTCCTGTTTCACGAGTTTCCCGAGTGTCGGTAAGGACGACTTCATGAATTCGATCCAGACGTTGGTATCAACTAACACTTTGGTCGCGTCACTCATTGGATTCCTTCAAAATGGGGCTGGCTTGGGGATTGCGCTCGTAGCGATAGCTCCTTTGCGAGTAATCCAAATCAGGCATCGTGCCCTCCAAGGCCAAGAATCTCGCGGCCAGCTCCTTGTTGATCAAATCTTGCAACGCGTGATTCAACAATTTGGATTTCTCCTCAATCCCTGTGAATTGCATGGCTTTGGCCAACAATTCATCATCCAACGTAACTGTCGTTCTCATGCATCAAAAGGCGCATCATTTGATGCGCTAGTAAAGCATTTTCCCAAAACACCCCCACAATAAACAAAATCTGACATGTCAAAAATTGCAATCCGCATCGGCCTCATCGGCTACGGCTTCATGGGCCGCACCCATTCGAACGCCTACTCCCAGCTCTCCCACTTCTTCGACACTGAGCACGTCCCGGTCCGGCAGGCTGTCTGCGGCCGCGATGAGGAAAAGGTCAAAGCCTTCGCCGAAAAGTGGGGTTACGCCTCTTACGAAACCGACTGGCGCGAACTCGTCAAACGCGAAGACATCGACGCCATCGACATCTGCACGCCCAACGATTCCCACGCCGAGATCGCCCTCGCCTGCATCGCTAACGGCAAGATGATCCTCTGCGAAAAACCCCTCGCCCTCAACGGCACTCAGGGTGAGGAAATGGTCAAAGCCGTGGAAGCTTCCGGTCTGCCTAACCTCGTCTGGTATAACTACCGCTTCCTCCCGGCCGTCACGCTTGCGAAAAACATCGTCGATGCCGGCGAACTCGGCCGCATCTTCCACTACCGTGCGAATTTCCTCCAAGACTGGACGATCTCCGAAGAACTCCCACAAGGCGGTGCGGGCCTCTGGCGACTCGATGCGGCGGCGGCCGGTTCCGGCGTCACCGGTGATTTGTTAGCCCACTGCATCGACACCGCCCGCTGGATCAATGGCGACATCGTTTCCGTTAGTGCCATGACGGAAACCTTCATCAAGGAGCGCGTCCACACCGCCACAGGGGAAAAGCAGCCGGTCACCATCGACGATGCCTGCGCCTTCCTCGCCCGCTTCGAGAATGGCTCTCTCGCCATCTTTGAATCCACCCGCTACGCCCGTGGCCACAAGGCGCTCTATACCTTTGAAATCAACGGCGAGAAAAAATCGCTCGCTTGGGACCTCCACGATCTGAACTACCTCTCTTACTTCGACCACGGCGTCCCCGGAGACCGCCGCGGCTGGAGCAACATCCACACCACCGACGGCGATCATCCGTATTCTGGAAACTGGTGGGTCCCGGGCCTCTGCCTCGGTTACGAACACTCTTTCACCCACGAGCTCGCCGAGTTTTTCAAATCGCTGGATGATCCATCGGCCGAAAAACGTTACCCCGATTTCCGCCACGCCCTCGGCACCCAATACGTCTGTGACGCAGTGCTCGAATCCGCTAGAACGAAGCAGTGGGTCGAGGTGAAAAGATCCTGATTGGAATTCTGCCGATCGCAAAACGGCCTTCATGAAAAAAGCCGCTGCCCGGGATGGGCAGCGGCTTTGAAGTTTAACTGACGAGATGCGGGTTAGAACGAGTAGTTCACTCCGATGGAACCGCCGTTACTGGTGATGCCATCGTCGGTGGCGATGTCACCGCGGTAGCCGAGATCGAGCGTGAAGGCCTCGTTCAAGGTGTAGGCGGTGCCTGCGGTAATGATGAACGCGGAGCTTTGCTCGGCACCGGAGACGCGGAACGAGACGCCGCCGAGCGAGGCCGTGGCATGGTTCGCGCCGTCCTCGAATTCATGGGCATAAGCGACGGACGCATAAGGGCGGAATTTTCCAAACTCTGCATTCACGCGGTAGCCGATGAGCGCGCGGAACGACTCGACATCGTAGCTGCCGACCTCGATGGCGAGTGGTCCGCCTTGGGTGTAGCTGTCCACATTGACTTTCTGATACTCGAAGCCGCCGAAGGGTCCGTGTTTCAACTTGGAATCACCCATGGTGTATCCGGCTGTCCACATGGCTTGGAGGCTGTCGGCGTCGGTGTTGTTGGAAGTGGAGCCGAGTAGGACTCCAGCGGCACTGATTGACGAATCGAGGCTGTGGCTACCGAATCCGACGAGGGCATCCGAGTAGAAACCCGTCGCGCCGCCGTAAGTGCCGTAAAAGGCGCCGCGGAAGCTATCAATATCGGAGCTGTAGTTATCGGCATCGTAGTTGCCCTTCGAGCCGTCGAGCACGAGACCGGCGACGAGTTTCGGAGCGAACAACCAATCAACACCGGCAGTGAAAGCGCCAGAGGTTCCGTCGTAGTCAGTATTGTTAGCAGCCCCTTCGTTGTCTTGGCCGTCGTAGGAGAACGATCCCCATGCATTGCCGCGACCGGTGCTGTGGACGCTGGATGTGCCTGGGGTGATGACACCTTTGGCGTCCTTCGAGGATGGTGCGCTATCAGTGTATTCCCTACTGTTTCCACGAATGGCAGCGAGGTGTTCCTGAGTGAGGCGATGGAGGCGGTAGTTAACGTTCACCACACTGTTAGCCAGACCGAGGGTGGCACCGGGATCAAGGGCGGCAAGGGTGGACTGCACACCGGTGAGATCGGAGTAATCAAGCGCGGCGATGAAGTCCTGAAGGATGGGGCTAGGGCTGCCGACCAGTGCATCGATCGCAGCACCCATCGCGGCTTGGTTTTTCGTGAGACCCGGGAGGTTTGCGTAGTCGTGCTGGATATTGATGACGAGATTGCTGTTACTTGGAGCGGAGGGTGCGGCGGCAAGTGCGACGCGGCTGGTCTCTGGCGCAGAGTCAACCGGATCTTCTGTCGCGACGCTTGTGAAATACTTCGTTAGGACAGTATCCGTGTCGTTTTCACCACTACCCGTAGCGCGGAACGGACCGGAGTCTGGAGCATTGCCGCCGAAGTGAACACCAATCTCGCCGAGGTTAGCTACGCCGACGAGTGGATTCACGCTATCGACAACGGTGTATTTCCCTTCGGTGAGAGTCTTGTTGATGTCAGTGGGTGCGAGCTGGATGTCCATCCCGGTCACATCGAAGGTATTGCCCACTCCGGTATGGAAGATGATGTCGCTGTTGACCCCATTGATGATTTCAGTCTGTGGGCGAATGTCCACACGGAGATAGCTGGGAGATGTAAAAATGGAGATTGCAGCTTTAGCGAAAATTGGCGGATCAATGATGATGGGCGGATCGATAATGAACGAAGGTAAAAAGGAAACGTTGCCGTTGAGAGTGAGGATCCCGACGGAAGAGTTAGGGTTCACTACGGGGGCCGCCTTGGTTGATTTTTCGGCGACCGGAGTATTTTCACCATCGAGTGGGCTGCTGGTTCCGCCAGGGCTGATGCCGCCGGAGCCGACGTTGATGTCAGCGTTCCAGTTACCGGTGCCGTCGAGCTTTCCGCCGCCACTGAGAGTGACCTGAGTTTTCCCTTCGTTTTGCGATGCAAGACTGCCGTTGATGATCAGGCCGCCACTGGTGATGTTGATCGCATCGGCGAAGACTTCGACGGATTCGCCTGGGCCACCGATGAATGCGTAGCCGGACTGACTCTTGGTGATGGTTTCGATCCCGAACACGCTGCCGTGCACGATGTTGCCCTGTTCGTCCAGTGTCTGGGAACCAGATAGAAAGTTGAGCGTGTCATTTCCTTTGCTACCACGGATGTCACCAAGGACGGTGGAACCGAAATCGAGATTCACGACGTTTTCACCAAATCCAAGCTGGATGGCGGCCTCGTTACCGCTGATGGTCCCGGAATTGTTGATGGTGGAGGAGGGAAGCACTTCTTCTTCCAAAGCTTGGATGTCCGCGTTGACGGCGAACAGCTGCTCGCCATTGAAAGTGATGCCGTATTGGTCGCCGCCGATGGTGCCGTAGTTACGAATCACAGCGCCGCTTGAGGCGCTGACACCGGCATATCCGCTGTCGGGGTTGGTGCCGGAAATGGTGCCGTAGTTGGTGAGGTCCAGATTACTCCCAGCAACGATGCCAGAAGATTTTCCGGTGATGGCAGCGGACTCCTGATTGACGATCACCGCACTGTTGCCGGTGGAAATTCCGTTACCAAATCCGCCAAAGAGCATCTCCGGCCTCCTGCCGCTAATATCCTGATTTCCCAATCCGGAAATGGCGCCGGAGTTTTCCAAAACGAGGCCGTCTGCGGTGGTGATTCCGTCGCCATTCGCACCAGTAATGATCCCGCTGTTAGTAATGTTCGCGTCGAGGCCGGCGTAAATACCACTGCCGTTGCGGAAAAGCAACTTAGTAAACCTATCCACCGTATCAGAACCAGCACTGCCGAGAATGACGCCTTCATTGGTGACGATGAGGCGGTCCGCGGCCAGAATGCCCGGGCCGAAGTTACCCGTGATGACGCCGGATTTGTGATTTTCCACAGTAAGGCTGGCGCTGCCGTAAGAATAGATTCCGCTAGAGGAACCGACGATCAATCCATCGTTGACCACCTTGTTTCCAAGAACTTCCGCGCTGGCACCCAGCACGCCCAAGGACGTCTGTGTCATTTCCTCTTCGCTGAATCGAATTCCGTCGTAGCCACCTTGGATCAGACCGCCGGCGTTGTTGTGGATGAGAGTGTTGCCTACGGTGGAAAGGATGCCGTAACTGTCCGCGTCTAGAGATCCAGAGTTTTGGATGGTGTAGCCTTCTCTTGTCACCTCTACGCCATTCTGACGGAGGTCAGCTCCCATCAGTGTGGCTCCGGATTTGATTTTCACTGAAAATGGAGAGGTCGTGCCGCCGTTGGCGAGAACGGTCCAGTCGGAGCCGTTTACTTCGTCGAAATCACCGTTCACCACCACATTGCCAGCAGCGTCGGGAAGGATGAGATGACTGGGTGACTGCGCATGGGCGATCTGCAGCAGGGCTGGGACGATGATCATGGCAGGAAATGCCATGGCGAAAAAACGGGTGGATTTGGGCTTCATGTGTTTTTGAGAGGCTTTTGACTCTTGAAATTACGCAAATGATTCAACGTGAATCGGTCGCGAATTAGGCAATGTCCACCAGCAGTTTTTCAAGGCCTAAATTCCATTATTCGGTAACCCGCCGGTCTTTGGAAAAAGCCCTCCACCGGATTCTCCAACAGGCACTTGCGCTCCGCCAACTGATCCCTTACAGGTTTCCGCGATGAAACGCCGTCTCGCCCTCTTTGCCGTCGCCCTTTTCCCAGCCATCGCCCTTTGCGAACCTGCGAAAGTAGCCGAAAAACCCGCCGCTCCAGCCGCCGCAAAGGCCAGCAAGGTCCGCCTGAAAACCAGCAAAGGCGACATCGTCATCGAGCTGAATGCTGAAAAAGCCCCCATCACAGTCGCCAATTTCCTCAGCTATGTGAACAAAAAGCACTACGACGGCACGGTTTTCCACCGCGTCATCAACGGCTTCATGATCCAGGGCGGCGGATTCGCCTTGGAAGGCAAAAGCCTCGTGGAAAAAGAGTCCGGTAAGGGCATTCAAAACGAAGGACAAAACGGTCTTTCCAATGACCGCGGCACCATCGCTATGGCCCGCACCAATGACCCTAACAGTGCTACCGCCCAGTTTTTCATCAACGTGAAGGACAACGCCATGCTCAACTACCCGAGCAACGGCGGCTACGCAGTCTTCGGCAAGGTCGTCGAAGGCATGGACGTGGTGGAAAAAATCAAAGCCGTGGAAACCGGCACCGCCACCCTCACCATGCGCCACCCGGCCACCGGGGAGAAAATCGAGGCACCTTCCGAAAACGTGCCCTCCGAAAACGTGGTCATCAAGTCCGCCACCGCCGAGTGACGCGCATCTAACTTCCCGCGCATGCAACTCTGGCTTTGCCCACTCCTCGCGTTCCTGCTAGGGTCGATTCCGTTTGGCCTCTTCATCGCGAAGGCAAAAGGAATCAACATCCGCGAACACGGATCCGGCAACATCGGCGCGACCAACGTGCTGCGGGTGATCGGGAAAAAGTATGGGATTTCCTGCCTATTTCTCGACGCACTCAAAGGCTTCATCCCGGTGGTGATCGCCATTTCGCTGATCCGCTTTGAGGACATGAAAAACCCGATGAGCATCACTGCGCTGGCGCCCTATGCTCAGCAATTTCCGATGTTGACGGCGCAGATCTTCCAAGTGCTCACCGGCCTCTGCGCGGTGCTCGGGCATAATTATTCGCCGTGGGTCGGATTCAAGGGCGGCAAGGGAATCGCCACCTCCGCCGGAGTTTTCATCGCGCTGATGCCCGCCGCCATTGTCATCTTGATCGCCGTCTGGCTGCTGGTTTTCCTAATCAGCCGCTACGTTTCTCTCGCCAGTATCATCGCCTCCGCAGTCCTTCCCCTGGTGATGCTGTGGGGCTCGTGGTTTCATGGAAAAATCCAGAATGGCACGTGGAATAAGCCATTGTTCGTCTTCACCGTGATCATCGCCGTCCTGGCTGTCTGGAAGCACCGCAGCAACATCGTGCGCTTGCGCAACGGCACGGAACATCGTTTCACCCGCAAGCCGAAATCTGCCGATGTCTGACACCCCGCTCACCTCCGCTGCGATCATCGGCTCCGGCTCGTTCGGCATGGCCATGGCCAAGCTACTCGCCAAAAAACTCGACTCCATCGTCCTCATCGGCCGCGATCCCACGACCTGCGATGCCATCAACCGCGACCACAAAAACCCCCACTACCTCAGCGGCATTACGCTGGATTCCAACGTCAGCGCGTCTTGCCAACTCACCGACGCCCTCCCACACCCGCTGGTCCTTTTCGCCGTCCCCACCTCCGCCACCCGAGAAACCGCGCGCACCCTCGCCGCCGCCGGGCTTCCCGCAGCCACCGTCCTGATTTCCTGCGCAAAGGGCATCGAAAAGCAAACGGGCGACCGAATGAGCCAGCTGCTCCGCGAGGTTTTCCCCAAAAATCCCATCGCAGCCCTCTCCGGCCCCAACCACGCCGAGGAAATTGCCGCCGGCCTTGCTACCTGCGCCGTGATTGGCTCAGAGGACCAACCGCTCGCCGTCCAGCTCCAAGAGCTTTTCACCTTTCCCCACTTCCGCGCCTATACCAGCGACGACCTCGCCGGCATCGAGTTCGGCGGTGCGGTGAAAAACGTTTACGCCATCGCCGCCGGAATGGCCCACGGGCTCGGGCTCGGAGACAACGCCGTCGCCGCCCTTGTCACTCGCGCCCTCGCGGAAATGACCCGCCTGGGCATCGCCCTCGGTGGTCGAATGGAAACTTTCTCCGGTCTCTCTGGCGTCGGCGACCTCATCGTCACCTGCTTTTCTGAGCACTCGCGGAACCACAGGGTAGGCCTCGCGCTGGGCAGCGGAAAAACCCTCGAAGAGGCCGTCGCCGCCCTCGGCATGGTCGCCGAAGGAGTGCCGAACACGCTTTCAATCTACGAAGTCGCCCGCCACGCTGGCGTGCGGACTCCCATCATCGACGGCGTTTACAGCATCCTCTACGAAGGCAAATCCGTGCCCGTCGCCATGCGCGAACTCCTCTCCCGCGACCCAAGACCTGAAAAAGGCTAACTCCTATGACTCAATTCCTCGACCTCTTCCTTCACCTCCCGGACCACCTCCGCGACTTCATCAGCGCCCATGGAACGCTCGTTTACGGCCTGTTATTTCTGATCATTTTCTGCGAGACAGGTCTCGTTATTACTCCGTTCCTCCCCGGAGACTCACTGCTGTTCGCGATCGGTGCTATCGCAGCAGACCCCACTTCTAACCTAAATATCTGGCTTGCCGCCATCATTCTGCTAGTCGCCGCGATCCTCGGAGACACGGTGAACTACTGGATCGGCCGGAAATTTGGCGGCTGGATGATGCGCACCTTTCCCAAAGTCGTAAAACCCAGCCACATTAAAAAAACCACCGAGTTTTTCGACCGCTACGGAGGCAAAACCATCATCATCGCCCGCTTCGTCCCCATTGTGCGGACCTTCGCCCCTTTCGTCGCCGGTACCGGTGAAATGGACTACCGCCGCTTCATGTCCTTCAACGTCATCGGCGCGGTGCTCTGGGTGGGACTCATCCTACCCTGTGGTTGGTTTTTCGGAAACATCCCCATTGTAAAAAAGAATTTCGAGCTGGTCGTCCTCGGTATCATCGCCATTTCCGTTTTGCCGATGGTCATCGAAATCGCACGTGCCAAGTTCAGGAAAACACCTGCCGCTTCCGAGGAATAAGCACCTCAAGTGCTCGGTGAAATCGCTCAGCGGGGCCAGAAGAATGGGGGACTCCATTGCCAACTCGCCGAACCCAAGGCCTTAAAATGACCACGGGCGCCGGATCCCATTCCGACGCCCGTGGGCCCTTTTGGGGGGCTGCCCTTTCGAGGGGGCTTGTTGTGCTATCCCTTACGCAGCTGATAATGCCACAAAACGGCCGCAACTCAATACCGCATTCGCGTTACTCACTGATTCACAGTCGTCCAGCCGCCTTGATGTCAAAATACGAATTCGCGAGGGCCACCGCAAAGTTCTGGGCGGTCGAGTCCAACGTCAGGATTCCCCGTGCGCCGAGG
>JBBRYQ010000044.1:0-45769 GCA_038237425.1 Verrucomicrobiales bacterium
ATAACGCCCGGTGTTCATCGAACCAGACGCTGGCAGAATCACCGAAAAAATTCAAAAGCGTGACATCGTTTTTCATCCGTAATTCATTCAACCACAAAGATTTTCAAAAATCTAAAATCCTGTTAACCGGACACCCGTGATAACGCATATCTAAAATCCGAAGACTGCCGTCCAAGTGAAGCAAGCAAAAAGATCATTGGAGACCTTAACGATTCGATTAAAAAGTGTTTAGACATTGAAATATCCAGCCTCGGGGACATCGAATCATCTCAAGGAACCTTGTACTTCAAAAAGGCTGACCACCTTCGTGAATTCGAGTTCAATGTTTTGTCATCGGGCGAAAAAGAAGTCGTCGATCTTCTCTTGGATTTGTATCTTCGCGCTGGCGAGTTTGACGACACCATCTTTCTTCTGGATGAACCTGAACTGCATATCAACACCTCCATTCAGCGAAACTTACTGGTTGAAATTAATCGCTTGATTGGCGATAATTGCCAGCTCTGGCTGACCACACACAGCATTGGATTCTTGAGAGTCCTGCAAGATGATCTGAAAGATCAGTGTCAAATAGTTCATTTCAAGGAAGGGTTGGATTTGGCGTCCACCGCAAAAATCCTAAGACCTGAGAAACGAGGCATTTTGATGTGGAGAGAGCTTTTTCAGATAGCATTGGACGATTTGACGCACTTGGTAAGTCCAAAGACAATCATTTATTGCGAAGGTCGAGACAGACCCGGAACGGGTGGTATTGAAAGAGGTATGGATGCCCAAGCTTTTAATAATATCTTCGCTGAAAGTCATCACGATACGCAATTTATCTCAAGCGGGGGAAATACTGAGTTGGATCAGAGAAGCGATATTGCCATATCAATTCTTTCAAAAGTGCTTTCGAGTCTGCAAGTTCTTGTACTCAAGGACAGGGATATGTCGTCAGGGAAGCCGAATGACGAATCCGACAGACAAAGGTATCTTCAGTTAAATCCAGACACCCACAGGGTATTGAAAAGGTGGGAAATTGAGAATTACCTTTATGACAAAGAAGTTCTGAAGAATTATTGTTTACGATCAGGCACCGCTTTTGATGAGGCATCATACGATCTATTCGTTACTGACCTTTACGATCAAAACTTGAAGGATGAGACAGGAAGAATCAAAAATATCTGCGGAATTACGACCAACATCAACGCCGAAAAGTTCAAGTTAGCATTATCCGAGTGCGTCTCAGAAGAAATGGCGGTTTTCCAGGAACTCGAAGAGTGTATCTTTCATAGAAAGTAGCTCTTAACAAAGAGGAACTCAGATGGGCGCGATGGATTCGAGATGGAGAACGGGGGTGCGCTGCTCGTTGGATTTTTCGGGATCGACGGTTAGGTGGAGGGACCAGACATTGAGGTCGGCGGTGTCGGTGAGGATATGGAGGAATATCAGATCCGCGGCAAAGGACGCCCGATTTTCTTCCTCGCATAAAACGCCCCGCGGCCTTTGCCGTGGGCTTCGATGAGTCCGGCGGCGATGAGTTCGTTGAACTTTGCCTTGAGAGTGGAGCGGTTTGCGTCGGTGAGAGCGGTGGCTTGGCTGTTAGTGAGGGTTTCGCGGGTGTCGAACAAAGTGGCGGGCTGGTAGGTTGCCAGTCCCATTCAGTCCAATTCAGTCCAGTCCAATTCAGTCCAGTCCAATTCAGTCCAGTCCAATTCAGTCCAGTCCAATTCAGTCCAATTCAGTCCAATTCAGTCCAATCCGGTCGAAGGAGTTTTCATGGTAATTCTTCCAAATACTGAAGATCCTTTGGACGTCCGCTTGCCTCCTTGTTGATCTTCAAATCCTGGAGGGAAATGAATGGCACCATCATCCTCCCAATTTTCACCCGTTCACGGCGGTCATAACAGTCGCTGAATTCGATGCCCGGAATTCCGGTGAATAGCTCCAGCCTCATCGGCTCAAATCCCATGCGGATGATCTTTTTCCCGTCGGTGATCATCTCGGTGGAAACGGTATCCGCAGGGAATCCAAACTCCCTCAGGACGTTGACGACTCGTTCAGCATTTTCAAACGACGCATCGATCCAAAGGTCCAACTCGCCCGTGTAGCGGGGCCGGGAATGATGGATCACCGCATAGCCGCCGATGACCATGACGCGGACTTCATTCCATCGGCACAATTTCGATCACTCGTTGAAGTCTGCCGCCAATTTGATCTTTGCCATAGAAGGGTGCGCGTAGTTTTTCGGCGGCGTTCAGTCGCTCGGCGGGAGTTGCATTTCGCCAATAAGCGCGGGTCTCGGCTTCGGCTTCGGCGAAGTTTTCCGCGATCACGATCTTCCACTCGGCACTGCGGCGCGCGGCGCGTGCTTGAGACGCAGAAAGAGCGGGTTGTGACTTTGCGTTTGGCACTTCGAGAGTGCCCCATATTCACAGGGGCGGGTCAATGAAGTTGAGGGAGGGTGGAGACTTCTGTCCGCCAAGCCAATGCGGTGAGAATGCATCGAGCTTTCAGCGCGATCTCTTTCGCCTTTCAGCGTAGAAAAGAAAATTGAACCGCAGATGGACACCGATTGACGCAGATAATGAATGACTCAAAAGATTCGAGGTATTCACCCTTTGGATGAATATCGAAAACTTCATAACTATTTTATAATCCGTGTGTTACGTGCCATCCGTGGTTCCTATCTTCCTTTTTGGGTTCATCGGCACCACGCGACAAAAGTGTTGTGGCTCCTTAAATCGGACTGAGGGATTCGAGGCGGAGGACGGGGGTGCGCTTTTCGTTGGATTTTTCGAGGTCGAGAGTGAGGTGGAGGGACCAGTCGTTGAGGTCATCGGGGTCAATGAGGGTTTGGTGGAGGGTGAGCTTGTCCTCGGAGAGGTGGGTGTGGCGGGCGTTGCGTGCTTCGGGATCGAGACGGATCTGGTGGCGGGCGTCGTGGTAGGTGTTGAGGAGAACTAACAGGCGTTCGTTGGACCAGGGTTTGCCATCGGAGTCAGCAGGTTCGATGAGGCCGAGGGCGGTTTCCGTTTGGTAACGGGAGAGGGCAGTGACGAGGGTGAGGACGTGGTTGCGAAGATGGCGGGTGAAGGCCTTTGTGTCCTGGGTATAAGGGATCTTGGATTTGAAATTTGAGATTTCAGATTTGAGATCGAAAGATGAAGAAACGGGCGGGACGCCTGTGCTCCCTTCTTTCATCGCCTGCCATTCGTCTAGCAGAGATGAGTCGGTGTGGCGGACGATGAGTTCGAGAAAGGACTCGGCTTCGTGGAGGTGCTCAGTTTTGGCGGAGTCGGGCACGGTCTGGGCGAGGACTTTGTAAACCTCGCTGAGGTGGCGGAGGAGGACGGCTTCGGCGCGTTCGAGTTTGTAGGTTTTGATATAGTCTTCGAAGGACTGATAGTTCTCGATCATCTCTCGGGCGATGGTCTTGGGCTTGACGTTCTCGCTGCCGAGGTAGGGGTGGGTGAGTTTGAAAGAGTTGTAGGTTTGATAGATGAAATCGGAGCCAGGCTTGGGCCACTCGACCTCGTCGAGCATGGCGATGCGGTCGTCGTATTCCATGCCTTCGTCCTTGAGGCGGGCCATCAGCTCGCTTTTCAACAGATCGACCTGCTTGCGTAGCACGATGTCGGGATTTTCCAGAATGGACTCGATGAGGGAAATGACGTTGAGGGCGTAGTCTTCGGCGTCCTTATCGAGCTGCGGGATAGCGTCTAGCAGGTAGAGGCTGAGCGCGTGGTTGATGGAGAAATCCTCGGGCAGCGAGACATCGACGGCGACTTTCTGCGGGCCGCTGCGTTTGGCCGGCGGGATGATGTGGAGGATTTTCGCGCCGATGAGGCCGCGGAAAAGTTTGAAGGCGTGCTGCTTGAGAAGCTTCTTTTTCGAGGGCGGCTCGTGGCTGTCGTCGATGATTTTCTTTAGCGCCGCGCAGCCATCTTCGTTGGTGCGTGAGAGGACGTTGAGCAGCGTGTGATGGTGGACGGAGAAGCTGGAAACGAGCGGCTCGGGTGGGGCGGTTTGGAGTTTCTCGTAAGTTTGCTCGTCCCAGTGGACGAAACCTTTTTCCGGCGGCTTGCGTTTTTCGAAGGACTTCTTTTTGTTAGCGGTGGCTTTGGCGGCGAGCCGGAGGTTCTCGATGATGTGCTCGGGTGCTTGGGCGACGACGTAGCCGACGGTGTCAAATCCACGGCGACCGGCGCGGCCGACGATCTGGCGGAAGTCGCGGACGGCGAGGATTTTCGTGCCGCGGCCGTCGTATTTGCAGAGGCCGGTGAGCATGACGGTGCGGATCGGGACGTTGACGCCGACGCCGAGGGTATCGGTGCCGCAGACAACCTTGAGCAGGCCCTTGGCGGTGAGCTTTTCGACTAACAGGCGGTATTTCGGCAGCAGGCCGGCGTGGTGGATGCCGACGCCGTGACGGAGGATTTTCGCGAGTTCGCGGCCGTAGGGGCTGCGGAAATCGGCGTCGTCGAGGGCGCGGGCGATGGCGGTTTTTTCCTCCTTGGTGCAGAAGTTGGTGGAGAGTAGATCGCGGGCGGTATCGGCGCAGGCGTTCTGGGTGAAGTGGACCAGATAGACTGGCGAGCGGCCTTGTTCGTTGAGCTCGGCGACTTTTTCCTGGAGCTGGGTGGTGGAGTACTCGAATTCTAACGGGACCGGGCGTTGGTCGGACTGGACGAGCACGGTTTCGGCTCCGGTTAGTGTGGTCAGAGTTTTTGAGAAAAATGACGAATCGCCGAGGGTGGCGGACATCAAGAGGAAGCGGGCACGCGGCAATGTGAGGAGCGGGATTTGCCAGGCCGCGCCGCGCGAGTGGTCGGAGTAGTAGTGGAACTCGTCCATGATGACGTCGTCCACTTTGGCGGTTGCGCCGTCGCGCAGGGCGATGTTGGCGAGGATTTCCGCCGTGCAGCAGATGATGGGCGCGTCGTGATTGACGGTGGCGTCGCCGGTGATCATGCCGACGTTTTCCGGGCCGAAAACGTGGCAGAGGGAAAGGAATTTCTCGTTGGCGAGGGCCTTGATCGGCACCGTGTAATACGAGCGGCGACCTTGGCACAGCGACTTGAACTGCATGGCCTGCGCAACCAGCGATTTCCCCGAACCGGTGGGGGTGTTGAGGATGACGTTCTTGTCTTGGAAGAGTTCGAGAATGGCTTCTTCTTGGTGGTCGTAGGGTTCGGTGTTGGTGGCGGTGAGGTAGTCGAGAAAGGCGTTGAGGATGTCGTCCGGGGTGGGGTTTTCGGGGAGGTTCTTAGGATTCAGCGGGGCGGACATGCGTGGGAGGATGAAGAAAGAAGAGTTTACCGCAAAGGCGCAAAGGGCGCGGAGAGACGCAATTTTACTGTGGACGAGTGTAAGGCAGGCGAGATTTTCTGATTGCGAGCATACTCAAAAATGGTAACGTTGCTGGGTGATTGAGGATTTCTCATGCAAGGAAACCGAAAAAATCTGGAACGGTGGTCGGTCGAAAAGACTACCGGGGGAAATTCAGGAGCGGGCTTTTCTACGGCTCCGGCAGCTTCACGCCGCCGAAATTCTGGAGGATTTACAAATCCCACCCAGCAACCGTCTCGAATCCCTCTCCGGCGATCTCAAGGGTTTCTGGAGCGTGAGAATCAATCAGCAGTGGCGCTTGATTTTCCGTTGGAATGACGGGAAGGCGTCCGATGTGAAAATCACCGACTACCATTGATGACCATGAAACGAACCACCGAACTGATCCCACTGATGAATTTCTTCGCGGAAACGCTCCGCGAAGTCTTGGACGAATGGGACGTCTCGCAGGCGGAAGTCTCGCGAATGACAGGGATTCCCTCGCCCCACCTGACGGACATGAAAAAAAGCCGCCGCCGCTGCACCCCGGAATACGATCTGCGCCTGAGCCGCTATTTTGGAACCTCTCCAGGCTTCTGGCTGCGGCTCCAATTGGATTACGAACTGATGCGGGTCGAGCGCGAGAAGGGAGAGAGAATCAGCCGTGAGGTCACACCGCACGCGGCTTGATTTAGCCAATGCGGATTCCATAAACTATTTCAAAAATGCTGGAAAATTCGAGTGCCTATTTGAGCGCTTCGCGGATTTGCTTCTCCTTACCCGGGCTCCACTCGCCGCTGACGTGAGTGATGATCTCTCCTTCACGACTCGCGATCGCGAGATGGATCTGTTGGCTGTCCGGCAGTCCGAGGGAGCGGACGAAATTATCACGCGGTGCGTAAATCGTGTAAACACGGCTCCGGGTGGCTGGACTGGGAATGCCGCTGCGCATCCCGGTATCGACGAACCACCGCAGGAATGCCCCGGGATCGTCGATGACAGGAAGTTCAAGCCACTCTGGCGCTCCGGGTTCGGCCAGTTTCAGTTTCCGCGACCAATCGTCGAGAAGCTCTTGTTGCTCGGGTTGGAATGCAATCAAGAGCACGGTGCGGTCGGCGGGGAATTCTCGGGGAAAATCCTTGGTCTCATCCATCAGATTTTTCACCCGCATCTCGGGAAATCTTGATTGGAGCTTTTTTTGTGGAGGCGGAATATCGACCCTAGGGGGAATCACGCAGCTGCTGGTGATGATGCAGAGCAGCGTGACAGCCACGAATTGTGATCCTGTTCTCATGTTGAAAAAAAGTTAGAACGAGTAAGAGGCACCGAGCAGACCGAAGATTGAAGGGTCGAGATTCTCACTGAACAACTTGTCTCCGGAGCCGTCACGAAGTTCCAGTTTTCCGCCGACGTTCACGCCGATTTGCCCGCTGATCCGCAGGTGTTCGCCGATCTTGCGCTCCACGCCCAAGCCGGTGCGCCAGCATTCGAGTTTCACGCTCTCTACTTTGCCGCCGGTGCCTTCCCGGTCCACGTCCCAGCCACCGCCTCCGGGGTAGGCCGAGAAGCTGAATGTCCAATCCTTCAGCGGAGTCCAACCGATCGCGGCGATGGGTGGAGTGATTTGCACGATGAGCGTGTCGGAGGGACGCCAAACGACGCCGATGCCTGGCACGGCGGTGGTTTCGCCAAGAGAGTAGTTGAAGAAACCGGCTGCGGATAGAGTGAAGGTGGGTGAAAACTGATAGCCCCACACGCCGAGTGCGGAGAAGGAGAAATCGTCTGCGGTTACATGATTGAAGTCTGTGGAAATTCCGGGACTAATGATGCCGATGCCCATCCAGCCTTGGTCGGTTTTCGGGAAATGCGCGGCGGTGAATTGGCACTCCAGTGTCGTTAGCGAAAGCGTGTTCACCCCCAGCGTGTGATCCACATCAAGCGAGGCCCAGCCGTACCCGATCATCACGCCAAAGAATGTTTCAGGATCCAATTCCCTGCCCCAGAGCGGGATCAGGGCGCGCCCGTCCAGGTAGTCCACCGAGCCACCGCCATTTTTAAGATCCATGCTGCCCGAGACAGTTAGGGCGGTTGAGAATCCAGGTGGTCCGAATCCTAACAAAGCGGGATCGATCAGGTTCATTTCCACCGGAGCGATCTTGCTACTTGCGATTTCTTCGGCATGAAGCGCCGGAGTTAGGAGGAGCACGATCAGTGGAGTGTGGAGGATGCGATTCATCATCTGGCATCATGGATCTGATCCCGCCGCGATCTCGGAAAATGGGATGAGCGGTGTTGGTGGGTGATGAACGGGCTCAGCATTGATTCGCGATCATAGCCCTGTTTTCTCCCGAAATTGTAACGATGCCCGGCGGCTGAATTCGATTTCATCGCCGGTTTTGAGTCTGGCTTTCAAGGTCTGGCTGAACCATGGCTCGATGCTGGCGATGGACTCACAATTGATGATCTGAGAGCGATTCGCCCGCAGGAACAGGCTGTCCGGTAGGCGGCTTTCGAGGGTGTTGAGGGACCGGTGGAGCAATGCCTGACCGCCGACGAAATGGAGGCGGGAGTAGTTGCCCTCGCTATCGATCCGGTGGATGTCCCTCAGTGGGACAAACCAGCACTGCTCGCCATCACGGACAAAGACTCGGGAGTCCGGAGTGAGACGGGCGGAACCGGCTGCTGACAGAGCGGGGAGCCGGCTGATGGCGGTGGCGAGGCGCTCTGGGTGCACAGGTTTCAGCAGATAGTCCAAGGCGTTGGTTTCAAAAGCGCGGAGGGCGAATGCATCGTAGGCAGTGCTGAAAATGACCAGCGGCAGGGGCGGGGAAAGTTCTGCCAGAAGATCAAATCCACTGCTGCCGCGCAGGTCGATATCGAGAAAGATGAGGTCCAGGTGTTCGGACTCGATCAGGCGACGGGCTGCCGGCACAGAGTCCGCCTCCCCCACGATTTCAATTTGCGGATGCGATGCTAGCAGAAGATGGAGTTCTTCCCGTGCCAGACGCTCGTCGTCGATGATCAGGGTTCTCATGGTGCGGCTTCGGCAGGTTTGGGTATAAGGATTTCCGCCTCTACGAACTCGCTCTGTTGAGAGAGCGCGACCGTGGCCAGCGGGCCGAAAATCAGCCGAAGGCGCTCGCTGGTGTTTTGCACGCCGAGGCCGAGTGATTCCTGAGGTGTTGATCTTCCGAGAAGTCCCGGACTGCGAATGGTGATGCGCAGGGATTGATCCACGAGGGCTGAATGGATTTCCAAAACTCCGGTGGAGTCCGGATGCAGCAGGCCGTGTTTGATGGCATTCTCCACCAGGGTGAGGATCATCAAGGGCGGGACGTCACGAATGAGAGTGGTGGGGTCGATATGCTCGATGACTTGCAGGTCATCCTCGAACCGCAGCTTTTCCATAGCGAGGTAACTGCGGGTGATTTCCAATTCGCGTGAAAGCGGGATGACGGTTTTTCCGCCATCCACAAGGGTGGCTCTGAGAATGTCCGCTAACAGCGTTACCGCATTCCGGGCGGTGGTGGCAGTGGCGGGGAGAAGGGCGCGTACGGTGTTCAGGCTGTTGAATAGGAAATGTGGATTCATCTGCGCCTGGAGGACGAGCAGTTCGTTTTCGATACTCGCTGCCCGCAGTCGTGCACGATCAAGATTCGCCTGATGAAAAGAGTCGTAGTAATGCACTAGAAAATAGATCGCGATCCAAGCGCCCAACAGGGAGAGATTCATCATCGCGCATGCGGTAAAGGTGGAGGCAGGGGATTCTCCAACCGCGGGGGACGCGTAGAAACGAACGGCGAGGGCGGTGGCAACTCCTGATAGACCCAGCCACCATGCCAGCATGTGCCAGACCACCCGCCGGACCGGCCAGGCGAGCCAGCGTTGATAGCGGATAACCTGCCGCAGAATGTGGGATGCGGCGAAGCCGGTGAGACACGCCAGGATCGTTAGGGTGGCGTCCTTGGTGGCTTGTGTGGAGTTGGTTAGGATTTGTTCCAGTGTCGGTCTTTGTCCTACGAAAAGGACGATCATCATCGTGAGAAGCATGACCCCGCCCCAACCGGCGATTTGAAAGAGCCAATATCGACCATTACTCGACCGGACGGGGGCGAATTGATTTGCATGATCGTCCGAAAGAGGAAGCACCATGCGGAATAGGGTTAACCACGTGTTTTGGATTGGCAACCACATGCATGATGCCAGCCGAAATTCACGTTGTTTTGGGACGGGTGGTCGTATGAGATGACAAGTGGCGTGAAGTTTAGCCTGCGGCACAGCGCGAGTGGTCGGGGGAGGAAATGGTTCTCTGGTTTCAACTGCCGTTACGAAAGAGGTTTTATCCTCGCTGTCATTGGATGAAACCAAGAGGCGAAATGAATTTCGCGGTCCGTGACGGTGGCGTCGCCGGTGATCATGCCGACGTTTTCCGGGCCGAAGATGTGGCAGAGGAAGAGGAATTTCTCGTTGGCGAGCGCCTTGATGGGCACGGTGTAATACGAGCGGCGGCCTTGGCAGAGGGGGCGCAAAGTTTTTATTGAAGCGAAACGCGGAGACGGGGAGGCGAGAAGGAGAGGGTGGAATTGCTGCTCCCAATTGCGTCGGAACCGGTCCAATCGGAGGTGCTCGACTTCGTTCGATTCGTCAAAGCGCGGGCGGGTGCCACGCCGGATTCCTCCCAAGTAACAGCTTGGCAGGTGCGCGATACCGTTGAAGAGCGTGCGAAGCGGGGCGCATCTTCAGACCTTGGAGCCATCCTCGCCGCCGTCCCGGATGTTCCACCAGTCCCTGGTGACGAAAAATAGAGACCGGTGATGCATCTCATCAAGACCCCGCTCTCTACCCACGAAAATCCGGCCGATCAGTTGATCCGCATCGTGAAACCATCCGCATGAATTCCGTGCGCTTTAACCATCCAAACTCACCCGGAAGAAGTGCCCTCACCCCTTGAAATCCCATGAGCAAAGCCAAGCGAGGCCACATTGAGGTTTAGGGAACAAGCATCGGCATCCTCGCGCAGCCGGGAGGAGGCTAAATCTCGTTCACCGACATGGTGCGGAACTTCGACGGAGCGGGAGCTCTGATCGAGCAGTGGCTTAAAAACAAGGACACTGTCCTGTTTCTCGGCGTCTGGAAACGGATCAACAATCCTCTCCGCCAAAAAGTGGATCGACCACACCGGCGTCGGGGTCCCAAATAACAGACATTGGTAACAGCCCAGCCCTCAAGTCCTATCAGATGGCAGGTCCGGTGCTCATGACCAATCGACAGGCAGTTAAACGCACCTGCCGAATTTTGATAGATTTCAAACAGTCGTCACGGCCGGTAGGCGTGGCGGTTGCGAAGGACCGACTGGAACGCCGGGGGCGGGTTGCAGATGCGGCCTACCAGATCGTCCCAGATTTCCTGGCCCTTGAGGATTTCCACTTCGATGCGGAGGAAATAGACGGGCACGTCGATGGAGGTGGGTTGCGGGAAACGCACGGCGTCCTTCTCGGTGGTGACGATGAGCTGCATGTCGCGCTCGACACAGCGCTGCATGAATTTCTCCACCTCCTTGCGGGAAAACCGATAGTGGTCGGAAAAGCGGCGGCGGATCTCGACGCGGGCCCCGAGTTTTTCCAACGAGCCTTCAAACGCCTCGGGCACGGCGATGGCACTGATCGCTCCCACCCATTTGTCCTTGAGTGCTTCCAGCGGCAAGCGTTCGCGGGTGAAAACGTTTTCGAGAAAAATCGGGCCGTGGGTGCACTCGATGATTTCCGCAGTTTTGTTCAATTTCCGGATGCGGGCGATGAGTGCTTCGTTGGACGATCCGTCGCACTTGGTGATGAGGATGTAGCTGGCGCGGCGAAGGTTTTTCGGCGGCTCACGGAGGGTGCCGCGCGGGAGCAAGGCCTCGGTGCCGAAAGGTGCGCCGGAGTCGATGAGTACGACGTCGATGGCGTGGGCGAGATCGAGGTATTGCATGCCATCGTCGAGCAGGAGCGTATCGGCAGCGAGATGGGCGATGGCGAAGCGGCCGCTTTTCACACGGTTTTTGTCCACCACCACGGCGACGCCATCGAGGTTCTTTGCGAGCATGAACGGCTCGTCACCGGCGAATTTCGAGTCCAACAGAAGCGCACTGCCGGTGGAGACGACCTTGGGCATTTTCTCGCCAGGAATCGGGTCGCCCTTGGAATTCTGCCACTTCTGTGGGCGGTCGAGCTTCTTGCTTTTGTAGCCACGTGAGAGGATGGCGACGCTGCGGCCACGGTCACGGAGTGAACGTGCGAGCAGCTCGACGACGGGCGTTTTCCCGGTGCCGCCGACGGTGATATTGCCGATCGCGACGACGGTCGTCCCTAGATGGTGCTGGCGTTTCCAACCGCTGCGGTAGCGCCAGAGGCGGATTTGGACAATCATTCGGAAGACCCCGGAAAGTGCCCGCATGAGGAACCGCATCATCGCGGCGCGGAAGCCCTTGGCGCGCCCGAAGATCACATCCGCTCCCCAGCGTTCGAGTTCTTCGATGAGTTCCTTCATGGTCTGGGGAAACCATGTCCCGTAGCGGCGGGATCGGGCAAGCGCCAATCGGCATGGGAGAACGTGACCGCGAACTCCAAACTTTTTGTTACTTGGTCCAAGGTCGTGGATCTGCTTTTCTTGCAAAAACCTATCAAAAAACCAGAAGCCAAAATTTCAAACCCGCATGCCACCCTTGGTAGTCCAGTTTCTCTTTTGAGCGGCGCACGAGAACTTCAGCCAAAGTGTTTCATTTCACGTTTTTCGGAATTTCACGGCTGGCGGCATACAGACCTTGGACGTGGGTTCTTGAAAACAGCAATTCGAGCATGGGGTGGGGATTGGAATGTTTCATCTTTTGCAACGCGTTGTTCTTCGCCACGACCCTGATGATTTCCTCCATGGTGCAGAAGCAGGAGGCTTGAAAACCGCTGAGTCCCAAGGGCCGCAGCCTCACTCCCTGCGGCCACCTAGGGCCATCATGACGAAGTAGGCGAGCTGGGCGATCGAGCCGATGGCAGCGGCGACGTAGGTCATGGCGGCCCAGAAAAGGGCGTTTTTCGCCTTGTCGTGCTCCATCTGCGCGGCGACTCCGCTGCGTTCGAGCCAGACGAGGGCCCGGCGGCTGGCATCAAACTCGACGGGCAGGGTGATGATCGTAAACAGGGTCGTCACGGCGAACAGAGCGATCCAGATCCAGAGGAAGGTGGGATTCCTCATGAAGCCAATGCCGAGGAATCCGAGGATCATCACGTAGTTCAGCATGTTGCTGGAAAACTGCACGGCAGGCACCATTTTCGAGCGGAGGCCCAGCCAGACATACGCTTGCTGATGCTGGAGCGCGTGTCCGCACTCATGGGCGGCGACGGCGGCGGCGGCGACTGAATTCATGTGATAGACCGGTTCGCTGAGGCTCACCGTTTTTTTCACCGGATCGTAGTGGTCCGTCAGTTGCCCTGGCACGCTGATGACCTGCACATCTTTGATGCCGTTCTGACGAAGCATGGCCTCGGCGACCTGTGCGCCGGTCATGCGGATTGGGATCTGCGAATATTGGGTGAAACGGCGCTTGAGAGTCCCGCTGATGATGAAACTAGCCAGCATGGAGACACCAATGATGAGGATGTAGGTCATCGAGAACCCGCCCATGGGAGCAGGTGCGATTTGAGAGAGAATTTCTAGATTCATGCGCCTAAAATAGGCTTCATCGATTTTCTCGCAAATCAAAAGGCGGTGGAAAATGGCGCAAATTTTCCAATTGGGAGAGCGTATTCCGGCTGTCTCAACTGAGGGAAGTTAGAGAGATTTCACCCTCAGTATAAAACTCTGCGACTTGCTCGTCCGCGGATCAGTGGCGGTGAGGGTGTGCACGCCTGGCGTGAGATGAATGACGGGCTCCGGCGTGCCGGGGTCAATGCGCAGAGTGTCGGATTTCCACAGCGCAGTGCCGGGCAGATTGGTGACGGGCCGGAGCTTGTCGGAGCCGGACGGGATTTCCGGATCGAGGAGAAAAACGGAGTTGTTAGCCGGGCTGATCACGCGCAGAGGTTCGATCACCGGCGGCACGGGATTGAGAGCGAGATCATTGCGGCGGAGGTTGTGGCGGCTGGCGAACCATTCGGCAAAAGCAGGTTCCAACAGGGCCTTGCCGGATGCCTCGTAGTCAGAGGAAACCGCAGCGGGGGGAATTCTATCAGTGGGGACGATTTCGTGGCGGAGGTGGCGGTTTCCGCTGTCGGCAGAAACGAGTTTTCCGTTCCTTGGATCGATGGAAACATCGGCCAATCCATCCGGCCGTGGGAACCAGGACGGTTTGATAGTCTGATGGAGCCGAAGCATGGCTCGGTGGAAAATCGGCCCGGCCCCAGCGATTCCCGATAGACCTTTCATCGGCTGCTGCTCGAAATTTCCCGCCCAGACGCCGACGGTGAATTCCGGGGTGAAGCCGATGCACCAGTTGTCGTGAAAATCCGACGACGTGCCGGTTTTTACAGCGCACGGGAATGGGAAATCGAGCGGACCGCCGGGCTGGAACGAGGGGGCGCGGGCGGCTTGATCGGATAGAATATCGGCGATAAGATACGCACTTTTCACATCAAAGAGCGCTTGGGAAGGGGTAGGCAGGAATGCCTGTTTCACGTTAGGAAAGAGGATGGGAGGAAAATAGCGGCCTTGCCTTGCGAGGGTGGCGTAGGCGTTGGTGAGCTCCAAGAGATTGACCGGCGCGTTGCCGAGGGTGAGGCCGAGCCCGTAGGCAGATGGATCGTCTCCGAGGGTCGTGATGCCGAGATTTTTCAGCAGCTCATGCAGCGGCTGCGGTCCGCCGAGAGCATTCAATTCCCGCAGCGCCGGGACGTTGAGCGAGCAGGCAAGCGCGGTGCGCAAAGTGACCGGGCCGCGATAGGTGCGGTCGTAGTTTTCGGGTAGATCGAGTCCTTGTGGCGTGCGGAACGGCGTCGGGATGTCCGCGAGCACCGAGCAGGGAATGCGGTGGTTCCGCTCCATCGCTAACAAATACATAAACGGCTTGAGTGTGGAGCCGGGCGAGCGCGGCAGCAGTGCGCCGTTGATCTGGCCGCCACGGTGATCGTTCCAATCGGCGGAGGAAACGAGCGCGAGGATTTCCCCGGTGGAATTATGAATGGCCACGACGGCGGCATGGCGGAGGTTGGCGCTGCGAAGTTTCTCCGTCTCCTCGCGGACGATTGCTTCGAGGTCACGCTGCAGCGGGAGATCGAGTGTTGTGGAGATTTGAGAACCGTGATTTGAAATCTGCGATTGGTTTGCCAGCCACGGTGCGGGGCGCGCTTCGGGCAGCGGACGGAGCGTGAGGGGTTCCGACAGCGCGGTGGAAATCCGGGACGGCGCGAAATTTCCGGTGGCAGCGAGGCGCTGGAGAACGACGGAGCGGCGGTCCGTGGCCCGATCCGGATGGCGGAGCGGATTGAGGCGCGACGGGGCCTGCGGCAGCCCTGCGAGCAGCGCACACTCAGCGAGCGAGAGATCGCTCATCGGCTTTTGGAAATAAAAGCGCCCCGCCTCTGCTGTGCCGGTGCGGAGGTTGCCGTAATCGAGGCGATTCAGATAGGCGGTGAGGATTTGTTTTTTCGACCACGTCATTTCCAGGTGCCGGGCGGCAAGCCCCTCGCGGAATTTCGTGAGCGGACTGCGCCGGGCGGGCGGCGAGGAAATTTTCACGAGCTGCTGCGTAATGGTGGACGCACCGGAAACCACGTGCCGATTTGCCAGAAAATCCCACGCGGCGCGGGTGGTGGCGAGCAGATCGATCCCTCCATGTTCGTAAAACCGCTTGTCCTCAGCGGCCAGCGTGCAGGCGGCGAGATCTGGCGGCACGTCATCCAATGCAAACGGCGCAGCCCGCGAAGCATCTGGCAGTGCGAGGTGCAGAATCGGCGCGCCATGGCGGTCTAGCAAAACTGGCGACGACGCCTGCGCTTCAAAAAGCCCCGCCGGCAGTGGCACCGCGAACGGTAGGACGAACCACCCGAGCAGCGACGCCAATCCGGCGGCGAGCGCGGCCGCGGCAATCTTACGCCGCTTTTTTAAAATCCATTTCAAGCTCGGAACCATGCGTGAATTCCCGGGAAAATAAATGGAAAAATTCCAATTGGAAAGGCCTGCGGATTGCGCTCGTATTCTCGGCGTATGAAAAAACAACTATTTCTACTGGGCTGCGCGATCGGCCTCACCCTGATCCCGGCGAAAGCTGAAGAAGACAAGGAGCACACACCGCTCGGCAAACAAATGGAATCCATGTCCGATGCCTACAAGGCGATGCGCAAGGAAACCGACGCAGTAAAGGGTGCAGCTCTCGCTCGCGAGGCCCAACAAGCCGCCCTGAAGGCCGCACTGGAAATCCCCGAGATGGTCAAGGATATGCCAGAAGGCCCCGATAAGCTGAAGGCCGCCGTCGAATACCGTAAAATGATGGGTAAGCTCTTCATCTCGCTCTGCGAAGTGGAGGAAGCCTTCAACAACGGGAAAATCGAGGATGTCGCCAAAATAGTCGCCAGCCTCAAGGACATGAAAAAGGAAGGCCACGAGAAGTTCGTGAAAGACGAAGATCAGTGATTTTCTGAATCCCTATCAAATTCCAACAGAAAGGCCCGGACGCATCTACGTCCGGGCCTTTTTTTGAAAATTGTTAGTAGTGGGGAAAACTCACTCGATGATGACTCGCGTGCCGACCTTCACCTTCGAGTAAATGATAGGGATGGTAGCGCTCGGCCCGCGGACGCAGGCGTGGGAAGCGGGGCGGCGTTTCACCGGACCGATGTGATGGCCCACGCCGTCATTGGTCAGACGCATCCAGTAGCGCATCGCAGCGCCCTCGAAGCGGCCGCCTTCCGGGACCGGATCGATGCCAAGATCGGCGTTTCCATTCACCACCTCGCCAGCAGCGTCGAGCATCTTGCCGTATTTGTTGGATTTCTTGTCCACGACCTTTTCGAGGATGTAGAACGTGCCCGTCGGTGTCGGGCGATCCGGGATGCCGGAGCAAATCGGATAGTCCATCACCACTTCTTCGCCGTTGTAGAGGAACGCGCGTTGCAGGCCGAGGTTCACCTTGATCGAGGAGTTTTCCGGGTTGGTGCGTGAGAGTAGCTCGTCGTTTTTCCAGACGTCGTAGGTTTTCGGATAGGTGGGCTCCGCCTTAAAGTGATCGTAGGTTCCGGCCGGGTAGGGGTTCACGAACTTGCCATCCTTGGTCGTAGCGGCGGCAGGTTTTTGGTTGGCGCAGCTCGCGAGCAAAAGCGCGGTGGCGGCGGCAACAAACTGGGCGAGAATTCGGGTCGGGATCATTGGCTGGATTCGTGAAGCGCGCGGGACTTAAGCCAGTCCTGCAAAAATTGCAATGCCGATGAAATTTCCAGGTTGCCCGCGATCAGACGGGGGGCAGGGCCTGTTTCACCGTCGTGCCGTCCACCCAATGGCTGCCGATCAACGTGGCTCGCGGATGTTCTGGGACACCGCGTTCGTTGTGATGAACCATGGAAATGAGCAGGTCCACCGCGGCCTCACCGACTAAATCGTTGCGCTGGTCCATGCCGGCCCAGGCACCGTGATCGGCCCGCCATTCGTATTGGATCAGACCGATGTCGTCCGGCACGCGCAGTCCGAGATCCTGGATCCAGCGTTTCACTTCATGATACAGGGTGAAAATCACATCCGGTTTATTTTCCTCCAGCCACTTCGCGAACAACGCCGGATTCCCCCGCGCCGCTGCCACGTCGTAAAACGGCTGCGTCCTTTGCTCGATGGGTAAAAGCCGGCTCTGCCCGGTCAGAAACCCTGCGGAAAATCGCCCTTCGATCAGATCGTCGATCACCCCATCCAGCACCAATGCCGGCCGCTGGTAGCCGAGCGCCACTGCCTTTTCAAATGCCACCAATGCCAGCGTGTGTTGGTCGCTACAGGCGAAGGAAAGCGCCGGTTCGCGAGTTCGCACGCCGGTGACCAGCACCGGAAATTCGTCCCAGAGCGGCACCAAATGGTCGGGCAAACGATTCCGCTGCATCATCCCGATGATCACAATTCCCCGGATATTTCTCGCCCGGAAAATGGAAATCCAGCGTGCGGCCGGCATGTTTGGTTCGTGAAGCCAGAATTCATCGAGCTGGTAGCCGAGCTGCTTCGCCCGGCTGCGGCAGCCTTGCACGTAGTAAGGAATCGTCGAGTGCTTGGAAAATGCGTCACGGTTCTCGTGGGCGTTGATCATCGCCAGCGTCGCCTGAAATCCGGGTGAGCGGTTTTTCCGCAATTCCGCCATTAGATGCGCCACCGTGGGATTGAGCCGATAGCCCAAATCCGCCGCCGCCGCCTCGATTCGTAGCCGCGTTTTTTCGGAAATACGGGGGCTTCCGCGCAGGGCGAGACTCACCGTGTTTTTGGAAACTCCGGCCGCTTTCGCCACTTCTGCCATCGTCGGCTGCAACATGCTGCTCCCGTTAAAAGCAATGTGGCGACGACCGTCCAGTCGGAAAGATTACTGTCATACGATTTGACTCTTCCCGCAGTGGCTGCGGATCGCCAGAAAGCAACTGTCATGCCATTCACGATCGGTTTAGATTACGGCACCAACTCCGCGCGGGCATTGGTGGTAGATTGCAGCAACGGCCGGGAAATCGGCACAGCGGTGGTCGATTATCCGTCCGGCCATCAGGGGATTTTGCTCAATTCCGCTGATCACCACCTCGCGCGCCAGAATCCGGCTGACTACGTTTTTGCGGTGGAAAAAGCCACGCTGCTCGCCCTGGCCGAGGCGAAGGCGACTGACCCGACATTTTCTGCGGATCAAGTCGTCGGCATCGGCATGGACGGCACCGGATCGAGCCCGTTACCCGTTGATGCTCAGAACATCCCACTCGCTCACGACCCGGCATTTTCCGAAAATCTCAACGCGCATTGCTGGCTCTGGAAAGACCACACCAGCATCCCGGAAGCGGGAGAAATCACCCGCATCGCCGGGGAAATCCGCCCGCAATACCTTGCCAAAATCGGCGGCACCTACTCCTCCGAGTGGTTCTGGGCGAAAATCTGGCATTGCCTCAAGGTGGACGCCGCAGTTTTCGACGCTGCCTATTCTTGGGTCGAGCTCGCCGATTTCATCCCCGCCTTGCTCGCCGGAGTTTCCGATCCCAAGGCCATCCGCCGCGGCGTCTGCATGGCCGGCCACAAAGCCCTCTACGCACCCGACTGGGGTGGCCTCCCGGACAAGGAATTCCTCTCCGCGCTCGATCCGAAACTCGCTGCCCTCCGCGATCGCCTCTACGACGAAGCGTTCGACGCCTCCGCCATCGCCGGAAACCTCTGCCCCGAGTGGGCGGAAAAACTCGGCCTACCCGTCGGCATCCCCATCGCCATCGGCGAAATGGACGTCCACTACGGCGCCATCGGCTGCGGCGTGGATGAAGGCACGCTCGTCAAAGTCATCGGCACCTCCACCTGCGATTGCGCCGTCGTTTCCGCTGAAAAAACTGTGGCCGACATTCCCGGCATCTGCGGCATCGTCAAGGGCGCGATCCTTCCCGGCTATTTCGGCGTCGAGGCCGGCCAATCCGCCGTCGGTGATATTTTCAAATGGTTCGTCGAGGGCGTGTTAGGCGATGTTTCCCTCCACGGAAAACTCACCGACGACGCTGCCAAGCTGAAGCCCGGACAGTCCGGCTTGTTAGCGCTCGATTGGAACAACGGCAACCGCACCATCCTCGTCGATCAAAGCCTTACCGGACTTCTGCTAGGCCAGACACTCTACACCACCCAAGCGGAAATCTATCGGGCACTCATCGAGGCCACCGCCTTCGGGGCACGCGCCATCGTGGATCGCATCAAGGAATACGGGGTGCCCGTCGAGCGCATCGTCTGCTCCGGCGGCATCGCTGAGAAAAACGCGCTGCTCATGCAAATCTACGCGGACGTCACCGGCTGCGAAATGCGCCTTTCCCGCTCGTCCCAATCCTGCGCGCTCGGCTCCGCCATTGGTGCCGCCGTCGTCGCCGGAGCGCATCCGGATTTCAAATCCGCCCAGGCCGCAATGACCGCGCTCAAGGAAATTACCTATCGACCGATCCCTGAAAATCAGGCGATCTATCAAAAACTCTACTCACTCTACCGCGATCTCCACGACTCCTTCGGCGGCGTTTCCACCAGCGCCAGCCTCGGCCACGTCATGAAAGATCTGCTCACGCTCAAAGCCCAACAATCTAACTAATTTTATGTCCGACATTAATAAATTCGACCACCTTGAAATCTGGTTCGTCACCGGCTCCCAACATCTTTACGGACCCGAGGCTCTCAAAAAAGTCGATGAACACGCGAAGGTCGTCGTCGATGCGCTGAACGCCGCTGGCAGCCTGCCGCACAAGATCGTTTTCAAGCCAGTTCTCAAGTCTGCTGGAGAAATCACGCAGTTCGCCATCGATGCGAACTCCGCGCCTAACTGCATCGGCATCATCGCCTGGATGCACACATTTTCCCCCGCGAAAATGTGGATCGAGGGACTGCAAATCCTCCGCAAGCCGCTGGCGGATCTGCACACCCAGTTCAACCGCGACATCCCGTGGGAAACCATCGATATGGATTTCATGAACCTGAACCAGACCGCTCACGGCGGCCGCGAGTTCGGCCACATCGGCGCGCGTTTGCGTCTGCCGCGCAAGGCCGTCGTCGGGCATTGGGAGGATAAGGAAGTCCATGAGCGTCTCGCCGCATGGGCCCGTGCTGCTAGAGGATGGTTCGCATCGCGCACGCTCAAGCTTGCGAGAATCGGCGATAACATGCGCTACGTTTCTGTGACTGAAGGAGACAAGGTTTCCGCGCAAATCCGCTTCGGCTGGGAAGTGAATACTTATGGCATCGGCGATCTCGTTGCGAAAATCAACGCCGCCACGGATGCCCAGGTCGATTCGCTCTGCGCCATTTACGAGGAGAAATACCGCGTCGCTCCCGAGCTGAAAAAAGGCGCTGCCCGCCATCAATCGCTGCGTGATTCCGCTGCGATCGAGATCGGCCTGCGTGCCCTGCTAGAAGAGGGCGGCTTCACCGCATTCACCACCACCTTCGAAGATCTTCACGGCATGAAGCAACTGCCCGGCCTCGCCGTGCAGCGCCTGATGGAAGACGGCTACGGATTCGCCGGTGAAGGCGATTGGAAAACCGCTGCTCTCACACGCATCATGAAAGTCATGGCGCACGGCCTCGATGGCGGCACCTCTTTCATGGAGGATTACACCTATCACCTCGATCCCGCGAACCCGCTGATCCTCGGGGCGCACATGTTGGAAATTTGTCCTTCGATCGCCTCGGAAATTCCGAAAATCGAAATCCATCCGCTCGGCATCGGCGGCAAGGAAGATCCCTGCCGCATGGTGTTTGATTGCGCTCCCGGCAAGGCGGTGAACGGCTCGATCATCGATCTCGGCAGCCGCCATCGTTTCCTCGTCAACGAGGTCGAATGCGTGGCCCCGCAGAACGAGCTGCCGAATCTCCCGGTCGCCCGCGTCCTGTGGAAACCGCTTCCTGATTTGAAAACAGCGACTGCCGCTTGGATCTATGCCGGTGGTGCGCATCACACGGTGCTTTCCTACGCCCTCACCAGCGAGCACCTGGAGGATTTTTCAGAAATCGCGAAAATCGAACTCAGCGTGATCGACGAGGAGACGAGGCTCCGCTCTTATAAGAACGAGCTTCGCCAACAGGACCTCTATTTTCACCTGGCTCAGGGAATCCAAGGCTGAAAGGAATAGGACCGATACGACCCATAAGACTTATGTCCTACACCGCCATCAGAGAAGAATGCCTCGCGGCAAATCTCGCGCTGCCGAAAACTGGCCTCGTGGATCTCACCTTCGGCAATGTTTCCGTGGCCGATCTGGAGCGCCGCGTCTTCGCTATCAAGCCGAGCGGCGTGGACTATGAAAAACTAACCGCCGCCGACATGGTGATCCTCGATTTCGAGGGAAACATCATCGAAGGGAATCTCCGCCCGTCGTCCGACACGCCGACGCACCGCTGCCTGTTTTTGAATTTCCCCGGCATCCGCTCGGTGGTTCACACCCACTCGCGCAGCGCCGTCGCCTTCGCTCAGGCCGGCATGGATCTGCCTTGCCTCGGCACCACGCATTGCGACTATTTCCACGGCCCGGTCCCCGTCACCCGCACGATGACTCCCGAGGAAGTCGGCGGCGAATACGAATGGGAAACCGGCAAGGTCATCGTCGAGCGCTTCGCCGGGATTGATCCACTGCACGTCCCTGCCGTGCTCGTCCGCAACCACGGCCCTTTCGCCTGGGGACCGAGTGCGGCAAAGGCAGTGGAAACTGCATTGGCGCTGGAAATTGTTGCCGACATGGCGCTCAAAACCCTATCACTTAATCCGGCTGCGCCAGGCGCCCCGGCCCACCTGCTTGAAAAACACTTCTTCCGCAAGCACGGCGCCGGTGCCTACTACGGTCAAAACAAAACCTCCGCTTGATGAAGCGGAGAATTTCTGTTTCTAAATATCTCCTATGCAAACGATCCAGCCACTAACAACCATAATATAGCCCATGCAAATCCTGAACCAGTTGCCACTATTGGCAGTCGTAACCACGCACATGGCACCGCTCGATTGGGCGGCCATTGGCATCTACTTCGCCCTGCTGATAGGCGTGGCCACCTGGGTGGTCAGAAAAAGCAAGAACACCGCGGATGACTATTTCCTCGCGGGCCGCAACCTCGGTTGGTGGGTCATCGGAGCTTCGATCTTCGCGTCCAACATCGGCTCCGAGCACATTGTGGGTCTCGCCGGTTCCGGGGCCAAGGACGGGGTCGCCCTCGCCCACTACGAACTCCACGCCTGGTGTCTGCTCGTGCTCGCCTGGGTCTTCGTGCCCTTCTACATGCGGGCGCAGGTTTTCACCATGCCCGAGTTCCTGGAACGCCGCTTCTCGGTGGGTTCCCGCTATGTCCTGTCGATCGTCTCCATCATCACCTTCATCCTCTCGAAGATCGCCGTCGGCATCTTCGCGGGTGGCGTGGTGTTCGGAACGCTGCTCCCGGAGTTGCAAATCACCCTCGGCGGCATCGTGATCGATAGTTTCTGGATCGGCTCCATCTCGGTCATCATCCTCACCGGCCTCTACACCACCCTCGGCGGAATGCGTGCGGTGGCATACAATGACGCCGTGCAGGTCGTCATCCTGATTGGCGGTTCCGCGTTGCTCACATTTTACGGACTCAACAAGCTGGGGGGCTGGAGCGAACTCCGCGCCATTTGCGGGTCGGAAATGTTCAACCTGTGGAAACCCATCGTCCCGGTCGGCCAGATCTCCAGTTGGGCTCCCATCCGCGAGTTCGGTGCATCCGGGCAAGTCGTCAAGGAAGCATGGTATTTCAACAACCAGTTCCCATGGCTCGGTATGGCCATCTGTGCCCCGGTCATCGGTCTTTGGTACTGGTGTACCGACCAATACATCGTCCAGCGCGCCCTCGGCGCTCCTAATGAAAAAGTCGCCCGCGAAGGCAGTATCTTCTCCGCGTTCCTCAAACTGTTTCCCGTCTATCTGTTCATCATCCCCGGTTTGATCTGCTTTGCCCTGGTGAAGAAAAACGTGATTCCCGAACTTTCGAATGAGTTCCATGTGAAGGGTTCACAAGGTGCCTTCCCGATGATGGTGCAATACCTGCTCCCCGCCGGACTTCGGGGCATCGTCGTCGCTGGCCTGCTTTCCGCCCTGATGGGTTCGCTCGCCGGTGTCTTCAACGCCTGCTCCACCCTTTTCACGGTGGACATCTATGAAAAATGGCGGCCTAAAGCCACGCAGTCCGAGTTGGTCCGCATGGGCCGTATCGCCACGGTGGTCATGGTGGTCATCGCTCTGTTTTGGATCCCGGTGGTCAAAGGCGCGCACGGGCTTTACGAATACCTCCAGTCGGTGCAAGGCTATCTCGCCCCGCCGATCTTCGTGGTCTTCTTCTTCGGAGTGTTCTGGAAACGGCTCAACGCCCAAGGCTGCTTCTGGTCGATGATCGTCGGCTTCATCATCGGGATTTTCCGCATGGCGGTGGACACTCCGATCACGCTCGGCTTGTTCAAGTCTTATCCCGAGGGGTCGTTCCTCTGGATCGTGAACAACATCAACTTCCAGTATTTCTCGATCCTCATCACCGTAGTCTCCGCCGTGGTGATGGTGGGGGTCAGCTACATGACTCCCGAGCCTAACCAACAACAGATTCAGGGACTCACCTTCGCCACTGCGTCGGCAGAGGACAAAGCCAATACCCGCGCCAGCTGGAACAAGTGGGATGTCATCGGCTCGGCCCTGATCATGGCCTGCATTATCTTCGCCTACGTTTACTTTACAGGCTGATCCGTCATTCCGCCAGATTCCCACCTACCAGCGGCCCGTCATGCATCGCGTGACGGGCCGTCTGCTTTTGCCTGTCTGCCAAAAGTCGTCGCTGAGCTCCCACGGCTTCCGTCGATGCGCGGCTTTTGAGCGCCTTTGAGCGGGGCGTTTTGAGAATGCTTGGGATGGGCGAATCAGCACGATTTTTCATGAAATCGGAAGTCGAAAAGCCGGGTGTTTCCGGCTACGCGATAGGATTGCTCGCAAGAATGATCAACGTGACCGAAACGCGCACCGCGACACATTGGCGCGGCTTTAGTGTGTCATTCTGGCCAAATTGCCCCTGTCTTTAAACGGCAGAACGCATTTTTTGTTTTTGTAACTCGTTGATAGTATGCGAATTAATTGGATTTTCAGATGGCTTGGCACATTCCCTGCGAAAGGCTTGCATCAATTCAACGCCCGCACGGGCAAAACCAGAAAGAAACCACCCTAATGTCCAAAATTCTCGGAATCGACCTCGGCACCACTAACTCCTGTATGGCCGTCATGGATGGCAGCGAGTCCACCGTGCTCGAAAACTCGGAAGGCGCACGCACCACCCCATCGGTCGTCGCATTCGCGAAAAACGGCGAGCGTCTCGTCGGCCAAGCCGCCAAACGTCAAGCGGTTACCAACCCGCAAAACACCATTTTCTCCGCCAAGCGCCTGATCGGCCGCAAGTTCTCGGAACTCAAGGATGCCGACAAGCGCATGCCCTACACCATCGTCGCCGCTCCGAATGGCGACGCCCACATCCAAGTAGAAGTCGGCGGTGAGAAGAAAACCTACTCGCCTCAGGAAATCGCCGCGATGGTCCTCGGCAAGTTGAAGGCCGACGCCGAAGCCAAGCTCGGCGAAAAAATCACCCAGGCCGTCATCACGGTTCCCGCCTATTTCAACGACTCCCAGCGCAACGCCACCAAGGCCGCTGGTGAAATCGCCGGTCTCGAAGTGCTCCGCATCATCAACGAGCCCACCGCTGCCGCCCTCGCATACGGCCTCGATAAGAAGTCCGACGAAAAAATCGCCGTCTATGACCTCGGCGGCGGCACCTTCGACATCTCCGTCCTCGAAATCGGCGACGGCGTTTTCGAAGTCCTCGCTACCGATGGCGACACCATGCTCGGTGGTGACGACTGGGACAACACGCTGATCCAGTGGATCGTCGGCGAGTTCAAAAAGGACCAAGGCATCGACCTTTCCGGCCAGCCCGACGCCCTCCAACGCATCAAGGAAGAAGCGGAAAAAGCCAAGATCGCCCTCTCCTCCACCCAGTCCTACGACATCAGCCTGCCCTTCGTCACGGCCGATGCCACCGGTCCGAAGCACATTCAGCTCACCCTCACCCGGTCGAAACTGGAGCAACTCACCGATTCCCTTTTCGAGCGCACCAAGAAGCCGGTAAAAGACTGCCTCAAGGAAGCCGGCCTCACCGCTTCGCAAATCAACGAACTCGTCCTCGTCGGCGGCATGACCCGCATGCCGAAGGTTGTGGAAATCGCCCGCGAACTCGCCGGCCAGACCCCTCACCAAGGCGTCAACCCGGATGAAGTCGTCGCCATCGGCGCAGCCATCCAAGGCGGCGTCCTCCGCGGCGATGTCAAAGACGTGCTGCTCCTCGACGTCAGCCCGCTCACCCTTTCCATCGAAACGGAAGGCTCCCGCGCTACTTCGATGATCGAGCGCAACACCACGATCCCGGCCAAGAAATCCCAGATTTTCTCCACCGCCTCCGACAGCCAACCCGCCGTCGATATCCGCATCTGCCAAGGCGAGCGCCCGATGTTTGTGGACAACAAACTCCTCGGAAACTTCAAGCTCGACGGCATCGCCCCGGCCCGCCGCGGTGAGCCGCAAATCGAAGTCACATTCGACATCGACGCCAACGGCATCCTCCACGTTTCCGCCAAGGACAAACAATCCGGCAAGGAACAGAAAATCTCCATCCAAGGCTCATCCGGCCTTTCCAAGGACGAGATCGAACAAGCCAAGCGCGACGCCGAGTCCCACGCCGAAGAAGACAAGAAGCGCGTTGAAAAAGTCGATGCCAAGAACAAGGCCGACAACCTCGTCTTCAACGTCGAGAAACAACTCGCCGAACTCGGAGAAAACGCCCCAGCAGACCTCAAGACCCTGCTCGAAGGCAAGATCCAAGCCGTGAAAGACGCGATCTCCAGCGACAACGTTGACACCATCAACAGCGCCGTCAGCGATCTGGAAGGTTCACTCCAGGCCCTCGCCGAAGCCGCTCAAACAGCCGGTGCCGGTGGAGCCCAAGACCCCGACGTCCAGCCCGCCGAAGAACAAGCCCCTAACGAGCCAAAACAAGCCAAAGGCAAAGTCGTCGATGCCGAAGTCGTGGATTAAATTCTTTAGCCCCCAACGGGGCATCATACGTCAGCCCAAGGCATCGCCCTGGGTTACGTCAGAAAAATAAATCCAAGCCCTGAAGGGGCGACACAAACGTGATGACCACCCTCACCACCAAACACCACCGCTTCGCCGCGCTGCGCCCGCTCTCTCCCGAGTCGGCCACCAGCCTTGCGGCGGCGTGGGATGTGCGGATTACGGCAGCCTCCGATCAATTTACTGAGGTCAGTAAATTGATCAGCCACGGCAAGGGCGGGCAGCGGGAAATCAAGGATTTCATGCTCACCCGCTACGCCTGCTAACAATCCGAAGAAAAGAAACTTCCCCGCAAAGGCGGTTCCCAATGACCCTCCACACCAAACATCAACGCCTCGCCGCGCTGCGACCGCTCTCTCCGGAGTCGGTTGCTAGCCTTGCGGCTGCGTGGGATGTGCGGATGGTGTATGAGTCTAACTCCATCGAGGGCAACAGCCTCACACTCCGCGAAACGGAGATCGTGCTTTCCAAAGGCGTCACCGTTTCCGGCAAGCCGCTGAAGGATCACATGGAAGCCGTGAATCTCATGCAGGCTTGGGAACGCGTGAAGGAACTAGCGAAAGACGGCACCACTCTCACTGAAATGGATCTTCTGGATCTTCACCTGATCCTGATGAAGGCGATTCAAAATAGGTCTTATGGGTCCTATAGGACTTATGCGGTTCGCTTGGCAGGTTCAAATCACGCGCCGCCGAATCCGATCAAAGTCCCGGATCTCATGACCGAGCTTTTCGTCGGCCTTGGCACCATCGCGGATCCCGTCGAACGCGCCGCCCGCCTTCACCACGGCATCGCCCACATCCACCCCTTCGCCGATGGCAATGGCCGCACTGCCCGCCTCGCGATGAATTTCATCCTCCTCGCCGCAGGCTACCCGCCGATTTCCATTCCCACCGACCTCCGCCAAGCCTACTACAGCGCCCTCGAAGCCGCCGACTCCGGCGATTTCCCCGCATGGCAGAATTTCCTCACCACCCAGCTCGAACAGGAACTCGATACCTGGCTCGAAGCTCTTCCATTTTCTTCCACTGATCACTGATCACTGCTCACTTTCCACTGCCTCACCGGCGTGGCTTCTCACAGAAACTAAACCAAACACATATAACATTATGGCCAACATCAAACCACTCGGACAACGTGTCCTCGTCAAACGTCTCGAAGCCGACGCCATCAGCGCCGGCGGCATCGTCCTTCCAGACACCGCCAAGGAAAAGCCACAAGAAGCTGAAGTTCTCAGCCTCGGCACTGGCGGCAAGGACGACAAGGGCGTGCTTATCGAGTTCACCGTGAAAGTCGGCGACAAGGTCCTCATCTCCAAATACGGCGGCACCGAAGTGAAACTCGACGGACAAGAAGTCCTCATCCTCAACGAGTCCGACATCCTCGGCATCGTCGGCTAATCTTATTCTAACTCTCAACTCTCAACCACCAACTCTCAACTTATCATGGCCAAACAACTCCAATTCGACGAAGCCGCACGCCAGGCCCTCCTGCGCGGTGTAGAAAAACTCGCCCGCGCCGTCAAGGCGACCCTCGGACCAGCCGGTCGCAATGTCATCCTCGACAAGAAATTCGGTTCCCCAACCATCACCAAGGACGGTGTCTCGGTTGCCAAGGAAATCGAACTTGAGTGCCCTTATGAAAACATGGGTGCCCAATTGATCCGCGAAGTTTCCAGCCGCACCTCCGACATCGCCGGTGACGGAACGACGACTGCTACCGTCCTTGCCGAAGCTATCTACAAAGAAGGCCTTCGCAACGTGACCGCCGGTGCCAACCCGATCTCGCTGCAACGCGGTATCATGAAGGCCACCGAAGCGATCGTCGCCCAACTCAAAGTGCTTTCCAAGCCCGTCTCCGACGCCAAGGAAATCGCGCAAGTTGCTTCCATCTCCGCCAACTCGGACCAAGAAATCGGTGGCATCATCGCTGATGCCATGGACAAGGTCGGCAAAGACGGAACCATCACCGTGGAAGAAGCCAAAGGCATCGAAACCACCCTCGAAGTCGTCGAAGGCATGCAGTTCGACAAAGGCTACCTCAGCCCCTACTTCGTCACCAACCCTGAGTCCATGGAAGCCTTCCTTGAGAACGCTTACATTCTCATCAACGAGAAGAAGATCTCGTCCCTCAAGGACATGCTTCCGCTCCTTGAAAAGGTTGCCAAGACCGGTCGTCCGCTCCTCATCATTGCTGAAGACGTCGAAGGTGAAGCGCTTGCAACTCTCGTTGTGAACAAGCTCCGCGGCATCCTCAACATCGCTGCCGTCAAGGCTCCTGGTTTCGGCGACCGCCGCAAGGCCATGCTCGAAGACCTCGCCATCCTCACCGGTGGCCGCGTCATCACCGAAGACCTCGGCATCAAGCTCGAAGGCGTGGAACTCAGCGACCTCGGCGAAGCCAAGCGCGTCACCATCACCAAGGAAAACACCACCATCGTTGAAGGTGGCGGCACCTCCGAAGCGATCACCGGCCGCGTCAATCAGATCCGCCGCCAAATCGAAGACACCACCAGCGATTACGACCGCGAGAAGCTCCAAGAGCGTCTTGCCAAGCTCGCAGGCGGCGTCGCCGTCATCAACGTCGGTGCAGCCACCGAAACCGAGATGAAGGAAAAGAAAGCCCGCGTCGAAGACGCCCTCCACGCGACCCGTGCGGCCGTCGAAGAAGGCATCGTCGCCGGTGGTGGCACTGCCCTCATCCGCGCTCAAGCCGCTATCGGCGATCTCGGCCTAACGGGTGATGAAGCGACCGGAGCCGGCATTGTTGCCCGCGCCGTCGAATCACCCCTTCGCCAGCTCGTCGCAAACGCCGGCCGCGAGGCAGCGCTGATCGTCGAACAAGTCAAAAAAGGCAAAGGTGGCGAAGGCTACAACGTCGCGACCGACAAGTTCGAAGACCTCATCGCCTCCGGCGTGGTCGATCCTACCAAGGTCACCCGCACCGCGCTTCAAAACGCAGCGTCCATCTCCGGACTCCTGCTCACCACCGAGTGCCTCATCACCGATCTTCCTGCCAAGGAATCAGCCGGCGGCGGCGGCGGTGGTCACGACCACGGCATGGGCGGAATGGGCGGCATGATGTAAATCATCCGCGACGGTCACAGACCGACGCTACAGCTAACAAGAAGCCGGGCAGGGAAACCTGTCCGGCTTTTTTGTGTCCGTGGACCACGAAATTTATTTCGCCCAATTGATAGTAATCAGGGATAGCGAACCCACGCCATCGCGTAGTCACCGCTAAAAAACTTCCCAAAAGCCTCCACAACCGCTACAAAATCGCCTGATTCCCATCCGGATGGTAAAATTCGCGCAACGAAATCCCGCGAACCTGCCACTCCCGGGCATGGAAACTGCAAAGCTCCCCCCACATGCTTTTCACTAGCCTCCCTTTTGTCATTCTGGTCCTGATCACCTTCGTGATCTACTACCTGCCGCCCTTGAGGTCGTTGCAGGTGATCGTGCTGACGGCGGCCAGTTTCCTCTTCTACTCGTGGGAGGCACCGCTGCTGGTCATCCTACTGATCCTGTCGATTCTGATCAACGTCGTCACCAGCTACAAGATCGCCACTGGTAGAATTTCCTCGCAGAAATTCTGGGCAATTATGGGCGTGAGCCTTAACCTCGGATTGCTACTTCTTTTTAAATACGGACCGCTCGTCGCAAAGACGCTTTTCGGCGGTGATCACGGATCGGTCGGCCATTTCCTGGTGACCATTCCACTGCCCATCGGCATTTCGTTTTTCACGTTCCAAGGCATCAGCCTGGTAGTCGAAGTCTTCCGCTCGAAGCAGCCTAACGACCCATTCGGCTATCCAGAAATGGTGCCGGATTCCTTCGTAGAGCACTTGAAACACACCATGCTTTTCAAAGCATTTTTCCCAAGCCTCGTCGCCGGTCCCATCATCAAGGCGCATGAGTTCTATCCGCAGATCGTGGCCAAGGAGTTTTCGGGGATCAACTGGCAGGTCGTCTTCCGCTCGCTCGTTACCGGCTATTTCCTGAAAATGGTCATCGCGGACAATCTCAAGGACTCCACATTCTGGATAGAGTATCCGTATTTCCTCAACGAATCGCCGCTCACGCTCATCTCGCTGCTCTTCGGCTACTCGATGCAGATCTTCGCGGACTTTGCAGGCTACTCGCTCATCGCCATCGGCCTCGCTGCTTCGTTCGGCTACGTCCTGCCGCAGAATTTCAACTACCCCTACATCTCCCGCTCGTTCACCGAGTTTTGGCAGCGCTGGCACATCTCGCTCTCCACCTGGTTGCGCGAGTATCTCTACATCCCGTTAGGTGGAAACCGCAAGGGCAACGTCCGCACCTATCTGAATCTGTTTATCGTCATGTTTCTCGGCGGTCTCTGGCATGGCGCGGCGTGGAGCTACGCGGTGTGGGGGAGTTTCCACGGCTTGGCGCTCGCCATGGAACGCTTGGGGAAAAACTGGATTCGCTTCCCGAAACACTGGCTCGTCGGAGTCATACAGGCCGTGATGGTTTTCTCGTTCGTCACTCTTGCTTGGCTGCTGTTCAAACTGCCTAAATTCGAGCACGTCATCGCCTATCTCGGTGCGATGATCCACAGCCACGCAGAGACGAAATTCTGGCTCATTGGCCACGTCATCACCTATTCCTTCCCGGTGCTCGGCTACTACGCTTGGTATCTGCTCAAGCAGCGCAAGCCCAGCATCAGTCGCTACGAGTTCATCATCTTCGCGCTGCTACTCACGGCCATCATCCTCGACAGCGGCACGACTGGTGCCTTCATCTACTTCCAATTTTAGAAAGGAGCCGACGCATGATCAAAAAAACACTCATCACCGCGCTGGTCCTCCTAATCGTCTATCATTTCGCGCTGCCGCATCTTTCCCGCGACTACTACTGGATCGCCGGCCAGCAACGGGCGAACTACCTGCGTGCCCAGAAGTTCGTACATGACACGCCCGCTGATGCGAATGTGATCGTCGGCTCCTCGATGGCGAACACACTCAGCGACGAGATGCTCGCCGGGAAATACGAAAAACTCACTTTCCCCGCCGGCGGTTCATTTACCGGATTGGAAATCATCGTCGGCACTCACAAGCGTCCGAAGATCCTTTGGATCGAATCCAACACCCTCCTTCGCGATGCGGACAAAAGCATGCTCGACGACGTGCTCAGCCCGTGGCGGCGCAAACTTCGCGACGCCTCGCCTGTCTTCAAGGAGGAAGGCCGCCCGTCGAATTTCCAGGTCGGCGTTCTCAACGATCTCGTCGGGAAAGTCTGCCACGGCTTCGCCAAAATCACCGGCGCTGCGAAGAAACCGAAAACCGTCGAGCATCTAGTCGATCCATCCGTTTTCGCCGATATCATGAAGGTCAACCGCGAGCACCTCGACCGCTCGCCTTCGGAAACAGCCCTCACGGCAAAAGTAAACCACCTCGGCGAACTCGTGGACCAGCTCACTCGCGGCGGCACCAAGTGCATCTTTTTTGAAATGCCCATCGATTCCACTTTGGAGCCCCTCGCCGAACCAATGGCGGTTAGGAAAGCCATGGAAAATCGCTTCCCGCCGGACAAATATCCATGGTTCACCTTCGACCGGGATCACGCCTACCAGACGACCGACGGCGTTCATCTCGTGAAATCCGAATCCGACAAGGTCACCGGAAAAATGCTCCGCGATGCGGACACTATTAAATAACTCGATAAGAATCCTTCAGCCGCCGGTTTCAAAAGTTTCTGGCGCGATGGGATTTCAAGTTTAGTGAGAGAGTTGAAACCGACTCCTCCAGCATGAAGTTCCTGATCATCCCCATCGTCTGCCTGTGCGCGGCCCTCCCTGCATTCGCTGACTACGCCAGCCTTGTCGCCAAGGGCGATGCCTACGATGCGGAGGAGGAAACAGAGCCAGCCCTGCAACACTACCTTCCTGCCGAAAAACTGGAGCCGAACCACGCGGATCTGCTCGTGAAAATTTCCCGCCAGTATGCCCTGCGCATGCGCGACCTACCGAAAGACGCCGATAAGATCAAATCCGCCCGCACCGCCCTTGCCTATGCCGAGCGCGCGGTGGTGCTCGCCCCGAACGAGTGCGACACGCATCTCAGCGTCGCCGTCTGCCTCGGCAAGCTAACACCTTTTCTTGGCGGCAAAGAGAGTATCGAGGCGTCGAAAAAAATCAAACTCTCCGCCGATCGTGCGGTGAAGTTAGACCCGAAAAGCGACTACGCCTGGCACCTCCTCGGCCGTTGGCACCAGTCGCTCGCCAACATCGGCGGCACCACCCGCGTACTGGCGAAACTCATCTACGGCGAGATTCCTGCCGCCTCAAATGCGGAAGCCGTCGCCTGTTTCAAGAAAGCCATCGCCCTCAATCCGAAGCGCCTCATCCACATCGTCGAGCTCGGCCGCACCTACGCCATGATGGGTCAAACTGAGGAAGCAAGGAAGATCATTGCAAAAGGACTCGCCATGCCTAACCGCGAAAAAGACGACCCCGAAACAAAACAACGCGGGCAGAAAACACTCGATGGTCTCTCCTAACGAAATTATTTCTCCCGATAAAATCGCATCGCGAAATCACGGATCGCGGGCTCGATGATTCCATCACCCACATCGAACAAATCATTGTGACCGGCCCCCGGGATGCCGAGGAAACGCTTGTCCTCCACCGTCGCCGCTTCCACCAGTTTGCGGCCATGAGATGGCGAAATCAGGGTATCGTCCTCGCCATGAATCACCAACAGCGGACACTTCACCTGTGGGATCCGTTTCAGGTTGGGAAACCGATCGCATGGCAGGATCGGGAGCGGGATCCTCACCGCGAAGGCGGAGGTGAAAGGGGATAGCAGAATCAATCCCGCCGGCGTTTTCCGTTCTGCCAACCAAACCGAAGGCCCGCCACCCACCGAGCGGCCGACGATGATGATCTTCGATGGCGCGATGCCCTTGGTCTTCGTTAGGTAGTCCCACGCTGCGTCGATCGCCGCCTCGCAGGTGCGTTCCAGCGGCTTGCCGGAGGAGAGTCCGTATCCGGGAAAATCGTAGGCCAATACGCCGAAGCCTTCGTTCTCCCAGATGGCGGCAAGGCCGGAGACGTCTCCCAGATCCTCCGCATTGCCATGCGTGTAGAGTAGGGTAGGGAAGCCGGGTTTCGCCGGATGATGATAGGCGGCTATTGAATCGCCCTCGGTAGTGGCAAGTTTCATGATCTGCTGGCTCTCCTCATAGCCGAGCGGCGGAGGGAAAAAGAACAGCTTCTCCGCGAAGAACACCGCGATGATCAACAGGCAGCCGTAAATGAATGCCAGCGACTTGAGCGGACGCTTCCAGTCCCAGGTGCCTATCAGCCATTTTCTCCACTCCATGACAGGGAGAGTGCTGACTTGCCCTGCTCTATCAAGTTCATAATCGCGCTGTCCGACTCACCGGTAACCGCCAGCAAAGCATCAAGCGTCCGGAGCGATGCGAAAATACCCTGCAATCCGGACGGAAAAACACATGGTGACCGGTAAATCGGCATTCATGCGGAGCGCCGACAGCTTTCTGCGCCGACCCTTTTGGAAGATAGGTTACTCCTGCCATGAATTCCCAGACTTCCAAAACCATTGTCATCATAGGAGGCGTCGCCGGAGGCGCTTCGTGTGCCACCCGGCTGCGCCGCATGGATGAATCCGCCGAGATCATCGTTCTCGAGCGAGGGCCCTACGCCTCGTTCGCCAACTGCGGCCTGCCCTACCATATCGGCGGGATCATTGAGAATGAGAGCGACCTGCTCGTCGCGAAAGGGCCACTTTTCAAAGAACGTTTCGGTATCGATCTGCGCACTCGCCACGAGGCCGTGTCGATCGACCGGGAATCCCGCGAGGTGGAAGTCCGCGACCTTGCGACGGGACGGACCTCTCGCCAGCGCTACGACGCCTTGGTCCTCTCGCCAGGCGCGGCTCCACTGCGTCCGCCACTGCCGGGCATCGACCTCGCCGGGATTTTCACCCTCCGCAGCATCCCGGACACCCGCCTCATCAGCGAATGGATCGCGCAACACGCCGCCAAGACAGCGGTCGTCGTCGGTGGCGGATTCATAGGGCTCGAAATGGCAGAAAATCTAAAGCACCGCGGACTCGATGTGACCGTGGTGGAAATGCTCCCGCAGGTCATGCCGCCGATTGATCCGGAAATGGTCACTCCGGCGCATGATTATCTAACTTCCAAAGGGATCAAACTCGCCCTCGGGGCCGCTGTCGCCGGATTCGCGGAAAAGGACGGCCATCTTGAAGTGCAAACCAAGGACGGCACGGCACATTCCGCCGATATCGTCATCCTCGCCATCGGCGTCCGCCCCGAAACCACCCTTGCCAAGGCTGCCGGACTCGAGATTGGCGAGCGCGGCGGGATCCGCGTGGACGAACAGATGCGCAGCAGTGATCCTAACATATGGGCGGTTGGTGATGCGGTGGAAGTGCGTGATCGCATCACCGGCGCATGGACGCTGCTCGCCCTCGCCGGCCCCGCGAACCGCCAAGCACGCATCGCGGCAGACGCCATTTGCGGACGCGATGTTGCTTTTCACGGCACTCAGGGCACCGCGATCTGCGGCATTTTCGATCTCGCCGTCGCTTCCACCGGTGCGAGCGAAAAAGTGCTCCAGCGTGCTGGCATCACCGCTTACGAGAAAATCTATCTGCACGCTGGAAGCCACGCCGGCTACTATCCCGGCGCGGAAAAGATCCATCTCAAGCTGATTTTCCGCACCTTGGATGGCCTCATCCTCGGTGCGCAGGCCGTTGGTCTCGCAGGGGTGGACAAGCGCATCGACGTCATTGCGATGGCGATCCAAAAAGGTGCCACCGTTTATGATATCGAGGAAGCGGAACTCTGTTATGCGCCGCAATATGGCTCTGCCAAGGACCCGGTCAACTTCGCCGGCATGATCGCCGCCAATCATCTCAGGGGTGACGATCCCATCATCCACTGGCAGACACCGCAACTCACCGGATACGATCTGCTTGACGTGCGCGACCCCGACGAATTCGCGGCGGGGCATGCGCCCGGTGCGAAAAACATCCCACTCAACTCTCTCCGAGCGTCGCTGGGAGAGCTTCCCAAGGATCGCCCGCTCGCCGTTTACTGCGCCGTCGGCGGCCGCGCCCACAACGCAGTGCGGCTCCTCAGGCAGCATGGATACAACGCCGCGAATCTATCCGGCGGCTACACCACCTTGCTTCATGTTAGGGGTGTGCGGGAAGCTTGACCCGTCACAACCCGAACGAACCAACCTCATGAAACAAAACATAGGAACCATCGACCGCATCATCCGCATTCTGGTAGGCCTTGGCCTCATTGGTTACGGCATCACCAAGGTGCCGTCCATCGATGTCGGTGATCGCCCTGTCGCTACCTGAGGCCATCATTTTGCGGAAAGTCCTTAAGCCACGGTTGATCGCCACGTTCTTCGGGGTGGTGGCGGTTGGAATCCTGCTCGTCGGCTTGGGTTAGAGGGTGAATTCTAGTAGCGGATTACGCCAGTTCAGGGTGGGGAAGCGGGAAAAATCGGCGTCGTTGGTGTGGAGGACGGCGCGGTTTTCGATGGCGTAGGAGGCAAGCACGGCGTCGGAAATGAGCGGGCCGGAACCCATTGCTCGCGTGATCAAGGCCATGACTTTCGTAAAATGATCAGCGGGCGGCGTGAGGACGCGGACGTTTGGAAGAGCCAACCAAGTTTCGACCACCTGCCGGGCACGATCTAACGGGACGACGGCGGTCCCGAGCCGGGAGTTGGTGGCGATGCGGACGAAACCGAGGCTAATCTCGTTGGGCAGACCGATGAGCTCGTCACCATTCATCACCGACTCCCACCAGCGTGAAGCCGCCCCGTGCTGGGGCGCATGGGGATTGTAGGCGTAGAGCAAAACATTGATGTCGGGGAGGATCATGCGCCGAGTTCGCGAAGGGTTGTTTCATCATCCAGTTCGTCTGCGAGTCGATTAAAGCTCGCTGCGCCCAACTCTGAAGGGAAGGCGGCTGGAAAGAGCGGGGCAATACTGACACGCCGAGAATCGCCCGGGGCGGCAAGCAGGGAGCGGCGAATCGACCGATTCAGGACTTCTTTGAAGGATTGACCCGTGCGACGGACCTCTTCACGCAAAAGATTCTCTGTGTCGGGGTCTATAGTGACGGTCGTTCGCATGCAAGCATCATTGCAGCAGGTGAATTGCTGTCAAGACAGCAAAACCCTTTGGGGAAACGGAAATTGATGGGCGGTTTCGGATGGCTGGGACTACGTGCGTGATTGAATTTGCCGGAGGCCAGCGTGACACGGACATTCCTGTCTGTTCTTTCACAAGCCTCCGCCACCCATCACGAAGAACAGGCAAGAATGCCTGTATCACGCCGGGGCGCTGCACACCTAAAGGTAGGGCCTAACCTACCCAACTATGAACCGGCATTCTCATCCGCATTCGCCTGCTTGCGATATTCATGCCGGATGTCGCGGGCCTCGCCGAGGAAAACGGCGTCCTCTCCCATGTTCACCGCGAGGTCGCCGATGCGTTCGATGGAGCGAGCGACGAATATCAGGTGAAGCAGGTTTTCCGAACGGCCGTTGGAGTCTTCCAGGCGTCCGCTGAGAGAGGCGATCATCTGTTTGTGAAGGCGGTCCAGATCCTTGTCGCGCGCCTTGAGGCCTCCGCCGAGTTCCGCGTTTGCATCGGTGTAGGCCATCAGGGCGTCACGGAGTAACCCGTCTGCCATGGAGTAGAGCGGCTCGGCCAGCGCGACTTCTTCCAATGGTGCCGTTTTACAGATCTTCTTGGAGCGCTTGGCGATGCTCACGGCGTGATCAGAGATCCGCTCTAAGTTATGGGCCATTTTCATCGAGGTGATGATGAGCCGGAGATCGGATGCGACGGGATGGAAGCGCACTAGGATTTCCATGCCGGTCTGGTCGATCTTACGCTCAAAGTCGTCCACATCCGAATCGTCCGCGATGACGGTGCGAGCAAGGTCGATGTTGCGGTCGAGCAGGGATTGCATCGCGCGTTCCAGATTCTGCCGGGCGAGGCTGGCCATCAACAGGACCTCGCCCTTCAGGCTTTCGATGGCCTTGTCGAATTCGCGGAAAATGTGCTGATTGTTCATGGAGAAGTATAGATTACGCTGTGCTTAAATCAACTGAAACGGCCGCTGATGTAATCTTCGGTTTTCTTGAACCTGGGATTGCTGAACATTTTTCCTGTCTCGGAGAATTCAATCATCTCTCCCATGTAAAAGAAAGCGGTCTTGTCCGAAACTCGCGAGGCTTGTGCCATGCTGTGGGTGACGATGATGAATGTGTAGTCCTCCTTGAGGTTCCAAATCAGCTCTTCGACCTTGGCGGTGGCGATGGGATCGAGCGCGCTGCACGGCTCATCCATCAGCACGACCAGCGGCTTCACGGCGATGGTGCGGGCGATGCAAAGCCGTTGCTGCTGACCTCCTGATAGTCCGAGTGCGGACTCGGGCAGGCGGTCCTTCACCTCGTCCCAGAGTGCGGCCGCCTGAAGCGATTCCTCGACCGCTTGGTCGAGCACCGCCTTGCTGCGTTCGCCGCGGAGGCGCAGGCCGTAAGCGACGTTTTCATAGATGCTGCGCGGGAAGGGATTCGACTTTTGGAAAACCATGCCCACGTCGCGGCGGAGTTTCACGACGTCCACCGAGCGGTCGTAGATGTCCACACCGCTGATCTCGATTTTGCCCTTGGTGATTCTCGCACCGGGGATTTCGTCGTTCATCCGGTTGATGCAGCGCAGGAGTGTGGATTTTCCGCACCCGGACGGACCGATGAAGGCAGTGACGCCGTTGGCCGGAATTTCTAACTGTATGTCTTTCAATGCGCGCGTCGGACCATAACAGAAATCGACGTTCTCGATGGAGATCGAGGAGCCTGTCTGCGGTTCGGTGGCCGGGCGGTTGAGGATGGTGTGCATGGTGCCGTGGTTCAGCCGAAGGTTCCAGTCACGTAGGCTTCGGTCTGCTTTTCGCGCGGGTTCTCGAAGATTTGCAAGGTGTCACCGTATTCGATTAGGTTACCGAGATACATGAAGGCCGTCTTGTCAGAGCAGCGCGTAGCTTGGGCCATGTTATGGGTGACAATGACAATGGTGTATTTTTTCTTCAGCTCATGAAGCAGTTCCTCGATCTTGAGCGTGGCCAGTGGATCAAGCGCGGCGCAGGGCTCGTCCATCAGCAGGATCTCCGGTTGGTTGGCGATGGCGCGGGCGATGCAGAGGCGCTGCTGCTGGCCGCCGGATAGACCGAAGGCGCTGGAGTGAAGGCGGTCCTTCACCTCGTCCCAAAGCGCGGCGCTTTTCAGCGCGTGCTCGATGATCCCATCGAGCTCGGTGCGCTTGGTCTGGCCAGCCACCCGCAGGCTGTAGGCGACGTTTTCGTAAATTGTCTTTGCGAATGGATTGTATTTTTGGAACACCATGCCCACTTGGCGGCGGAGTTCTTGGAGATCGACATCGGGGCGGTTAATATCGACATCGTGAATCCTGATAGATCCGGCGGTGACTTTCGCATTCGGAATCCGATCATTGATGCGGTTCATGCAGCGCAGCAATGTCGATTTTCCGCAACCGGAAGGCCCGATGAATGCGGTGACTTGGCGGGCGGGGATGTCCAAGGTCACGTCATGAAGCACCTGCTTCGCACCGTAGGCGAAGCAAAGGTTCTGGAACTGAATGGCGGTGTTCATGCTTACCATTTGAGTTTCGACCGGAGTTTGGCCCGCAAGATCATGGAGCCGACCGAGAGGAAGGCGACGAGAAGCAGAAAGACGAAGACCGAGCCGTATTGCGCGCGCTGCGTGTATTCCGAACTCGGTATCCGTGCGGCGAGGGTGTAGATGTGATAGGGCAGCGCCTGAACTTGGGAGGAAAGAATGTCAAACGGGCTTTTCAATCCCTGCCATGGCAGATCGTCTTTCGCTGCGACGGCGGCGGTGAACATAATCGGTGCGGTTTCTCCGGCCACTCGGGTGATCGCGAGTAACGAGGATGTTAGGATTCCCGGCATAGAAAACGGCAGAACGCATTTTCGAATGGTCTGCCAGCGGGTGGCTCCCATGGCGAGGGACGCATCACGGAAACCTTGTGGAACTGCACGCAACGATTCTTCTGAAGCGGTGATGATGACCGGAAGGATCATACAGGCCAGCGTCGCGCAACCGGCCATGAGCGATGAGTTCCAGCCTTGGAAACTCAGCACCTGGTTGCCGAGGAAAAGGGGGATGGTGAGTAGCGAGCGATCGGATGGAGTCGATGTGATGACCGGCACGGCAAGCACGAAGACAGAGAAACCGAAAAGCCCGAAGACGATGGAGGGAATGCCCGCTAGATTCAGGATGGCGAGACGGACGGCGTGAATGAACGGGCTTTGCTTTGCATACTCCGACAGATAGATCGCGGCGCAGACACCGAAGAACAGCGCGAGGGCCATCGAGCCGATGGTCAGAAGTGCGGTGCCGACGATGGGGCCGGCGATGCCGCCGCCGGAGTAAGAGTAAGTCTGCTCGTTATAGATTTCCTTGCCTTCGTTTTTCGCGAGGTATTCGGCGTAGGCGGCAGCGGGAAGCTGGAGGCGGTTGCCCTGCGCGTCATCGAAGACATGGAGCGTCTCGTTTTTCGCAGTGAGGAATTCGAAATCAACGAAGGGGGCTTCGGCTTTGAACAGGACGGGCGCGCCATCGATGATGATCTTTCCAAAGAGCAGCGCGGCGATGATCACGACCCCGTAGGTCACACCGCCGAGCAGCGAGCGCACGACGACATCCTGGAAGTGTCCTTTGGGAAGGCCTTTGCGGATCAGCTTTTCGGGATCGAACATGGGGCGGGAAAATCAGTGCTTCATCTTGCTCACAAAGCGGTGGGCAGTCGCATTAATCGCTAGGACCACCGCGAATAATAGGATGCCGACGACAAATAACGCGCGGTAGTGAACGCTTCCGAGAGGGACTTCTCCCAGCTCCTGGGCGATGATGCCGGTGAGCGTGTGCGCGGGCTGGAAAAACGTGCCGAGGCCACTGGAGAAATCCGGGATCTTGATTCGATTGCCAGCGACTAACAAAACGACCATTGTTTCACCGATCACGCGGCCGAGGCCCAGCAGGACCGCAGCAAGGATGCCGGAAAACGCGGCGGGGATGACGACGCGGAAGGTGGTCTGTATTTTCGATGCGCCTAGTGCTTCGGATGCCTCGGCATAGGCTCCGGGCACGTTATTGATGGCATCCTCGGCCAGCGAGAAAATCGTGGGAATACTCATCAGCGCGAGCAGGCAGCCGGCGGTGAAAATGTTCAAACGCTCCTCGATCGGGAAGCCGGGAATCCATTGCAGGGAGTCCCATAGCGAGAGATCGCGCAGTACCGTGCCAAAGACGAGGATGCCGATAAAACCTAACACTACTGAAGGGATTGCTTGGATGAATTCGATGACCGGCTTGATAATGCCCTGTTCCCACGGAGATGCGAACTGGTTCACATAAATTGCAGCACCGATGCCGGAGGGGATGGCGATGATCAGCGCGACGATGGAAATCATCAGCGATCCGGCAGCCAGCGGGAGGATACCATAGAAATCCTGCCATTCGCCACCGGTGACCCAGTCCTTGCCAGTTAGAAACGAGCGAATGGCCGCGCTAAGGGGGACGGGCGTGTCGTGTTTCCAACTGTTGATGGCGGCGGGTGTTTTTTCGAGATCCGTGAGGAAAATGGGCCATGTGTTACGCGCCACGTTGAGCAAGCGCGAGGCCTCGGGCTGGCTGAGGTGGTTGGGGAGTTTACCGAGAATGCCGGCAGCGGTCTCTTTGAGCGCTTTGTGCAGGCTGATGCACAGTGGGCGGCGTTCCATCAGAGATTGGATCGGGCCTTCAATGTCCGGTTTTTCCGCCAGTGATGCTTGGGCTTCTGCGGTGAGTTTCTCGCGTTCGATAGGATCCTTTGCGTTCGCCGCTGCGGCTAACAAGGTCTTGCGGTCTTTTTCAAGGATGTCCACGCCCTGGATCTTCTCCTTGGTGGCGGTGACGGTTTCCGTCATTTCTGAAACGAGCGAGCTGAGATCGGATCCCGCGTTGGAAAATGAATCGATGGTCTCGCGCAGCCCTTGCAGCGGCTCAGCGTGTTTCTGTTGGGCGGCGGCGAATTCTCCGGTTAGGGCGGTGACGAGCGCCGGATCATCGGTCGAGTCGATCGGGCGCGTGCGGATGGATTCGATGAGGTCGGCACGCTCTTGGGAAGTGAGATGCGGGGTGGGGGGAAGTTTTGAAAGCGCCTTGGATTTCTGCTTTGCGAAATTGGCTTTCAGTGTGGCGAGCATTTCCGAGTTCGGATCGCTGCCAGCTTGGGAATTGTTCAGGACGAGATCGCGGGTGGCTCCGGTCTGATCGGTGTAGGCGTTGAAGAGCGCGCTGGCTTCTTGCGAGCGGCGGAGCTGGCGGGCGCACTGGCCGTTGATTTCCGCGTAGTAGGCGCGGTTCAGAACGCTGCCGAGTTGCTCGTGGGCGGTGAGGTTTTTCCGGGAGACATCGACAAACTCAAGCCCGGCGATGCGATAGATCTCAAGCTCGCGCTGGTAGCCGGGGAAAAATCCGAGGCCTTCCTTGAGCAGGAAAATAATGATGAGTGCCAGGATGACGATGGTCAGCCCGGCGTTTGACGCGAAGAAGTACTTGATCGCCCGCTCATACGAGAAGCCCCGCTTTTGAAAGCGATGGGGCGGCTGGTTGGGTGCGTTTTCTTCCTGCGTCATGTGGGATGGACGAGGTGGTAGGGGGAAGCGGTGGGATAGACAAGAAAATGAGCATCGCAAGCGAGCCTGCGATGCTCATTGAATAGCAACCGGAAACAACAAACTTTCTTAGAGATCCTTCACAGGGATGAAACCGACCTTGCGGACGATGTCTTGTCCGGCGGCGGATTCGACATATTTCATGAAGGACTCGGCTTCGGCACTCGGTTTGTCAGGAGCGTAGAAGTAGCACAGGCGGGCGTAGGCGTAGGCCTTAGCGTTCTTAGCCACGGGCTCGACGCCATCGATGGTGATGGTTTTGGTGCCAGAGGTTTTGGAATAGGCGAGGCCGACATAGCCGATACCGTTTTTGTTCTTCGCCACTTCCTGAGCGATTTGCTCGTTACCTGCCATTTTCAGCGAGCTGGATGGATAGTCGCGACCGCCCATGGCGAGCTTCTGCCAGTCTTTGTAGGTGCCGGAGGAGGTATTGCGGGTGTAGATCGAGATCGGGCCGGGAGCGCCGCCGATTTCCGACCAGTCCTTGATCTGACCGGTGAAGATCTTGGCGACCTGATCTTTCGTGAGTTTGGCAAGCGGGGAGTTCTTGTTCACGATGACGCAGATCATGTCGTGGCAGACTTCATGCTCTTTGACATAGACGCCTTTGGTGCGGCAGAAGGTGCGCTCGTCATCCTTGATCTTGCGCGAAGACATTCCGATCTGCGCGGTGCCGTTGGCGAGGGCTGGGAAGGCGGTGGTGGAACCTTCCGCAGCGATTTCGAATTTTACTCCGTTGTTACCGGCGGCTTTGAAGCCTTCGGCGAGCTGCGGGACAAGTTTGGCACCGAGGGTGTCGGAGCCTTTGATGCTGAGCGTTTGCGCACCTGCCATGGTGAGCAGGGCGGCTGTGGCGAATAGGGTGGTGATGGATTTCATCGATTTATTGGTTAGTTAGAGATGGATAGGTGAAAATCAGAACGACATGCGCAGGCCGGTGAGGAAAGTGACGCCCTCGTAGTCTCCGGCGCCAAGGTTGGAATACTCAAAGCCGTTCATGAGCTTGAGCTTGTTGCCGTAGATGTAATAGTTCACGCCGAGATAGGCGGAGGTATAGGTGTTTCCTTTTGCGTCCGAGGTGCGCTTGCCGGTGAGCGAGTCAGTTTCTGGGGAAACTCCCTCGTAGCGAGATCCGAGGGACAGTCCGTCCGGGTCCGTGCTGGTGGCGATTTGCAAACGCCCGACGAGCTGGATCCCGTCCGCGATGAAATACGTAGGAATGATGTTGAGCGCGAAGATGTTCGATTGATCGATCGGCACGCTGACACCTGCTTGGTCAGCATCGCCGTCGAAGCCGAGTCCGAAGAGAAGGTCGGTGGTAAGGCCGAAGCGTCCATTCACGATGTCATTCGAGATCGCGAATGCGTCGGTGAATGCCGGCGACTTGCCATAGGAGTAGGTCAGATTGCTGCCGGACTCTTGGAAGCCCGGATCCGTGTTGTGTTCGTAGCGGAACGATACGATGGCGGAGTCCAGTTTGGATTCCACCGAGTAGTCGTAGCCGATCTTGCCGAGGAAAAGCGCGCCGCCGCCGAAATTCGTGAACTCTGGATTCTGATCGTTCGCATAAACACCGGCCTCATAGAGCCAATGCTCTTGGATGCCTTTACCGCTGGCCCAGATACCGGTGAGGTTACCGGCGTGGAGCATGTTAGTGACGAGACTGCGCTCGAAAGTCACGATTTCCTTGGAGGAAATTTCCTGCTCGCGGGACAACTTGATTTCCTGCTTACCGATGGACACGTTCAGTTCGTCCGACGGCGCGTAGGTGAGGTAGAGATCGTAGATGTCTTGGTAAAATTCGTAGCCATCGGACTTGCCGACTGGAGTGGTGGTGTTCACGTCGATCTGGCCTTCCAGTTTCCAGTTTTGGAACCACTTGGACTTGAAGCCTAGGTAGGCGCGGCGGGCTTCGAACTTGTCACCCCAAACGCCGTTTTTTCCGGCGTCCTTGTAATCCTCAATGTCAAAATGGCCGTTGGCGGATTGCCCGTCGGCGTATTGGACTTGCAGGCGGCCTTGCAGCGAGAACTCCTGAAGGACCGGATTGTTATCGTCCTTATATAGGGTGGCAGCGGACCAAGCCTTGTCCCAGGCGCTTTCACCCACGAGCTTGCCAACGAGAAGTCCCGTAGCGGTGCTGGTGGATTCAGGAGCAGTGGCGGGTGCGGATGCGGTCTCGCTTCCGGCGAGAACCGGGACGCAGCCGAGCAGGCTGGTGGCGATGACGGCGTGTTTGATGGATTTCATGGAGTGCATGGTTTGTTGGTATCTGATGTGGCTCGTTTGTGACGGTATCGCCACACGGACGCTTCGTATTGAGCCATTCAGGCATTCCCAAGTCGACCTTTGTGACAAATTTGTCACAAAGCGGGTCAGATTCGGGAAAACACAACAATTCTTATCACGCACGACCGTTCATTATGGCCAAAAGGCCGGGTTCACCAACGAGGATTGGTGAACATTTCGTCACATTCCGGCTTCAATCAAATTTTGGCGAATGCAGCGTGACAGCAATCAATCCCCGCTCTTGAGCACTTTGATAAAGGCGTCTTGCGGGATGTTCACTTTGCCGAACATCTTCATCTTCTTCTTACCTTCCTTCTGCTTCTCCAGCAGCTTGCGCTTCCGGGAAATGTCTCCGCCGTAGCACTTGGCGGTGACGTTTTTGCGCATGGCGGAGATGGATTCACGGGCGACGATTTTTCCGCCCACAGCGGCCTGGATGGCGACGACGAAGAGGTGGGATGGAATGACGTCCTTGAGTTTCCCTGCGAGAACGCGGCCGTAGGATTCCGCCTTGTCGCGGTGGACGATGGTGGAGAATGCCTCGACGGGATCGCCGGCGATGAGCATGTCCATCTTGACCATTTTCGCGGCGCGGTAGCCGGAGTGTTCGTAGTCCATCGAGCCGTAACCGCGAGTCATGGATTTGAGGCGGTCGTTGAAATCGACGAGGATTTCGGCAAGCGGAAGCACACAGGAAAGCATGACGCGCATGTCGTCGATGGTTTCGGTGTTCGTGACGTCGCCGCGTTTTTCGAGCACGAGCTGCATCATGTCTCCGATATATCCGCCAGGGACCATAATATAGACATTCACGATTGGCTCGCGGATTTCCAGGATGGTTTGTGGCTCGGGGAAGAGTGTGGGGTTATCCACGATGAGTTCGGTGCCATCGGTGAGCGTTACTTGATAGATCACAGACGGATAAGTGGAAATCACGTCCATGTTGAACTCGCGGCGGAGGCGCTCTTGGATGATTTCCATGTGGAGTAGGCCGAGGAATCCGCAGCGGAAACCGAAGCCAAGGGCGGTGGAGCTCTCCGAGGAAAACGTAAACGCCGCATCGTTGATCTGGAGCTTGCCCATGCCCGCTTTGAGCGCTTCGTAGTCGGAGGACTCCACTGGATAGATGCCGGAGAACACCATCGGCTGGATTTCCTTGTAGCCGGGAAGTGGCTCGGGGCAGGGGTGGGTGTTGTCGGTGATGGTGTCGCCAATCTTCGCCTCATCGGCGGATTTCATGTTAGCAATGACATAGCCGACATCGCCGGCGACGAGCTTTTCGCGGGCGCTCATCTTGGGAGTGAAAACGCCGACTTCCTTGACCTCGTAGGTCTTGTTCGTGTGCATCAGCTTCACCCGTTGGCCTTTTTTCACCGTGCCGGAAAAGACGCGGACGTAGGAAACGACGCCGCGGTAGGTGTCGTAGATCGAGTCGAAAACAGAACAACGCAGGAGCTTGTCCGGGTTTTCCACCGGAGCGGGGACGCGGGCGACGATGGCTTCGAGAATGTCCTCGATGCCGATGCCGGCCTTGGCAGAAGCGGGAATCGCGTCCTCGCCGGGGAT
>JBBRYQ010000045.1:0-45030 GCA_038237425.1 Verrucomicrobiales bacterium
TGGGACAGCATCGCCGCGAAAACACAGGATTATATCAACTACAGGCAAAAAAGTCGCAATCGCCATTCCTCCAAAACGCCCTCAGAGCCTCGCAAATTCAAGGCTCGGGGCGCGTCGTGTCCGGGCTGTGGGACGGCAGTGAAAAAACAACAAAGGTGGACCTAGCGAAAAATGATTTCATCTTGGGTGAAGCGATTGATGGATTGGTGCAACGTATTGGTAGTCTGAACGAGAATAGAACAATGGACTCTTAGGACATGCGGGAAAAAAATTATCTGGGGTGGCTTTAGGTTGCATAAAAATCTAAAGATTTAAATCAAATTTCACCCCCAAATTCGGCCAAGTAGTCCCGGAATCGGCTACAGTCGCCTATTTCAAAATATTCCGCGATCTTGCTTTGCACTTCAACTCCGCATTCCTTGGACTCACCGACAGAACTGTCTTTACTCCCTACCGTGCCAAACTTGACAGTCGAGCGCTTTTAAGCCGCTATTTCGTGCTGTTTATTAGCACCTCAAACCAAAGCTAGAGCAAGTTTCTCTTCAACAATCCTCTTTTCCCCATTGTCTCCCGATTCCATCCCACAGCTCAGCCTCGGCACCGCCGCTCTCATCATCTTTGCGGTGTGCGCTGGCTACGTCGCCCTGCGGGGGATGACGCGGATGATCATCGGCACGGTGGTGCTGAGCATCAGCGCTTGGATCGGATTTCAAATATGGCAACAGGCACCCGCCCTTTCGATCCAGTGGACCGGAAAATCTCATTCGTGGATCACCAACGGTATGCCTTTTGCCGCCTTCGTGATCTCGTTTTTCCTGATCCGGAAAATCGCCAAATCCATCGCCCGGCCGTTCGGGAAAAAGGAGGAGGAGCAAAAACCCCGCTCCACCATCCAGACCGCCTTCCGCCTGCTGCTCGCCCTCATTCCCACCTCGCTGATCTGGCTGGTGGGTGCCACGCTGGTTCACCACAGCGGCTCGATCGCCGAGGTTCGCGCCTACTCGGAAAAATCCACCGGCATCGAGGAAACCACGCCGGACGCCTTCAGTCAGCGTCTCAAGGCCGCCGTCGAGGCCGCCGTGCCCGAGAGCTGGCTCAAGGCCCTCGATCCTGTCACCGATCCATCGCGCATCACCCTCGCCAAGCTCATCGCCGCGCAATCCGACTCGCCGCTCAAGCCCATCATCGATCCCCGCACTGGCAAACCCATCCCACGCGCCATCATCGTCGATGATCCCGAGCTCCAAAACCTTGCCCGCGAGGGAAACTTCGGCACACTCCTCCGCCATCCCCTCCTCACCAAAGCCCTCGCAGATCCAAAACTGAAAAAGCTCCTCAAGGATTTGAACCTTTGAGGAAAGTTGAGAGTGGATAGTTGAAAGTTGAGAGTTGAGAGTTAGAATTCCCAACTTCTCTCTTCATCTTCGCTCTCAACTCTCAACCAACAACTCTCAACCTCTTCTCATGCCCTACCTCGTCACCATCGGCCTCGAAGTCCACGCCCAAGTCAAAACAGCCACCAAAATGTTCTGCTCCTGCCGGACCTCCTTTGGTGACACGCCGAATACCCACAACTGCCCCGTCTGCCTCGGCCTGCCCGGCGCACTGCCCGTGCTCAACCAGCACGCCATCGAGAAAACCCTACTCACCGGCCTCATGCTCGGCTGCGGATCGCCGGACGTCTCGAAGTGGGATCGGAAGAACTATTTCTATCCGGACATGCCGAAAAACTATCAGACCACGCAGATGGACCTCCCGCTCTGCATCGGCGGTGGCGTCCCGCTTTACGAACACTGCTACCCCACCGATCACCGGAAAAACATCGCCCACCCCGGAAAGGTCGTCCGCCTCAACCGCATCCACCTCGAGGAAGACGTCGCGAAATCCACCCACCTCGGCAATGCCTCGCTCATCGACTTCAACCGCGCTGGCACACCACTGATGGAAATCGTCACCGAGCCCGATCTCGAGTCCGGCGAGGAGGCATTCGCCTATCTCCGCTCGCTGCAAATGATTCTCCAGCAAGGCGACGTCGCCGATGCCGATATGGAAAAAGGCCAGCTCCGTTGCGACGTGAACATCTCACTCCGCAAAAACGCAAGTGACCCGTTAGGGTGCAAGGTGGAATTGAAAAACCTCAACTCCATCTCCGCCATCCGTCGCGCCATCCATTTCGAGATCCAGCGCCAGACCGGAGACCTCGACCGCGGCGTCCCGCAAATCCAGTCCACCCGCCGCTGGGACGACGACCGTGGAGAAACCCAGATGATGCGCACCAAGGAAGATGCACACGATTACCGATATTTCTCCTGTCCCGATCTGCTCCCTATTGAAACCGCGCCGCTGCTCGCCAAGGTCCGCCCACTCGTCCCCGAGCTGCCGCACCAGCTCGCCACCCGTTTTGAAAACGATCTCGGCGTCACCACCTACGACGCCTCCGTGCTCTCCTCAGACAAGCACCTCGCCGTCTATTTCGAAGCCGTCACCGATGCCGCCATCCCCGGAAAAAAGGTCGCCAACTTCATCATCAATAACCTGCTAGGTACCCTCAACGAACACTCTCTCGGCATCGACGAGTGCCCCGTCTCTCCACAGAAACTCCGCGCACTTCTTTTGTTAGTCGAAAACGGCACCCTCGCCGCGAACCAAGCCAAGGAAGTCTTCACCGAGCTCTTCGACGCTCCGGAAAAAGACCCCGCCGCCATCGCCGACTCCCTCGGCTTCAAAAAAGCCGAAGCCGGAGAACTCGAAGCTCTCGTCGAGCAAGCCATCGCCAACAATCCGACCGAAGTCGAAGCGGTAAAAGCCGGCAACGAAAAACTTCTGAACTTCCTCACCGGCCAGGTCATGAAATCCGCCACCACCAAGCCGAATCCCAAACAGGTCACCGACCTGCTTCGGGCGAGGCTCCTCTGACCAGCCTCAGTCCGTCAGCAGATCACTCAGGCGTTTTTCTAACAAATCTGTAAGCTGACCCGCTCCGCCCTTTGCAGGAAGCTCGCCAGATTCGAGCATCCCGCTCACAGAGATCGGCTCGCCGGCGATGACGCGGGCGGTGCGGTTCACCGGGTAGGTGGGGAAGCCGAAAAGATCTTCCTCAAGCTTGAGCAAGGTTTCCGCCCGGCGGTCGAGCGTGGGGTCTTCCAACAGATAGTCACCGATGTAGCTGTGCGCCTGGAGAGCGGTGAAAACGCGGTCGAGATCATCGAGCAGCAGTTCCTTGTCCTGAGGCGCCGGTGGCTTTGCCCCATCCAACAACCGGCGGCGGATGCGGAAACGCAGCGCCCTAACTCTTTCTGGCGGAGTGACCGCCTTTGCGTCGCGGGGATAGCGGCCCTCGACTGTCGTGAGAAGCGTGTCGCAAAGGTGGTTCAAACGTTCCTGAACATTTCCCGATCCGGCGTAACCCAGATATTCGGTTTCCTTCAACGCGAGAATTCCTGTTCCTAAGCGGAGAATGCGCTCGTCCACCGGCATCAACGGCTTCGGCGTCCAACCGATGCGATCCTCCAGTTTCGAAAGCCGGTCGCGGAAAGTCGTCTCCACCGAGGGATCGTGGAAAAACCGCAAACCCACAGGAACAAGAAAAGCCCCTCTGCCATCGGACAAACGTGCGGCCGCCTTGAGCAAGATCGACGCGACTCCCTCGTTCAACGGGTCGAGCCTGCGGTGGTGGTGATAGATCTCGCCCTCCGGGAAAATCACCAGCGGGTCACCGCCTTTTTCCAACAACATAATCGCCGTCTTGATTGCGGACAAATCGGGACCGTCGCGGTCCACTGAAAAGACACCCATGCCTTGCAACGCCCACGCCGCCAGAGCGCTGACTTCGAAGATCTCCCGCGCCCCCATGAAATACGCATTCATCCCGGATCGTGCCGCCAGCTCCATCACCACATGCGGGTCCGAGTGATCCGAGTGGTTCGGAGCAAGCAAAACCGAATGCCCCGCGTCCGCCAGTTCACGCACCCGATCGAATCCCTGATCTTCGATCTTCGCGATCCGGTACTTTCGCGAAAGATGAACCGCGCGATTCACCGCCAGCCCGACAGGACGCAGCCATGATCCGCACTTCGGTGGGCGAAAGGTGTAGGGAAGATCGTTGCGGAGCCGGCGCATGGGATGGGTCTAACCCATCACACACGGTTTCAGAAGTCCAAAAAACTCATCAGTCCGCGCTGAGAAACTTGAAGTCACGGAAATACAGGGACTGGATTTTGGATTCCACGTCGTCATACAGCACCACGACATAATTGCCGCTCCCACCGATCGGAATGGGTTTGATAGATTCGCCATTGACTTTGGCAGGGGCGTAACCTTGCGTGTAATTGAGTCGTGCCTCAGCGATCGCCAAGCGCTTTACGTAAATCGTTGCAAACTTGCCATCTTCCGAACCCAACTCGACCTTCACCTCGGGATTTGAGGAAACGGAGACGAAGGTCGCAAGGCGCTCGGATTCCACCTGACGCTGCTTCAACCGAAGAATCCGAACCTCGAAATGGGCGGGCTCCTGATCACTCGCTGGAACTTTCTCGGTGAAGGGGATCAGCGTAACTGTCTGGTCCTTATCTAACGTAACAGTGGTGGAGCCATCCTTCACGCCCTCCCGCTTAATGACCACCTTGTGGCTTCCCGCTTTCATCCCCATGCCGCCGGTGGCGTCTCCCAATTTGTAGCCTGAAACCCGCATGTTCTCCCCATCGATCACCACAAAGGCCTGCCCGGTTCCGGCGGCAACCGCGTTCACCACCCGGATGAACCCCGTCGGCGCGGCGTTGGGATCTTTCTCCGCGAGGAGAGGACAAAGCGAGGAGACAAAAATCAGAATAATGTTAGAAATCGTTTTCATTGAGCAATTGGATTTTGAATTTGGTGGAATCAATAGTGCCATTGGAGTTTCTGGCTCCGGGATCCGCGAAAACCGTATATGCCCGGCGCACCTCGGCGAGCACCTCCGGCGCGGTGTTGGTAGTCGCAGTAGGAGCCACAGACTGCCCCACCACCCATACGCGGAAATTCCGGGAACGCACGGTGGAGGATTCGTAAACCCGTGCAAACGCCTCCTCGGCAGCGGAGTCCGACCACTGGGTCTTGTTTCCTTCAGGAAGGATGTCCCGATTCCCGAACACGGGCTTGCCATCGGTGCCGAGGGCACAAGCGATCTCGGAAGGAGAGCTGTATGGTCTGCCTCGGATGATCGCTTCCGCAAGTAAGTCAGCTTCCTTGCTAGTCGTAGGGGTCGAAACCTCGAGTAGAGAAACCGGCGGAGCACTTGTCGAGGTGGAATGGGTGTCCGAAGTCCTTTTCACCAATCTGGCATCCGCCGCCAAGACGCCACCCGCCATGGCGCGTATCGCATCGATGGAAGCGGTGTTCAGATTGATGTTGCCTTCGATACGCACCAGCGGACCCTCACGATCAGTATTCTTATCAGATCGGGATTTCCCGGTGTGGAAAAGATCCAACAGGCGGGCGGCGTGGGTGCCGGGCATATCCAACGGCGCGTGTTTCGCGGGTTGATCGAACTTCGGATGCTCGGGGCGGCCGATGCGAAGGGTGTTTCCTCCGCCATAGTAAATGTCAGAGGTGTCTCCCAATTCCACGGACGGCCAGGAAACCCTGCCTGCAGGCATTTGGCCTTTCAGAAGGGCGCTGCTGTCGGAGGATTTGTCATACATCGGAGTGTACATAATAGGATCGTAAACTCGCCCAAGTTCAGTGGCGCTGTAGAAGCGTCCGCGGTTTGAAATGAAAGTCGGAGCATCTCCCTCACGCGTGTTCGGCTGCGGCGGATAGAGGGTGGTGTTAGTGGGATCATAGTCGTCCACAGCCGGTGCGGAGAGCGGGAGACCACTGACATCCGAATCATGACCGCCGTCCGGCCATTCAGAAGGCAGCACGCGTCCATAGACGTTTGCCTGTCCCAAGCCATTCTTGTAAATGGTCACGTTGCGAATATTGCGGCGATTGGGACTGACGTTTCCCGGGTAGGAATTATCGGACAACGGGTAGGCATCGCCACGCAGATAGAGCGCCTGACGGGAGTCGCCCATATTGTTCTTGTAGTTGTTATTGGTATTGTAGACACCATAGCTGTGCCCGGGAATATTGGCTTTGCCCGACTGCTTCTTGAAGTTGGTGATGTAAACGAGTTCGGGATTTGTCGGACTCGAATTGCCGCGGATCAGCTTGTCATTGCGGTCCACCTCCCGATCATTCCACATCAGGCTGATTCCAGAGGAGCCGAGGTCTTCGTAAATTTCAAAGGTGTTTTGAAGCGTCTGCGTCGAAGGCCCAACATCGATTGTATAATTGATGGTGGCCGCCTTGTAGAACTGATATTGATTCGGCGCCAAGCTCACCGCAATCTTGTCGGACCAATAACGTCCGCCAATCTGCGAAAGGGTGTGCTGGGTCTGATTCTTGTCTCCGAGTAGTTCGGGACTGTCGAAATAATCATCGGCGACGCCCGCTGAGATCGCCGGGGGGCGCATTTTGTTTTCGTAGGAGAGTCTCGCCGAACCGGTGACTTTCTCACTCGTATGGTTCCATAGTTCGGCAAACAATATGATCTGCCATAACAGAACCTTTCGACCCTTCAGGGTGGCAGTTCCGAGATATTTGATGTGCAGGATCACCTCACTCATCAGCGGATAGGCATCCAGGCCACGATAAGCCTGCTTTCCCATGATGCCACCTTGGCTGACAGTCGCGTCGGTGTCAGCATCGGCATAATCGATAGCGTTCGCGGAGAGGGTTTTCAGATAGTTGTCAGGGAAGCCGCCGGGACGACCTCCTGGTTTATTCACATCATCGAAATCAGGCAGGCCCTTCTTGATGAAGGCAGCCATTTCCTCAACAGCATCGTTGGCTGGCTTTGCGAGCAGTGAATTGAGGTTGAGTTTCGGTTTCCCTGCCACGGAAGAATCGATTCCCTTAGCATAGGGAATCACTGCCCTCTCGTCATAGGGTTGCACGGATGCAGACAGGCCCTCCTCCACCGCGCGGGCCTTGATATCTAATAAGTGCCCATCGGTACCACGAGTAAGAGGGGGAAGAATTCCGGCTACAGCAAGAGTCGAGTCAGGAGACACCAGCGCCTTGCGTCCGTCGATAATGGTCTTGTCCAACGCGGAGGTATCCTTCGCTGCCGAAGCAGGGTCCAGCAGATACAAGGCCACTTGGTTCAAAGGAGGCTCCGCGTCACGACCGTCTGTGCCAGGTTTCGAGATTTCCGCATTCAGGCCGGGAGCAGGAAACCGCGCTGAATTCGGAGCACTGCCGCCCTTCCAGCCGTATCGTTGGTGGGTGCCGCTATCCTTCGTATTACCCGCTGTACCGGCATCCACCCGACTCTGAAGATCCTCGACCCAGTAAGAATAACGTCCGACCATTTTATTGTTAGAATCGGTCACCGGAAGCCAAGACGCACGTGCCTTATCCTGATAGGGCAAAGTCTCGTAGTCGATGAAGGTTTTGGAGTCCGTGTCGAAAAGTGGCTCGACCTGAGGTAGTGTGAGGGCAGAAGTCTCCGGCACTTTGGGAGACGCCGCCGGGGTTTTGGGATTTAAATACGTGCTGAAAAGTGGCGTGTACTGGAAAGTGGGCGGTGAATTTGTCGTTGTAGCGGCCTTACCCCGGACGATGAAAAGCTGAGGAGATGCCTGAAGGAGCGGCGCTGGAGCAGGGGCGACTGCGGCCGTCAAAGTGGACTGAATCACCAAGAAATCATCGTTGGCAGCTTCGGTATTAAAAATCCCACTTACTTCCTCAAGTCCGGCTTTGGCTGCAAGCTCAGCTCTCTGCTTGTCCACGAAGGATCGGGCGGTGTTCCGCTCAATTCCGACGATCAAAAGAACTCCCACTGCTAGAATGAGAAGTGCGCCCACTACAACGAGAATGGCTGGCAAGGTGAATCCCGCCGACTTCTTGCAGTGCGGCGAAGATTTAGGATTTTGCATGATTTCCAAAGCGGACGGTGGTTTGGTAGATTTCGAGATTCGGACTGCGATCTGCCTTAGCGGGAGGACCTAGCAGACCTGAGCCTCCGTTCCAATCGGACGGTGTCTTGAGCCTGCCGGAAAGCGAGCGGCGGGCGACGACGAGGCGCACATCAAAGGCGTCTGGTCCAATCGTGTCGTTTTTCACCCAGTCAATCCACTTTCCCATACTGTCCTTCGATCTCGGGGTGGCGGTAAAGGAAACGACACCGAAGGCAACTGGTTCATCTTTGTTCTGCTTGATGAAAAGCGAATCAACCGTTTGGTCCCGGAGTGCCTTGAAAGTGTCGTTGCTCTCACGGAATCCGCGCATCAGGCAACGCACGGTCCTGCCGGCCATGGTTAGATCTTTGGTATAGTAGTTCACCGCGCACAGATCGCCGATGCGACCTTCCTTCGTTTGCGCAGCGGCGGGCTGGAGGGTGAGGAATCCGATCTTGTCGGTCGACCAAGAGGAGGAGGATTTATCGATCAGGCCGTCCTTGTGGAAGTAGGCCGTGGAAAGATCCGACGTGAGCTGGGCCATCAGCGCGCGGGCTTCGCGTTCGGCGGCGACGTTGCCTCCTACGCGTTCGTATCCATCGCCGGATGTGCCTAACATCGTCGCGGCGAGCAGCAGCACGATGGTACCGATCGCCATCGAAAACATCAGCTCCACCAGCGTAAACCCGCCGGATCTGTGGGTTCTGAAACTCATGGGATGCGAGTAAAGAAATCGAGTTTCTGGCGCTTTGCTGCCGGAGCTCCGGAGGGATATTCAACAGTGATCTTCGCGGCAAGCATCGGGGTGGGGCCGGTCTGGGTCTGCGGGAGGGTAGAGCTGATGGCAGCCAAATAGAGCACTTTTGCGCCGTTGAGGTCCTTGGTCCCCTTATCATAAAGTGCTTTGGAAACCTTGCCGAGCGGCTTGCCCTCCGCTGAGAATGCGAGCGCCCACACCTCGCTCGCGGGAGGAAAGACCTGGCCGATCGTGGTGGAGGTGAAATACTCTGAGCGCCCGTCGCGCGACGCCCGGATCTCATCCATGCAAATCGGCACCATCCAAGCACTGCGGGTTTCCGCCTCTGCGGACATGCCGCTCTTGCCGGACTCTGCCAAAGCACCGAAGACCAGAGGAACGGCAACCGCCATCACACCGACAGCGATCACGACCTCGATAAGAGAGGAACCACTCTGTCCGGATTTCCTAATGCGTGAAATTTTCATAATTAGTCGATGCGGTAGGGTCGTGCGGTGACACGGCCGATTTTCAGGAGGTTTTCGGATACTTTCGCAGCACCCGCACGCACGTTTGCTTGTGCAGAGCCGCTCCGGTAGCTGCCCTCCGCGATGCGGAAAACAATCGGATCAGAACCTTCAGGAAGGACCAGTTTCCCGCGCGAATTGATGGATATCAGGCGGGCTTTCAGTGGTTTGTCCCTGGCCCCATAGGTGATGCTCTCCGGTGCCTTGTCGATCGGATTGGGGACGCCGTCCACGGCTCCAGGAAGGAGGACCACGCCGGTATTGAGAGTTTGCCAGCGACCGATCTGGTCGTAGGCGTTCGGAGCGGGAGCGGGTGCACCAGCCACCTGCACACGTTTGCGAAACAGTCCGATTCGGCATTTTTCATCGGTGCCATCAGAGCTTCCCGGCTCGGCGACTGCGACGAAGACATCAGTTCGGGTGGTGATCGCAATGGTGCGCGCTTGCTCCACAAGGCCACTGATCATGTCGGTGCCTGTCTTGCGCGACTGCGAACCGCTCCCGCTCAAAAGACTGATGCCGGATGTCATCAGGATCACAAGAATGGCAATGACCGTGACCATTTCGATCAACGTGAATGCCTTCGTCCGGCGTGCCGGATTTCTCTTATATCGTGAATTCACAAACATGTAATGTCGATCTTGGGTCACGGGTTGCACATAACGTGCCAACACGAAGTAAACACAGCAATCTTCCGGCGCAAATTTACCGCGCTCAAACCACCACTTGTGACACATCCGTCATAATCCATAAAGCCATAAATTCCAAATTGTTACAAAGATCAAATGTCCACACCGGAACATCTAACACGAATTCTCATTGCACCCTGCACGGCGTACTTAAGAACGCACGTCGTACCAGAAATGATCGGCTGCATTCCGGTCATCTCCACGGAACACTTTGCGGACAAACGAGGGGTTTTTGAAAAGATACCAATCACCGAACTGGTCGAATTTTCTGCACGATGTGACGAGTGGCGCGCGGAAAAGCGTGCCCCACGCGCGGCCGGATTCGCGACCGTGTTTTTTTAGCCGCTGCGCGAAATCAATGTCCTCGACCGAAACAAATCGCTCATCGAATCCTCCGATCGCGTCAAAGTCCCGCTTGCAGCACCAGAACATCCCGAAGCTCACTCCGGTGAATGCGATGTACGGTAAAATCGCAAATCCACTGGCGACGATCCCGAGCGACCAACGCTCCGGCAACACCAATGCGCCGCCACCTACTATGCGTCCCGTATCCAGATGCCGCAGAATTTCACTGAAACTTTCCGGATGCATTTGGCTGTCCGCATCGCAGGTAACGATGACCTCACTTGACGCCGCAGCCACTCCAGCGTTGCGAATAATCGAAAGGTTTTTCGCATCCTCGCGGACAATGACGCAGTCATGAAGTGCTGCGATTTCCTCCGTGTTATCGGTGCAGCGATTGAGCACTACCACGATTTCCACATCACCACCGATCCACTCGCCAGCTTTCCTTGCTGCTTCCAAGCAGGCTGGTAAAAACGCCGATTCGTTGTGCGCCGGAACGATGAGGGAAACACGCGCACTCATTTTTTTTCATCCTTCGGCTTTTCAACCTCGCTTCCTCCGCCGAGGAAACCGTCTAGCAATCCGCTGGCCTCGCGGATGATGCCGGTGCCTTGTTCAATGATTTTCACGCCCTTGTCGATCGTTTTGTTAGGATCATCACCGAGGACCGAGCGGGTGAACTTGATGACCTTCTCTCCAGTTTCAGGAATTTGGTCAAACATCCGCAGTCCAGCAGCGGCGATGAGGCGGTCGGTGAGGTCCTCCTTGGGGTCGTCGAGCGTGCCGGTGATCCGCAGGGGGCTCCACAGGAGGCCGCGTTCGCCGGCGATGAAAACATCGGTCTCCGCGCCGGGGATCGTCGCCAACGTGCCGGGTGCGAGACCGAGGCGGAAAATGCCGTCGATTATCCGCCCGCGGAGGGTGATGGTTCCTTCGAGGCGGACGAGACCATCGCTGGAGAGCACCAGATTGGTTAGGTTGAGCTCGCCTTTTTTCCAGCGCCAGTCCGTGTGCGCTTCATTGAGTTGCAGGACTCGGAAACGACGGGTGTCTGCATAGGCCGCCAGCGCGTCAAGCATCGGCAAAGCGGTGAGCACGCCGCCTTGGATCGTTAGTTTTCCACGAGCCGCCGGAGTGCCAGTGGCATTGTCCATGGCGAAGGTGGATGCCACATCGCCAGTCATACGTTTCGCCCAGTCCGGACTGAAAATGTCCTCACACGTCATCCCTGACGCCCCACCTTCCATCGAAAACTGCCGCGATTTCATGTCCCACTCGCCCGATCCCTCAATGCGACCGTTTTCCCAAGCCAGCACCGTCGCGTCAGTTAGAAAAACATTGCCGTCCTGATAGCGAAGCTTTAGCCGGTCGAGCCGGATCTCTGGCAGAATCTTGAACGGCATGCGCACCACCCCTCCCCTTACCTCTGCGCGATAGGCGTTTTTCCCGCCGGACGGGTCCACATGCACGGTCATTCCGGAAGCCGTTGCAGGGCCTTCCTCCAGATTCGCTCGCACCACCACCTCGCCTACATCGATCCCTTGCAACTCGACATCCTTCGGCAGCCAACCCGTTTTTACCACCGTCTTACTCGCGTCCCGCTTCACCTCGGCAGTAACAGTTTCGCCCACGGTTTTGGTGGCATCCACGAATACCTCCAGCCGCTTCAGGCTGGATCCCTTAATTTCCCAAACTCCCCGCCCTAGCCCGCCGAAACCCACTTCCGTGTGCAGCCCATCCGCTCGCAGACTCGTCACTGCGCCCTCGCCCTTTGCCTCGAACGAATCCGTGTCCACCGCCAGTCCCTCCCAGTGGAACGGCGCGAACTCACCCGTCACTCCAGCGTGATCGCTGGCTTCCGCTGATAGAAATTTCCGGAACGAGTCGCTGTGCAAGTAGCGGCGCAGCATGGCATAGCCCACGCCCACTCCGAGCACGCATACGATCAGGAAAACCACCACCGCCTTGCTCCACCATCCGCCCCCGCCGGCGGAACTTCGTCTTCTGGATCTGCGACTCATTTCTCGAACTTTAGCCGCCCCGCCCATGACCGCAAGCCCGCGAAATTTCATGGGCAAACGGCACATTTCATGGTTCTCCTATTCCTATTCCATGAAACGCCGCCATTTCCTCACCACCACCTCGGCCGCCCTCGCCGCCTCCGCCCTTTCCTCCTGCAACAAGGACTCCGCCACCACCCTGCGCATCTACACTTGGGCGGATTACATCGATCCGAAGCTCGTCGCCACCTTCGAGAAATCCGCCAGATGCAAGATCGAGATCGACACCTTCGACTCGAACGAAGCGATGCTCGCCAAGCTCACCGCCGGCGCCACCGGCTACGACCTGCTCACCCCGTCTTCCTACATGATCAAGGCCCTCGTCCGCGAAAAATTGCTGCTGCCTCTGGATCAGTCGAAAATTCCGAATCTCAAACACATCGACCCCGCCTACCTCAAGCGAGCGCTCGATCCGGAAATGACCCACTCCGTCCCCTACCTCATGGCCTGCACCAGCATCGCCTGGCTCGGCAGCAAGGTGGAAAAACCCGTGGCCTCCTATGAAATGTTCGACCGTGCTGCGCTCAAAGGTCGCGCCACCCTGCTAGACGACATGCGCGAAGTCCTCGGTGCAGCGCTGCTTTCCCTTGGATTTCACCTAAACTCCACCAACCCCGCCGAACTCGCGAAAGCCCGCGACGTCGCCCGCCGCTGGAAGCAGAACATCGCGAAGTTCGATAGCGAACAATACAAGAGCGGCATCGCGTCCGGCGAGTTCCACCTCGTCCAAGGCTACCCCAGCGATCTCCTACAAGTCGCCGACGAAAACGAAGACATCGTCGTCCGCATCCCGCAGGAAGGCTCGGCATTTTCCTGCGACGACCTCTGCGTCACGAAGGACTCTAAAAATGTGGAACTCGCTCATAAGTTCATCAACTTCATCACCGATCCCGCGAACTCCGCGCAGAACATGCAAGCCGTCGCCGGCCGCTCGCCCAACAGTTCCGCCTACAAGCTCCTCAGCGAAGACTTCCGCGGAAACGCCGCGCTCTTCCCGGATGAAGCCGTCTTCGCGAAATGCGAACCCATCGACGATCTGGGAGACTCGCTGGCTCTGTGGTCGAAGACTTGGGACGAGGTGAAGGCACCTTGAGGGAAAGAGCGTAGCGGTATGAGGATGAAGAAGTGGTGGAGCATCGTGTTGCGGGTCCTTGTGTGGGGTGACTTGGCTGCGATCGTGGGCCTGGGCGTGATGTCCTCGAGGCAGACGCTGTCCTATTCGTCTGCCTGCACGAGCTTGCTGGAGATCGTCCGGAATCAGGCGGGACTGGGCGTTGGTGCTGGACTACGGGGCGGGCGGTTTCCAGGGCGATCCACCGGTGCTTTCGGAAATGCAGGCGCTGGTCGAGCGGGTGACTGCTGACGTGGCCGTGGAAGAGGTGACCGCCGCCAGTTTGCTTGCCCAGCGATCCGCAACGAGTGATGAAATAGTAGCCCGTTTGATAAAACTAGGCACGCACCAGCGACGGAAAGTTTTATGATCGGAGAATTGCGCTCTGGGCGAAGCGTTCCAGGAGCGATCTCGGCGATGGGTTTCATCGGGTCTCGCAAGTTCGAACCCGCACTTGAGGAATTTGCCGCGCGTCCTAGGCCGGTGGCCCGGTTGGAAGACGGGCTTCCCAAGAACTTTTACGACGCCGATGGTGACGGCACCGCACTGATCGCCTACGCGCTAATCCGCTGCCGTGGCATCCCCTCTTGGAAGCTCGTGAAGAACGCCGAGGGCAAATACGTGATCGAGAAGCCACTGGAGATCTTCCGATGAGCAGTAGTAGGGGCAGGGCAGGCTCACTTGTGATGACACAAAAAAGCCTCTCGTTTTCACGAGAGGCTTTCTGAAATGAGACTGGCGGACTGAAGTCCGCGCTCCCCGGTGTTAGCGGGCGCTGCGGTCTTCGACGCTTGGGCCTTTGGAGGCGCGCTTGCGGGCATTGGCGTCGAGGATGCGCTTGCGAAGGCGGATGTTCTGCGGGGTGGCTTCCACGAGTTCGTCGGCATCGATGTATTCAATGGCGCGCTCAAGCGAGAAGCGAAGTGCGGGAGTCAGCTTCGAGGTCTTGTCCTTGCCGGAGGAACGCATGTTGTCGAGGTGCTTCTCTTTAACAGGATTCACGGGAAGATCGCCGACGCGTGGGTTTTCACCGACGAGCATGCCGCCGTAAACCGCATCGCCAGGAGCGACGAAGAGAATGCCGCGTTCTTCGAGCGTTTGCAGGGAGAACGGGGTGGCGGTGCCGGAGTCCATCGAAACGAGCGTGCCGGTGGTGCGGTTCTGGATATCGCCAGCGTGCGGGGCATATTCCTTGAAAAGGTGGGACATGATGCCGTGGCCGGACGTCAGGTTGACGAGCTCGGTTTCGAAACCGATGAGGCCGCGGGTGGGGATGGTCGCTTGGATGAACACGCGGCCGGATGCCTCGGTGTCCATGTGCTCCATCAGGCCCTTGCGGTTCATGAGGATTTTCAGGATGCCTTGGGTGTAGTCGCCAGGAGCTTCCACGTAGAGGGTCTCGAATGGTTCGAGAAGTTTTCCTGCATCGTCGCGGCGGAAAATCACGACCGGACGGGAAACGAGAACTTCGAATCCTTCGCGGCGCATCTGCTCGACGAGAACGGCGATTTGCATGGCTCCGCGGGCGGAAACATTGAAGACGCCGGATGTATCAGTGTCTTCGACTTGAATGGAAATGTTGGTTTTCAACTCGCGCATCAAACGCTCGCGGATGGCGCGGCTGGTGACGTGCTTGCCTTCTTTCCCGGCGAGCGGGCCGTCGTTGATAGAGAACTGCATCGACACGGTCGGCGGGTCGATGGCGACGAATGGAAGTGGCTCCTGATCGGCGCTGCCGGCGATGGTTTCACCGATGTCGATGTTTTCAATACCGGCGGCAATGCCGACGATGCCACCTGCGCCGCAGCCATCGGAGTCGGCGGTGGCGAGACCGGAGTAGGTGAAGGTTTTCATGACCTTGGACTGCACCTTGGTGCCGTCCTGGCGCATTAGATAAATGGTATCGCCCTTTTTCACGCTGCCACCGAGGACCTTACCGACCGCGACGCGGCCGACGTATTCGTCCCACTCGATGTTGGAAACGAGCATGAGGAATGGAGCTTCCGGATCGGCTTTCGGCTCGGGGATGTGCTCGATGATTTTCTTGAGGAGGGGAATGCAGTCCTTCCGCTCGTCGCCGGGGTGGTCCATGAAATAGCCGTCGCGGGCGGAGCCATAGACGAAGGGGGCGTTGAATTGTTCTTCGTCGGCATCGAGGTCGAGGAAGAGTTCGAGGACTTGGTCGTGGACCTTTTCAGGAGTGGCAAGCGGGCGGTCGATCTTGTTAATGACGACGATCGGCTTGAGGCCTTCCTGCATGGCTTTCCGCAAGACGAAGCGGGTTTGCGCTTGTGGGCCGCCGGACGCATCGACGACGAGGAGCACGCCATCGACCATTTTCATCACGCGTTCCACTTCGGCACCGAAGTCGGCGTGGCCTGGAGTATCAACGATGTTGATGGTGTAGCCTTCCCAGAGAATCGCGGTGTTCTTCGCCTTGATGGTGATGCCTTTTTCCCGCTCAAGGTCCATGGAATCCATGGCGCGCTCGGTGGTGGCTTGGTTCTCACGATAGGTGCCGCCGGCCTGGAGGAGTTGGTCAACGAGGGTGGTTTTCCCATGGTCAACGTGGGCGATGATGGCGAGATTGCGAATTTTCAAAGACATGGGAACAAGTGATGAGTGCGGCCTTCCGTGAGAAGGGGGCGGGGCTATGCACGGTTTTCCACGCGATGGCAAGGCGGGATTCCCTGAAAAAACGGCGGGGTGGCTGGAAAGCTCCAATTCAGCGGACAAGCTCACCACGAAAACGGGCGGCTCGGAGGAATTTCCGGCGTTCTCTCGACTGGAGAACCATCACTGCGAAAGATGAAGAGGCTTTCATAAAGTGCTGCCTTTCTACCCCGCGTTTATGAACCCCTGATGAATGCGGTGTGAAATCCCCCGCAGATTCCAATCCCCGCGTTCTTTCTTGTCATCCAGCAGGCATCCCGCAAACCTGCAAACAGTTCCTTTTTCCTCACCATGTCCATCATCCTCGGCTGCATCTTCGGCTTTTTAATCTGGTTCGCCATGCGCTACCTTGTTGCCGGAATTTATACCGTCGCGCAAAACGAACGCGCAGTAAAAACCCGCTTCGGCCGCGCAGAGCGCGTCGGCGATCTGACCACGCTGGACGACCCAATTTCCGATTCTCTCAACCCCGATCAGAAAAGCCGCTACGTTTACCCACAAGTCCGCGTCATCCAGCCCGGCGGCCCGTATTTCAAATGGCCGTGGGAGCGCATTCATAAAATCTCCGTTGCCACCGAGACCGTGAACATGGCATGGGACCCCGAGGACCCGTCCGCAAACTACAACGGCACCATGCTCGAAGCCGTCACCAAGGATCAGCTCAACACCGGCCTCACCGGACAGATCCGCTACCGCGTTTCCGAGCGCAACCTCTACGCTTTCCTCTTCGGCATCAAAAATCCCTTCGCCCACGTCATGGGCTATTTCGTTTCCGTGCTGCGTGAGCGCATCGCCAATTTCGAGGCCCCTGCCATCCCTAACGAAGACGGCAGTCCGGACAGCGCCGCCGTCATCGGCATTTCCATCAACGACCTCCGGAAAAACCTCCGCGACCTCAACGAGCACATGGATAAGGAATGCCTCTCGTCCGCCTCCCGCTACGGCATGGTGCTGGATGCCACGCTCATCACCGGCATCGATCCACCACCAGAAGTCGAGTCCGCGCTCGCCGCCATCAACACCGCCTACAATCAGGTTTCCTCGGATATTTCCCTCGCCCAAGCCTCCGCCGACCAGAAAATCGTGCAATCCCGGCGCGCCGTGGAAATCGAAACCCTCAAGGCCCAGGCCGAGGTTGAGCCGCTCGTCCGCCTCGCCGCCCAGCTCGCCGATCTGAAACGCCACGGCCCCGACGCCCTCCGCGCCTACATCCGCAACGTCCGCCTATCACTTTTCGACAAAGCCCATCAAGTCTTCGTGGAATCCAAAAAATGAACTTCCTCATCGCCACCGCCATTTCCTTCGTGGGCTGCGCCATCGCCGTGCCCATTTTCCTCGGCATCTGCCGCATGTTGGGCCTTTACGCCATCATCAACGAGCGCCAGTGCAATGTTTACGTGCTCTTCGGAAAAGTGTTAGCCACCATCGACGAGCCCGGCCTACACATCCTGTTATTCAAACTCGGACCCGCTGCATTCATCGTGAATTGGCTCGGCCAATGCCACGTTCTCGACATGCGGCTAGACCAAGAATACCTCCGCAGCCAGCCTGTAAATTCCGAGGAAGGCGCGCCCATGGGCATCGGTATCTGGCATGAAATGTTCATCAGTGATCCCGTCGCCTATCTGTTCAAAAACTCCGATCCGCGCGGCTCTCTCTCCGCCAACGTCAGCAACTCCGCCGTGCGCTGCCTCAGCAATATGCCGCTCGCCACCATGATGGTAAACCGCCACTCCATGAGCGACACCGTGCGCAACGAGGTCTCGCCGAAATCCCACGAATGGGGCTACAAACTCGGCTCCATCTATATTCGCAAAGTCCACTTCCGCGACATCGGCATGATCCGCCAGATCGAGAGCAAGGTGGTGAACCGCCTGCGCCAAGTCACCTCCGCCATCAAACAGGACGGTGCGAACCAAGTGAGCATCATCACCAGCACCGCCGAGCGCCAGGCTGCCGTCGAGTTCGCCAAAGCCGCCGCCATCCGCCCGCAGATCGTCGGCCAAGCGCTCCAACAGATTTCCCAGGACCGCGAAGTTTCCGAAGCCATGTTCGAGATTCTGGAAACGCAGAAGGTCGTCAGCAGCGGCGCGAAACTCACCGTCCTCCCGCAGAACGGGGAATTATTAGCCCAGCTCATCGCCGGCCACCCGGACAAGGCAGCGGCCAACCCGCCACCGTTCGGGCATTAATGAGGGTGGAAAACCATGAGGGTTCCAAATGACTTGGCTTATCGCTCACCCACTTCGGCCCCGGTTCGCACGAACTTTGGCACCGAATCACACATGGTTCGGCACAAACTCGCACATGGTTCGGCACAAACTCGCACATGGTTTGGCATCAACTCGCACATGGTTTGGGGCCAACTCACACATGGTTTGGCACCCGCTTGCACCTAGTTTGGCACCAACCCGCACCTAGTTTGGCACCCGCCCGCACATGGTTCGGCACGACTCACACATGGTTCGGCATCCGCTCGCATGAGGTTCGGTACCGACTCACACATGGTCTGGCCCCGACCCGCATGAGGTTTGGCACTACTTCTTCAAAGATTGCGCGAAGAGAATCCACACCGCCGGGACTCCCAAGATCACAATCCAGCCCATCCCTCTCAGGATGTTAGGCAGCATCGGCACATCGGCCGCCAGCGACTTCCGGCTGGCCACGCCCGCGATCCTCGACATCCATTCCGGAATCCAGACGAAGCTTAGTGGGATCATGAAAAACACTACAGCCCGCACCGCCAGTTGTAGGCCCCCGATCCGCCATGCAGATCCGATCCATATCAACACCAGCAAGCCAGCAATGATCCGCCCGGGAGTGAGCGGGATGGCGGGAGCGTAGTCGGGGTCTTCGGGCATTGCGGAGCCAATCGGGCTTTATTCTTCGAAAGGGCAGTTGGCGGACGATACCAGCTCATGTTGCAATTCCTGAAAAACTTCAGACCAAATCGTGAGCCTCAGCCTCCCGACATCCTGCTTCTTGTTTGGAACCAATGCCGTGGATTTGATCACGGTGATCTGGGTCGGATTGTGAGTCATCGTGATTGTCAGCGATTGCAGCTTGTCTATTGATCAACCATAGGCGGTCATGCGCCCGACGAACCGATTCGCACTGATAAATTGCCCACAGCGAGTTTCCCGACAACCTTAAATTGCTAGATAACCAGCAGGGTGGTCCGGCTGCTTTTCAAAAACCTTCCCAAACCCAGCATCCGCCGTAGAGTGCGCGCCCCATGACTTTTTCTCAAATCCTCACCCACCCCGGCAGCTCGCATAAGGACGAGTTTCTGGCTTGCTGTCTTTTGCTCGCTGAAAACCCGGTGACGATCGTGCGCCGTGAGCCGACACCGGAGGATTTGGCGGATGTCTCCACGGCGGTGGTGGATGTGGGGCACGAGCATGCGCCGAAGCTGGGAAATTTCGATCACCATCAGTTCCCCAAGGATCACCCGCCGACTTGCTCGCTGAGTTTGGTTTTGCAGCATCTGGGGATTTACGAGGATGCGCGGGCGTTCTGCGATTGGCTGGAGCCGGCGGAATGGTTCGACACGCGGGGGCCGGTGGACACGGCGCGGTGGCTCGGCGTGGAGCGCGAAACGCTTTTCAAACTGAATTCACCGATCGACACGACGCTGCTGCGGAGGTTCGCACAGGTGGCGAAACTGGAGCCGGGCGAGCCGCTGTGGGAAATGATGCGCTGGATCGGCGAGGATCTTTTGAATTACGTGAAAACGCTGCGGGCGCGGCTGGATTACATCGGAGACGTGGGGGAATTCTGGAGGATCGGCACGTCGGATGGTGGGTTCACGGTGCTCTACATGCCCCGCGAAGAGCCGCTGCCAGATGATTCGTCGTCCGGGTTGGCGCGGTTTATCGACTCGCATCCGACGATGACAGAAGTGGCGGGCTTGGTCTATCCAGACAAGCGCGGCAAGGGCTACGGCCTCTCGCGCCACAACGACAACCCTCGCTTGGATTTCACCCGGATCGCCGAGTGTGATGACGTGCATTTCGCCCATGCGCGGGGATTCGTGGCTAAGACTTCCGCCAGCAATCCGGAGCGGCTGAAGGAACTACTGAGCCAAGCGTGGGTGTGAAACCCGGCCCCCTTGGGAAAAACAAGCACTTGCGCGTTTCCGGTAACGGTGGGACTCGTCTGAAGTGCTTTTTCACCCCACCCGTCCCTTGCATCTATTTCCATGCGTGAAACCTTAACGGTCATTGGCTTGCTCGTCCTCGCCGTGGCACTGCGCTCGTCCCGGGTGAACTGCCTGAGGAAACTGGGTGCGTTCACCCTGCTGGCGGCCAGTTTCTGTCTGTTTTACTTCATCACGGGGCACTTGATCGGCGGGCTGATCGGCGTAGCAGTGTGGTTTTTCCTGCCGTGGGTGGAGCTGCTCACGCGGATCCGCCGGATGCGGCTGCCGCTCAACAACCGCCTGCGCCACCGGGAAATTCCGAACCCGTCGTTTTTCCCGAACGCCACGGAAGCGGCGGTGGCGATGGAGGAGGCCGGCTTCGAACACGTCTCGGACTGCGGCTGGGAATGGGCGGGCATGAAGCAATTTTTCCGGCTATTCTGGCATCCCGAGGAGCGCGCGATCGCCGCGGTTTGCCTGTGTGAGCAGGGCAACGTCGCCTTTGCATTCATCACCATCACCTCGCATGATGCGGAAGGGAAAATCTGGCGAACGACGAATTTCCCCTTCGCCCCGACGCTCCAGTGCCCGCCTAACGTGCACTGGAATCACGTGCCGTGCGAACGCAGTTGCTTCCATCAGATCCTCCGCGACCACCAACATTACCTAACCCGGGTGAAAGTCGCCACCGACGACTTGCGCATGCCGGACCCCGAGGAAATCGAGGACGGCGTGGAAAACGAAATGCGCCATCAGGTGGAGCACAACCTGTCCGCCGGACTCATCGAGCTAACCGGCGACGGCCATTTCCAATACTCGAAGCGCGGATTGTTTTTCCTGTGGGGCCAGTTCATCAAGGACATGATCCGGCTTTGTTAGGCCTGAAACGTGCCCGCCACGATGAGGCTGCCGATGATCAGTCCGAGGCCGATGCGGTACCAGCCGAAGACGGATAGACCGTGGCTCTGGAGATAGGAAACAAGCCATTTCACCGCGATGGCAGCCGAGATTGCGGCGGCGACGATGCCGATGGCCATCGGCAACATGCCGTATTCGTGGATCATCAGCTTGGTGCCACCGAAGAGGTGATTGTATTGCTCGACTTCCTTCACTTTATCAATGGCATCCTTGGCGGTGGCGGCGGTGAGGGTGAGCACGCCTAGCAGAAACGAGTATTCCACCGCCGCGCGGATCGAGAGGCCGACGAGCAATCCGCCGCAGATGGTCATTAGGCTGCGGCTGGTGCCCGGGCACATCGCCACGCATTGCAGCAGGCCAATGATGAGCGCCATCTTGATAGTTAGATCACCGAGCTCGGCACCGCCGCTCCGTGCAGTTTTTTTCCGGTTCCACCAAGCGACTGCTAGAATGCCGACACCGCCGATGATCCAGGCGATGACCACCGGCCACATTCCGAAAAGGTATTCCTTGATCTTGTGGCTGAGAATAAGGCCGATGATCGCAGCGGGGAGAAATCCGGCGATGATGTTGAAGGCGAGTTTCAAGCCTTCGGGATTTTTACCGAGCACGCCCTGGATCATCTGGAGCACGCGTTTCCAATAAAGCCCCAGCACCGCAAGAATCGCGCCGCCCTGGATGCAGACAGCGAAGGCATCCGCTGCCGCCTTGGATTCCACGCCACCGGTGCCGATTCCCATCAACCTTTGCGCGACGATGAGGTGGCCGGTGGAGCTGACGGGCAGATACTCCGTGATCCCTTCGATCACGCCCAGAATGAATGCTTGGAGAGGATGCATGATGAAATTTCGAGGAAACTGGGCAAAGCTGCTGCAAGGCGCAAGGCATTTGCGGTTGATTCTCCCGCGCCGCCGGAGAATGGTCTGCGCGTGATTCACCCTTCATGAAAGTCCACTACCTCAGAATGGTCAGGCGGGCGTTTCGTGCGCTCCGCCATAAGAAACTCCGCCACCGCCCGTGGTGGCAGAAAATTTCCAAGCCGCTCTTCCACCGCAGCTTGTGGGTGCCGTGCCGCGATACGGTGGCATCGGGACTGGCGATCGGGCTTTTCTTTTCCATGGTCCCTTTCATACCGCAGTCGATTTTCGCCGCGGTTCTCGCCATGCGGGTGAAGGGAAATGTTCCTTTCGCCATCGCCGCTTGTTTCATCAGCAATCCGATCACCAACGCGCCATTCTGGCTGGCCCAGATCTGGCTCGGGCAGTGGTTCATCAATTTCTTTTCCCTGCCGATACCCCATTTCGTTGCCAAGGTCTCGCTCGACCTGCCGGGCGTGGGCGTCGCGTCTTTGAGCAACTTCATCGTCGGATTCATCACGTTGGGAACCCTCATGGCACTTGCCGCCTATCCGCTAGTGCACCTTTTTTCCGCAATCCTACCGCACCACCTGCCGGTCCGGAAACGCGGACTCAAACACGCCTTGGCGGCGGCGGCCCGAACCGACGCGCCGTGACCGCCGCACCACAGGGTGCACCCAGCCGCTCTGGCCGGTCCACCACGGGAAATCGGAATGTCTGCACTTCGGCCATCGCCGAGTTTTTCACCAGCCAACCAAGACCCACTGCGACGAGCGCCAGCAAGGTCAGCGCACCCACGGCCAGCAGCCCGATGCGCATCGATCTACCCGCCGGCACCGGGGCGTCGCGGAGTTCGAAATAGCTGTTGCACTCTTCGACGAGTTTTCCGGAAAGCGCATCAATGTAGGCTTCCGGCGCGAGTTTCGGGTCCACGGCATCGATGGAGCGAGTGATGACGGTCGCCGTTTCGTGGGTCGGGATCAGGGCTTCGGGTGATTTTGGATCGGGAGAAACTCCGAGATCTCGGCCGATCCCCACGCTGCGGCTGTCCGACTCGAAGACCACGACCAGGCCGTTTCCGTCCGGCAGCCACGCTTGGCGGAGTTGCGCCGCAAGCTCGGTGGAGGAGGTGCCGATGAGCACCGGCTCGACCATCAGATAGATCCGGTAGCCGTGGTCCGCCTCCAGCTTGCGGAACCGGTCGGAGATGCGTTTGAAGGCACCGCTGTCCTTATTGAAAAACCCGCTCTCGTCGCGAATGCCGAAGTCCGGCGGTTTCGGCGTGCCATCCTTGGCCAGCCACTCGGGCAGCGCCTGACCCGGTGCCGGAAATACCCCGGACACCCAGCAAATCAAAACCACCATCCAACATTGAATCCGACGCACCTTGCGGGAAACCTTTTATATTTCCGAATCAAATACAAGCGCGTTTCCCTCACCTGGAGGCACCTGGACCTGACCACGCAATCAGCTTTCCTGTTTTTTGCAAATTCCGCCCACATCTCCCGAGGCCTGAACTTGACCCCGTGCGAATCGCCTGACAGAAAGAAACGGAAACGGTGCGCCAGCACGGCATCCGTTCCAAAAACCAACCATCGATCTCATGAAAATCATTACACGACTTGGATTCCTCGCCACCGCAGGCGCCGCCCTCACCCTTTCCTCATGCGCCACCGGCGGCAAGTCCCCCTCCGGCTTCCTCTCAAACTATAAGCAGCTCGACGGCGGCTACGGCACCGCCAACGCCGTTTCCTCCTACTTGAAACCCGGCGTCGATTTCAAAAAATACGACAGCGTGCTGATTGATCCAGTTACCACGGTCATCGCGACACCCGGCGTCGATCCAGCCGTCAGCGCCCAGCTCGCCGCTTACCTCAGCAGCTCGCTGCACACCCAACTCGGCAAGGACATGAAAGTCACCAGCGTCCCCGGACCTACCACCCTGCGTGTCCGCACCGCCCTCACCGATGTCGCGGAAGGCCAAGCCTCCGGTAGTGCGGTTACTACGATCCATGCCAGCCCGAAGGCCACGCTCAGCGGCTACCTCGGCTCGGATGCCGTCGCGTCCATGGTTTCCAAAGTCGCGCTTGAAGGCGAAATCGTCGATTCCGCGACCGGCGAGCGCCTCTCCGCCCTCACCGACCAACGCCTCGGCGCAAAACGCGAAGCCACCACGAAAACCTCGTGGGAGGCCGTCCACAGCGGCGTCAACCAAGCCGTCGTCCGCCTGCGCGAGCGCTTCGAAAGCGTGAAGAAAAACTGAAATTTCACGACTCTCTCATCAGCCCCGTCCGGTTCGCCTGCCGGGGCTTTTCTATTCGCTTGGTAATCATTTCGGAAACCAGTAGTTTTTCGCCGATGACTGACAGCGACGAGATCGCCTTCTTCGATTTCCAGGCGACGGAAAAAAGCGCCTCACCGCGCACGCTGGCGAACTATCGGGACGCCCTCGCCGCCTACCAGAAATGGCGCGGCGAGCAGTTCACGGGCTGGCGCGCCGCCGTGGGCGATGATTTCCGCGACTACCTTTTCGCGCTGATGAAGCAGGGCTTCAAGCGCGCCACCATCCGCCTGCGCTTCGCCGCGCTGCGGTCGTTTTACAAATTCCTCGTCCTCCGCCGCGGCCTCGCCCGCAGCCCGGTGGCGGAAGTGCTGCTGCCAAAACCCGAGCGCAGTTTGCCCGTCATCCTTTCTATCAAGCAAATCGACGAGCTGCTAGGAATGCCACTGAAGCTCACCATCGATGCGAAATCCCCTCCCTGGCTCCCCCTCCGCGATGCCGCCATCCTCGAACTCTTCTACTCCTGCGGCCTGCGGATTTCCGAACTGCTAGCGCTGGATGTGAGGCAGGTGGATTTCATCGGAGAAACCGTGCGTGTCATCGGAAAAGGCTCGAAGGAACGCATGGTGCCGATCGGTGGTCCAGCCATCAACGCGATCCAGCGCTACCGCCAAGAAGCCGCTGTCACGTCAGGCCCGCTTTTCCTCAGCAAGCGCCGCACCCGCATCACCCAGCAGGCCGTCGATCAACTTCTGAAAAAGTATCTGAAACACAGCAGCATCCCCTTCTCTATCAGCCCACACAAGCTGCGGCACAGCTTCGCCACTCATTTGCTAGATGCCGGCGCGGATCTTCGCAGCGTTCAATCTCTGCTCGGCCATGCCTCGCTTTCCACCACCCAGATTTACACCCACGTCACCAAGGAGCGCTTGAAACAAGCCTACGACACCGCCCATCCCCGAGCGTGAAATTTCTCTATCATCCCATTGTGAAACTCTCCTGCGTGCTCAGCTTCTTCGACCTCGCCGCCTGCTCGACGCAGACGCCACTGCCCTCGCCCGACGGTGGAAAAGATCCCCGTCTCGTGCTCGCCGAGCGCATCCGTAACAGCCCGAAGCTGGCAGTGTTGTTTGTCGGAAACAGTTATAGTTTCGGCGTGCCCAAGGCGTTTGAAAAAACCGCCGCCGCGCATGGCAAATCCGTCCGCACAGGCCACTCCACGTTTGGTGGTTGGTCGCTTGCCCGCCACGCCGCCTACGAGGGAACCCTGAACAAGATCCGCCAGAGCAAATGGGACATCGTCGTCTTTCAAGAACACAGCGAGATCCCTGCCCTGCCGCCACGGAAACGCGCCGCCACCATGTTTCCCCCGCTGCGTGCACTTGTCACCGTGGCCCGCCAGAGCGGAGCCATCCCCATACTCTATCAAACTTGGGGCCGCCGCGATGGCGATAAAAACGTGCGCCACGACGATTTCTACGCCATGAACAAACGAGTCCGCGAAGGCTACCGAGCCGCCGCCCGAAACTGCGGCGGCATGGTCGTCGTTCCCGCCGGAGACGCTTGGGAACGGGAGATGAACGCCGGCCACGGAAAAGAACTTTTCGCCGAAGACGGCAGCCACCCAACGCCGTTAGGAAACGAAGTGACGGCGGAAGTTTTCTACGAGACTCTCTTCGGGCGTTAGCCCGGCTAATACCACTTTACGAAAAAAGTGACTTCTCTCGCAGACCAAGGGCCTAACTGCTTCCCTAATTTGGTATTATTTCAAGGCACTTCCGTGGCCGGATCGAGCATGGGAAAATACTTTTTCACCAAATCACGGCGGAGCTCGGTGGTGTCGGCGATCTCGCGGTCGAGGGCTTCGCGCAGGGCTTTGTCACCAGGGCGGAGGACGAAGCCGATGCGCTCGGGGGTGACTGGCTTACCGTCTAACTCACGGACATCGGTGGCGTTGTATTCCACGTCCGCGTCGTTACCTTGAAAGCTTTTGATTTTTTTGATGGCGAGCGGTTTATCGACGAGGCAGGCGTCGATCTGGCGGGATTCGAAAAGAGCTTCGAGCATTTTCTCGTGGGCACCGGAGCCGGTGAAGGGCAGCACGGTCACATCCGGGCCGCTCTTTTCTATCTGCCGAGCAAGCACCATGTTCGTGGTGCCATCGACGGCACCGAGCTTTTGGAACGCGGGCTTTCCATCGGTAAATCCGGGAGCGTTTTTCTGAGTGATCAGCGTCTGCGGATAGACGAGGACTGGGGCAGTGAAGGAAAGTCCGTCTCGCTCGCGCTGGGCCGTGATGGAGATGCCGGATGCGAGAATGTCCACCGCTTCGTCACGCTGGAGTAGGCCGAGGAAATAGACGGGTTTCCCATCGGGGCCGAGGCGGTTCCAACGGGTGGCATGCGGGACGAGCTTGAGTGTGGCCGTGGGATCTCGCCGATGGAGGATGCGGCTGATGAGTTCCTTTGCTAAATCGACATCGAAGCCGGAGAGATTGGCGCTTTCTCCGTTGATAAAATTGTTCCCGCTCTCGGCATGGCCAAGGTGCAGCTCATGGGTGCGCAGGATGCGGCTGAGGGCGTCCTGATCCTGGATCATTTTCCGCTGCTCGCTCCATTTTCCGGTCTTGCCATCGTTGTAAAGTGGCCGGACGCGCCAGGCCATTTCACCGGAAATTTGTGGGGGTCGGTAAGAATAGCGGATGCCGGTGCGGTTGACGACGGGCGGCTTCCCGGGCTGGGTGATTTCCACCTCGAAGCCATCGAGCAGGGATTCTTGGAGGCCCTCTTCGGACCATTCGAGCTGGGTACTGCCGAGGCAACTCGCGCCATCCGCAGGAGCGGAGAGAGTGACTTTTGAATGGGCTGGATCGGTCTGGGAACCGGGATTCGACGGGCCATGAGGGAGAAATTTCCACGCCAGCCCAGCAGCGAGAAGCAAGCCAGCGAGCGCGATGCCGGCGATGATTATCCGAGATCCTTTTGCTGCGGCAGCAGGAGGTGGCGCGGAAATGGATTTCGTGGCAGGCCTTGCAGGTGTCTCGCTTCCCGGCACCAACAGGCGGGCAACGGCATCGCCTAGACCACCGAGCGCGCGGTCGTCCTGCGGGTGAAAAAGATCGAACCATTGGCAGGAACCAAGAAAAAACTCCAGACGTGCGGGGATATCAAGATTGGCCAGCCTCACTGGGAGCAGCTTGGCATCGTGGGTGACGGCGCGCTCCACTTCACGAGCAACGTAGCGGGACTGCCCGGAATCCTCCGAAAGCAGCACCAGCATCACTTGGCAATTCTTGATGCCGTCCATGATCGCCTGCCCGTAATCCATCCCGGGTGGCACGTTGCGCGGAGCGATCCAGCAGGAAATGGCGCGGTGTTCCAGCTCCTCGCAAATGCGATGGGCCGTCGCCTCGTCCGCTCTTGCATAACTGATGAAGACGGAGGGGTTTGGCATCGGGGTGCGCGGTTTCTAGAACTTCAAAGACCAGAGAGCAAGCATCGCGTAGTTTACCGGCACATTCGGGAAAGGGACACCACCCGGAAACGACAAAGGAGAGCGCTAGGCTCTCCTTTGCAGGTTGAAATTTCCGCTGAGCTTACTCGAGGATGTAAACCACTGTGGTGACAGTTGCAGAGAACCCTGATCCCGTCACCTTGAAGAAAGTCAAGGAAGCGCCCTGAGGTTGTTTACCGTTTTTGTAGACTTGGGCGACATTCGCACGCGGATTTGATTTTGTTGGAAGCGTCGCATAAACATTGGCGGTGGTAGCGTCCTGCTTGAAGGGAATATTCAGGCCATCGGGTCCGGTAAGTTCACCTTTGCTTCCAATTTTGAATTTGACGCTCGCGCCTTTTTTGTAGTCCGGAATTCCGGCTGGGACTGCCACTTTCTTGGCATTACCGCTGAGTGAGGCTTTTAATGACTCACGCTCGGTCACTTTGAGAGTGAAGGTCTTGCCTGGAGACCAGCCACCGTAGTCCTTGGCATTGACTGTGAGTGGAAGAAGTGCCGCGCAGCACACGATTGCTTTGATTAATAATGATTTCATTGGGGGTGTAGTTGATTACGGAGATTCAACTACCAATCTCGTAGGGCTTTAACAAGTTGAAAAATCGAGCTAATTGCAATCTAACATCCTCCCCAAAAGCCATCAGGGAATCCGAAAAATTTTCTGGTTGGAAGGATCGCGAGCGAGTTGACCGGTCGTGAACCCTTCCACATCGATCACGTTGAACGGCTCATAGGGGCTGAGCACCTGGTTCGGATTCGCCGTTTTCGTGGCTGTCGGATAACCGCCGGCGGCGGGAGGTGTGGGAGCAGCGGCCGGCTCGGGATTTGGCGCGGGCTCGGGATTGATCGGCTGGCCATAGGCATCCAGAATGGGAGTCGGCGGATAGGGAGGATTCGGCCGGAAACGGGCGGGCGGCGGCTCCGGTGTGATGCAGCCGACGAGCGATGATAGGCAAAGGGCGGCGGTGGCGAGGGTGAGTTTCGACATGGGCTTTTGTGACGTTGGTGTGGGGAAGTCTATTCGACTCAGGAGGATCGTGCAATCAGATGCTTCGAGAGGATCGCCAGCTTGCGGGGCTTGGAGACACTGTAGCGTTTTTCAAAAACATGAAAATTTCCGGCCCGCATCTTCTCCAACAGCAGATGGTAGATCTCCCCCATGATCCGGGCGGGTACCAGTGCGCTCTGATCGGCTACTGGAAGCGCCTCAGCCGCCTCGCGGAAAAACCCCTCGGCACGGTCCGCCTCATAGGCCATCAGTTTCAGGAAACGCTCGTCATACACCCGCGCGACGAGGTCCTGCTCGGGGTATTGAAATTTCTCCAAATCCGCAAGTGGCAGATAGATCCGGCCGCCGTTGGTGAGATCCTCGGCGATGTCGCGCAGGATGTTGGTGAGTTGAAGGGCTTTGCCAAGGGCTACGGCGTATCGCTCGGAACCCGGGTCCGTGCAGCCGAAAAGCTTGATAGAAACCAACCCCACGGCACAAGCGACCTTCCAGACGTAACCTGATAGATCGTCCCATGATTCGAACCGCTGCGGGTGGACGTCCATCCGGCAGCCTTCGATGATCGCAATCAGCAAATCGTTAGAAATCTGCTGCCGGTCACGCAGCGAGATGACTTCCTTTTGAAATTCATCAGGCGCGTCGAATCCCGAAAGCAGACCATTTTTCCAAGCATCCAACCGCTCCAAGCGAGTTTCTGCCGGCATCCCGGGATCGTCTGCTAGATCATCCATCGTTCGGCAGAACGCGTAGAAAACCACCATGTCCTCGCGCCGTTCGCGCGGCAGGATTTTCAGGGCAAAAGCCAGATTCGACTTCGCCCTGCTGGTGATTTCAGAAGCGACGGACACGGCATCAATGGATGAAACCCCAGTGCCCGGTGGAGATCGGCCACAGCGAGAAAAGCGCAGGACCAACGAGATTGTATTCCTTCACGGAACCCCAGTAGCGGGAATCCAACGAGTTGCCGGTGTTATCGCCGAGCGCTGCATATTCGCGCAGGCCCTGCGGTGCGGTGGCCGCAAGTGTAAGAGTGGAGCCGGGCTTAGCGAGGTATTGCTGCATCAGCTTCCCGTGGTGCAGCGCCTCGCGAGGATCGGCGAGCACGTAACCGGTAGAGTTGATGTTGTAGGGTCCCTCGCCATGGATCACGCGCTGGATTCCGAATTCTTGGGCAATTTTCCCATCCACCAGCAAGTTCGGAGTCTGGATGGAAAGCGTGTCACCCGGCACACCGCAGAGGCGCTTGATGTAGTGGGATCCTGCGCCCTGCTCGCCGCTGCGTTTCTGGATGCCCTCGATGCCGATGGTGTCGAAAACAAAAACCTCCCCGCGCTTGGGGCTGCGGAAATGATAGGAAAACTTATCCACCAGCACCAGATCGCCGGAGTCCACAGTGCCTTCACAAATGACCGTATCCTTGGGCAAAATTCCACCATTACGGCCAGCGATCTGGATGGCGCTGTTCAGGCCGATCTGTGAAGCGGGGTTCGCCGGTGCGGGCAGCAGGATCGGCGCGGAATCAGTGAAACGAAGTTCCGCGCGGCTGAAAAAGTGGAGGTATTGGACGTCCTCAATGTCCACCCGGCCCTCTTTGGTGATCGCCAATTTGCGATCGCGATCATTCACCACCCGGACGTAGCTGCGGCCGCGGAGGACTTTTTCCATCATCCGCTGGGGAAAGCTCGGCCACTTGTCCTGCGCCAGCGGGGTGGCGATGATGCCGTTCAAAGTCGGCTGCATCGAGCCCGTCGGAATGCGGAACGGCTGCAAATAGTAGGCACGCAGGCCCAGCGCGATGACGATGGCCACGAACATGACCTCGACATTTTCTTCCAGCCAGCCGACCGACTTTTCGTAGGGCAGCGCCTTTTCGCAAACCGCGCGGAGTTGCTTGGATGCCTCGTTCACCTTTGCCAGCTCCTTGGACTTGATCGCAGCGAGCAAATCGACACGGCGGGACTCGATTTCCGCCAGACGATCCGGCTTCAGGATGTCCCGTTTGTAATCCATGAACTTCCGCGCTCCCTTGGCCAGGTGCAGCGCTTCCTTTTTCCACTTCGGAGTGAACATGGCGGGAGTCTTGAGGGTGAAAGGAGCTTCTGCAAGAGCGGAAACCGAGGGGGCGGGGCCGGAATTCCAGACGAGCCCTAAACTAACAGTGGATGCGACTTTACTTGGCTCCTCTAGCTCCTCCAGAGTGCTTCATCCACAAAATGACGAAACTCCAAATCGCCTACTTACTTTGCACGGAAACAACAGACACTTTTCACGTCCTCGCCGCCAGTGCAGTGCTGACGCGCGCGACGGTCCCTTACTGCACGATGGTGTGTGTGATCGACCGCAAAACTCATCGATTGGCCAAATCCGCCGGAATCCGCCTCCGCGACTGGGTGGACAGGGTGATCGTCGTAAAGACCCCTCATCGAACGCCCTTGTTCAAGAGTCGCTACCTGAAAACGACGCTGCGCACCCACCTGACCGGCGATTTCCTCTACCTCGATATCGACGCCATCATTGTCGATCCGCAGGTGTTAGCGCAGTTGGATTGCGACTGCGTTGGCGCCAGCCAGAATCGAGATCATATTTACCCTCTGGGCGGATTCCCTGAAATTATCGGCACATTCATCTATCAGCCGATGGAATGGGACTACCCATTTCTCCCTTATGTAAATGCCGGAGTGATGTTCTGCCGGGACAACGCCCGATCCCATGCTATCTGTTCAAGGTGGCATGAGCTCTGGAACGAGCAAGTGACACGACTGAATACCCATTTTGATCAGCCGGCTTTTAATCGTGCGCTCTGGGAATCGCCCGCCAGCCTCAGGTTGATGCCACCTGAATTCAACTCGCCCGTCGATGTGGGCCCCGAGTTTGAAACCGGAGCGTGGATCTATCACTACTACATCAGTTGCTACGCCGGGGTTCCCAAAGCCGAAAGCCTGCTGGGAATCACGACCGACATCATCCGCCGCCGAGGAAAAGTGAACCCAGGATTGCTGCGATGGATGCTGAATCAAAATAAGGCGTTACTGAAAGTGCCAGACAAGATTCTGCCAGCCATTCAACAGGGCCTGTGGGTCCACGCCTTCCATCTTTTCCTAGACCTTGTTCGGAGTTTTCCCAACGCCGACCGCATGGACGGCGAGCCAGTCAATTCACGGGGAGCCTGACATCAAGAAAACTTCGGATTCCCATCGCGAAAAAAAGTGCTGCCATCTATAGAATAGCGGCACTATGAATAAACGGACCTTATTTTTCTAACAGTTGGTCAAGGGACTTTGACGATCTTGATGCGGGCAAACTCCTTCGCTTGGCCGGCGGGATTTGTGTATGTGGTGAGTGGTTTTGGAAATTCGCTGATCTTGAGCCATGCGGAAAATCAGATGAATGAGCGATCACAGTAGTCGTCAGATCCCCGGAAATCCATAGTTTTTGTTGATAAAGACGGGTCATGACTGCGCGCTTCCATTTAATAGAACTCACCTCTCCCGGATTCTTTGCCTATCGTTCACTGACGCTCCCCCCATTGATGGGGAGGACACTTCAAACCCATCGAAACCCGAGGATGCTGATCGTTTATTAGAAGCTGAATTTTGTCCGCAAGTTCACCGGATAAAATTCCCCCGCTCATATTGGACTGAACTTCTTCAACAAGATCACCCGCAGTCGCTGGAGAGATGGCAAGCTGCCTCGCCGCATGGTTAAACCTGAGCCCTCCGCGGACTTGAAAGCCGATCATCGACCGTCCGCAGCATGAAAAACATGCAGGAAATCACGCAAGAATTGCAGATAGACAACAACTCAGAGCGATCAAATCCAGGATTTCAAAATTGACAACTACCTGATTATTAATACATTTTAATAAAAACTCCCGCTTGGCACATCGCCTGCGGATTCATTTCCGAGCATTTGCGCCATGGCCGTTTCATCCACCACAGCATATCGGATTCTTCGGGATGGGAATTCGGCATATTGAAGGGGAAAACGGCTGAATGAATTTCTATCGAACTATTTCCCGATGCCAGAAAAACCCGTTCCGCAGTGTCGATTTCCCTCACTAATCATCCCGCTCCTCTGCCTCACGATCGCTCCGTCAGTCAGTCTCGCTCAAACACTTTACAATTTCGGAAATCCTAACGCCGAAGAACAACTTTACATCGAACTCATCAATCGCGCACGCGCCAACCCGCCAGCAGAAGGGCTCCGTCTGACCACCTCCACCGACCCCGGCGTAACCGCCGCCTATGCGCAATTCGGCGTTAACCTAACTGTACTACAAAATGAATTCAACGCCATTGTCTCGACTCCTCCGCTGGCTCCAAGCGCGGCTCTCACTAGCGCCGCGCGCAGCCACTCGCTCTGGATGTTCAACAATGCCACCCAGTCGCACGATGAAACCAATCCCGCCAATGATACCGGCGGCCGCATTACCAACGCTGGATACAACTGTTGGACTTACGGGGAAAACATCTATGCATACTCCACAAGCACTTGGTTTGGCCATGCCGGATTCGAAGTGGACTGGGGACCCGACGGAACCTACGGCATGCAGGATCCCCGGGGACACCGCGATAGCATTCACGATTCGTCCTTCCGCGAAATCGGAGTCGGAGTACAACTCGGGAGCAATGGGGCGGTCGGACCTCAACTCATCACCCAGGATTTCGGACAACAGATTGCCAGTCCTTCCTTCGGCACCGGCGTGGCCTATTACGATCTCAACTCCAACAATTTCTACGATGCCGGTGAAGGGATCTCCGGCCTGACAGTCAACGTCAGTGGAACCACCAACTACTGTCTCAGCGCGACCGGCGGTGGCTGGACGGTTCCGATCCCCACCACCTCCGCCACCCGCACGGTCACGTTTTCCGGCCTCGGGATGAACCGAACCGTCAGCCTCGCCGTCCCCGCCTCCACGAATGCCAAGGCCGACCTGAGACTCACCTACTTGCCACCGTCGATCACCAGCGCCGCCACCGCGACGGCTGGCAGCGCTCACAATCTAACATTCACCGCCATCGAGGGCAGTAACGGTTACCACTTGAACCGTTGGAATACCACCTCTGCCGTGGCGGAAAACTGCGAGAACCTCACGACTGTCACCGTGACGAAATCCGGCACCTACAACGTGCTCAGCACCTCGGTGAAACAACAGGGAACCGCTTCGTTTCATCTCGAACACTCGACAGGCGGCAGCCAGATCCTCGAACTAAACGGGACTTACTACGGACTGGCTAACCCGTCGCTCGCTTTCCAGAGTAGCGTCCGTTACTCATCCAGCAGCGAGCGCTTCAAGGTCCAGGCAAGAGAGAAGGGTTCCACCGTCTGGCAGAACATCTACGACCAGCAGGGATACGGAAATTCCGGAGAAAGCGGCTTCACCACCCGCTCCGCCGCGCTGACGGCCATGGCGGGAAAATCGTTCCGCGTCCGCTTCGTCCTCGAATTCAGCAGCGGCGGATTCTATCCGAACTCCGGCGATGCATTCGGCTGGTTCATCGATGCGATCTCGTTTACCAACGTCTCATCACTCACGAACAACACCGTTCAGACCCTGGCGACCATTAGCGGTTCCTTCACCCCAAGTGCGGGAATCTATCTGATTTCGGTGGCTCCGATCATTTCCGGCGGCGATTTCCCGGCTAGCTATCAGACACTCACCGTGAGCAGTCCGGCGACGCCCTCTTTCGCTACCTGGGCGGGCACGATAGAAACTTCAAACAGCCTGCCGGCAGGAACGATTTCCAACTTTCCCAAAGCCGACCCCGACAAGGACGGCCGCAGCAACCTCATTGAATATGCATTCGGGACCTCGCCGCTGGTTTCTAACGAACCCACGCCACGGCTGCCGGTGACCGTGGCGGACCCTGCGTATTACATCCTCCAATACCAGCGCGATACCTCGCTCACCGACCTCACTTTCACCGCCTGCGCCAGCTCGGATCTGACCATCTGGAAATCTCCTGGCCAATCCGGAGCACCCGTCGGCTTCACCGACACGCTGGTTTTCACTGCTGGAACGATCGAAACTCGTCGCGCGAAGATTCCAGTCAGTTCCGATGGTAGGTGGTTCATGAAAATACAAATCACCAAGCCCTAACCAAGGCGCAGCAGCCGCTCACCCGCAGCGCGCAGTGTTTCCTCGTTTTTCGCGAAGTGGAACCGGATGAGATGGTTCACCGGCTCACGGAAAAAGCTGGAACCCGCCACTCCAGCCACGCCGATCTCGCGGATAAGCCACTCGGACGCCTCGGTGTCCCTCGCAAAGCCAAGTGAAGAAATATCCATCATCACATAGTAAGCGCCCTGCGGCTCGGTGAAGGGCAGCCCCGTTTTCCGCAGCAGGCCGAGGAAAAGATCGCGCTTGCCGGTGTAGAGATCACGCAAGCCGGCGTAGTAGCTGTCCGGCAGCTCCAATCCCGCGACCGCGGCCTCCTGCAGCGGAGCAGCAGCGCCGACTGTTAGGAAGTCGTGGACTTTCCGGGCCTGCGCGATCACTGCCGGTGCCGCTTGGACGTAACCAAGACGCCAGCCGGTGATCGAGTAAGTTTTGGAAAGCGAGTTACAGGTGATCGTTCTATCAAAAGCGCCGGGCAGCGCGGCGAAATGAATATGCTCGTGCGGCGCGTAAACGATGTGCTCGTAAGGTTCGTCCATGATGACGAACGCATCGTGTTCTTCCGCCAACCGCAGGATTTCCATCAGCTCGTCGCGAGTGAAGACCTTGCCGGTGGGATTGGATGGATTACAAACAACGATGGCTTTCGGTTTCTGTTGGAAGGCCTTGGCGAGTTCCTCCGAGTCGAATCCAAAGCCCGGAGGGCGCAGAGGAACGTAGATTGGCTCAGCTCCCGAGAGGATCGCGTCCGCCGCGTAGTTTTCGTAAAACGGAGAGAAGATGATCACCTTATCGCCCGGATTGCAGGCGGTCATCATGGCGACCATCATCGCCTCCGTACTGCCGCAGGTGACGACGAGATGCTGATCCGGATCGATGGGCAGCCCGGTGAAATGTTGGATTTTCCGTGCCAGCGCATCACGAAAACGTGGGGCTCCCCAAGTGACTGCATACTGATGGTGCGGCCCGCGGGTGGCACGCTCCAGCGCCGCTAGGATCTCCTCGGGTGGATTAAAATCAGGAAATCCTTGAGACAGGTTGATCGCACCATATTGGTTGGCCATCCGCGTGGTGCCACGGATGACGGACTCGGTGAATACGGAAAGGCGGCTCGCTGTGGCTGGCATGGGTGGTCAGGAATGGACGCCGAGAATGAAGCGCCATTCCTAAAATGTCGATCCCCTGCCGCGACTTACGCATCAGCGATAGCAGCGACCGCCGCGATAGTAGCCGCCGCCACCGTAGTAGCCACCTCCACCATAGTATCCATGATCTTCGTGATGATTATTGTTAGCCACCGCATAGCCGATCAATCCAGCCGCAGCGACTCCCGCCACGGCCAATCCGGGATCCACCGTTTGCATCGGGCGTCCGGAGGCGTCGTAAGTGGTCATACAACTAACACTCATGCCGACCGGTATCAACAAGGCAGTGTATAAGCCCAGCCGCATCCTCCGGAATATTGAATTTGTTTTCACATCCCAACAGACGCCGAGGAAGCCAAATTATTCAACTGATTTCGAAAATCCCACTCACAATCGCCGGATTTTTCCGCTCGCGGTCATCGGCAGCTCGTCCACGAAGCGGATGCGGACCGGTGCCTTGTAAATCGAGAGAACGTTACGGCACCAGTGAATGAGTTCACGGGCGGACACGGCTTGACCATCGTGCAAAATGACATCGGCCACCGGCACCGTTCCGAGCACCGCGTGGCTGGAACCACTTACCCGGCAGCGGGTCACTGCGGGATGACGCTCGAGCACTAGTTCCACCTCTTCGGGGAAGACCTTCATGCCACTCACGTTGAGCACGCTCTTTTTGCGGCCTTTCAAATAGACCCGGCCGCCAGCGTCCGTCTCCGCGAGATCGCCCGTTGCGAACCAGCCGTCCACACAAATTTCATCCACCGTCTGCCAAGGTGATAGATACGCATCGAACATGCCAGGCCCCTTGATCCAGAGCTCGCCCACTTTCCCAACAGTAACCGGCATGCCTTCCTCGTCACGGAGTTCCACGTCGAATGCTGGCAGCGGGCGGCCCACCGCAGTCGGCGAGTCCCCCGCCCCGCCGGTATTTAGCAGCGGCAGGCCGATTTCAATGATGCCCAAGCCTTGCACCAGCGGCTTGCCGAACCGCTCGCGGAAGCTTTTTGCGATCGCAGCAGGCAGTGGCGCGGCCGTGCTGATCGCCAGACGTAATTCATGCCACGCATAGCCGCCTTTGTCTGCTGCCAGCAAGGAATGATGGAACGGCGCGCCGTAGATCACCGTCGCCCGCGTGGCCTTGGCGGTTTCGAGAATTTCCGCCGCCAAATGCGAGGTGCCGATGACCGTGCACGCGCCATGATAGAGATAGAGCACGATCGAAACTGCGAAATGATGCGCCATCGGCAGCATCCATAGCACGCGGTCGCCGGGGCCGATTTGCAGTGCTGCATTCGCGGCTACGATGCGTTCGCGCAATTTCCGATGGCTCAGCACCACGCCCTTGCTCTTGCCGGTCGTGCCCGAGCTGAAGCGGATGAACGCGGGATCCATTTCGGAAAATGCGGCTTCGTTTTCAAGTTCGCCACCAGCCAAACAAACCCAGGCTGCACCCGTCGATTTTTCGCACCCCAGCGCCTCGCCCCGCCGCCAGTGTTCTCCTTTTCCCAAAATCAATCCGCTCAGCCCCGTCCGCTCGACCACCTCGGCGCGCTCGGCGGCGGTCAGCTCATCGGCGATCGGCACCAGGCAGCCGCCCGCTTTCAAAATCCCGAGCGCGAGGATGACATAATCCACCCCATTTCCACAGGCCAGTCCGACCCTCGGCACGCCGTCTTTCCGAAATCCCGCACTGCGGTCCAGCCACGCGGCGACCTGCGAGACTCGCTCCAGTAAGTCGCCGAAAGTCAGCGTCACCCCATCCGCGATCAGCGCTGGCCGCTCGGCCGACGCATGCAGAATGATCTGATCCACAATGTTCACCGCGCACAGGCTAGCCGTTTGGAGGGGCTTTCTCAAGCCAATCCTGCCGAGCCTCGAATGCCGCCACCGGCTTGCGGAATACCACCAGATGTCGGTCCACGGATTTTCCCGAAGCATCCGGCAGGGCGCGAGAATCGGAGGCACGGACGTTCCATAGCACTTCCGCGCCGCGTGTTTTCAGGGCGGCGAGGAGGAGTTCATGCTCGCGGTCGAAATACGACGTGCAGACCAGCAGGCCGTCCGGATTGAGCGCGCTGAGGGCGTTTTCGAGCAGGCGGTCCCAGATCTGCGGATCATCCCAGTAGTTCTGATGGCGGATGAAAATCAGATCCACTTGGGAGAACATTTTCCCGATCATGGACGCGTCGCCGCAGCGGAATTCGATGACGCCGCCGGGCAGTGACCAACGGCGCGCGGCTTCGGCTATGGCATCGGGGCGGAGGTCGATGCCGAGATAATGCCCGATTTCCGCCGGGGCGAGGGCTGCGGCGAGTGCGCCGGTTTCGTCAGCGCGGCCGCAGGCGAGGTTGAGAACGGTGAGGCGGGAGACTTTCGGGAAACGGATGGCCGCGAACGCCTGCCGCAACCGGCCCGAGAGCCGCGCGACGTCATCGCCGGTGCTGGGGAATTGAAATGGCAGACGTTGTTTCACGCCGGATGAATTATTTCGGTTTTCGACAAGATTCAAGTTTGCCGGATCCGCCCTGGACCCGCTATCCATCGCCTCACGCCATGACTCCAAAATCGAACCCGCAGATCCAGGAACTCGTCGGAGCCATCGGCGGCCGCTTCGCGGTGGAGGGAAAATTCATCGATTGTGTGGAAATCCCGACGGGCCACATCAACTCGACCTACCGCGCCTCCTATCAGCAGGACGACGGCAGCACCCGCCGTTACATCATCCAGGCCATCAACCATCTCGTCTTCAAGGACCCACGCGCGGTCATGCGAAACGTGGCAGCCGTCACCCGCCACATCAACTCGCGGGTACTGCGGATGAAACACGACGCCGGTGGCCAAACGCTCGATCTCTTCCCCGCTCGCGATGGCCGCTCGTGGGTGGAGGACAACGAGGGCACGGTCTGGCGCTGTTATAATTTCATCGAGGGCTGTGTGACCTACGACATCGTGGAAAACCCGCGTCAAGCCTATCAGGCAGCGTTCGCGTTCGGCGCGTTCCAGGATCTGGTGAGTGATCTCGATGCCAGCCTGATCGCCGAGACCATTCCGGATTTCCACGACACGCGGAAACGCTACCTCCGCCTGCTCGACATTGCGGCGCAAGATCCGCACCAGCGGCTGGAGGCGGTGCGTGCGGAGTTTGATTTCATCGTGAAACGCGAATCACTCACCGGACTACTGCTCGATCTCGTCGCCGCCGGAAAAATCCCGCTCCGCGTGACCCATAACGACACAAAAATCAACAACGTCATGATCGACGAAAAAACGGACGAGGCCGTGTGCGTGATCGATCTGGACACGGTGATGCCCGGACTTGCGCTTTATGACTTCGGCGATCTCGTGCGCAGTGCGACGAACCCGGCAGCCGAGGACGAGCAGGATCTATCAAAGGTAAAAATGGAGATGCCGTTGTTCGAGGCACTGGTGGAAGGCTACCTGGACGCGGCGGCGAATTTTCTAACACCGACGGAGATCGAGCATCTGGTGGATTCGGCCAAACTGATCGCACTGGAACTGGCCATCCGTTTCCTAACCGATCACTTGGAGGGTGACGTCTATTTCAAGATCCATCGGCCGGATCACAACCTCCACCGCTGCCGCACGCAGCTCAAGCTGCTGGAATCGATGGAGGAGCAGGAGGAGGAGATGCAGGCGTTTGTAGAGAGCTATTGAGCGGGCTCATCTAATCGGCTAGGCCCTTCGCATACACGTCCTCTTCCGTGAAGACAATCATCATCGGGCGGCAGCAGATTTCACAATCGTAGTCCACTTCGGTCGGCATTTCTTCTTGCGGGGGGACGACGACTTCGAAGACTTCGAAACACGTCGGGCAGGTGATGTGGGCGTAGTTCATGGGGAACATTTTGCACCCCTCGCGGATTTTTCCAATCGCGAATTACCCGGCTTGCATGAGCCACCGGCCCTGCCATCCTCCGCAGGCATGAGTGAGAAGACGTTGTTCGAAAAAATCTGTGACAAGGAGATCCCGGCGGCCATCGTTTTCGAGGACGACCGCTGCGTGGCATTCCGCGATATTTCGCCGCGGGCACCACTGCACATCCTAATCATCCCGCGCAAGCCGATCCCACGTGTCGCACTGGCGGCGGATGAGGATGAGGCGCTGCTGGGCCATTTACTGCTCATCGCCGGGCAGGTCGCACGCAGCGAAGGCGTGGCGGATTCCGGGTTCCGGCTGGTGATCAACAATGGCCCGCATGGCGGCGAGGCGGTGCCCCATCTGCATGTGCATCTGCTGGGCGGACGCCAGATGGAATGGCCTCCTGGTTAGAATTTCTCTCTGCATGAAAACAAAACTGCTCCCTTTCCTCGCCGCGCTGTTCGCGGCCGGCCCGTCGTGCGCCACGATTCCACCGATTGCCAAGCGTCCTGCCGTGCCGCGGGTGGTGCTGGTGCATGGATTTATGGAAACGGGTGCCACCTACAAGATGATGAAAAGGCACCTGGAGCAAAAGGGCTTCGAGTGCTTTGTGCCAAAGATGAAGCCGATAGATGGCCGCGGCGGATTGGATCTTGTGGCGCGGAATCTCAAGGAGGAGATCGACACGAAATTCGGCCCGAAAGAGCCGATCAGCATCGTGGCCTTCAGCATGGGCGGGATCGCCAGCCGCCAATATTTACAGGAACTTGGCGGCGCGGCCCGCTGCCGGAATCTCATCACCATTTCCTCACCGCACCACGGCACGAGCGCCGCTTGGCTCTATCCCACGAAAGGCGCGGCGGACATGCGCCCGGGCAGCCCGTTTCTCGCGAATCTGGAAAAAACCCAGGATCGCCTCGGGAAAATCCCCATCGCCTCCTACCGCACGCCGATGGATCTGATCATCCTGCCACCGAGCAGCTCCATCTGGGATCGCGCGGACAACAGGGAATTTCCGGTGATCATGCACCCGCTGATGCTGACCTCGGGGGCCGTGATCGATGATGTGGAGAAGCGGCTTTCCAAATGAAAACCCCGCGCCTCACGGAGAGACACGGGGTTTTCGGTTTTAGGTGGATGGAACGGGCCAGCGTTATTCCGCTGTGATTTTACCGAGCACTTCGATTCTCACAGGGGCTACGCCGTTATGGACGAAGCCGAGCCGTTCGGCGGAGCCGATGGTGACATCGATGATGCGTCCCTTTACGTAGGGTCCACGATCAGTGATGGTCACCACTTCGGATTTGCCATTTGCCTCATTGATCACGCGCACTTTCGTTCCCATGGGAAGGGTTTTGTGAGCTGCGGTGAAGGCGCTGTTCGAGAGGCGTTCGCCACTGGCGGTGCGGGTTCCAAAATTGGTTCCCACGGAGTACCAGGAGGCTTTGCCGTGTTGGATGGACTGCACCGCGTATTGCGGATCGTCCGGGTTATTTCGATGGTTTGAGGTTGCACTCCCAGTTGACGCGCAACTGGGAATAAGGATGACGCCGGCGATTGCCAGGGCCACGGATTTAAGGTTCCGGGTCATGTTCATCGTGTTTAGTCCCCTTTGGGGCAGCGGCGACATATGTGGCCGGGAGAGTCGAAACAAGACTTAACTGCCTCGCGTCTTTTGGGGGAAATCTCTGGAATTCCGGGGCTTGAAGAGCAGGTATTACGGAATTCCTTACTAAAAACTTCTAATTTTTCCGGCAGTTTTGTCACCCAATCTGGGAAATCCTCTTCCGCGAACGTTTCCCTCATACCGGCGAAATCCGACGAAAACCCGTCGATTTCCCGGCCAAAAGTAAATTTTCACCCTACGTAATCGCGTAAGGCAGCCCAGAGAAATCCCTTTAAAATAAGGATCTACCCAGCGAGTCATTAAGGCATCCTTATATTTTTCTTTTCACTTCGGCCCGATGTTTGCTAGTAAACCGAGCATGCTAGGGCACTGGATCCCATCAAGCCGCAATCGGTTCACCGGTTCGGACTTTGATTTCGTCGCCTCAGTTCTCGCCCCCAGCGAGCAGCGCCTGCATCTGGAGAAACTCTGGATCGATCAGGACGCCCAACGGGAGATCCTCGATCTAAAGGAAGTCTTCCGCGGTCTGCTGGACTCGCCTGCGGCCATTCAGGTATCGCCGCATTTTTATTTCTACGTGCTGGTCCGGCACTCGTTCATGCAGGCGGACCTCAGCGATGTGGATCTCGCGGACTACGTCGCCGGAGTGATGACCCGCAGTATCACGGCGGATCCGGCGGACCCGCTGCAGGACATCGCCCGCGGCTACACCCATGCGGCGGATTTCCTCTCGATCATTTCCTCGGCCAAGGGGCGGATGCGCTTCCATCTTCAAGTGGCGGCGGGAAACCAGTTCCTCGTGCTGACCGGGCTCTATCCTGGTTTTCTGAAAGCCCGCTGCGAAAAGCGCGGCGGTCCGGATCTGGGGTTTTACGAATCGTTCGCCCAACAGGCATTCAAAGGCGCCGCCGATTGCAAGGACGGGCCGGGGGCCGCCTCACGCCAGCTTTACGGCTCGCTCGCCGAGGCCATGCCCACCGCCCGCCGCTCGCTGAACCGGGTGGCAGAGGAGTTTGTTTTTCTGGGAGATTGAGCCGGTTGGATAGAATCGCCGGATTCGGGGTGTAAGGCTGGCAGGCCAACCCGATGAAAATCCTCCCTTACTTCTCCAGCCGCAGGGCTTTTTTACAGAATGGATCGCTCGCCCTCGCCGCCGCTGCTTTTCTGCCCCGACTTGCCGCCGGACCACTGCTGAATGAGGCGAAGCTCTTCAAATCCATGGGCATCGCCGCCAGCCTCGACAAGGCAGCCGATCTGAAAGCGGAGGGCGCGGAATTCCTCACCGCCAGCGTCGGCGATTTCCTCGTCCCGGATCAATCGGACGAGGTGTTTGCGAAAAATCTCGAAAATCTCGCCGCCTCGCCGCTGCCAATTCTGGCCTGCAACGGCTTCATCCGGCCAAAGCACTTGCACTGCGTGGGGCCGGAGGCGAACCACGATCTGATCCTCGTCTGGGCGGAAGCGGCGTTCCGGCGGTTGAAACAGGCGGGCGGGAAATTCATCGTTTTCGGCAGCGCCGGTGCCCGGATGCTTCCTGACGGCTGGCCGAAGGAAAAAGCGGACGAGCAGTTCGTTTCCCTGCTCAAGAAGCTCGGCCCGCTCGCCGCAGCGCAAAGCGTCACCGTCACCGTGGAGCAACTTCAGGAAAAGGAGTGCAACTACATCAACCACATCGGCGAAGGCGCCGCCCTCATCCGCGCCGCAGGTCATCCGAACGTCCGCATGCTGGCCGATCTCTATCACATCGCCTGCATGGGCGACTCCCCCGCCGATCTGAAAGCGGCGATGGACGTGGTCGTGCATGTCGAAATTGCCGAAAAATCCGGACGCACCGTGCCCGGCGTGAATGGCGATGATTTCCGCCCGTATTTCCACGTCCTGAGAGAGGCGGGCTATCAGGGATCGATCAGCATCGAGGGGAAATGGGAAAAAGGCCAGGTGCGGACGGCGTATCAGGAGATCACGAAGCAGGCGGCGGAAGCGTGACGGAAACTTTGATTCGCCGTGGCGCGGGACGATGTGGTTTGTTTCCGCCCCGCCCATGACACCTCCCTCGCCCCCGCCCGAACACGCCCGCATCCGGGTCGTCGGCAGTTTCCACGAACTGCTCACCACACCATTCACCGATGGCGTGAACGCGCTCTGCTGGCCGCGCGTGCTGCCGGGTGATTTCACCGAAGTCGTCAGGCTGCTAGGCCCGGGCGATGGCATTTTCCCGCTTGATGAGGAATTGCTCCGCAGCCTGCCTCTCAGCGACGCCGGACGAGTGGCTGCCGGAGTGATGCTGGACGACCAGCGCCTGCTGCGCGCGCAGGACCTCGAACCGGAGATCAACTGCATCCATCACTACCTCCGCGACGAAACCGACGGCCCGATCGCCACCGACGTCCTATCCTTCCACGCCGACAGCGCGACGGATGAAACCGATACCTGGCTCTGCACCTATCACGGATTCCCCAGCGAAGGCGTGGCCAACGAGAACACCCGGCCACGCGTGGACATTCCCGAAATCCGCGCAGAACTGCTCCGCCTCCACGGCGGCCCCGACGACAAAACCTTCCGCGAATTCCTAGCGGAAAATTGTTACGACCTCCACTACGCCCTTCTCCCCGGAGCCCGCCCCTATTCCTTCGGTATGGGAAACCTCTGGCGCATCGCCACCGACTGGCCCGGCAGCCCCGTCCCTCCCTGCATCCACCGCGCCCCGGAGACACAGCCCGGCGATCCAGTGAGATTGTTGCTGATCGGGTGAATGGGATTTAGATCGTTAAAAGTGGTGGCAACCCTGCCATTGAGATGCCTCTGAAAAGCAACAGTGAAGCTGATGAGGGGGTGCCACCCACGCCTTCTGCTCTTCGGTTTCTCTAGCGGTGCTTTTCAAGCTGGCTACGTTTCACAGATGCGACTGCGCCTCCGCTGCCACCAATTGTGACCTTATCATCATCCCAAGTGATATCTCCAAACTTCCGAACAGCTTCACCCATATCGGCGGCAGTGCCAAGTGATCCGAAGTCGTGATAATAGAAACTTCCGCCAATACATACCTTTCCGCTTACTTCGAGGATTCCGCTCACCTCATGAGGCCAATTTTGGACACTGTTAACTCTAACATTTCTAGACATTTAAATCCAAGGACTGACCCGAATGGAGTCCACACATCCGCTACCGGGAGCGCAGCTTCGACTCAGGTTGATGGTTGTAGTTACGCGGAAAAATCAAACTCGAAGCGGGTAGCGGATTGTGGTGTGACGTCTTGTGTGTGCCCAGCATGGGCACGTTGTAAATGGGGTTCAAGTCCCTTGTAGGAATACCAAACATGAAAATGAAAGAAACTACCACCAGAGGCCAAGCGCGGAAGGGCGACCGACCGCGTGAAGGAAGGCTATGGGAGTGCCCGAAGGGGAGCGATAGCGACAACCCA
>JBBRYQ010000046.1:0-43553 GCA_038237425.1 Verrucomicrobiales bacterium
GGGCCCGGCCACGCCGCTCCACTTGGCCGCGAGATCAAACGCATGGTCGAGCGACTTCCATATATCCCAGAAGTCGGCCGAAATTCGCCACATGTTAGCATTGGCGGCAAGGTGGGAGGCTTGGTCCACGGGCGTCGGCCCTGGGGACGTTGAAAAGACCATGGGGCGCCCACATTTATCAATGGCTTTGCGCACCGCTTCGATTTCCTCTTTGTGATACGGGTAGGACAGGTCATCTGCTTTTACAAAATCCACGCCCCAGGAGGCGTAGAGCCGGAAGATTGAGTCGTAGTAAGCCTGCCCGGCTGGCTTGGTGGCATCGACGCCCCACATGTCCTTGCACCAACTGCAGGTGCTCTTCGTATCTGCCGCATCCACCGCTTTGAACGAGGAGCCTTCGATGGGCGTATTCGCCGTGACCGACTGCTTGGGAATGCCGCGCATGATGTGAATGCCGAACTTGAGTCCCATCGCGTGAATCTTGTCGGCTAGAGGCTTGAAACCGCCGCCGGCCGCAGCCGAAGGGAAACGCACAGGGCTTGGCAGCAAGCGACCGAACTCATCCGCAACCAGCGGCCCACCGATCCCATTGGGATTGTATTTGGCGGCCGTCGTATCCGCCCAGCGGAAATCGACCACCACCGTGTTGTAACCGGACGGCAGCAGCTTCTCTTTGACGTAGCTTGCATTCGCGAGAAACTCCGCCTCGGTGACGCTCGACCCGAACGCGTTGTAACTGTTCCAACCCATCGGCGGCGTAGGTGCCAGCTTCCAGTGCCCGGGAGATTCGTCTGCAAACGCGCTGGTGACTGTCACGAGTCCTAGGACTAACATCATTATGCTTGTTCGTTTTTTCATAGATTGAATTCTATCCGGAATCATGGGACAGACAAAACCAAAGCCTGCGCCGGAAGCAAACGGACTGGACCGAGCAGGCCCGACGACAACAACCGCGAATCGGCCTTGTAAGGTTCCACGCTGGCCCAGGTGATGCGCTGGGCTTCAGGCAGCTTCTGATCGCCTATCATGCGGTTGGGCCAAAGGTTCGTAACGCGGATGACCAGTTTGTTCGTTCCAGATTTTGCGGCATCCGTGATGTCCACGCGGAAAGGCTCTTTCCACAAGATGCCCAGCGATTTTCCGTTAATCATCACTTCGGCCAGATTTTTCACGGTGCCGAGGTCGAGGAACAATTTGCGTCCGGTGCCAAGATAGGCTGCGGGGATTTCAATATCCTTCTCGTAGGTGGCGGTGCCTGAGAAATATTTCACGCCATCGTCGGATGATTCCGTCCAAGACATCAAACGATCAAAGGTAGCAGTGGCGGGTGCGCCGAGCTTCGGCGGAAATGCCAGATTCCACGGGCCGGCAATCGTCAGCGGCTGAGGCAGCGTTGCTGTCGCGGCTGACAACTTTTTTCCGGAGGCCATCGCAACCTCATAGTCACCGGAATGGAAGGTCTGAATGCCGATAGTCCCGTCGCTTTGAAGTGAAAGCACTGGGTTGTCCGAGGTTTGGGCCGAAGATTCACCGAGCGACAACTGGCTCTTCTCTTGTGCTGTAGCAGTCTCTGGCTGGCCATTGAGCAGGTAATCGACGGTGAGGGATTTCACGGAGTTATAGGCTGGATCGCCGCCTTTATTGAAGTCACTAACAGACAAAGCGCGGACGCCACTGGCGACCAGTTGCCGGACCTCTGACGTCACATCCCGGGATTTGGCGGCATCACCTGGGACGCCGTAGGTGGCTTTTTGAATATCAATCGCAACGTTCTGGTCCGGCGTGAACAGCGGCTTGCCATCGAGAGAAATTGAAATGGCATTGTCTGTCGGCGCGGCCTTGCGGAAAACCACAAACACCGAACCGACCGGATCGAACTGAATGGGAATGGTCGTCATGCCGTTTGTTGTGTGATAAAGGGCCAGCGTTTCCCTGCTGCCGGTATCGGGGTGCCACAACTCAGGAACTTTTCCGCTGACACGGAATGTGCAATCCACCGTGCGCCCCCATTTCCCTTGGTTGGAAACAAAATAGATTTCCGCGTCGCCAACTTTTCGGTGGATAAAATTCATCGCGGACTGTGACGCATTGAAATCCGGAGTGGGTGGCAAGGCGCTGGTGAGCGGTCCGCTGGAAAGGACACGGCCTTTGCCGTAGTTGTGCGCGGTAGTTATCACATCATCGCTATTGCCCCAAACCTCTGCGGCGAGTTTCTGCACGGCAGCGTCATTTTCAGTCAGGCTCGGAGACAGGTTGGGCCTGGGACCATAAACCGTGGCCCCGGATTGCACGAGAGAGCCGATCTTTTTCAAAACGGGCAAGGTCATGCGGTCGGTATCCGGCAGCACCAGCACGCGGTAACGCATGCCGCTCTTCAAGCCGATTTTGCCCTGATCCACGGACATCTGGTTCAACAGGATTTCCGCGTTGCAGACATCGTAATCATACCCAGCCGGAATCTCCGGCTTCAAGTTCTGAGTGGCGACGCCCGCCGCCGCGCCTTCGCCATAGAAATACAACACATCCGCCACGAAACGGCCTTGCTGGAGCAAATATTGGCAACGGGAAATGTAATCAATCCACGCCGTTCCTTGTTTCCACCATGTGTTCGAGCGCTCGAAATTGATGCCCCACGGTCCCATGCTCATGCCAGGCACGCGATCATTCCACGGCTGGTGGGCGTAACGGTGAAAGATGAAGCGGTTCACGCCGACGCAGAAAAACTGGTCGCCCAATCCCTTCAATCCGTAGGGATCGTTTGACCACGAAGCAGGACCGGCCGAGGACGTGAAAGATTCCGTGGCCACCACAGGCTTGCCGTAAATGTGAGCAGCGGACGCGGCTTCCTTCGGGTCGTCCAGGCTTGTGCCCGGCGGGCGACCCAACCAAAACTCGCCCATCGGAACATCCGTGCGACCTTTGCACGCCAGATTGTCGGCCACCGTCGGCCGGCCGATGCCCGGCGCTTCGGCATACAATTTGAGGCCGTGTTCATGAGCGAATTCCTGCGCCACACCGTAATGATTTTCCGTTAACAAATCCGCGATGGTGCGGCGCAGATCCCAAAGGAATTTCTCGCTCGAATCGGAATCCTTCACCACGCGCCCGGTAAAAACCGGCAGCCAGCGGGAGAGGTCATAGCCGCGGCGTTTGGCAAATTCCTTGGTCATCAGCGGCGTCCAATTGGCGCAACCGCATTCCCAACTGTCGAGCAAGATCGAGTGCAACCCGCGGCCCGCCTGATCCGGCGAATCCGCTAAGATCGGCCCAAACATCTGCTCAAAATGATAGCGCACGGCCGCGCGGCTCAACTTGTCGCATTCCAGCCCCGGCGTCGTGGACGGATGCGTCGTCGCGCCGGTGCCGGTGTGGCCGATGCGAACCAGTGTCCAGCGTCCCGCCGGCGCGCGCCATTTCATCTTGCCGGTGAGATCCACGATTTTCGCAGGGTCGATTACTTGATCCGCACGGAACGTTTTTCCAGTGAACGGAATGTCCAGCTTCGGTTGCATCCCGACGCGCACAGCCAGGTCATCCAGTCGAACACCGGTGAACGAAATTTCAGACAAGCTCAGTGAGAACGCGCTGACTTTAGGAAATTTCAACCGGAAATGCTTCGCCGTCACTGATGGAAATGCCGACACACTGGCGAGTTTGATTGGACCAACCTTGGTGAAAGTTACGCCATCACTGCTTGCTTCCAATTCGCCGCCAATCCGGGCAAGGTCGATACCGCCAGTAATGGTCAGGCTGTCGCAGGTGATCGGTTGGGCGTAGGTCAGATTCATTTCCAGCGCCGAATCCTTGGTGATTTTGAATTTCACGCCCGTGTCAGTTTTGCCGTCAATGAGCTTGCTACCGTCCACGTTGGGAATGCTGAGTTGTAACTTCGATGGCAAGGGCAGGTCATCCCCTTTCAACATGGGAAATGCCAGCAGCGCGATGTCGCGGTAAAAGTCACGTGTTGCCAACGGTTGCGGCAGATCGAGCGCGATTTCCTGTCCGCCAGTCACATACTTTTCCGTCCAAACGACATGTTGCATGCCTTGCTCCGGCTGGATCCACGGGCCGCCGGATTCGCTCCAGCCATCGCAGCCCTCGACGGACACCTCGAGACCGAGTCGGCCCGCTTCACCGAGCGCCTGTTTCACAAAGCCGCGCCACTCCGGGCTCATGAACTTTACCGGCCCGCGCACCTTGCTTTGGTCCACCGTGAAAAGCTGGCAGCCACCGAGACCGATCTCATTCATCGCCTGCAAATCCGCCGTGATGCCTTCGCTGGAAACATTGCCGCTGACCCAATGCCACCACGTCCGCGGCTTGGCCGACTGCGGCGGTTGCTGAAATCCCCTTTCCAAATCCGATTCGTCCGCAAAGGCTTGGGTCGCGATGACGATTCCCAGGAACCATATCAGTGTGCTGGTTAGTGTTTTCATGGATTTGGCTGCTTCGGTTTTGGATTTCCCTGGTTGTTTGCGTCGAGGAATATTCCGCTGAAGGACGCATTGTCACCGGCAAGACGGCGGATAACAACACGAATGGAACCCTGAACCTGCCAGGTTAAATAGCAACCGTCGGCAAACTCCTTGACCTCTTGTCTGTCAAGCATCCGCCCGGTGGGGCCGTCGGAAATCTCCACCTCTTGCCGCCGGGATTTCTTGTCGTAGTCGAGGAAATAGAGGCTCAGTCTGCGTGGAGCGGGGCCGACATCCAGGGTAAAGCTTGCCGGATCACCACACCAACAAGCAGCGATACGGTCCTTGCCAGTAGGCGGATCGCGGAAATAGGCAAGCGCCCGCGGATCATCGGTTGACTTATCATAGGTCCAAAGCTTGCCCTTTTCCCATTGCAGTTTGGCGTAGGCGGGCAGCTTGGATTCCTTACCCACCAGTTCGTGTCCATCGGCACCATATTTACCCAACCAATTGCCATGGGTCGTGGCGTCCCTGCTCAGAAACAATGCGGCGCTGTCCATCGCTTTATCAAGCACCTCGATATAAACTCCCTCTTCGCGAAACACGCTCTGGCCTTCTTTGCGCGACTCCATCACAAGATAAAGCCGGCGCCCGTCTTTGCCTGATTCCGGAACGGTGAATGTGATATTCTGCATCCGATGAAAGCCGGGCTCGATTTCACAGGAAACCTCGCTGACAGGAATGGCAATCGGGCCGTCGGGCTTGTCCCAATGCCCGCTCCAAAGGAAGTCAAGGTGCTTGCCATTCAAGCCGCCGTTAAAGATTGCTACGGTCCGCTCGGTCGTTTTTCCCGCAACCACCCATGGCATTTGATACGGCCATTCAATGCCTCCGCCCCCAAGTTGGCGGGGTTCGCCGGGGTTATCAGCACGCGTACCGAGATCCTGTATGAGATAGGGATGAAGGCTGCGCTGGGTAAACTGGACGATGGGAGATCCCCATCCGTCCACGCCATCTGTTCGGTCGGCGTGATTCTCGGGCTTCCAGGCATGAAGCTCGTGAGACATGCCTTGCAGAAAATTGGGCCAGTAATTGAGCCAGCTCCAACCGGACATATAGCACCAGTCGTTGACGCGCAGTGTCCGAATGCCAACGGCATACTCGCCCATGCTGTTCTTCTTCCAGAAGTGCTCACCCATGCCGCGAATTTCATTCCCTCCGCCTACTTTCCTCGCGATGGGCTGATAGTGTTCCATCACCCACGCATGACTGCCGCTCTTGGGACCGTCCACCTTGCCGTTTCCTCGCCTGTCCGTTTCGTAAACAAGCGGATGAATATCGTCCACCTCCAGCATGTCATCAATCGCCAATGGCCAGTGGGTGGGCCAGTCCCGGACTTCGTTGGTCAGCGAGTAGCGTGCAATACAGGGATGGTTCCGGCAGGCCCGGCCCATGTCGTGGTAGGTCTGTTTTGTATATTGCAGGCTGTATTTGCTCAAGCCGTTGCCCCAGATAGGCGCTTCGGGGATGAGAAGAAAGCCGACCTCGTCCGCCGCCTCCATCATGTATTCCGTGGGCGGAGAACAATGAAGCCGGTTCGTATTCATTCCGATCCGCATGTAACGCCGCCACGATTCGGGTGCGCCGGTTCCCGGCTTTGTGGGTGGGAGCCAGGCAGGAGAGCTATACGAATCGTAAAAGCTTGTCTGCCCTTCAGCCGTTGCATCGCTGAAACCGGTGATGCGCACGCCATTGACGGTGTAGTAGAATGGACCCTCCGCGTGTTCCACGAAACCAAACCGCTGGGAATATGCCTGCAACAGTTTGGCACCTTCTGTGATTTTCATATCTAGCCGATGCAATTGGGGCGTGTATTCCTCACGGAACGGGATGTTTGGCCACCAGTAACTTTCCGGCCCCAAGTCCCATACCACAGGACCGAGCTGCGCTTTCACTGAGCCATTCGCAGGCACAGTGACTTGGGCGGATGGAATAGCTGGGTATTTCCAATCGCGCCGGTTCCAGGAATAAAGCGTGCCGCCCAGCGTGATTTTGCGCTCCTGATCAGTCTCGTTGCGCACCCAGACATCACAGGTGAGTTCTTGTTTCTCCACCGAAGGACGGACAAAGACCTCCTGCACATGCAGCGCTGGTAAAATGGCCAACTGAATCGAGCGAACAATGCCATAGCCGACTTTCGAGTTTCCGTGCCATTCGCACCATGTCGCAGCCTCCTTGCGCGAAGACTCGTCGCCTCCCTCGGGAAAATCCCACCCGACAGCAACCTCAGCGGTTTTAGTCTGGCCGGGTTGAAGATAATGTCGTCGATGAAAGGCTTTGACCTGCAATGTCTGCTCCCTGCCGGGAACAACCGCGCGGGTGAGATCGATTTCAAACGCCACTTGAGGGCCATGATGTTCCCCCATCTTCTGCCCATCCAGATAAACCTCGCAGCCATAAGTCACCGCGCCAAAGCGTAACTGAATGACCTGCCCGGACGCTTCTAGCGGCACTGTAATCTTGCGTTCATAAACCACGTAATCCCTGACATCCTGCATCACCTGGATTCGCGGCGATTGCTGATCCGAATTCCAGCCACCACCCGGCACCTTGATCGGGCGCGTTGGTCCCTCGTCGCAGCGCAGAGTCCAGGCCGTATCGGAAGCAAGGTCAATCTCCTGGATAACCCCTTGCGATATCTGCGCACGGGGTTCGTTCGCCGATAACACGCACTGAACCATCGCCAAAGCCAGCACCGCAGTGATCATTCTGCTTTTCATTCCGTGTATACTATTTTGAAAATCTGATCTTGAACGCCACGGCGTATTTGCACGGCCACTTTGCGACCGGCTGGATGACGAGCGCGTCGGCTTCCTGTTTCCAATCCAGCTTTGCCTCGCTGCCGAGGAGCGTCACGCTGGCGATCTTTTCTTTCGCGAGCGATTGGATGCGAACCGGACCGGTCGGCAGACCGAGGCAGAAAGCATAAAGTGTTGGCTCTTCGGGAATTGAGGTGGGAATTTTTCAAGCGATGGAAAGGTCGAGTTTACCCAGGTAAAAGAGAACACGGATGCGGAACTTGGCAAATGTGCGCAACCCTCTTGCATTCGCAATAATTCTGGAAACGAGGGAGTTCATTCCTTCAGAAGCCGCATTGGTGATTCGGTGTTTGAGGTAGTTGAGCAAGCCCTGGAGCCTATTTTCAAGCATTGCGGCGACTTTCATCATCGGCTCCAGCTTTGAACGCTTCACCTGTTTGCACCAGTCTTTGAAGAACGTTTTAGCCGGGCCAATGTAGCGATAGTTCCAGAACCCGGAGAAGCTTTCTTTCAAGCGCCACGCCAAGCTGGTTTCAAGGTTGGCATTGTAGAGGCTTTGAAAGGAGGGTTCGCATCGCAGGTCAGGAAAGTTGCGCAGCCATTGATATTTGCTGTTTTTGAGGGTCTCATCGCCTTCCTTCATTAGATGCCGATGCTCTTCCTTGCGCACGTCATCAATGGCTTTGTTCAGATAGGAACTGATGTGGAACTTGTCATGCACGATGTCGGCGTTGGGCAACTTTTCGGTGACGGCTTTCTCAAAGGCCGCCCACATATCCATCGCCACCGCTTTGACACCGGTTCTCTGTTCTTCGCTCAACGTATCGAGCAATCCCATCGCGTTTTCCGTTTTGCGACCCTCCACCAAGTCCCAGACCCGGTTGTTGTCTAGGTCGTTGAGAATGCTCGCGTAGATGTGCCCGCGCCGGAAGCTTTTCTCGTCCATTCCGGCATACTCAATGACTTCCTTCTCCCTGCGTAAAAGGCCCCGTTCCACAGCCGCTTTCATGATGCCGTTCACCGTTCCCCAGTCCAGTCCCATAATCTCCGCCACTTTGCTGACATTGCCACAGGCCTCCAGCCAGAGGATGACCGCCTGCGCCAGCATTTTGGTGATGCGCTGGTAACGCTCCGCCCAGGGCACGGCAACCTCCTCGATGCTCCCGTCCTGATGCTTCACGCTCGGGACATTCGCCGTGATCAGCGTCTCAAACTGACAGGTGTCCAGATGTCGCCAAGTCCTCTCCGTCCACTTGTGCAAGGAGGCCGCCAGCTTCGTCTCAGGATGTCCCCACCTGGTCTTGCGATCCACATCAACCCGGATCACAACCCGTTTGGCCTTCATGTCGAGTTCCACGTTCACGATCTTCCACGGAGCGGTTATTCCTAAAATCTGGCTGTAAAAACTTGTGCTGTCCATCGGGAGAAGCTTGCCGTTTTGGAACATTCCTGCAAGAATTCCCACCTCAATTCCTCAAGAACCAAAGTGTTTGACCATCCTTCGATGCGGTGAAGCGGATGTCGGCGGGGGTGTAGCCTTTGGTTGGCACATCTTTCAAGCCGGCAAACTGCCCTTTTTCCTGAACCATCAGGCCTGGCCCCTCGCCGAAAACCTTCCACGGACGCGTGGCGAAAATGCCTTCGCCGTTGACCGGCATCCACGCCGCCAGGTCAGCTAGGATGTTTTCCTCTTCCAGATCCAAGGTGCCGTCCGCGTGCTGGGGGAAGTTCAGAAGGAGGTTTCCATTCTTGCTGACGATGTCGATCAACATCTGGATCACCGTCGTGGAACTCTTGAGTGTCTGGCCCTCTTTGTAGTACCAGCCAGCCACACAGGTATCGGTCTGCCAGGGTTCGGGATTGATCCGATCCATGACTCCGCGTTCCAGATCGCGCACCCAGCGACCTTCCGCTACCTGCTTGCAGTTATAGACAGCCTCCAGCTTGCCGCCGTGCTGCTGGATGTTGTCGTTGTAGTAATGTGCCAACATTTCCCGCCCGGCTTCCGCTGGATACGGCAGCGGACTGTCGGAATAGAGCAAGTCGGGATGGTAGCGATCCACGATCTCCTCGACCCGCTTGCCCCACTTGACCTTGTGAGTCGCAGGCACATCCTCACCGTAATACCGAAAGCTCGGCTTATCGTTGCCGCTCCAATACAAGTCGGCATTTTTCGGATCGTTTCCATCATAAGGCACACCCGCCATCGGCCCGGCCTTGTCGGCACCCTTGGATGAACTGTAAAACCACCAACTCGCGGCAAGGTGCTCGGTAATGCCAAAGCGTAAACCTTCCTTGTTGGCCGCCTGTTGCCATCGGCCGACGACATCACACTTCGGCCCCATCTCGACCGCATTCCAGCGGCACAGTTTCGAGTCATACAACGCGAAGTTATCATGATGCACGCCCAGGCTGACAAAATATTTCGCGCCGGCCTTTTTATAGAGCGCCATCAAACGCTCCGGATCCCATTTTTCCGCCTTCCAAAGCGGAATGATGTCCTTGAAGCCAAACTTGGACGGATGCCCGTAATGTTCCAGATGAAACTTGTTGGTCGGGTTCTGTCCGTTCTCTTTACCTTTCTTATCCACGTCGTCATGGAGATACAGGTTGCGGGCGTACCATGCATCTTTCTCCGGCACGCATTGCGGCCCCCAATGGGCCCAGATGCCAAACTTGGCATCTCGGAACCAATCGGGACACTGGTAATGCTTGAGCGATTCATCGGTCGGCTTGAATGGTTCCTTCGCCAGGTTGAGGGTTGATGGATCATCTGCCTTCGCGCACGCGAAGGCCAAGAACAGACTGACAGCGACGACTCGTTTTTTCATATTGTTTGTTGGTTATGATACAAAAGGACTTTGCGATGACATCCGCCACATTCTCCGGCAACGTGACGAACCCGGCGACAAGGAAATGGATGGTGATTTTCATTCTGTGCGGGGCAAGCAGGTCACCGAGGCGGCTCGGAAGGGATCAACGGCAGAGCCATGGCAGAACCGTCCAGTTCCAGCACGATGACCGTATCAGCCGACTGCCGGAATTCCGCGGGGACCTTCAGGGTGAGCCGCCCGGCGGTGTCTTCGAACGGGACCGGCTTTCCATCGGTCAATGTCACCGCCTTGGTGATCCTCGCACCCGGCGACTTGAGGCGAATTTCATCCCCCGAGGCGGGCCACTCGATGACATGGAGAAAAATCTTGTTGCCCTTCCGGGTGCTGAGCATTTTTTGTTCGAGCGGCAGATAAGGGCCGCCGCGCGTTCCGTAAATGCTCTCGCCGTTTTTCTCCAACCACTGCCCGATCTCCTTGAGTCTGGCCACCTGGTCCGGCTCAATCTCTCCGTCGGGCCGCGGTCCGACGTTCAGCAACAAATTCCCGTCCCGCCCCACGACGTTGACCAGCGTCCGGACGCATTGTTCAAGGGACATCGGCTTAGCGCCAGGCCTATACCCCCAGGGCCCGGCTAGGGTAAGGCAAAGCTCCCACGGGGTTTGGTTGTCGAAATCTCCCAGCTTATTCCCTCCCTCGCGGACCGCAAAATCGCCCTGGGTGTCAGTCCGATTATTGATAATCAGATTCGGCTGAAGCTTCCTTATCTGGCTGTTGTGGGCGTTGTCCTGCCAATCAAACTTTCCGGAATATGCCTTGGACCGGGGTCTCGACCGCCATTGAGCGCCTTTTTCCAGTCCGCCGAATGCCAGCCAGTTCGAACCGCCGCCGTCATACCAAAGAATATCAATTGCACCGTAATGGGTCATTAACTCCGTTACCTGGCGGTGATATTTCTCACGCATTGCTTCGGCGCTGTCCCGGTAGAGGTCCGGGAAAAAGTAGCCCGGGAACCGCCAGTCGAGCGGCGAATAATAGACGCCGACGCGCATCCCGGCTTCATGAGCGGCATCCGTGTAATCCTTCACAAAATCGCGGTGCGCCGCGCTGTTCATGGCGTTGAATGGATCCGCCTTGGAATCGAACATGGCGAAACCGTCATGATGCTTGGTCACCATCACCATGTATTTCATGCCGGCATCCTTGGCCGCCTTTACCCACGCCTTGCCGGAAAATTTCGGAGCGGAAAACTGGTCCGCAAGTTTGGCGTAATCGCTGACGTTGATCTGCTGATTCCACATCACCCATTCGCCCTTTCCCGGAATGGCATAAAGCCCCCAGTGGATGAAGAGCCCGAACTTCGCCTCCCGCCACCAGGCAAGGCGGCTTTCGCTTTCAGGGGTGACCTTGACGGATGAGTCATACGGCACAGGCGCCTCTGGGATCGTCTCTGCCATTGTGAACTGCGTGATGGTTGTCATTGCAAAGGCAATGCCCATAAGTATTCGCTTCGTTTTCATTTGGATAATTGGAATTCTTATTTCACTTCGAGACACAAGACCGAGGCGATTTCTCCCGGTGCTTTCTCCGGAAGGGTTATACTCACTCCAGTTGCGGTTTGATGCGCCTCCACCATGGCGGATTTATCAGCCAGCAGGCGAGCGGTGGTGATTTGACCCTTTACGGCGGGCAAATCCAGTTTGGTCTTCCAGTTGAAAATGTGGATGTAGAGCTTGCCTGGCTTGGTGGTGCAGCGCCAGCCCCGGTTAACGATGTATTTCGGTTTGCCGCGCCCGTCTTTTTCGGTCTCGCTGGCCTTGCCGAATTCGTTTCCGAAGGCGGTCGCCTTGGCTCCGTAGATGGCTTCTCCGTTCACCTTCATCCATCGACCCACGCCACGCAGAGCATCGACGCTCTGTTGCGGAATGACCCCCTCGGCGTTGGGGCCGACGTTGAGCAGGTAGTTGCCTCCCTTGCTGACGATGTCCACCAGCCAGAAAACCAGCTGTTCCGGAGTCTTCCAGTCGTTGTCCTGCTTCTTAAATCCCCATGTGTGATTGAGTGTTGCGGGTGTCTCCCAATCGCCCGCCCGGGCGTCCTTGGGTGGTGAATTGTCTCCGGTGGAATCGTAGTCGTTGTAGCGGCCCGGCCCGAGTCGCCCGCTGATGATGCAGTCCGGCTTAATCCGGCGGACCGCATCGGCAAATTTGTTTGCGCGTTCTTTGGTCATTCCCCGCGGCAGGTCGAACCAGATCATCGCCGGCTTGTATTTGGCGAGGATTTCCTCCACCTGCGGCAGCGACTTTTTCTCAATGTATGCGTCCATGTTCCGGCCTTGTTCCGGCCCGAAATCCCAGGTGTTGCCCATCCCGTTCGGGTCTTCCCAGTCTATGGCCTGGGAATAGTAGAGGCAAAACTTGATGCCGCGTTTCGCGCAGGCATCGGAGAGTTCCTGCACCGGGTCGCGCTTGAATGGCGACCGCTCGGTGATGTTGTAGGAATTCACCTTTGAAGGATACATCGCGAAGCCGTCGTGGTGCTTGGCCGTGATGCAGAGATACTTCATCCCGGCGTCCTGCGCGAGTTGCGCCCACGCATCGGCATCGAATTTCGAAGCGGTAAGCCCGGTTGCGAACTTCTGGTATTCCTTGAGCGGGATTTTCGCGTTCCACATGATCCACTCGCCAGTCTTGGGTATCAGCTTGCCGTTGTATTCACCCGCGGCGACCGAGTAGAGGCCCCAGTGGATGAACAAGCCGAATTTCGCCTCGCGCCACCAAGCCAATCGGTCATCCACTTGCGAGCTACGCCCCGGTGCGGAGGCTTCCAGTTTTTCTGGTATGCCTTGCGCCAGGCAAACTGCCGGGAGCAGCAACGTGGCCGCACACAGCCATAATCTGGTGATCGAATTCATCTGTATTCAGGGTTGCGGAAATCGGGATTCCGAATGCGTGGCGGGTGGGCCGAGGTGAGTGGGTTTCAGTCCGCCGAAATCGAGCACGACCTTGTCGAAAACCAGGCCCGGATCGAGCGGATGAATTTTGAGCGTGTGCTTCCCCTGGTTGATCGAGTGCTCGGTGGTGCCGATTGCCGCTGCGCGCAGCACGTTCGCGCTCCAGGCAGGACTGGACTCCGCCGTTTCGAGATCAACCATCCTGGGCGGTTCATGATCGATTGCTACAGAGTAGCGCAACTGCAGCCCCGAGTGAAGCGCGTGAGTAGGAATCGCGTAGATCAGAACTTTTGCGATGCCCGCCTTGGGGGCGGTAAAGTCAAATTCTAACACAGAGTTCTGGGGGACTGTCTCCGTGGTAGGCAGGAGCGCGATGGAGTCGCCTGAGCGCCCGAGTCCGGAAATCGTTTTCCACGCAACGCCGTCGCCGCCTATCGCTCTGGTGGGATGCTCTGCTTCCATTGAAATATAGCCCGGCTCGGTGGCTCCTGCGGCGGCATTGTCAATGACTGGCACGCTCCCGGACACGGGCGGATTTTTGGCGGTAGCCGGCAGGAAGACCTGCCGATTGCGGGGCGCTGCCGACATCATGCGGTTCCATTTTCCTCCGTGGATCACTTCGTTGTAAACCTTGGTCTCGGCTTGAATCTTTTCGTAAGCTTCCCGGGCCATTCCGGGCTCGAGATGCTTCTCATTCATTAAAGCGGAGCCGCGCACCGGATAGGCCACCAACTCGAAGAATGCGTCGCGCTGCTCCGGTCGGAGCTGTGAGTGAAGGGCATCGGTTTTCGCGACGAGCGCTGCAAACCGGTGGAGCCGTTGGGCGATCTCGTCGTAGTTAGTGCTGAACTGAGCATTGAGCAGGTGTTCGGGTTTGGCGGTGTAATTCAGGCGATAATACTCGTCCATCACCCAGGCAATCTCGGCGGCGTGTTCTTTGCCAAAAGTCCGCCGCGCCCACTCTTCCAGAAAGGTGGTTTGCGCATTTTCATTCCACGCATCGACGTTCCACGCCATGCGCAGAAAGAATTCCATGCCAACCTCAGCCGGCTTGATATCGCCGACATTTACGATCCAGAGCTTTCTGGCTCCATGGTCGTAGGCCTTGCGCATTTCTTCCCAGATGAGTGCTGGGGGCGTGGTGCAAAGCCAAAGATAATCCTCCGGACTGCCATAGTAAGAGAGATGATAGTAAACGCCCGAGCCGCCGGAGCGCTTCTGTTCCTCCGGGGTCGAGAGCCGACGGATATACCCGTGGTTGTCGTCGGGCCAGACAAGAGTTACATCCTGCGGAACCTTGAGCCCTTTTTGGTAAACCGTAAGCACTTCCTTGTAAGGGATGAAGATTTGTGGAACTTGATCGAGCTTAGGATTGACGTATTTCGCCAGTAACTCTCGCTGATCGCTGATGATCTTCTGCAACATCGCGATTCTTTCGGGTGTCGTGCCCTCGAAGGGCATCGCGCCGTCGTGCACGCCGCGCATTCCTAACGTGTAGGTGTTCTCGTAGCGCCCGCTTTCTTTAACTCGTTCTTCCCAGTAACTTAAAACTTGCGCGCCGTTTTTCTGGTAGTTCCACTCCCCGCGCGTTTTCGGATCCCATTCGCCGACGTTATTGCGCAGGAGCGGTTCACAATGCGATGATCCCATCACGATTGCATACCGGTCGGCCACAGCCTTGTTTTCCGGGAAACAGTTAAAGGCCTTGGAACACTTATGCATCGCCGGCCAGAGATAGTTCGCTTTCAGCCGAAGCAATAACTCGCACACCTTTGCGTAGGTCTTCGGACCGATGTTCTTTGACGCCGGCTCGAACGTCCCGGCCGCCCACGGCTGGATGCCCCAGTCTTCGTCGTTGATGAAGATGCCGCGGTATTGGACCGACGGGGATCCCTCCGTGTGCGCGACGGCGGACACGACGAGATTTTCCCGCTTCTGCGGGGCCACGTCGGCCCACCATTCCCAAGGCGACACTCCGATGGTTTCGGAGAGGGTCAGGGCACCGTAAGCGGCCCCGCGCCGATCGCTGCCGGCGATAACTAGCGCTGCGGGCACACCGGGAAATGGAGCATCCACCGTGGTGACGATAAAGGACTCCCATTTTCCCTTGATGCTTTTGGGGTCGAATTTGCGGCGTTTGATCAGATCGGCGATCAGGGCGCTTTTTTCCAGTGTGCCGAGGATGATCACCGGGGCGGTTCGTCCAGTGATGGTGCCTCCCACTCCCGGCTTCACGCCGCTGACACGCTCTATGTCCGAAGCGAGCAAACCGGCAGCTATGCGGACGACCTCGGCGTCCGCTTTGTCCACCAGGATCTCGGCTGCGCGCCCATTCGCGACGATAGGAAAATCGGATGGGGAACTAACCGTTTCCTTAAGCGAAAGGGGACCGCCAAAGGAGATAGTCGAGCTTACGGCGAAAAAATTCAATGCGACCAATACTGAGCGGAATTGAGTCGTAGGGGATGTGTGCATTGGCAAGGAGTTGCGGGGTGAAAGGGAATGGTGGGATGTTTGGTTACGGAGCTTTTAAATAAGCTTTAAGCTTCGGCTCCACGACGGGCAGTTCCTTCATCACGAGCCCAGCCATTGCCCGAGCGCCTTTCTCATTGAAATGGGTGGGATCGCCCTTTTTATTGGCAAACTTCTCGCTCTCAATCGGACCGAGTTTTTCCACAAGCTCTTTGCTGGCTTGATGAAGATCGATGACGGCGACTTTCTTCTCACTGCCGACCTCCTTCATCGCATCGGCGTAAGGTTGGAGGTCGCTATTGGGAGGGGGAAGCGTCCCTTCCCTGATCTTCCCCGCGCCATCGAAGCTCCGGCGAACCATCGGCGTGATGAGAATAGGCGTCGCGCCAATCGCACGGGCCTCGTCAATGAAACGGCGCAGGTTAGCTTTGTAATCCGTCGCCGCTGTGGTGGACTCCGGCCTCGCTGGGCCATGCGAATCGTTGTGGCCGAATTGGATCAGGACATAGTCGGGTTTTTTCTCAAGTGCCTTCTGCCATCGCCCTTCCGTGATGAAAGTCTTGGTGCTGCGTCCAGAGGCGGCGAGATTGATCACCTTTACCTCACCGACTTTGAATTCTTCTTCGATGAACTGACCCCAGCCTCGGTTAGGTTGTGTGACGGGATAATCGCAAACCGTCGAGTCGCCAATGAGGACGATCCGCAATGGCGGGGGCGCGGCGTGGGTCAGGGAAACGGTGGCAAAGAGCAACGCCACAGCGAGGGCGGATTGGAGGAATGGTTTCATGGTTTCTTGTCGAGTGGCAGCCAATCCAAGGCAGCGGTGGCATACTCCTCACGGGAGGGTAAGCGCTGGTGCTTCGCTTGAAATGTCGCAACGTAATCTTTGGCTTTTTCCAAAAATTTCGCGTGGGTTAAGTAAGCGGGCTGTTTCACGTTTTTATCATCAATCAGCCAGAAACCAGCATTCTCGTTGTCATACATCTGCCAGTACAGGACAAATGGGCTGTCCCACTTCAGCGCGGCGCGCAGGACACGGCGGACCATCAATTCCTGAGCAACAGGTCCGCCGCTGTCCTTGCGAGTGGCCGGCAAGCCATACTCGCCGATGAAGACCCGCTTCTCCGGCAATCCGGATTTTGGTTTCAACTGGGCCTGGATATAGTCGAGCAACTCTGGCATCGTCTTCTCCAGATCGGGCGTTTGGGCGTCGTAGGCGGAGTATGAAACGAAATCAGGATTGGTCTCCGGCAATACCATGTTAGTCACCCGGATTTTTCCGTTCTTGGCATCGCGGACGCGGTTCACCTCGATGTAATGATAGACCGCCACGTCTTTATGCGGCGTATCGCGGCGCGCGTCGTCCACGGCCTGCTGGCGCGTCTTTCCCCAGGCGATCATGTTTTTTACGGTTCGCTCGTCTGGGACTTTATCGGGGTTCACTCCCGTTAGCAGCCAGTCCCCCTCCCAGTTCCCGAGATAAAAGGTCTTGCCGCTGCCATTGAAGGTCCTGAGCAGGTAGCATGTCAGTTCATACATTTCGCGCTTCTGCGCCTCCAGCCTCACCGGGTCGAACGGAGTGCCATCGCCGTAGGGCGCGGAAATCGGTGCGACCCAGAGGAAATAAAGCGCGAAGGGAAGGTGGAATAGGGTTTGAACATCTTGATCCTGGGCAGCCCGTTCCGCCAGCGTCTTGTAGGGCGATTTCCCCTCCAGCGAGAACTTCATGATGTTCGACCCCATGGCCAGCATGGCCCTGGCGGTTTCTACCAACATGGATTCGTCCGTAAAATGATAGCCCGCGCCAATCGACTGGGTTCCTGCCACGAAGTTATACCTCTCGATCGGGGAGAGCGGGGCGATCCGGGCAGTCGCCTCCCCGGCCATGGCGGTGGCGAGGAAACAAACGGAAAAGCTGGCGAAAAGGCTGATGGGAAATATCATCACAAATCCATTGCTTAAGCAGCTGGGGTGCCGTTTTGATATCGTCTGTTTGATGTGCAAGTTCACGACATGATCAGTCTCGAAGGCCAGCGACCCGGCTAGGTTGTCCAACAATTGTCAGTTCCGTGGAGTCAAGCCCCTCCGAGCGCGCACACAGGGTGATTTTTCCCGCTTCGCCTTTTTTGGAACGGACGATTACCAGGGCAAGTCCGTTGTAGGCTTTGCGCTGGCTGGCTTGGAACGGCTCGAAGCTCGTGGCGTCGCCGTTGTCCACAGCCACGATTTCGCCGGGGCCGGAAATCTCGAACTGCACAAGATTCTTGGAGCGTGGCACGAGCAAGCCGGCTTTGTCGGCGATGGTGACAGTGACAAAGGAAAGGTCTTTGCCGTCCGCAGTGATCTTTGCGCGATCCGGTTGCAAGGTAACTTTCGCGGCGGGACCGGTCGTTTTCATCACGGATTCCGCCCATGGCTTGCCATTCTTGCATGCCACAGCTTTCAGTTCGCCCGGCGCATAGACCACGTCATCCCAGCGCAGCCGGTATTGATCCGGCTCCTTCTTTTTGCGGCCGAGGGATTTGCCGTTGAGGAAGAGTTCCGCTTCGTCGCCGGAGGTATAGACATGCACCGGCGTGACTTGGCCCACGCGGTTGGGCCAGTTCCAATGTGGCAGGATGTGAACCATCGGCATTTCTGGCCGCCATCTGGCTTGGTAGAGGTAGAAGCGGTCCTTCTTGAACCCGGCCAGGTCCACGATGCCGAAATAGGAGCTGCGGGAGGGCGGCTTGATCTTGCCCAGCTCGTCGAGCTGACGCTGCATATCTGCCTTGCCCGCTTCATTCTCAAAGTTGAGGAGATTCGTGACATCTGCGTTGTAGGGAGTTGGCTCGCCGAGGTAATCAAATCCGGTCCAGACAAACTCTCCGCCAACAAAGGGGCACTTATCGAGAGCTGCGAACCCCAGGTCTGGTCGATAGGCCCAGTCGAGTGAGTAAAGATCGTAGGAACTCACCTGGAAATCGTAGAAGCCCTTGGTTTTTTCCTCAGAAACCGGGAAGAAATATTCGCCGCGCGAACTCAGACACGAGGAGGTTTCACTCGCAACGACCGGGATGGCGGGATTCAGCTCGCGAAATCTGGCGTAGTTTCCGATCTGGTAGTTTAGCCCCATCACATCGACTCCTTTTTGAATGCCGTTAGAGTTTGCGACGCCGCGATGTGAGCCCAGCGTGGTCGGGCGGGTCGGGTCTTCCTCATGGGCAATCGATGTCAGTTCCGCGGCGATCGCCGGCCCTGCGATCTCATCGGTAAGCTCGAGCACTTCGTTCCCGATGCTCCACATGATAACTGATGGGTGGTTGCGGTCCCGCCGGTATTCCGCGCGAAGGTCGGCCTCGTGCCAGTCGTCCCAAAGCAAGTTGTAGCCGTTCTTGGTCTTTGGCGCTTTCCAGGAATCAAAGGACTCATCCATGACGAGGATACCCATGCGGTCGCAGAGGTCGAGCAACTCCGGGGCCGGCATGTTGTGGCTGGTGCGCACGGCGTTGGCCCCCATTTCTTTCATGATCTCCAGTTGCCGCTCGGCGGCGCGGGTATTAAAGGCCGCGCCGAGTGCGCCGAGGTCGTGGTGGTTGCACACGCCGCGCAGATCGAGGCGTTTGCCGTTCAGAAAGAACCCCTTGTCCGCGACGAACTGGATGCTGCGAATGCCAAAGGGGGTCTTATACTGGTCCACGATCTTGCCACCCACGAGAACCTGGGTAAGGGCGTGATATAGGTGGGGTGACTTGATGTCCCAGAGCAGCGGTTGCGGGACGGGGACGGTGGCGACGGTTTGCCCCGTCTGGCCCGGTGCAAGCGTTGCCTTCTGTTCCACGGCGGTGGCAACGAGGGCGCTGCCGTCGAAGATCGAGGTGACCACGCTGACGGCGGCGGGGTTTTCGGACTGATTTGAGATGTCCGCCTGAATGCGCACGTTGGCCGATTTTTCCGTAATCTCGGGTGTGGTGATGTAGGTGCCCCACTGCGCCAAATGAACCGGGTTCGTCTTCAAGAGCCAGACGTTGCGGTAAATGCCAGCGCCGGGATACCACCGGGCGGAACCCGGCGGATTTTCGATGCGGATGGCCAGCACGTTCTCCCCCCCGGTTTTAAGGTAGGGCGTCAGATCAAGCTCATATGAGCTATAGCCATAGGGCCAGCCGCCGACGAACTTCCCGTTGAGCCAAACGGCGGAGTAGGACATCGCGCCGTCGATCTGGAGGAACACTCGTTTCCCGGCGTCCTGTGTGGGGCTTTGGAAATGCTTCCGGTACCAGCCTACTCCATCATATGGCAGCTTGCCGGTATTGCCGGTGGAATTCAGATTGAATGGGCCCTCAATGGCCCAGTCATGCGGGAGGTCGAGCTTGCGCCACGCCTGGTCATTGAACCCATGCTGTGCGTAGGCGACGTCGTCGCCGAGATTGCCTTCCGGGCGTTTGGCGTGCTTGGCGGGGTCCTTGGTGAAGGCATTGCTGGCGGGCAAAACCCACGCCTTGATCTTCTGGTAATCCAACGCCCCCTGGACCTCCGCAGGATCGCTCTTTTGAAAGCGCCAATCGCTGTTCAAGGATGCCTTCTCGCGGACGGGGTTTGTGCTTTCAGGCTCTGCGGCGACCGTCGCGGGGGAGAACGCAAAAAGCAGACTGGCAATCAATGATGAGCAGATGAAATGGCTTGTCATTTTGTCATTTCCCGTTTGGGTTCGGTGTGGGCTGGGTTTGGAGTTTGACGCTCATCGGCTTGAGCTTGGCGGAGGTGGCCGTGAGTTCGAGCTCCCCGGCGGTCTGCGTGGTTTGCACCAGCACCTGGCAAAGACCGTTGAAGGCTTTGCGGCGGGGTTCCTTCTCGGAGTCGTGGCTCAAGGGATCGCCGTTGCCCACGCCGATAATCCGGCCCGGGCCCGTCAGGCTGAATTCGACCAGATTGTCGGCAGCCGGAACAAAGCGCCCTTTGTCATCTGTGATGCGGACATTGACCACGGCGACATCCTGGCCGTCGGCGGAAAGAGTTATGCGATTGGGCTCCACTTGCAGAGTCGCGGCAACGCCTGCAGTCTCGCTGCGCGTCTCGGTCACCAGTTTTCCGTTGCGATAGCCCCGGGCCACCGCCACCCCCGGTTGGTAACGCACCTTGAAAATCGCCCGTCCTGCGACTGGCTTGCTCCGTCCCACCGGCTGGTTGTTCACGATGAGTTCCACCTCGTCGGCGTTGCTATAGACCATCACGGACACCTCGGTGTCGACCTTATCCGGCAAGCTCCAGTCTGGCAGGATCTTGATCATCGGCGTGTCGCTCCAGATCGCCTGGTAGCCGTAAGCACCTGCCTTCGGAAATCCGCAGAGGTCCAACGCGCCGAAGCTGCCGTTCACCTGCGGCCATGCACCTTTCGAATCGGGCTCGCCCCGATAATCAAAGCCGGTCCAGGTGAAAACGCCCGACGCAAACGGTTGCGCAATGAATTCCGGCCACCATTTCGCGCATCCGGAATCGCGGCGATAGCCCTTGGCCTTCAGTTCCTCATCCGTGCCAAAATAGATACCTCGCGTCCCGGTGTTCCCCGTGAATTCAGTCATGATGTGTGGCTGTTCCGGATGGGCTTTGTGATAGTCGAGGCGATCCTGCCAGGTAAAATAATTCCAACCGCGCACATCCACTGCCTTGTTAGCACCTTCGTAAACGTTGCCGAGATTGGCACCATAAGTCACCAGCCGAGTCGGATCCATGCGATGCGCGATGTCCGTCAAAGTGCGGGCGACGCGCTCGCTCATCGGCTTCTTCTGAATGCCGATTTCCTCGTTCCCAAGCGACCAGATGAAGACACATGGATGATTGCGATCCCGGCGGATCAAGCGCTCAAACTGGTTCTTTTGTTCCGGTGAACTAACGAGCAGCCGGTTTTCGTCCATGACCAGCATGCCCAGGCGGTCACAGGCTTCCAGCACGGCGGTCGATGGAGGATGGTGCCCCACGCGATAGCCATTGCTACCCATCTCCTTGAGCCGTTTGATTTTGTAAAATTGAAGCGCATCGGGAACCGCGACACCTACGCCAGCAAAGTCTTGATGGTTGCAGGTTCCCTTGATGATGTATTTTTTGCCGTTGAGCTTGAATCCCTCGTTAGGATCAAACGCAACGGTCCGGATGCCGAAGCTGGTTTCCACACGGTCCAACAATTTTCCATCGGACTCCACCGTGGTAACCAATTTGTAAAGAGCCGGGGTCTCCGGCGACCAGAGCGCAGGTTTTTCGACGTTCACCTTTTGTTTGACCAGTGCTTCTGTCAAAGCGTCCACGGAAGCCTCAGCGCTCGCGCTGCCCACGGACTGCCCCTTGCTATCCAGCACCTCGATTTTTACCCGCGCCTTCTGGATGGTGCGGTAATCATTGCGCAGCGAAACCTCCGCCCAGACCTCGGCCGCACCGACCGGCTCGCTGTTAGCAAATCGGCTGTAAACAAAAACACCATCGGGCGCGACGGCCAGCGGGTCCGTGCTCGTCAGCCAGACATGTCGATAGATTCCAGCGCCTTCGTAAAACCAGCCCTCATTCAAGGTGGCGTCCACGCGCACGATAACATTGTTCGTTTGTCCCGGTTCGACGACATCGGTGATATCATAACGGAAGCTGCTATAGCCGCTCTCGTGCCGTCCGTAATACATCCCGTTGACCCAAACCTGGCAGTCACGAAAGACGCCGTCGAATTCCAGCCAGAATCGGCGACCCTCGGCCTTCGCAGGCACGGTAAACTCCCGCGCATACCAGCCGATCGAGTTGTCGCGGAAATCCACGCCGATGGCTTTATAGCCCATGTTGCGCAGGGAATTGTTAGCAAATGGCAGTTCCACGGCCCAATCGTGGGGCAGGTTGACGGTAGCCCCCTTGAACATGGCAAGTCCGAAACCCGCCTTATCGAATTTACCTTGGCTATCCGTCGGCTTGCCGATCTTGAATTGCCAATTGTCATCCATGAGGAGACGCGAGCGGGGCACCTCCGCAGCCATCGCTTGACTTGAGATGCCAGTCCATGATGCGAAGGCTACGGCCATGATCATGGGAATTAGGAATGGTTTTTTAATCATATACTATAAGTTTGGTCTATTGGTTTTTTCTACATTATTCCATAGGTGGACCTGGCTTGCGGTTTCCTGTGCTGCGACGAACAACGTAACGCTAACATACGCAGCCACCAGGGAAGGAATTTGTGATAGGTGCATCATACTATCAATCGTGCGGGTTAACCGGCTCATTTCTTACAGGTGGCAGTCGAACGAGGAAGCACGTGCTTTCGTCGTGAAAAACGTTGTGCCCATCTTTGCTGGATTCAAGCGACAGGAAAAGCTTCCGATCGGTCTTCTGTTCACTGTTTGGCAGCACAGCCTGCAAATTTACGTCCACATGAAATCCCGGTTTCACGACTAGACCCTTCTCGCCTTTGGCCAGATTTGGGCCGTCCGGGCTGTCCCAGTGAAAGCTCCAGCGCAAGGTCAATTGATCTCCAGCCAGCGAATCGTTGAACACCAGCACGGTTCGCGAAATCTTATCTCCAGGCGCGTAGCTGGGCAGTTTGGCTGGCCAGTCTGAACTGAATGCCCCATTGGCAGCATAGAACTGTTGATCCAGCACGAGATACGGGGAAAACAGCCGCTGCACCCAACGGATCACCGGGGAATTCCAGCCGTCCACACCATCAACGCGATCTTCGTGATACTGCTGTTTCCAAGCGTGCCTGCTGGCATTCATGCCTTGCAAAAAGTTAGGCCAATAGTTGATCCAATCCCAACCGGAGTAGTAAGCCCAGTTGAAGGCGCGTCCTTGCGAAGCCTCAAACGCAAATTTTTCCAAAAATGGATGATTGAACTGCTGGCTGGTGTTTTCATTCCAGGCACATTCGCCCATGCCGACGATCATTTCTGCAGAAGTCGTTGGCGTGGGTTGATAATGCAACATGGCATAGGCGTGAGCGCCGGAGCGGCCAAAGATCGGGCCGGGATGTTTTTGCACGCTGTCCTCGAACACCAGCGGCCGCGTGTCATCCACGGTCGTGATGGCATCGGCAAGCGAGCCGACCCACGCCGGGTCTTGCTCATTTTGGAGACTGTAGCGGCAAACGCTCGGGTGAGCCCGACAAACTTCCGCCAATTCGCGGACCGCACGCGTGAAGTTTTCCTCGTGCCAACTCTCGCCCTGATAGCCCCGAATGGCAGTTTCCGGGATCAACATGAATCCGGTTTCGTCCGCCGCGTTCATCATGGATTCCGTGGGCGTGGACTGGTGAATGCGATTGGCACAAATGCCCATGCGCATGTAGCGTTTCCAAGTCTCCGGGCAGCCAGTGCCGGGACCGGTCGGCGGCAGAAATGCGGGCGAGGTCGAATAACTATCATAGTCGCTCATCGCCGATTCCGGCGTGGCGTCGCCGATGAAATTGATCCGCACGCCATTGACGAGATAGTAAAACGGCCCTTCCGTCCACTCCACGAACCCGAACCGTGATGCGACGGTTTGGATTGTCTGCTGATTCTCTATCAGCGTGAGGTTGAGGTAATGCAACTGCGGCGTGTAGTCTTCGCGAAATGGTTTATTCGGCCACCAATAACTGGCGCTGCCTAGCGTCCAGTTAACCGGACCCACGGTCACTTTACTTCGACTGTGCGCAGGCACCGTGGCACTGATTTCTGGCAGACTAGGATAATTCCACTGGGCGTGATTCCAAGACGACAACTGACCGCGCACTTGAACCGTGCGCGCGGAATCGGAGTGATTCTCCAGTTCGACTTCGCAAGTCAACGCGGCTTGCGCCACTGACGTTCGCACAAACACGTCGCGAACGCGCACGATGGGATACACCGCCAAGCGCACCGACTTGGCGATGCCGAAGCTAAACTTGGAAGCCCAACCGTTGGTGGGTTTGGTCCACGCCTCTTGGTAAATAAAACCGTTTGGCACCATTTTTTGATAGTGCCACATCGGGTAAGCTTTGACCTTGAGTTGGTAAACTCCACCGGGAACGACTCGGCCAGTCAGGTCGGCCGCAAACGGCATATGTGGGCCCACATGGGTGGCGACCAACGTCTCGGTTTTGCCATCCACCAAGTAAACTTCAGCCCCGTGATTCACCGCGCCAAATTCCAGCACGACGGCGTTGTCCGCCGCCGCTTTCGGGATGGTAATGGAGCGCTGATAGACCACGTGGTCCTTGACCATCCTTTGTCCCTTGCCGTCGCCGCACATTTCGATCCAAGGCGGGTCCTGCAGGTCGGAGTTAAAGCCGCCTCCCGGCACCTTGATGCCGCGTGCTGGCCCGTCGTCAATCGAAAGAGTCCAGGCCGTGTCAGAAGCCAAGTCGATTTTTTGGACGAGGCCTTGTGGTTCCGCAGCGGGGGGCTCCTGTTGCGCTGCCTGTGTATTGATTGACGCTACAACTAACAGAAAGATGGTTTGCAAACACATCCACCCAAGACGCAGGCGTGATGCAAAGGGTCCTCGCGGCGTATTTAAACCGGAATCATTTTGTTCAAGCGGCTGTTTCAAAATTGTCCCTCCTTTTTAGAAAATGCGATCTTGAAGACCACGGCGTGTTGGCATGGCCACTTTGCCACCGGCTGAATGACCAACGCATCGCCTTCCTGTTTCCAATCCAGCTTTGCGGCGCTGCCGAGAAGCGACACACTGGCGATCGTTTCTTTCGCGAGCGACTGGATGCGAACCGGTTCGCCCGGAATACCGCAGACGATGGCGTAAAGCGTTTTGCCATCCTTGGATTGCGTAAAGCGGATGTCATTTACAGTCATCGGATGCTTCAATTCATTCAGCCACGACTTCTGCTCGAACGTCGTTGGGCCTTCGCCGAACGTGCTCCAGGGCCGGGTGCCAAAGATTGACTCCCCATTGATCGGCATCCATTTGGCAAGCTCGTCCAGCACCTGCTCGCACTCGGGATAGAGACTGCCATCGCCGCGTTGCGGAAAGTTCAGCAGCAGGTTGCCGTTCTTGCTGACCACGTCCGCCAAGGTGTGGATGATCGTCGGCGCATCCTTGACGAGAGATGCCGGGTCGTTTTGAGGATCGTGGCTCATGTAAAACCAGCCTGATAGCGACGTGTCGTCCTGCCACGGTTTTTCCTGCAAAGTGAGGTGAACACCACGCTCGGTGTCACGAACAAAGGAAGCGGCTTTGACGTTAACGACACCCTCGACCAGCCCTTGATGATCTTTCGCATTCGTGTTGAGATAATGCGCAATTAAATCCATTCCATACTGGCCGTGGGGAATGCCACCGTCGAAGTAGAGAAGGTCCGGATGATACTTCTCCACGAGTTCAATGTGACGTTTGAGCCACGTCTGCTTCCAGACTTCGGAGGGCTTGTCCTTTGGTCCTTTCGGGGTGTTATAGAGGCTTTCAAACGCCGGGTTGGCACCTTGGTAGGGAACTCCCGCCAGCGGGCCGGTCGTATCAGCAAGCCGGGCACCATACATGTAGTTCCAGCCGCGTTCGTCTGCATGCGAGGAAACACCGAAGCGCAGACCGGCTTGTAGCGTCGCGGCGCGCCATGCGGCGACGATATCTTTTTGCGGGCCGTGCTTTACGGAGTTCCACTCATGATAGGTCGAATCAAAACAATCGACGTTGTCGTGATGCGTGGCGAGGGCGACGATGTACTTGGCACCTGCTGCTTTGTATTTGGCCACCAGAGCGTCGGGATCAAATTTCTCGGCCTTCCATGAATCGATGAGGTCTTTGTAACCTACTTTGGACGGATGGCCGAAGTGTTTGACGAACCAGTTGTATTCGCCGCCATCTTGTTTCCACATATCGCGCGCAAAGTTGTTGAAGCCGGGAATGGAGCCGGGCCCCCAGTGGGACCAGATGCCAAACTTGGCATCCCGAAACCACTCGGGACACTGGTATTGCTTGAACGATTCATCGGTCGGCTTGAATGGCCCGGCGGCGTTGGCCGGCAGGTTCAGGGTGTTGGTTTGAGCCGATGTTGCCAGCATCGAAGCCATGAGCACCAGAATGGAAGTGGTTTGGCAGTATGTTATTTTATTCATAAGCTACGGATCAGGGATTTACTTTGGAAGCGCGGACGCTGACGGCGTCGCCCGTTAGTCCGTCGGCGGAGGCGGTTAGCTTCAGCTCGCCGGGTTCGCGTGTGGATTGCAGCACCGCAAGGCAGAGCCCGTGGAAGGCGGTGCGCTGGCTGGCCTGGAGGTCTTCATGGCAGGTGGCGTCGCCGTTGCCGACCCCTGCGATCTTGCCGGGGCCGGTCAAGCTGAACTTCACGAGGTTATCCGCGTCGGGGCAGATGTGGCCTTCCGCGTCGACGATGCGGACGGTGACATAGGCGAGGTCCTGAGCGTTGGCCTGGATGTCCTTGCGGTCCACGCTCAGCTCGATGCGCGCGGGCTTTCCGGCCGTAGCCACTTCATCGGTGGCAACCACCTTGCCGCCGTTTCGCGCCACGACCTTGAGGGTGCCCGGCTCATACGGAACCAGCCATTCGGCGTGATACCAGCCGCATGGACGCGATGCCAGAGGCTTCTGGCCCGGCTTCGCCTCTTTTGTGACAAGGAGGGGCGCTTTCACCTCCAGGTTGCGCATATCCCGGATCCCAAGCGATTTTCCGTTGAGGAAAAGTTCGACAGTTTCAGCATTTGAGTAGCACCAGACCGGGATCGGCTTGCCTGCGAACTGCGGCCAGTTCCAATGCGGGAGCAGATGCGCCATCGGCTTGTCCGACCAGCGGCTCTGATGAAGATAGAAGCGATCCTTTGGAAATCCGCACAGGTCGATCAGCCCGAAATAGGAGCTCACCGACGGCCATCCGAACGGAACTGGTTCGCCAATGTAATCAAATCCCGTCCAGAGGAACTCGCCTGCAACCCACGGCGTCTCCGCAAGCGTCTTGAGCTTGAACTCCGCGGTGATGTCGCGTCCGTCGTTGATATCGTAGGCGCTGAGCTGTCCCTTTCCCTGCGGGTTGATCGCGATGGCTCCATCCTGCTCGACCAAGCCGTATTCACCACGCGATGATTTTGTTGAGCGGCTTTCGGAGGCGAACAGCTTAAACTTCCCTTTGAGCGGCCCGTAGTTCTCCATGTGGTAGTTGATGCCGACGACATCGAGGGCTTCGGCAAATCCGTTTTTGAGCGAGGCGCTGATCTTGTCGGAGGCAGACGTCGCCGGACGGCTCGGATCTTCGCGGTGACAAATATCCACCAACCGCTGCGCGATCGCCCGGTCCGAATTCCCATCGCTTTGCTCTGGAATTTCGTTGCCGATGCTCCAGAGAATCACGCTCGGGTGGTTGCGGTCGCGCTGCACAAGGCTCGCCAGATCGCGCTCGCTCCATTCGTCGAAGAAGCGGCCGTAGCCAAGCTTGGTCTTGTTCTTTTTCCATTCGTCGAAAGCTTCGTCCATCACGAAAAAACCCATGCGGTCGCACAATTCGAGCAGCTTGGGCGCAGGCGGATTGTGGCTGGTGCGGATGCCGTTGCAGCCCATGGATTTTAAGATTTCCAACTGGCGTTCGATGGCGCGGTCGTAGGCAGCCGCCCCGAGCGGACCTTGATCGTGGTGAAGACAGACGCCCTTGATAGGCACTCGCTTACCGTTGAGCAGGAACCCTCGGTCTTTGGTGAACTCTATGCTTCGAATGCCAAACGGAGTTTCGTTACGATCGACGAGCTTCTCTCCGACACGCACTTCACTGACGGCCGTGTAAAGCACCGGCGTTTGAAGATTCCATAACTCGGGATTCTGGAGCTTCACCGATTGGTCGAATGATCCCTTCTCATTCGCGGCAACGGGCAACACTGTCTCCACCGAGCCGGCCTGCGTCCCGTCCGGGCCATGCAGGATCGTCTTGAGCACAACCTGCGCCGGGGTGGCACTTTGATTCTGAACCTGCGTGCAAACGCGGACCACGGCGGATTTTCCAGGCTCAACCTCAGGGGTCGTTACGACCGTCCCCCAATGGGCCACGTGAACGGGCTGCGTGGTGGTAAGCCACACATGGCGGTAAATGCCAGCACCGCTATACCATCGCGAGCACGGCTGGTCCACCTGAGAACGCACCGAGAGAACATTCGGCTTTCCCCATTGGACTGCATCGGTGAGTTCATATTCAAATGTGGAATAGCCATAGGGGCGGGTTCCCAGTTTGTGGCCGTTGATCCACACTTCGGAATTCATGTAAACCCCTTCGAACTCCACAAACAGGCGCGATCCGCTGGATGCCGCGGGTGGCGTGAACGTCTTGCGATACCACCCCACCCCACCCGGAAGGCAGCCGCTGCCCTGATAATACGCCTTTTGAAATAGCGCCGGGCTTCCCGGTTCACGTTCGATCGCCCAGTCGTGAGGGACATCCACGGATCGCCAGCCCATGTCCTTGAAAGCTATCTGGTCCGCCCCGCTGGCTTCGCCGCGGAAAAACTTCCAGCCGTAGTCGAACAACTCGCGCGAGCGTGGTGCCTCCCCTGCCGATACCAAACCGGCGGCGAGAAGGGAGAACACAAATAGTCGAGCTTTCATGCCAATGGTCATGCTTAGTTAGATTAGTATAGGCTACGGTTTGCTCTCGGTGACTGTGAATGCCTTCAAGTCATAGGTGAGCTTCTTTTGCTTGTTGAATAGTAAAAACTTATCTCCCTTAAATGCCTGATAGGTCCATGGGCTTTCTGCCATCGGCCACTTGTCAAGGTCCACCGGCTTGCCATTCACTTTCGCCGCGCCGCGGAGTATGCGTTCCACGGTTTCGCCATTGTGATCCACATAAGTCGCCACCGGAAGTTTGCCCGGTTTGATTTGCAGTTTCGTCTTCTCCAGCACGAGCTTGCGGAAATTTGCGAGGCGTTCCTGAGGAGTTTTTCCAGGAATGGCGTCCTCGCGTTCGGTGTCGATGACCATGGCAAATTGATCTGCTTTCACCCGGAATTCGGAATCTTCCGGACCCACTTTAGAGCACGCCAAGGTCACCTGCGATTTAGGGTCCCATGCGAAGGGTGCTGTCGAAGCGATGGAAATCAGCACGCCCGGGTAGTGCAGGAACACATGTTGGTTCACCGTGGAGTCGTTGATCATCGCCAACGCGCCCGAGGGCACAAAGCAAAGCGCGTGTTTGATATTCACGTTGCTGCCGGTGGTATCACAGACGTAGAGCAGCGTGCCATTGTTGAGCATCGTGCTTTGCCCTGAGCCGTGGACACCATGGGGGTGACTCACCTGGCGCTCGGGCTTTTCCGCATCATAACACGGAACGGTTAGCCAAAGCATGCTGATCGGCCCGGTCTGTGGCCCGACCCACCGGACGCCGGTGGGATAGGTCTGGCTAAAGCTCTTGCACGGCGGGGTGAAGATATTGGTGAATACGGAGTAGGTGGGTGTGAAATAGCTCATTTGATGCGCGCCCGCATCCCAATTGAAACGGCTCTTCACCGAGAAATTCGTCGTCCGGCTGCGAGCGGCTTCGGCGATCAAATCATTCGGGCCTTGGTTGAACACCGCTCCGGCCAGCATGTCCTCGCCGTAGAATTTGTTAGGTGTTACCTTGCCGCCGAAATGCGTCCAATACCAGCGCGCGACTCCGGTGGGATCGTTCCAATAGTCGGGGTAACTGCGGCCGCTGGGCATGCAGAGGTTCCCTTCAAGCCAGTGCGCGGCGTAGCGCGCAAGGGTCACCTGGTGAGTGAATGCCGCCATTTCACGCAGATCCTTGTCTTTGGCATAACAGGCGAGCGCGGCGAAGGGTGCCACATTAGGAAATCCATAAGGGCGCGACGCATACTCCGGGCCGCCGTCCATGGCCGTCGTTTTAGCGATCGCCATGAGCCTATCGTGCGCGGAGGAAAGGGTGATCGAACGATAACCCCACTCCGGCAACGGCTCGGTTAGTTGTTTCACAAAAGCCTCCGGTCCCCACGCCTGATCGCCCAGATACTTGGTCGCGCACAGAATCATCGTTAGGTTGGGAGTGAACGAACGATTGTATTGGTCGATGGCGGTGATGTATTTTTTGAAACCCGCTACTGCCTCGGGATCGAGCTCCGAGCCCCAACGAGCCACCAGACACATCGCGGGCCAGATTGCGAAAAAGTCGGTGGCACGGACTTTGGCAGGATCCAGATTCTTATACCGGATCAAGTAGTCGCGGGAGAGTTTCCGACCCACCTCCTTTTGGCCGCGCTCAAACATCGTCATGGAAATGAAGATATTGCTCGCGCGTCCGACTTTTTTCCACACCGCCTCGCGTTTGTCTGCGGGCAGCTCGGCTGTGGCGTTCGCAAACTTCATGGCCTGATCCATCACCCATTCCCGGCGTTTGGCGTAGGGACCGTTGCAGATTTCCGGCGGGACGACAAAGCTGGGATCGCCATCGTCGGGGGCGAACATCTTTACGTCGGGTGACGCATCCTCCGGCTTTTCTTTTGCACATGCGCTCCCCGTGGCGAGCGACAAGGCGGAGCAAAATGCCAAACCATATTTGACGGGACGACTTAATTTTTCTGCTATCATATAGATCGATGGGTGGGAATTTACTGAGCTTGGATTACTTGCGAAGGCTGCCCCAAACCGGCTTCATTGATCGCGGAAACACGGAACCACTGGCCCGGTTTCTCCCAACCGGGCGAGGTGTCGGCCCACGTGATTTCCGCAGTGGTTGCGCCGCGGGCGGCGTAGAGGCCGTGCGGGGTCAGGGAGCGTTCGATGCTGTAAAGCGCGGCTCCCGGAACGGGCTGCCAACTGATAACATTTTTCCCATCCACCATTTTAACCGTTACATCCGCAGGCGCGGCAAGCAGTGCAAACCGGGGATTTGCATTATCTTCATCCGAGCATCCGCCTTCTCCGAGGGCATTCACAGCGGACACCACGTAATAATAGGTGGTCGAGTTCTTGACGGTGGAATCCGTCAACTGGTTCTTTTCCGCCTGCCCCATCAGCACGTAGGGTCCGCCGAAGACCGTGGACCGATAGATCTGGTAATGATCGGCAATGTCCACGGGTTCCCAAGTGAGAGACACTTTTCCGTCGCCTCCCTCGGCCGCGAGGTTTTTCGGAGTGGCCGGGATGCCCTTTGCCACATGAGCAACCGCTTCGGGTGAGAACGTGCTTTCTCCTCCGGCGTTGGTGGCACTGACTTTGTAATAGTAAGTGCCCCCGTCCAGCACCTTCGTGTCATCAAACCGGGGTTTGCTGACGATGCCCACATCTGTGAACGGCCCATTTTTTGCCGTTGCCCGCTGGATGTGGTAGCCGGTCGGTTCGCCGAGACTCGGCATCCAACGCAGCGCGACCTTGCCCCCTACGGGCTCGGCAGCTAGATGCGTGGGCCGCGAGGGACCGTTGGTGTGCGTGATCGTCCAGTTCAGAAAATCATAGAGATGCGTTTTGCCGTCGATGCTGATCGTCAGCGTGCAGGGCTCGGCGGGATTCTGTTGGTATGGCTGGCGCATCCACGGGTTGGAGAGGAAGAGCTTCTTGGATATATCGTCGGGTTTGCCATCGATCCGGCCCATCTCTCCTGAGCGGCGTTCGAGGCGATGACCGCGCCCATTTACATAATTCGCGAGTCCGTCCACCAGCGTGAGTTTTGTTTTCCCGGCGATGTCGTTGCGGAAGTTCTCCAACTTCTCCTTGATTGTCGCGCCCGGCATATCCATTGGACATGCGGTTTCCATGGCTAGCGCCACCGAGTCGCCCGGATAATAGAAGCCGGTATCGCGCGCCTCGTTTTTTCCACCCCGCTGCGGGATGGGCTTCGAAGGATCCCACTGGAACGGCGCGGGCAGGCTGATGGCGACAAGTACGCTGCGGTAGCCGACAAACACCCGTCCGGTCGTGGCCGCGTCATCGATCATGGCCTGGTAGCTGCCGGGAATGTAACAGGCAATCGTGTTAGCGGGTACGTCCCTTCCATCGGGCAGCTTGGCGGCGGGCTTATGCAGCTCCTTGGATGGCTCCATTTTGCCGACCATCATCCAACTATTTTCAAACTGCTCGAACTCGAGTCCCTGTTGGATTTGGCCGTGGGTGTGGACCGCGCCGGGGCCGGGGACCGTGGCCCAGAGCAGGCTGTTGCCGCCCTCGGGCTGATCCCACATCACGCCGTTGCCATAGACTTGCTGTTCGGAGAGCGGGGTGTTCGGCAGCGTGATCTGACTGAAGATCCCGTAGCTCTTATCCATATAGGTGTATTGCTGGAGGCCATTGGGATATTGGCGAGCCATCTGGATATCGCTCTTGTCGTCGGAAATCCGACTCGTCGCGACGTATGGTTTGACGCGCTTTGTGGCGATTTCTTCGAGGTAGCCCGGCGGTTTATAGGCAAACGAGGCAGCAGGCAGCGCAGCGGGATTTCCCCCGAGCGGACCACCGAAGTAAACCCAAAGGAAGCTGATATTGGAATTGGACGCCTGGCTCAACAGATCGCCATAACTCCGCGCCGGAGAGACGATCCAATGACCGCCGAGCCATGTGGGAGCAACCTGCGCGAGGAATGCTTCATAGGCGATGCCCGCCTGTTTTTCGAGTTGCGCATCCTTTGACAAATCCCGAAGGCACTGGAGGGGCATAGCATTCGGCAGGCAGTAAGGCCGCGAGGCAAACTCCGTCATGCCGGTGCGGACGATGTTTGTCGTCTGCCGCTTCAACCACTTCGCGCGGGTCGGATCATCGGCGGGCGGGAAATCCTTCGGCCAGTTCTCCATGCCGAACGCCTGCGTTGCCAAGTGCCAAGAGGTCGCGCCGACCATGCGCAGGTTGGCGGTGGGCGCATGCCGCGGATAGGGCAGAAGATGATAGGCGTATGGCTCGGGAGTTTTCAGCAAGCCTAGCAGTTTCTGCTTGTGTGCCTCGTCGTAGAGTTGCGGGTTGTGCAGATAGCAGTCCAGCATGCAATACACGGTGAATGTGTAATGTCTGGCGTGAAGGTCGAACTTGTCGATTTCCTTGTAGGCAGTCTTCAGCCCCTCGGATTTGTCACCTTTCAGGAAATAATACTGCGGGAGAAACCGATCCGGGCGGTTCCCCTTGTCGGCGATCGCATTCTGAAAGCTCATGCGTCCGCGATCTTCCATCGTGTCGGCACATGCCGCGGACAAAGACAGACCAAGCCATGCCAGCAAACATCCGATCCTCAACAGTCGCGATACGGAAAACAAGGGCATGGGGAAACTGTGGCGGCCGTTCATGGGTTCATTTGATTAGATGGTGCCGGGGTGGATTCCACTTCACAGATTGCCAGTCGTGCGGAAAACCACATGGCTGGCGGCTGTTTTACTGCGGGCGATGAGAGTATTAACTCCCGATGCTTTCCCGAGTTTCCATGCGCCGGCTGAAGCGATGCCTTTGGTGTTGGTAATGGCGCTGCCACCTGTGATGGATCCACCGCCGGACTCGACATTGAACATCACCTGCACGCCGGGAACCGGACGGTTCGCGGGATCGGTCACGAGGACGGACGGCTGCACAGGAACGTCCGCTCCGGCCTTAGCTTGCACAAGATGAGTTCCCCAAACCGCGGTCAATGTCTGTCCGGGCGGTCGCTGGGCTGGATCCTGATAGGCAAATGTTACATGGTTAACGAACTTCCTGAGGCTGAGTTTCATCGATTTTACATCCGTCACCGGATTACCTTCTAAATTACAATCGAGGAAACGGATGTTATTTACGGAATTTACCTCATCCTTGCCTGCCAGGATGCTGGTGGTTCGCCCGGTGACGGAGAGGTTGACGCGTTCGTAGGTGACATCAGACGTCGGGCCGGGAGCAACGGTTTCAATGTAGATCGGCGCATGTTTGATTGCACCTTCGACTTGTATATCCTGGAAGAGCACGTTCTGAAACGCCGCGTTGCCACCGTCGTGGTCAATGACGCAGGCGCGACTCGCGTTGATGACGTGAGAGTTCTTACAAACGACGTTGAGCGCTGGTGTGCCCGACTGACGGCCGAGCTTGAAGGCGGCGGAGACCGTCCATGTCATACAATCGTTGAAAACCACGTCGCGCAGTTCCATGGCGGGACCGGGTTTACAGCCTCCGCCATGCGTGCCGACACCGCCGGGTTTCGGACAAAACGCGTCGTCGGTAGCGAGCACAAAACAGTGATCCACCAGCACGTCCTGACAACTCACCGGATCAATCCCATCGTTTTCATAGAGCCCGAGAGAATTGACGATTTTGATATTCCGGATAAGCACTTGCCGACTGAACGCCGGAACGACGGTCCAACTGCTTGAATCAAGAATCGTGATTCCCTCCAAGGTGAGTCCGGTCACTTGGGCCGAGTGAAATGCCGAGATGAGCCGACGCTTCTTGTCCGATCCCTGTGCCTTATCGCCGTTGCAATCCAATATACCGTCGCCTGTGACCGCAACGTTTTGGACGTTGTCCGCAGACAGGAAATAGAGACCGGCGCCTTGGCGTTTGTCGAAATTCATGCCGTCATCGATCACATCCACGAACTTGAGTGCCGCACCACCGGCCAAGTGCAGCCGCACGTTGCTCTTCAGTGTGAGTTTGCGCGACCGGAAAAGTCCCTGCGGCACCAACACCGTCCCGCCGTGAACCGAGGCATCATCAATGGCTTTCTGAATGGCCACAGTAGATTCCGTCCTGCCACTCGCGTCGGCTTTATAACGTGCCACAACATCGAAGGTGTTCGCCCCCGGCATCGCGCCTAACATCGACGGTGCGTTGGCAAAGATCAGCAGCGGTGACCGGCCTGGCAATTGAACATATAACTGACGCGCGCGGTCGAGCTTGAAACTCACGGTGCTGCCTGTGATCGTCGGGCGGATACCATAGCCGCTTGGGAGAACCCTTGCGCCATCCACCGATTTGTCTATCTGAATTTCTACCATTGCGTTGCCGACGAATCCGAACGATGCGATGTCATAAGTTTCATGCCGGTGTTTGTTGACCTCGGCGCGGAGGATAGGCACGGGCTTGCCATTGACCATCATGGTCATGCCGTCGGCATGCGCATACGATGGCGGCAAGGGCGCTGAAGTGATGACTGAGTCCGCTGCCTGCGTGCGGTTTGCCGCAAACAAGATTCCACTCCCAAACAATGCGATGATGAGTCGGCTCATTTAACGAAGGTGATTTTGAAGACAGCGGCGTGTTCGCTGGGCCAGCTCTTCACTGGTTGGATGGTCAACCCATCCGCATTTTGTTTCCATGAGAGCTTATCCTTACTGCCGAGCAAGGTGACGTCCGCGATCGGTTTATCAGATTTTCCCAGGGAAACGATTTTGGCCGGGCCGTCGGGGACGCTCATGCAAATGGCGTAGAGCGCACCGTCTTTGGTCGTGAAACGGAAATCGGCCGAGGTGTAATCGACGGTATCGGAGACGCCGCCGAAGCTGCCTCGACCGGGTTTGGCCGGGCCTTCGCCAAAGACGGTCCACGGGCGGGTGGCATAGATGGCCTCGCTGTTGACATCCATCCATTTGGCGATGCCTTCGAGGCAATCGACTTCGTCTTGGTCGATGGTCCCGTCGCCGCGCATCGGGACGTTCAGGAGCAGGTTGCCGTTTTTGCTGACGATGTCCGCCAGCATGTGAATGACGATGGCGGGCTTCTTATAACCATGCTGCTCGAAGACGCTGCGCTTGTAATGCCAATGGCCGATACAGGTATCCGTCTGCCAAGGGAGCGGTTCGATGTGGTCCGATGCGCCACGCTCGATGTCCAGCACCAGGCACTTGCTCTGCTGTGGGTTGAGGCGTTTGGTGTTCATCACCGCCTCGTTCTTGCCGTTGTTCCATTTCAGACTTGAGTTATAGAGGTGCGCCGCGATGCCAAGTCCCCATTCGGGTCCCGAACCGCTGAGCGGAAGCACGGAGTCATCAAAGTAGAGTAGGTCAGGCTTATATTGATCGATCAGATCAACGGTGCGGTTGTAAAAGCGCTCGCAGTATTCCGCAGAGGGATTTTCTCCGGGGCTAACGACCGTCTTGCGATCCGGACCATAGACCGGGATTTTGTGGTTCTGGGCATAGAGATCCTGTGGGTCCAATCCCTCCCACCAGGTCCCCTTCCCGTCCGCCTTGGTGAGCTTTCCATCGTAGGTCACGCCTTGAAGCGGGCCTTTGGAATCGCTGCCCTGCGCCACCTCGAACCACTTCCAGGCGCGGGCCGCATGCACGGTCACCCCGAAGCGCAGCCCTTGCGCACGTGCGGCTTTTTCCCAAATCCCGACAATGTCTTTTTTCGGGCCGACATTTACGGAGTTCCAAGGTTGGTATTTCGAGTTATAGCAATCGAAGTTGTCATGGTGATTGGCCAGCGCGACAAAATACTTCGCACCTGTGCGCTTGTAGAGGGCCATCAGTTTTTCGGGTTCCCACTTCTCTGCTTTCCAAAGATTGTCGATGTCCTTGAAGCCGAACGTAGAAGGATGCCCGTATTTATCGACGTGAAACTTGTATTCTGCCGAGCCCTCCATATACATCTTGCGGGCATACCAATCTCCCTGTTCGGGGACGCACTGCGCGCTCCAGTGGGCCCAGATGCCGAACTTGGCGTCCGCAAACCACTGCGGAGTCTGATATTGTTCGAGCGATTCCCACGAGGGCTTGAACGGCCCCGGAGCCAGGGGGATTTTTTGCCCGGAAGTCGCAGAACTCTCTAGAGCCAAAGCGCCCGTTGGATTCACGAGCAGTGCCGTGGCGAGTGCCAGGTAGCACGCGTGAACCGCTTTTTTTGATGAGTGCATGTGATGTTATTGCATGGTGGGTTGAATCTCGATACCGAGCACCGACGCCATTGGATCGGGAGCAGACGCCGGGAGCATGATAGTTATACCCTTGTCCGTTTGCTCGAATGTGAGCGGCTTGTGTTCGGGATCGGCGAGCAGCGCGACCTTGGTGATTTTCTCCTTCACGGCGGGCAGTTCCAGTTTCCCCTGCGGCCAGTTGAAGATGGTGATGTAGAGCTTCCCCGGCTTCGTGGTGCAGCGCCAATCCTTCTTCTCGTTAAAGATGAACTTATCATGGCTGTCTTTTTCCGTGGTGCTGTATGCGCCGAGTTCGTCGCCGAATGGTGTGCGGCCCGCGCCATAAATCGCTTCGCCATTTACCTTCATCCAATCGCCGATGATATGGAATGCCTTGACGTTCGCCTCCGGGATCACTCCCTCGGCCGTCGGGCCGACGTTGAGTAGATAGTTGCCGCCCTTGCTCACCGCGTCCACGAATTGATAGAGCAATGAAGGCGTCGATTTCCAATCGGTGTCCTGCTTCTTAAAGCCCCACGAATCATTGGTGGTCGTGTTGAGTTCCCACAGCCGGTTGTCCACCAGTTTGGGGCCGGTGCGTTCATAACAATTGAAATCGCCCGGGACCGAGCGCAGGCGGTTGTTGATAAGACAATCCGGCTGGAGCTTGCGGATCATGTCTCGAAATGCGAACCCCTGCCCGACGGTGGAGGCACCCGGCTTGCCGTCGAAGAAGATCGCGGCGATGGGTCCGTAGTTGGTCAACAGTTCCTTCACTTGGCCCATCGATTTGCCGCGGTAGTATTGGTCGAATTTCTCTGGATCCTTTCCGAAATGCGGTTCCAGTCCCCACATGTTTTCGTGCCAGTCGAGGTCGTTGGAATAATAGACCCCGAAGCGAATCCCCGCCTTCTTGCAGGCCACGGAAAGCTCGCGCACCGGATCGCGCTTGAACGGTGTGGCGGCCACGATGTTGTAGTCGCTCAGTTTGGTGTCGAACATACAAAAGCCGTCGTGGTGTTTCGCCGTGATGATGAGATATTTCATCCCGGCGGCTTTGGCGATCGCGACCCATTCATCCGCGTTGAATTTCACCGGGTTGAAATCCTTCGCGCTGGCCGCGTATTCCGGCTCCGGGATTTTTCCGTGATATTGGATCCACTCGCCGTTGCGGGGGATCGGCTGGTCCTTGTAATATCCGCCGTAGCCGGCATAGAGGCCCCAATGGATGAACATGCCAAACGTCGCTTCCTTCCACCACTGGGCGCGCGCCATGATCTCGGTTTCCGATTCGATGGGCGCGATGAATTTGGATTTGGCTGAGGTGACGCCGGGAATGGCTTCCGGCGAGCCACCTTCCAGCACAGCCTGAGTGGGCACGGTGGATTCGGCGGCGAGGAGATTGCCTGCCATAACCCCTATTGCGCATGCGAAAAGGGAACTGGATAGATTATTGGACATAGTAATATCTAAGTTTAGTTATTGGACCGGCACCGGGCTGGACGTTGGCGCGGGCATCACAGCGGGTTTGAGCTGCGTGCCATTTATTTTCAGCACGGCGCTGTATTCGCAGACTTTCTTTGAGGGAAGCTGCACCACAAATCCCTCGGCGGTCTGCTGCCAATCGAGCTTCCCGTCGAAGCCTAGCAGCGAGACATCGCTGACCTTGCCTGCGGGGATCGCCAGTGAATGAACGGTTAGTTTGCTATCCTCGGGCCAGCCGAACGCGATGGCATAAAGCGCTTCCCCCTTGGTGGTGAAGCGGATGTCCGCCGCCGTGTAAATCACCTTGGCCTTGGGATTCGCCGCGAGCAGGTCCACTGCCGGACCTTCGCCGAAAATTTGCCATGGCCGCGTGCCGTAAATGGCCTCGCCGTGGATCGGCATCCACACTGCCAACTCGTCTAGCACCTTTTCGGAGCCTTCGTCGAGCGTGCCATCGGGCTTCTGTGTGAAATTGATGAGCAGGTTGCCGTTCTTGCTGACGATGTCCGCGAGGAGATATACCACTTCAGCCGGAGTCTTGTATTTGTCGCTGTCGCGGTGGAACCAATCGCCGACGCTGGTATCCGTCTGCCATGGGGCGTCCTTGATGGCGTTAAGCACCTGGCGCTCAACATCCTGAATTGCCACGCCCTCTTCATAATCGCCGTGACGCCGGATCGGTTCATCCAGGAGTTTCTTGATGTTATAAACCGCCTCCAGTTTACCGCCGTGCTGCTGGATGTTCTGGTTGTAGAAATGCGCGAGGAGAGTGCGACCGACTTCTTCAAACGGGATGCCGCCATCGGTGTAGAGTAGGTCGGGATGATATTGATCGACGACATCCTTGATGCGGTCGAACCACTGCTTCCGCCACCATTCCGGCGGGTTGAGCGGATAGACACGCGAGTTATCATCGTGTGGCGGAAAATAGAAATCGGCATATTTGGGATCGTTCCCATCATAAGGCACGCCGGCCTTGGGGCCCTTTTTATCGGCGCCCTTGTTCGTATTGAACCAGCTATAACTGCGCTCCAGATGTTCACTGACGCCGAAGCGCAGTCCCTGCTTGCGCGCCGCCTCCGCCCATAGACCGACGATATCCTTCTTCGGCCCCATGTTCACGGCGTTCCATTTGTGGAATTTGGAATTCCAGAGATCGAAGTTGTCATGATGCACGGCCATCGAGACAAAATACTTCGCTCCAGCGCGCTTGTATTTTTCCATCAGTTTATCCGGATCGAACTTCTCCGCCTTCCAGAGTGGGACGATGTCTTTGTAGCCGAACTCCGATGGATGTCCGTATTTGGCAACGTGAAATTTATTTTGCGTGCTGCCTTCCATATACATCTGGCGGGCATACCAGTCGCCTGCGCCGGTGACGCTTTGCGGCCCCCAGTGGGCCCAGATGCCGAACTTGGCATCCCGGAACCAGTCCGGGCAGCGATACTGTTTCAAGGATTCCCAATCCGACTTGAACGGACCATCGGCGATGGAATAAGCGGGTTTCGGTTCCTCCGCGTGGACGGTGATTGCGAGTGCGAACAAGGCGGCAAAGTAAGACTTCATCGTATGAGTGGATTCTTGATTTGATTAGTTGGCGGTTTCCAGACAGACCACGGAATCGATCTTGTCAGGTGGGTTGGCCGGGAGTGACGAGATCGTGACCTTGCCACCCTCACGGGTGACCGTGAGCGCAGAGCCTCTATCAGCCAGAAGATAGGCGCGGGTGACTCCGCCTTTGACATCGGGTAACTCAAACTTTCCATCCGGCCACTTGAACAAATGGATATAGAGTTTTCCCGGTTTGCTCGTGCAGCGCCAGTCTGCGGGTTTAGCGACAAATTCGGGTTTCCCATTCTTGTCCTTCACGGTGGCACTGAAGGCACCATATTCGTCTCCGAACGCGGTGGTGCCACAGCCGTAGATCGACTCGCCATTGACCTTCATCCAGCGGCCGACGCCGCGCAGGCTGTCCTGGCTGGGTTGGGGAATGACGCCTTCAGCAGTGGGCCCGACGTTGAGCAGGTAGTTTCCGCCCTTGCTGACGATGTCCACCAGATTGAACAGGAGTTGCCCGGACGTCTTCCAGTCGTGGTCGTCCTTCTTGAAACCCCAGGTGTGGTTGAGTGTGGCGGGCGTCTCCCAGTCTCCGGCACGCGGCAGTTCCGGGATGCGGTTGTCCCCCGTGGAGTCGTAATCGTTGTGGCTCCCCTGCCCGATCCGGCCGCTGACGAGGCATTTCGGTTGGAGCTCGTGAACGAGATTCTCAAATCTAGCCGCGCGTTCGGAGGTCATGTTTTTAGGCACGTCGAACCAGATCAGGCCGAGCGGGCCGTAGTTGGTTAGAATTTCGCGCACCTGAGGCAGGGACTTGGTTTCGAGGTATTGATCGAAGTCCTTCTTACCGTCCGGGCCGAAATCCCACTCGTTGCCCATGCCGTTAGGTTCATGCCAATCGAGCGATTGCGAGTAGTAGAAGCTGAACTTGATGCCGCGCTTGGCGCAGGCGGCGGCGAGTTCCTTCATCGGATCGCGCTTCCATGGTGTGGCATCCACGATGTTATAGGGACTCACCTTGCTGCCGAACATCGCAAAGCCGTCATGATGCTTCGAGGTGATGGTGAGGTATTTCATGCCGGCATCCTGAGCGAGCTGCGCCCACGCCTCGGCGTCAAACTTGGTGGGGTTGAACTCGCCGGCGAATTTCTCGTAATCCTTCACCGGGATTTTCGCGCGGTTCATGATCCACTCGCCGATGCCTGGCACCGGCTTGCCCTGCCATTCCCCGGCGGGCACGGCATAAAGCCCCCAGTGGATGAACATGCCGAAGCGCGCCTCGCGCCACCAACCGATGCGGGCATCGTGGGCGGCGGCTGCGGCGGTATCGGCTTGGCCCGCTGCGGGAGCGGAATCCGGCGAGGCGGCACTCGCATGCGGCGCTGAAAGCAGGCACGAGAGAAGGGCGATTGGAAGAATGCGGTGTTGAATCATGGTTTTGGTGGGCTGGAAACTGCAAGTGAGTGATTTGGATTTGTCGGATGCCCGACAAACGACCGCCCGAAGGCGACTCCGGGCTGCGGAAGACAGGGATTAGCCGCAACCGCCTCTATCACTACCCACAACCTGCCGGCTAAATTTCGACCGGCGCATCCCTCGTACGAGGGATATTTGCGAGTGCGAACAAGGCGGCAAAGTAAGACTTCATCGTATGAGTGGATTCTTGATTCGATTAGTTGGCGGTTTCCAGACAGACCACGGAATCGATCTTGTCAGGAGGGTTGGCCGGGAGTGACGAGATCGTGACCTTTCCACCCTCGCGGGTGACCGTGAGCGCGGAGCCTCTATCAGCCAGAAGATAGGCGCGGGTGATCCCACCTTTGACATCGGGTAACTCAAGCTTTCCATCCGGCCATTGGAAAAGGTGGATGTAAATCCTTCCCGGCTTGGTGGTGCAACGCCATGCCTTAGCTGGGATGACTTGTCCTTTTTTGTCCTTCTCGCCAGAATCGTATTCCGCGCCGAAACAGCTTTTCTCCGCCCCATGGATGGCTTCGCCATTTACATTCATCCACTTCCCAATTGCGGCCAGCCGCTCAATGGCTTCCGGCGGGAAGTTACCCATTCCGGTCGGGCCGACGTTGAGGAGGTAGTTGCCGCCCTTGCTGACGATGTCCACCAGGTTGAAAATCAAAAGCCCCGTTTTTTTCCATTCCGTGTCGGGCTTGTAACCCCAGGAGCCGTTCATGGTCATGCACGTCTCCCAGGCACACCCGTCCTTGAAGCCCTCTGCGGGGATGGTCTGTTCGGGGGTGAGCGTATCACCCTTGTAGCCGCCTCCAAGACGGTTGTTCATGATCAGGTTCGGCTTGAGTTCCTTTACTACCTTGTAGAGCTTCGCCGCACGCGCCTTGTTCATGTCCGCTTCGCCGCTGTCCCACCAAAGCACTGACGGAAATTCGCCATAATTGGTGAGCAGTTCGCGCACCTGAGGAACGGCGATCTGGTCGATGTAGTCGTCCATACTCCCGTCCTGCGCCTTGTCCCAGTGGCCTTTAAACAAGGCTGCGCCGCCGGGATGATGCCAATCCTGCGCCTGCGAATAATAAAAACCGAGCTTCATGCCATGCTTGCGGCAGGCTGCGAACAACTCGGCGATCACGTCCCGCTTAAACGGGGTGGCGTCCACCATGTTGAAAGAACTGGCTTTGGTTTTGAAAAGCGCAAAGCCCTCGTGGTGTTTCGTTGTGATGATGATGTATTTCATCCCTGCACCCATTGCGGTCATTACCCACTCGTCCGCATCGAACCGGGTGGGGTTGAACTCTTTGGCGAATTCCGCGTAGCGAGCCACCGGGATTTTTCCCCAATTCATGATCCACTCCCCGGCATGCGGTATTTTCTTCCCCTCGAATGTGCCCGCCGGAATGGAGTAGAGTCCCCAGTGGATGAACATGCCGAAGCGCGCCTCGCGCCACCAGCCGATGCGGGCATCGTGGGCGGCGGCGGCGGATGCATCGGGCTTGGCCGCTGCGGGAGCTGAATCCGGCGAGGCGGCACTCACATGCGGCGCTGAAAGCAGGCACGAGAGAAGGGCGATTGGAAGAATGCGGTGTTGAATCATGGTTTTGGTGGGCTGGAAACTGCAGTGAGTGATTTGGATTTGTCGGATGCCCGACAAACGACCGCCCGAAGGCGACTCCGGGCTGCGGAAGACAGGGGTTAGCCGCAACCGCCTTTATCACGCATTCCGCACCCATTGAATGAAAATATTTTCTATTTGTAATCAATTAACTGTAAACGTGTTGCGAATAGAATAAGCGCACGAAAAAACTAACAGTCTGTACATTGTAAACGCTTTATTGCTCA
>JBBRYQ010000047.1:0-43265 GCA_038237425.1 Verrucomicrobiales bacterium
GCCACCACTTTCGCCCCGCGTAGCACAGCGGATTCGAGGGTGCTCAGCATGCGTGGATGGTTGGTTCCCGGGTTCTGGCCGACGCAAAGGATGGTGTCCGCCTCGGCGAAATCATCGAGAGTGACGGTGCCCTTGCCCACGCCGATCGAGTCTTTCATGGCGAGGCCACTGGACTCGTGGCACATGTTCGAGCAGTCCGGCAGATTGTTGGTGCCGAAGCTACGGGCAAAGAGTTGATAGAGAAAGGCAGCTTCGTTGCTTGCACGGCCGGAAGTATAGAAAACCGCTTGGTCCGGAGTGGCTAGCGATTTCAGCTGTTTCGCGATCATCCGGAAAGCCGCTTCCCACGAGACCGGCGCGTAGTGGGTGGCTCCGTCGAGCAGAACCATCGGCTCTGCGATGCGGCCTTGGCGGTCGTGCCAGAGATCACTTTGCGCAGCGAGCTCTGCGACGGAATGCTTCGCGAAAAAGCAGGCGTCCGCCAGCTTATGGGTGGATTCGGAAGCGAGTGCCTTGGCTCCGTTTTCACAAAACTCGGCGAATGAACGATCATGGTCGGGATCTGGCCAGGCACAGCTCGGGCAATCGAATCCGCCCGCTTGATTCATTTCCAGCAGACCCCGTGCACCACGGAATGGCCCGGCTTCGCGCAGGATGTGATTCAACGAGGACACCACCGCCGGCATGCCTGCGGCCCATTCCTTGGGATCCGATATCCTGATTTTTTCCTCATCACGCATTCAACACCAAACAAACGCGCTGCGGGTGATCTTTCAAGCGCTAAAAAGAAGCCTCTTGGCAAAACGGAACATCCTGTGCTCTGCTGGCCGCACCCATTCTACCCTAACGAAATGTTCATCCGTTCTTCCACTACCCTTCAGGCACTCGCATTCGCCTCTTTGGCTCTGATGACGACATCCTGCGAATTATTCAAACCCCGTCCGCCGGCCAAGGCGCAGCCACTCCTCTATGAGTGGCAGGACGACGGCGGTCCGGGCGACATCAGTGTGAAGATCGACCTATCAGAACAAATCGCAGTTTACGAACGCGGCGGCAGGGCGATCGGATGGTCATTTGTTTCCAGCGGAAAAGAAGGGCATTCCACCTCACCCGGCGACTATATGATCATGGAAAAAATGGATTTGAAGGAATCCAACCGTTATGGCTGGCTCTCCGATGCGGCGGGAAAAGTCACCAACGGCGATGCCACGCCTAAAACTCCGGTGCCACCCGGCGAGTTCTATCACCCTGCACCGATGCACTACTGGATGCGCATCACGGGCTACGGAGTCGGTCTACATGCCGGAGAAATTCCGCGCCCCGGCGAGGCGGCCTCCCACGGATGCATCCGCTTGCCGAGAGATTTCGCGCCAATTCTCTACTCCGCTACCAAAGTGGGCACTCAAGTGAAAGTAGTGCCCGGCAAGACGCTTCATCGCCCGAAGTCTCCGGTCAGGGCTTGACGGCCACTCTGGCAAAGCGTTTCGCAGCGGTGGCAGTGGTTTGCGAATCGTCAACTTGGCAACGCTCCCATTGTTCATTGACCGGGGTGACTTGCACATTTTCACTGGCATCCTGCCATGATGTTGCGGAGAGATCGCTGGAAAACTGTGGCGTGTAGATCAGGCCGCTACCGATCCTACGCAGGTATTCGAGGCGGAGGAACTGGTGGCCCTCGCCATCGGAAATGAGGTTAGTGATGGGCAATCCAGAGGTCGATCCCGCGCCGCCGAGGTAGCAGTTTTCGTCGGGCAGGGTGGTGCTAAGATTGAATGCGTATTCGATCAGCGGTGGAATACCGTCGTGATCGCTATCGGTATTCGCGTAGTCGCCGAAAACTGTATCGCTTGTGTGCAATATGTCCTCTTCCATTGCCTCGCTCACGCCATCACCATCTGCATCTTCGGAGCGATCATCGAGGAATGGAATGGAGAAAGATTTTTCAAACGTATTCCCGGCGGAATCGATCACCCTAATTCTGATAGAAAGCGCACTTGGGTCCGTTTCAAAATCGCGATTGAAGCCAGATTTCACGAGTAATTGGTCACCGGAAATCTCGAAATAACGATTGTCTAGCGCGGTGCCATCGGAAAGCAGCTCGTATGTGAAAGTATCGCCGACATTAGGATCCGTGGCGCTCAGGCTACCAACGACCGTTCCCGCAGGGCTGTTTTCGACAACGGGCGATGCTGCTAGTGTGAGATCCGTCGGTGGTCTGCCGTCGATGGTGTTGAACCAGATGACACGAGTCATGCGGCCCTTGTCAGTGTCCGCGATAATTCTGACGGAGCGGCGTTCGCCATTCACGACGGTACCGGTGATCAAACCGGTGACGGAATCAAGGATGAGGTCGTTCGGCAGCCCCATGGCTTCGAAATGGTTTGGAACGGCTCCCGCCACGTTGATCTGATAGGAAATCACATCACCAGGCCAAGCAGCGACCGGGGTTTGGTTGGTAATTTCAGGAAAGCCTACATTCCGCCGCAGGGCGAGATTGTGATAGTCGCCAGCGACCAGCCGTTTCAGATAGGCGGCTTCGAGCGGAGGACGATCTTGGCCGAAATCGTTAGCCCCCCAGACCTCGGCGGTGCCATCTCTTTTGACGACGGCGCTGTTGACCCAACCAGCAGTGATCTCAGAGACCTCCGTCAGATTCTGAGGGAGGAAACCCTGTCCGCTAGTGTCGTCCCCCCATTGTACTACCGTGCCGTCGCTTTTCAAAGCCAGCGTGTGATAGGCCCCGGCCGTGATCGCCACGACACGGTCCAAATCGGCGGGGACAGAGGCGGCACCTCCGAAATCCGATCCCCATGCAACCACGGTGCCATCACTTTTCAATGCCACGCTGTGGAATCCACCTGCGGCGATCGCGACCACGTTCGAGAGCCCAGCAGGCACCGTGGCTTGGCCGTATTCGTTGTAACCCCAGGCAACGACCGTGCCATCGCGCTTCAAAGCGAGATTATGATAGTTTCCGCCAGCGATGGCGATCACGTCGGATAGATCAGGTGGCACCGCCGTCTGACCGTCGTCATTTCCACCCCAAGCGACGACCGTGCCGTCGCTTTTCAAGGCAAGGCTGTGATAATCCCCTGCTTCTACGGCCACCACTGAAGAAAGACCTGTGGGCACTGCCGTCTGACCTTCTTCACCCCTGCCCCACGCGATGACCGTGCCATCCGTCCTCAGGGCGAGGCTATGCTCCCAGCCGGCCGCGAGATCGATCGCATCGCCGAACCCTGGAGGTTCCGTGGCCTGACCGCGGTTGTTTTTACCCCATGCCACGAGCAGGGTTCCGGATGGGGTATCGTTAGGATCGACCGGTGAAGAGCCGTGGCTGACTTCGTAGCCGTCGCCGAATCCATCACCATCGGTATCATAGACAAGATCGCTCGTTCCGTAGAGCGCTTCCTGCGCTTCAGTTAGTCCGTCACCATCGGCGTCTTCAGATGTGTCGTTGAGAAACTCAATCGAAAAGGATTTTTCAAACGGATTCAACGAAGCGTCGCGGGACCGCACCCGGATCGAAAATGGAGACGGGTTCAGTTCGAAATCTCGGTCGAGGTTCTGATTGACCAACAGTTGGTTCCCTGAGATTCGGAAATGAGAATTGTCTGCGGAGCCAGCGCCTGAAACGAGTTCAAAAGTCTGCGTGTCACCCTGATCCGGATCATCGGCGGTCAGGGTGCCTACCACGGTGCCGTCCGGACTGTTTTCCAAAACGCTTGCAGGACTGAGAGCCATATTAGTCGGAGCGGATCCCTGGGATATCCGAACCCAAAGAATTTGTGTTAGCATACCCCGATCCGTGTCCACTCGCACTCGCATCGGTTTGCGGACGGGGCCAACGACCTCTCCGCTGATGAGTCCGGTCACAGAATCGATCGAAAGTCCCTCCGGCAGTCCCTTTGCGGAAAACAGCGTCGGAGCGGCGTTTTCTACCACAATCGCATGAGAAACCATCGTTCCCGGCTCGGCGAAAATATTGGGGCTGCTGGTAATTTCTGGGAAACCCGAAACGCGGCGCAAGGCAAGGCTGTGCTGTATTCCTGCGGAAATCGCTTTTACCTGAGCGGCCGCTGCCGGAGGAATCAGTGACTGCCCGATGTTGTTCAGTCCCCACGAGACCACCGAGCCGTCGCTTTTCAGGGCCAGGCTGTGAAAACCACCCGCCGCGACCGCCACCACGCCGGTGAGGTTGGTGGGAACCGTTGCCTGGCCATTTTCATTGTATCCCCAAGCTACCACCGTGCCATCGCCCTTGAGCGCCATACTGTGAAACCGTCCAGCAGACATCGCCACGACGTCGCTCAACCCGACTGGAGATGTCACCGGCTCCCAATCTTGCCCGTTGAAAGTGCTGCCCCACGTCACCACCGTGCCATCGCTTTTCAGGGCCATGCTCTGAAAGCCGCCAGCCGAAATCGCGATCACATCCGAAAGTCCAGCCGGCACGCTGGTTTGGCCGAAATCGTTCAGCCCCCATGCGACTACCGTGCCATCGGCCTTGAGAGCGAGTCCATGGACCCTTCCGGCCGCGATCGCCACCACTCCATTCAAATCGGACGGCACCGTGGCCTGACTTTCGCTGTTACACCCCCATGCCACGACCGTTCCATCCTTTTTCAGCGCCACACTGAACCCGGAATCCTCTTGCCAATAATCACCACCCGCCGCCACTCCCACCACATTGGTCAGTCCTGCGGGGACGGTCGTCTGGCCGTAAGTGTTCCTTCCGCCCCAAGCCCTCACGGTGCCGTTCGTTTGCAGCGTTAGGCTGTGATTCTGTCCAGTGGCGATAGCCAGAGTTTCCGTGTCAACCGTCCCGCCGAGCTGCCTCAAGCGGTTGTCCCCCCATCCGACTAAAGAATTACCCGGCCAGACGTTCGCATTTGCCGCAGAAGTGCCGCCCGCTACTTCGTTACCGTCTCCCACTCCATCCTCGTCTGTGTCATAGATAAGATCGGACGTTCCATAGATATCCTCCTCCTGCGCCTCTGTTAGCCCATCACCATCGGCATCTTCGGTCCGGTCATCGGTCATCTGGATCACCACGACTTGCTCAAACGCATTCAGCGCCGCGTCCTTCGTTTTCACCCGGATCGAAAAAGTCCGCGGATCCACTTCAAAATCGACGTTGATGCCCTCGATCGATACCCCAAAGGGCGCGATTAACTGGTTTCCTGAAATGATGAAACCCGCGTTGTCCGAGGCGCCCACACCGCTCACCAGCTCGAAGGTGTGCGTATCTCCCACATCCGGATCCGTCGCAGTGAGAGTGCCCACCACCGTTCCAGGGGCGCAGTTTTCTTGGAGCACATGCGGATTCACAGCGATCGCCGTAGGTGCCGCCGCCTGAATCGTGAGGGCTGTTCCCACGAAAACACCTGCCAACCACGCAAAAGCGGGCGGAGCTTGGATTCGAGAAACCAAACGGGCAGGAAACATTAGGGGGGAATCATCTTCAGGTACTCTTCATCAAGGCAGCCTTTAGGGGCAATTCTGTCCAGGTGACAAAGTGGCAAGCACACCTCGCGCCACCCGATCAAGAACCTTCCAAGGCACATCAGATCAGGGAGATACGAAAATCGAGGAACGGTGGATCAATCGGGTAACGGGCTGGGGGGCATGATCGGTAGCGGGGGGACTTATCCAAGAAACTTCGAAGATCCATAACTCCAAAGCATCGGAATGATTGTTTGGTCTGACGCGCCTGAGTTCAACCGCAAAAGCCAATAATTAGATTCAAAAAAATTGATAGTCACCTCATCTTGATTCCGCTGTAATCCTTTGAATACGTGCAAGTCACTGGAATCAATGGAGGTAAAATTTTATACCCTTACTGGCGCGGAAACTTCTTCATCCTACGCGCCAACTTCGAACATCTCAGCCCCTTGTGAAACCGGCGAATGGATTGACTCCACACCGCTTCAAACTTAGAGCAGAGCTCGCAAAACCATCATTATGGAACTCCCCCCCAGCCCCACGCCGGACAGTCGATTCTCCACCCTGATCGCCGACCTACTGCCGATCTGCCGCAGTATCACCGGTGCCGGCGTCACCCAAACACTTGAACGCCTCCAGCAGGAAATCCCCCTGCTCATCCGCGAAGTGCCGTCCGGTGCACCCGCCCTCGACTGGACCGTCCCGAACGAGTGGAACATCCGCGATGCTTGGGTGAAAAATAGCAGCGGTGAGCGCGTCATCGATTTTAAAAAATCCAACCTTCACGTCGTCAGCTACAGCACGCCCGTCAACGCCACCATGACTCTTGACGAGCTGAAACCCCACCTTTTCTCGCTGCCCACCCAACCGACCGCCATTCCCTATCGCACTTCATATTACAACGAGAGCTGGGGTTTCTGCCTGTCCCACGAGGATTTTCTCAAACTGGAGGACGGCACCTACGAGGTCGTCATCGACAGCGAACTGAAACCCGGTTTCCTGCGCTACGGCGAGCTGCTCATCAAGGGCGAGGTCGATGAGGAAATCCTCGTCACCACCCACGTCTGCCATCCCACGATGTGCAACGACAACCTCTCAGGCCTCACCGTTGCCACCCTTTTGGCGAAGTCGATCGGGGATTCTTTGCCCCATTTCAGTTACCGCTTCCTCTTCATCCCCGGCACTATCGGCTCGCTCGCGTGGCTGGCAGCCAACGAGGACCACCTTTCGAAAATCAAATGTGGCCTCGTCCTCACCGGTGTCGGCGATCCCGGTTCACCCACCTATAAGAGGAGCCGCCGCGTGGATTCTGTGATCGACCGCGTGATGGAATACGTCCTCACCTCCAGCTCGCCGAAATTCGAAATCCGAAATTTTTCCCCCTTCGGCTACGACGAGCGGCAGTTCTGCTCGCCCGCGTTCGACCTCCCAGTCGGCTGCCTGATGCGCACCCCGCACGGCGAATACCCAGAATACCACACCTCGCTCGATAACCTGGATTTCATCAAACTCGAAAGCCTCCAAGACACCCTGCGCATCTGCCTCCGCTGCTTCGAGCTGTTGGAAAATAACCGGTTCTATCTGAACCTCTTCCCCAAGGGTGAGCCACAGCTCGGCAAACGCGGCCTCTATCAAGCCATGGGCCAGCAGACCAAGGACCGCCAGTCGCTCCAGCTCGCCATGCTCTGGGTGCTGAACTACTCGGACGGCAGCCACGACCTCTTGGAAATCTCCCTCAAGTCCTCCCTGCCCTTTGACATCGTCACCGGCGCGGCAAAACTGTTGGAAGAGTGCAAGGTCATTCGCCCCATCCCGTCCGCCCATGCAATCTGAAATCTTCACCCTCTGCGATGCCGCCACCGTCACTGCGGGAAAAATGAGCCTTCTCGGCTCCTTCGATTCCCTCGGCGCGCGGAGTTTCCCCGCCCGCCACCACCAGTGCGCCGTCGCCTGTAAATTGCGCCTCGATGAAGCGGACTCCGGCGAACACGAACTCGTCATCCGCATCATCGATCCCGACGGCAACGATGTGCTAGAACCCTCGCGCACTGCGTTTCACAAGATCATCAGTGAGGACCGCACCAGCGTCCACCTCCACATCTGGCAGATCAACGGCTTCCAACTTCCCAAACACGGCGAGTTCTACATCGACCTCATCCTCGACGGCACCGTCCTCTGCCGCCAGCCGCTGCATGTGAGGCTGATCGAGTGACGCACTTCATCATCAAAACGGCTCGTCATCACTCCATGGATCAGAACTCCCCACCTGCCATTCCTCCACCATGTCTGCCGGGAAATCCTCCAGGAAACGCGACGGCCGGCAGATGATATCACCCGTGTAGGACTTTGGATTCATCATCGGATAAATCAGATAGAGATCATCTTTTGCCCGGGTGATGGCTACATAGAAAAGCCGCCGCTCCTCCTCCAGCATCGGCAGGTCATCCGCTTCCAGGATGCGGCCGTTAGGAAACTGGCCATCTACCAACCAGATCAGAAACACAACTTTCCACTCCAGCCCTTTCGCCTGATGAATCGAGGAGAGCGTGACTTTTTCATCGTCCGCGTCGTTTTTATTGCCCGTCGGCTCGCCGTCCACGGAACTCATCAGCGAAAGCTGCGCGAGGAATTCCAGAATATCATCGAAGTTTCCGCCATATTGCGAGAGTTGCTCGATGTCGCTGCGGCGGTTCTCGAAGTTTTCGAAACTCTCCTTCAGGTAGTCATCATACACACCTTCAAGAATACTGAAAATCATGTCAGATGGCCTGGCGAACTCTCCATCAGGCGTCAGTTCGTCGAGCACGAAACAGAGCTGCTCCCAGTGCTTCACCGCCTTTTTTGGCACCTTGAATTTCAAAAGCAGGTCCGACCACCTCGGCGGCAGTTCTTCCTTCTCCGCCCAGCCGCTTTTCAGCCACTCGGCCCACAACTTCTGCACCGCCACCGGACCGCAGCCGGGCAGCAGGCTCGCCATCCGCAGGAAACTAACCTCATCCCGGCGGTTCACCACGAAACGCATGAACGCCGCGATGTCCTTGATGTGCGCCTGCTCGAAAAACCGCAGTCCGCTCGTGATCGCAAATGGGATTCCCCGCACGGTCAGCTCCATCTGGATTTCCAAGCTCTGGAAGTGCGCCCGATAGAGCACCGCCATTTCCTCCAGAGGAATCCCTTCGTCCCGCAGTTCCAACATACGCTGCGCCACAAAAGCCGCCTGCGTTCGCGGGTCTTGTAAAGGCACCAACGCCGGTTTCACTCCAGGGCTCTCGCGCGACGCCCGAAGGTCCTTCTCGTAGCGACCCGTGTTCGCACGGATCGCGGCATTTGATAGATCGAGAATCTCCGGCACGCTGCGGTAGTTCGTCTCAATCGTAAAAACCTTGGAGCCCGGATAGCGCACCGGAAAACCGAGAATATGCTCCATATCCGCACCACGCCAAGAGTAGATGGACTGCGCGTCATCCCCCACCGCCATCAGACTGTTGGACGCGCCGACGAGTAAATCGATCATCCGCCCCTGCACCGAGTTTGTGTCCTGATACTCGTCCACCAAGATATGCTTAAACTTTCCTTGATAGAGTTCCAGCAGGTCCGGATGATCCTCAAAAAGTTTCACTGTCATGCACAGCAGGTCATCGAAATCCATCGAGTTTGTCGCCAGCTTCTTCGCGATGTAGCCCTGCCGCACGAGCTCGATTTTCTCCGTCCAATCGTAGAAATGATCATACCGTGCGGCGATCACCTCCTCCAGCGTCGCTCCGGTGTTTTCGATCAGGCTGAACATCGACGCGAGCACGTCCGCTTTCGGGAAACGGCGCTCTTTCGTATCGATATCGCACTTCGCGATCACCGCCGTGAGTAGTGATTTCTGGTCGTCGCGATCGAGAATCGAAAACGAACGCGTGAACCCGAGATCCTCCGCATGCCGCCGCAAGATCCGGCTGCCGATCGAGTGAAACGTCCCCGCCCACAAGTCCGAGGTATCATGCGGGACGAGTTCCCTCACCCGCTCGATCATTTCGCGCGCCGCCTTGTTCGTGAAAGTCAGCAACAGCACCTGCCTCGCCTCGATCCCATGATCTAGCAACCACGCAACGCGATAGGTCAACGTCCGAGTCTTGCCTGAGCCTGCACCGGCGATCACCAGAGCCTTACCCGGCGGCGATGAAACCGCCTCGTATTGCTCCGTATTCAGCGCCGCCACGTAATCGATACCGGAGGCTGCAACTGCTTGCGGGCGATGAAGGTTGTATTGACGTGCCATGGACGCGCGCAGCCTGACATCGGATTTCCCCTTCGGCAACCCTGCGTCCGCACCCGCGCCAGTTCCGTCCTACTGGCGCGTTAAATGCCAATTCGTGGATCAATCGATTTGAGTGTGATGCGGACTTTTCCGTTGAAAAAAAACCAGTCGATCTGCGGCTCTAACTTTCTCTTTTGGATAACGTCATTACTCTTTCTCCCGTTTCACCGGAATCGCCTCGCAGACCTGACGCCAGCCGGGAAAGTTCCATTTATTAGGAAATCCGGCGCACTGTTCCGGCTTCACCGGGTGGATACGGCAGGCGTTACCATCGAGCATGATGCATTCGTGGTTGTCCTTTTCGAGCAGCGATAGCCCCTGCCGGTTCGTGCGCAGGCGGGTGAACTGGTCCAGAAAATCATCGTCCGTTAGTGCGAGAAATCCTGCGATGCGTGAAACCTCATCTTCTTCGATCCTCACATCGCCCGGCCACTTGCAGCAGGCAGTGCAGCGCTGGCAGACATAATAAACATCCGGCTCCAACACAACCTCGCGATTGCCCGGGCTGCCGTGATCCTTCGATGGCGAGCTCATCAGTTCAACTGCTGATAGTAGTAGTTCACGCGGCCGAGGAAACCGCGCCATTTCGCCCCGGGGCGGCCGTTGTCCATCAGGAAATGCGGGCAGTTTTTATTGGGCGGATTTTTCCCCCGACGCGGCCAGTGGTAGTGTGGCTCGACATTTCTGAGAGGAATACCATTCCGCTTCATCAACACCGCAGTGAGCCTTGCGGTGCGCTCGACGGTAGCGGCGCGGTTACCGCTACGGTTCTCGCACATTTCGATGCCGATCGAGTAACGATTGCCGGGTCCGTCGAAATCCGCGTGTTCACCCTGCTCGTTCGTCGGCATGTGTTGGATCGCCCGGTGATCGTCCACCGTGAAGTGCCAGATCAGATAGCCGATGCGGTTACCATGGCGGGTCTTTGCCGAACGCAGCGCACCGTTTTTTAACGCAAGTGCATGCTGAGCAGCATCGGCAGAGTAGTTTTCCGTGGCGTGAATGGTGATGTAGCGCGGCGTCATCGGCCGCACCACCTTGCGGCCATGCGTGCCACGGCGGACCATGTCCACGCGCAGATTCACCTGACGCATCATCGAGGCCATCGACTCACCGCCACCACCGCCTTGGTTAGGGGTGGGGGCACGGCGATACTCCCGGACGCCCGGCGGCGGTCCGACTTGATAGCATTGGACCGAGGCGAAGGTGATGACGACTAATAGAATCCTGCGGAGTGACTGCACGCGCCATGCCTACCACGACTGCGGAATTTTCGGAAACGGAAAAACCCGACGCCCACTGCTAACAAAAAAGCCCGCCAGTTGAGTGGCGGGCTTTGAAGATTGGTGAAATTCAACGGGATCAGCTACAGCAACCGCCGCCGCCGCCGCCATTGCCGCCACAACATCCACCGCCGTTGGCGGCAGCGAGGTCGTCCGAAGTCGGCACGCGGCCGAGTTCAATGGTGGCACCCACGTATTTGCCGATTTCCTTTTGGAGGCTCTCCAGATCGCGCTGGGCGGAGAGGAAATCACGGGCCACGGCGTTTTCGAAAAGCGCCTCGCGGGCTGCTTCGAATTCGCGGATTTCGGCAGCTCCCAGCTCGACGCCGGCGTGCTGCTTGTGATGCAGTTCCTCGCCTTTTTCATGCACGCTCTGGTATTGCAGACGAGCGGCATCGTCGCTCAGAAAGCGCTCGACGTTGGCCTGGAGTTGGAGAAATGAAGGATCGCTGGCGATTTGGGCGCAGAGTTCCTTGGTTTTTTCGATCACTGGGGAGTCTTCGGCTACGATTGACATGCCCGGTGAATAACCTTGCCGGAGCGGACTGGCAACGGACTTTTACGGGAAATTTCCAAGCCGCATTTTCGAACAAAAGCGTGACAGCGCGGTTGCCCCGGCGTTTTGTAAGGCCGATAAAATGGGCATTGAACCACTCAAAGACGGCATCCGCTCGAATGTGCGGATCGATTTCTACGGCCACGTCCACAAACGCTTCCGCGGGACGGGTTCTGACGAACGCTACGCTACCGAAGTGGCGGTGCTCAAGGTGCTGGAGGAACGCGGCTGCCCCTACGTTCCCAAGCTTCTGGAGGAACATCCGGAGGAAAATTACTTCGTTTCCACCAACTGCGGTAAGCCCGCCTCCCAGATCACCAAGGAGAAATCTGACAAGCTCTTCGCCAAGCTCGAACGCGAATACGGCATTCGCCACCTCGACGCCGAACCACGCAACATCACCTACTCGGACAAGCTCGGCTGTTTCTGCATCATCGATTTCGAGCTCGCGGACATCCTCCCGCCACCACCGGGCCTGGCATCTCCCAGCATTTGAAAAACCTGCCACAAAAACCCACCCGTGTCCGCAGCCGTCACTCTCCACTGGGCAACTCTCACCCACAGTGGCTCCCGTAAGCCGCGCAATGATGACTCCCTCATCGCCTTCGCCTCCAGCCCCGATGGCGCGGAAACCTTGCCTCCCCAAGGCAGCCAGTCACTGACCGATCACGACCTCGTCTTCGCCGTCTCCGATGGCATGGGCGGTGGAAATGCAGGGGACATCGCCTCCGCCATCATCCTTCAACAGATGACTGAGATCATCCCAGAAACCTTCAAGGCCGCCGCCTCAGGTTTCTATCCGGACTCCCTCACCCATCTCAGCGACGCCCTCCGCTCCATTCACGAGCACATCAACGCCGCCGCCCACGGCTGCGATGAAAAATCCGGCATGGCCGCCACCCTTGCTCTCGCTTGGTTCACCCCGGACAATCTCTACATCGCCAACGTCGGAGATTCTCGCATCTACCGCTCGCGGGGCGGCATTTTGGAGCAACTCACGCGCGACCACACCCTCGCCTGGTGCCAGTGGAAACGCGGCGAAATCAGTGAAATCCAATACCGCTCCCACCCACGCCGCGCCGCGCTCTACGAAATCGTCGGCGGTGGCCACGCGGCCGTTTCCCCTCACTTCGCCGCAGTGTCTTATGAACCCGGCGACCGCTTCCTCATCTGCTCGGACGGACTCATCGACGGACTCTGGGAAAGACACATCGCCACCGCCCTCGCCAACCGGGCTGACGACCCCGCCGCAATCGCCACAACTCTTTTGAAACGAGCCATCGACAACTCCGGAATCGACGATACAAGCCTCATCGTCATCGCGGTCGCCGCTCCGGATTGGAGTGTTTCCCGAGGCTGACGAAAATCAAAATAAGCTGGCACGCTGGATGCTCTAGTCAAGCGAGTTAGCACCCCTGACTGGTGTCGTCTTCGCTTCATTTTCAGGGTTTCTACTACAAACACCGCTAAATACCGAAAAATACAACGTTATGGCCAAATACAAATTGGAATACATCTGGCTCGATGGATACACCCCTGTCGCGGGTCTCCGTGGCAAAACCCAAATCAAGGAATTCGCAAGTTTCCCGACTCTCGATCAGCTCCCGCTCTGGGGCTTCGACGGTAGCTCCACACAACAAGCCGAGGGCAAAAGCTCGGACTGCGTGCTCATGCCGGTTTCGGTTTACCCAGACACCACCCGTAAGAACGGTGCAATTGTCATGTGTGAAGTCATGATGCCAGACGGCACCACCCCCCACCCAACGAACGCCCGCGCCACCATTCTTGACGATCCAGGCGCATGGTTCGGTTTCGAGCAGGAATATTTCCTCTATCAAGACGGACGCCCCCTCGGCTTCCCAGCAGATGGTTTCCCGAAAATCGGCCAAGGCCCCTACTATTGCGGCGTCGGCTACAAATACATGGGTGACATCGCCCGCACCATCGTCGAAGAGCACCTCGATCTTTGCCTCGACGCCGGCATCAACCACGAAGGCATCAACGCCGAAGTGGCGAAAGGCCAATGGGAATTCCAAATCTTCGGTAAAGGCTCCAAAAAGGCCGCTGACGAAATGTGGGTCGCCCGCTATCTCCTCAACCGCGTTTGCGAAAAATACGGCATCGACGTCGAATACCACTGCAAACCACTCGGTGATTCTGACTGGAACGGCTCCGGCATGCACGCGAACTTCTCCACCGAGTATCTCCGCGAAAAAGGCGGCAAAGCCTACTTTGAAGCACTCATGGCAGCCTTCGCCGAGCACGTCGAAGAACACATCGCCGTTTACGGACCTGACAACCACATGCGCCTCACCGGCCTTCACGAAACCCAGGCGATCGATAAATTCTCTTACGGTGTCGCTGACCGTGGCGCCTCGATCCGCGTCCCACACGGCTTCGTCAAGGGCGACAAGTATCAAGGTTACCTCGAAGATCGCCGTCCAAACTCCCAAGGCGATCCATACGCGATCGCTTCCCGGATTCTCAAGACCATCGCCACCGTCCCAACTCCTTGAGTTGAGCGCGTGAGATCGTTCTGAACGGTTTCCACTTCCCAAAGCCGCCTTCCTTCACGGGAGGCGGCTTTTTATTTTACTAGCGACCGCATGCGGGCGAGCATGGGGCCACTGGAAATTTCCGGCACACGCCCATGCAAAAGTTTTCCCGACTGATTCCCGCAGCTCTTCTCGTCGCATCCCTAGTTTCCTCTGGCTGCAAGCGCGAGGAATACTCACCCGAAAAGGCCGCCTTCGCCGAGGGGGAGGACCTGATCATGAAAGACGAAGAAAACTACCGCCACGATACGCGACAGTTTTACAACAACCGGAATTTCGAGCAACTGGAAGCCCGCGCCAACGAGGCCCGCACCAGTAAGGCGAAGTTCGGCAACGGCGAGTGGCACATCCATCATTTCTACGATTCGCTCGACTGCCGGGAAGAAGAACCAGAAAGCATGTGGCAGCTCCACGAGCAGATCCATCAGGACTGGGAGAAGAAATTTCCGGACTCCATCACCGCCCGCGTCGCGCATGCGGATTTCCTAACCAACTACGCCTGGCACGCCCGCGGCACCGGCTATGCGAACGAGGTCACTGAGGATGCTTGGCGCGTGTTCCGCGAACGTCTAGCATCCGCCCGCACGCTCCTCGATTCATCCAAGGACCTGCCGCTGAAATGCCCGGTGTGGTGGCAGGTGTCGATGAAAGTCGCGCTCGGCCAGTCATGGAGCAAAGCGGAGTTCACGAAGCTGTTTGAAGAAGCAAAAGCGTTCGAACCCACCTATTTTATGTATGACCTCGCACAGGCCAAGTTCCTGATGCCCCGCTGGTATGGTGCCGAGGGCGATTGGGAAGCAGCGGCGGAAAAGGAAATCGACCGCCCGGGTGGACTGGGTCTCGAAGGTTATGCCCGCGTCATCGCGGACCAGCGCGGCTACTACGACGATATTTTCAGCGAGACCAAGGCCTCGTGGAGAAAAACCCAACAGGGCTTCGAACTCATGCTGAAATCCTATCCAGACTCCTCGCAGGTTCTCAACACCTACTGCCGCCTCGCTGTGATCGCCGAAGACCGTACCGTGGCGAAAAAGCTGTTCTCCCAAATCGGCAGCAAGGTCATCCTCTCCTGTTGGGGCGGCGAACGGAAACGCTTCACTCAGATGAAACGCTGGGCGGAGGATTGATCACCCGCATCGCCTCTTGGACCCCGGAAAAAACAGTTGCCGGTGCCTGGGAGGATGGTGCTACTCTTCGCAAGAGTTTGAACAACAGACAGGAATTCCTGTATTACATTTTAAGTATCTATCATGAATCTGCTCCACGGCGATTGCCTCGAAGTCCTGCCCTCGCTGCCCGACGGCTCGTTTGATCTGGTCGTCACTTCACCGCCTTACAACCTAGGGATCGCTTACAAGAGTTTCAAGGACACGGCACCGCGCGAGGAGTATCTTGGCTGGTGCCGGAAGTGGGCGGCGGAGTTAAAACGGGTGATGACGGATGATGCGTCATTTTTCCTTAACGTCGGCGCATCACCGGTGAGTCCGCTGATGCCGCACCAGCTCATCCTTGCACTAACGGATGGGGTGGAGCCGTTGTTCGTGCTGCAAAACACGTTTCACTGGATCAAGTCGATCACCGTCGAGACGCGCGCGGGCGAGCAGATCAGCGCGGGGCATTTCAAGCCGATCAATTCGCAGCGCTTTGTGAACGACTGCCATGAATACGTTTTCCACCTGACGAAAACCGGCAACGTGAACCTCGACCGCCGCGCAGCGGGAGTGCCCTATCAGGATAAGTCGAACATCGCGCGCTGGGGCCACACCGGCGGCGCGGACCTGCGCTGCCGAGGGAACAATTGGTTCATCCCCTATGAGACGATCAACTCCCGCGATAAGGACCGGCCGCATCCAGCGACGTTCCCGGTGGCACTCGTCGAGCAGTGCGTGAAGCTCCACGGCAAGGGCGCAGAGACGCGTTTGATTGATCCATTTCTGGGAATCGGCACCTCGGCGGTGGCAGCGGAGCGCCAAGGCATCGCGCATTTCACCGGTATCGAAATGGATGCGCACTATCTGGAGACCGCGCGGGAGAGGATCGCCGAGGATGCGACGAAACTGGCGGGTGAACTGCCTTTCGGAGACTAAAACCCGGGCTCTGACGTTTTCGCTTCTACCTGCGAAACGAACGCCTAGGGTTTCCGAAGCTTCCTGCGATCCGATCCAAAAACCCATGGACAACGCCCTCCATCAACTCATCCGTGACGCCTTCGAGGACGACGCGTCTGATGTTTTTATCGTTGAGAACGAGCCACCGCGCATCCGCCGTGATGGCGAGGTGGTGGTGCTCCACCCCGGCCCCATTCCACGCTCCAGCATGGAGGATTTTTGGAAAGTCTGCGGAGTTGATCATACGGTAAAACCGGAAGCGGATGTCTCGTGGAAGGTCCCTAACGGCGGACGCCTGCGGGTGAATCTCTATCACACACTCGGCCGGCTCGCGGCGGTGCTGCGGCCGATTCGCAGCGTGATTCCCCCGCTCTCGGAACTCGGACTGCCCGGCTCACTCCTGCAATCCTGGATGTCACGGCGGCAGGGACTCATCCTCGTCACCGGTCCGACGGGGTCCGGGAAATCGACGACCGTCGCGTCCTGCCTCGACTGGATCAATCATCACATGTCGCGCCACATCGTGACACTGGAGGATCCGATCGAGTTCCTTTTCAGCAACGATCTATCGCTTTTCTCACAGCGCGAGATTTTCCACGACTCGGTCGACTTCGCCAGCGGCCTGCGCTCTGCCTTGCGGCAAAGCCCGGACGTGCTTTTCCTCGGCGAGATCCGCGACCATGAAACGGCGATGACTGCGCTGCATTCCGCCGCCACCGGACATCTCGTGATTTCGACACTCCACAGCAGCAGCATCGTGGAAACCCTTGATCGCTTTTGCCACCTGCTCGGCGAGGAAACGTCCGGCGCCATGAATCTGCTTTCCTCGCAGCTCGTTGGCATCATTTCCCAACAGCTCCTCCCGCGCAAGGGCGGCGGACTTTTCCCGGCCTTGGAATACCTTCAGAACGAAGCCGCCACCCGCCGCTGGATCGTGGAAAACCGCCTGACGGAAATTCAAGACCACCTGCTGAAGAGCACTGAGGAAACGAATTGCTCGCTGCTCGAATACCTCGTCGCTTCGGTGAATCAGGGATACCTCGAACCCGACGTCGCCCGCGCCGCCTGCGCGAGACCGCAGGATTTTGATCGTGCCATGCGCGGCATCACCGGATAAACCATCCCAGTCATGGCCCGCGACATTACCGAATACCTTCGAGAAACCGTCGCCCGCGGTGGTTCCGATCTTCACCTCAGCGCGTGGGCTCCCGCCTGCGCCCGGGTGAATGGGTCCATTGTCCCACTCGACGAGGATTTGTTAGACCCGGCGGCGGTCCGCAATCTCATTCTCGACACGCTCACCGAGTCGCAGCGCGCGTCGCTGGAGGAGGAATGGGAGCTGGACTACGCGCTGCAGGTCGATGGCGTGGGACGTTTCCGCGGCAACGTCCACATGGCCCGCGGTCACGCGGAAGCGGCGTTCCGTTTCATTACCCAGGTTATTCCCGAGCTCGAAACCCTCGGCCACCACTCCATCATCCACGAGTTCTGCAATCTCCGCAGCGGGCTCGTCCTGGTGACGGGCATCACCGGATCGGGAAAATCCACCACGTTGGCCTCGATGGTGAAGCGGATTTCTGATAGCCGCAACGGGGTGATCATCACGCTGGAAGATCCCATCGAATACGTCTTCAACCACAGCTCGTGCCTAATCAAACAGCGCGAAGTGGGCAACGACACCCGCAGTTTCCCACGCGCCCTGCGGCAGGCACTGCGCCAGGATCCGGACGTGATCGTCGTTTCCGAACTGCGCGATCTCGATACCATCCGCATTGCTCTAACCGCCGCAGAGACGGGCCACCTGGTGCTCGCCACGCTTCATACACCGGATGCGCCGCAGACGATCGACCGCCTTGTCGATGTATTTCCTGCGGACCAACAGCCTCAAATCATCACGCAGCTATCAAGCGCGCTGGAAGCGATCGTCTGCCAGCGGCTGATCCCGAGGGCTGATGGACAAGGCCGCGTGCTCGCCTCGGAAATCCTGCGGCCGAGCCACGCCGTGCGGAACTGCATCCGCGAGCGCAAGCTGGAGCAGATCGTGGGGCTGATGGAAATCGGTTATAAAGAAGGGAACCGCACCATCGACCAGAGCATCACAGCGCTCTTCGAGGGCAACGTCATCACTCGCGAGGAAGCACTTTTCAACTGCCGCGAGCGCAAGCTCTTCGAAGCACAGCCGAAGGAACCGAAAAAACCGAAATCAATCTGGACCTGATCTATCATGGAAGCACCGAGCCCGCGTTACATTCTCACCCGCGCCTTCTTTCTCATCGCAGCACTTGTTGTGGTCCTCTATGGCGTCAGTTTCATCAAACGCAAACAGCGCCAGTCCGCCATCGTCGCGGAGCTAAAATCGATCACCAGCGACAGTTCGTTTTTCCAACAGTTTTACGCAGCGGATGCGCAGAAATCCTTGATCCGGGCAATCGCGCTAATGTCTGAGGCAAACCAACTCGGCCTCTCGCCGGATGCGGCGATCGACGGCGGACTGGGCATCGAACGGAAGTATTTCACCACCGACGAAGACAAGAAGGAGCCGCCAGCGCGCGACAAAATCATCCGCTCCAGCTTGAGGAGCAATTACGAGAATTTCCTCAAACTCGGCTACACCCCGGATTTCCATACGCTGCTTGCCATGAAATCTGGCGACATCCCAGCCATCCCCAGCGGCCCGCAGTCTGGGCAAAAACCGGAGATCGGCACCATCATCGATCCGGCGCTTTCTCCTGGAATGGAGCGAGTCATCGCGAACCTCGAACTCCGCCCAGCGCGACCGGAAAATACGAAGGCCTCAGATGTCGAGATTGCCTCAGCCAAGCAACTCGCGCGAGATTTGCAGGAGGCCGGCCTCATCGAAGAGTCCGCGCGCGATCGGATTCTCGAAAAGCTTACGCCGGACGCAAAACCCGGCAAGTGACCCCCAGTGCAGAATCCACTCTCATCCGAAAAGACCGACGCGCTCGCGCAACGGATGAGCACGCTCGGCATCACCGATGCGGATCTGTTGGAAAAATTCGTGCGCGGCTCGGGAGCAGGCGGGCAGAAGATCAATAAGACGAGCAACTGCGTTTTCCTCAAACACCTGCCAAGCGGCGTCTGCATCAAATGCCAGATCGACCGCTCGCGCGAGATGAACCGCTTTCTGGCGAGGCGTGAGTTGTGCGACCAGCTAGAAGCGATCCGCGATGGCCGGGCGTTCGCGAAAACGCAGGCGATAGAAAAGATGCGCCGTCAGAAACGACCGCGCTCGCAAAGATCAAAACAACGGTCGGTGGCGGACAAGCGGATCACTTCGCAGAAAAAATCGATGCGCCGACCGCCGAGCGGGGATTGAGCGAATGCCCGGTGGTTGAGGCGTCCCCGCGCTGCTTCACCTAGAAAGATTTGCGGCGAGACGCAGCAACCACGTTTGGAATCTCATGGACAAACCCATCGTCCCGCACGACACCGTGGCCCGCTCATGTCACTGTTTCACGAATCCCGCCAGACGCTCCGGTTGGCGCTGCCCCTGATGATCGGGCAGCTCAGCCAAATGCTGCTGGGCGTGGTGGACACAGTGATGGTGGGGCATCTGGGGGTGAAGGATCTAGCGGCGCTTACGTTTGCGAATTCGCTGTTTCATGTGCCGTTTGTTTTCGGGATCGGACTACTGACTGGGGTTTCAGTGATGACGTCGAATTCGCGTGGCGCAGACGATCCGGCGCGCGTCCGCGGCAGCTGTCGGCACGGGCTCTATCTGTCGATTGCTCTTGGCGTGTTGATCGCGGCGGTGTCGTGGGGGATTTCCTATCGGTTGGATATTTTCGGCCAACCCGGTGAGGTGACCGCTCGGACGACGGGATTTTTTAGGATCATCATGGTGTCGGTGGTCCCGGCGCTGGCGTCGATCGCTTTGAAAAACCACGCGGACGCGCTGAACCGCCCGTGGCCGCCATTCTGGATTTTCCTCGGCGGGGTGGGACTGAACGTTGCGCTGAACTGGGTGCTGATTTATGGAAATCTGGGCTGCCCGGCAATGGGCTTCGTAGGCGCTGCGTGGGCGACTTTGACGGCCCGGGTAGCGATCGTGGTGGCAATGATCGTTTGGTTGCTGAATGCAAGGGGTCTGCGGGAATGGGTGCCTTACCGGTGGTTCCGCGCGCCGAATTTCAATGACGTAAGGCAGCTTCTGGCGGTCGGATTTCCTGCGAGTATCCAGATGCTCTGCGAAGTGACGGCGTTTTCTGTGGCGGGACTGATTATGGGTCGCTTCGGCGCAGAAGCGATGGCGGCTCATCAGATCGCGATAACCATGGCGGCCACCGCGTTCATGCTGCCGTTGGGACTTTCGATGGCACTGACGGTGAGGATGGGCGAGGCCTTTGGAGCGGGTGAAACATCGCGGCTACGGGTGATAGCGATCTCCGGCTGGCTGTTGGCAGCAGGGTATTCGCTACTTGGGGCGGCGGCATTCCTGATATTCGGGAAATTTCTCGCATCCCTCTTCATCAGCGAACCGAGCGTGATCGGGCTGGCGGGTGCGCTATTGGTGATCGTCGGGATTTTCCAGCTTTTCGACAGTCTGCAAGTCGTCTCCTCCGCGATGCTGCGTGGGCTGCGCGATGCGAAGGTCCCGGCACTGATGGGGTTTGCGGCCTATTGGCTGGTCGGGCTGCCAGTCAGTGCGGGGCTGGCTTTCTGGCATCATATGGGAGCGATCGGCGTCTGGTGGGGGCTGGCTGCCGGGCTTTTCAGCGCCTGCATTACCTTGGTCCCACGCTTGTGGAATAGAACCAAATCGGCTATGGTCGGTCCGTGAGTAAACGCTTAATCCTTCTTTTTCTACCACTTGCATCAATTCTACTGGGTGGAGAAATCACGAAAATTCCGAACTGTTTACTGACTCCCACCGAATGGGCGGACGGCGACAGTTTCTCGGTTCGCTTTCCAGACGGCAAAGAGCAGACGATCCGCCTCTACGGGGCCGACTGCATCGAAATGCATGTGCAGGGCGATGATTCAAATGCGCGCCGCCTGCGGGATCAGCGCCGCCATTTCGGGATCAGTGAGATATTAACGGCGAAATCGATGGGTGAAGCGGCAAAAGTGGAGACGAGCAAGCTCTTGGGAAAGCCCTTCACCGTTTTTACCAGTTTTGCCGATGGCAGGGGCGATGGCCGCTTCAATCGGATTTACGCATTCGTCGAAACCGCAGATGGCCGAGATCTCTCGGAGTGGCTTGTTTCCCAGGGACTTGCAAGGGCGTTTGGCGTCGTCCGACAGCTCCCGGACGGCACCAGCGGCAGCGAGTGGCGGGAGGAATTGGCCGATTTAGAGCTCACCGCCGCCCGCGCAGGAAAGGGCGCTTGGGCTAAGACCGATTGGGAAAAACTGCCGGAAATCCGAAAAGAGGCACGAGAGGAAACGGCGGAAATCGAGGCCGCCAAAGGCGCGAAAAAAGCCGACCCGGAGAACAAGATCGATCCAAACACCGCCGCCCGCGACGAATTGATGGGCATTCCTGGAATCGGTGAAAAAACTGCCGATGCGATCATCGAGAGCCGCCCATACGTGACTTTTCAGGATCTTCTCAAGGTTGACGGGATCGGCCCGGCAACTCTGAAAAAAATCGAGCACTTTTTGTCAATCAAGGCACCTTGACCGCCCGGAGCCGCAACAGATCGTCGCGTTTCAATATCAAAGTTTGCCGCGTCCCCTTCCCTCTCCCAGAGCTGCCGTATTCGACGTCCACCGCAATTTCACCACTCTTTGGCCGGATGGCGAGGATTCGAAAAACCGGCTCACGGCGCATTCTTAAGAAGCAATGCAGTGGCACATCCGGATGCGCGGCGTTCCACAAATACTTTGCAGGTGGGAAATCCGGCGCATCCGCCAGGGCCACCAACACTTCACGTAGGAGCCGCCCACCGTGATTTCGGGCAAGTCGCCCGGCAGACCGCCGCGCCAGCAGCGTCTCGATCAGCGCTGCCGCCGGATTCTGGTGATCCACCTCCATTTCCTGGATCAACTCCCGCGCATGAAGCGCCATCAACGCGTGAACTTCATCGCGCTCGATCTCGCCTCGCTCAAAACTGGCGAAAATTTGATTAGGGGTCGGAATCATTTCCAAAGTCCATTGTTTGTCGCATAGCCAGCAGCTGCCCGCAAGTGTCTGAGTCGGCGGAATTCGAGAGCCTTCCAGCAACTAATTTTGAATCTTTTTTGATCAATTCGCAGATTTATAAAAAAACATCGATATTTAACTTTTCTTAAATACCAGCACAACCAAAGCATAATCACCTGTCCAACCATTTAATATCAATGACTTACACTTTTTCCACCCGATCCCGAATCGGACCATGATGATCAAGAGTTGCCAAGTAATAAATATTTCACTTTAGTTGCGGCGTTCCCCCCAACTTATGAAAACACCCGTGTCCCCCCACATGGTTGCTTTCCTGTTTCTCAGCTCGTTAGCCCCACTGACAGCCCAGAACCTGGTAAGCGCCCCCCGCTCTTCCGAGATCAGCAGCAAAGCTGACCTACTCAACGATAGCAGCGTCTCCCGTTTCGCCGATGACAGCATGCTGCCCGGCAAATACGAAGTTCCCGCGCTGAAGACGGCCCAAGGCCAGATTCCTGAAGGAAAAACAGTTTTCGCCGCCCAAGACGCCCGCACTCTTAACACCGAATCCACCGCCCCACGCAATGTGGAGTCCGTCGTGGATCTCAATGTACTGCGGAATCCTTCGCCCTACCGCAAGGTCATGGTGAGCTCCACAGGTGGTGCCCCATACGAAATCTCCGCCGACAGCCTGCAAACCGGCCTCGCCCTCATTTCCGCCGTTTATCGCGAAACCGGGGAGTCGGAAAAGGGCGCTGACTGCCTCAAGGTGGCACTCTCCGTGGAGCAACGCATCAAGCTCGATCCCGCTAAGGTTCTCGAAGTCGTCGAATCCGAAGTTGGAGCGAACCCAACCTGCGCCTGCGAAATCGTCAAAATGGCGATCAAGGCCAGCGAAGCAGACGTGCAACTCGTCGTTTCCATCGTCCAGACTGCCATCACCGTTTCTCCGGACAGCATGCGCATCGTCTCCCAGTGCGCTATCGCCACCATGCCCGAGTCGATCACCGCAGTGCAGGCCCTGCTCGCCACGCTCGATCCAAACAGCGGTGACGAAGCTGTCAGCTCGAAGAGTTCAAAAAGCGCCAAGAGTGCTAAGGTAGCTTCAGTCGCCTCGATCGCTTCAGAACCTCTTCCCAACCCTCTCGATCTTCCTCCTTTCCCACCGCACATCCCACCGATCATCATCATCCCGGTGACTGACGTGAATCCACGGTAAGAGAATATAGGCATTGATGCCTATTCACCGGATCAGCCAAAGCTGTTTTTCATGATTAGAGAGTGCGAGCGCCAAACGTTCGCACTCTTTTTCTTTGGTAACCAGACGATTTAGCAGATGACTCAGTGAAGTTTCCTCGCATCAACCTCACCAGATGAAAACAATTCCCGGCGGTCATTGACACGCTGCTAGATCGTGAGGAGACGCGGTGGGAGTTGGTGAAAGTAGTCTAGGACTTCAGTCCGTTACGGTGGCGAATAACGGACTGAAGTCCGCCACTACTTTTTCAATGATTGAAGATGAATTCCTTTGAGTTCAGCAGTGCCCAGAAGATATCTTCGAGTGTTTCCTTAATTTGGGCAGGTTCCTTTTGATCGGCTAGGGCCGCTTGGAGCTTTTCCTTTTCCATGTCAGAGGGAGCGCGGCAGAGTACGGTCAGATAGAGGCTATCGATGATTTCCGCAGGGGTCTTCTTTTCGTTCAGGAGGGTTTCCACCTTCTTGCCCTGGCGGACGCGCTGCTGTGTGGTGTCACCATTTAACAGATGGAGAGCTTGCGAGAGATTGGGCTCCATTTTCACCTCGCAAGAGCAGACGGTAGCGCGGCTGGCGCGGCCGAAGGTGGTGAGAAAATAGTTTGAAGTGTTTCCATCGGCGATCTGCACGGCACGCGCACCAAGAGGCAGGCCCTTAAATTTGTTAGGCGTGGCGGTGACTTGAGAAATGCAGTCGAGCAGGACCTCAGCCCGCACGCGGCGGATCATCGCATGGGAGAAATTCCGATTGTCCGTGAGATTCGTTTCGTTAGTCCGGGTGGAGAGCTGATAGGTGCGCGAGGTGCAGATATCGCGGACGAGTTTTTTAAAATCGTAGTTGTAGGAAACGAATTTCTCCGCGAGCGCGTCGAGGAGTTCGGGATTCGACGGCGGATTGGAAACGCGGACGTCATCCACGGGATCGACGATGCCGACGCCATTGAAATGCGCCCAGACGATGTTCACTACGTTTTTGGCGAACCAAGGATTCTCCGGTGACGCCAGCCAGTCCGCCACGGCCACACGGCGGGATTGCGTTGCTAGATCCGGTGTCGGACCGCCGAGGAACTTGGGGACCATGTTCTTTTTGGTGACCGGATTCTGAATTTCCCCGCCCTCGTCGTAAACAATCCGCTCGCGAGGATCCTCGGCAGGTTTGCGTTTCACTTGAGCGAAGAACGCGGCGAAGCTGTAGTAGTCATCCATCGTCCAGCGGTCGAAAGGATGATTGTGGCACTGGGCGCACTGGATGCGCGTGCCCATGAAAACCTGCGCGACGTTTTCCGTGAGCTTCAGAGTTTCCTGCTCGATCTGGAAAAAATTCGTGGCCGGGCTGGAGAAAGTGCCGCCCTCTGCTGATAGCAGTTCCTGGACGAGCTTATTGAACGGCATGTTGCCGGCGATGCGCTCGCGGAGCCACTGATAGTAATTGAGTGCGGCCTTGTAGGAAACTTGTTTCGGGCCGTCGTTGAAGGTGCGGATCTGCATCAGCTCCGCCCATTTCATCACCCACATCTCGGTGAATTCCTTGCGGCCCAGCAGGTCATCGACAAGGGTATCACGCTTGTCCTTGCGAGTGTCTGCTAGAAACTTCGCGCGCTCCTCCGGCGTGGGTGGTAGGCCGACGATGTCGAGGAAAACACGGCGCAGGAAGGATTCGTCATCCGCAAGTTCGGACGGAATAATGCGCAGTTTATTGAGTTTTTCGAGGACGTGGTTGTCCACGTAATTGAACGCCAAGACTTCCGGACGTGTGTATTTGAGATCTGCCGGAACGACGATGGCCTGCGAGCCTTCGGTGAAGGTGTGAAAGCGTGCTAACAAAAATGCCTCGCCACGATTCTTGGAAGCGGCGATGCCTTCGCTGGGCTTGATCGTGACCGAGTTGTCGTTCGACGTGGAAAAGCGGGACAGCGTCGTGACGTCACGATCAGTGCCGTCTGAGTAGATCGCGCGAACGGTGAACGGGATGCGCACGTCGGGACCGGTGAGGACGAGTTGCTTCGGCTGCACTTCGATGCGGGTGGGCTTGGCGATCTCGCCCTCATCGAACTTGGCGCCGCCACGGATCCAATCGACCAAGGTGTTATAGAACGGGCTGTCCTTTTTCATCAACTTTCCGCCGGTGTGGGGCACGCTGCCTAGGGCCTTGGTGACGAGCAGCGATTCCTCGGGCACCGCGAGATTGACGCGGCGGCCGGCCATTTCAGTGGTGAGACGGAAATGGTCGCCCTTGGGATCGAAGCCGAAAAGTGAGAGGTGGAATCCATCCTGCCCCCGCGCGGAGCCATGGCAAGAGCCGGTATTGCAACCCGCAGCGGTGATCACCGGCATCACATCGAGCTGAAATGAAATCGGGCGAGGCTTTTCCGCGTCTTTCACGGTGATGGGAACTTCGATGGCGTGGCTGCGATATTCGATTTTGAGAGTGGTGGAGCCGTCCTTTTTCGGAAGGAGCGAGGTGCCGGTGAGAGTGGCGAGCGATGGGTCCGCGAGGGTAAGCTTCGACTGTTGGGTGATGTCGTGGGTGGAGGCGTCCTTGAAACGGGCAATGACGATGATCCTATGAAAATCAGCGGATGTCTCCAGGCTGACTTGTTTGGGAAACGCCTCGATCGACACAATCTGCGGGTCCGGCGCGGCATCCCACCGCGGCAGGGCGGTTTTCGCCCGCGGTGCGAGAATCTCCCCGTCCGGCCATGGCGCTCCGGCTGCGATCCATTTCTCCAAAGCAGCAATTTCAGCAGGCTGGAGAGGTGCGCTTTTTTTCCTCGGCGGCATTCGGTCGTCGTTATCGGAATCGAGTCGAACGCGTTCAAGGAGAGGTGAACCTTTGGTGTCGCCGGGTTTGAGGGCAGCGCCCCCTTCCCCCCCGCGGATCATGGACTCCTTGGTCTCAAAAACGAGATCACCCTTGGCTTGCTTCTTTGTGTGACATTCGAGGCAGCGAATTTCCAAAACCTCACGGGCGGCGTCAAACGGAGATGCGCCCGTTTCGGCCATCGCCATGCCCGGCAAGCAAAGAAAAATTCCCCATTCCAATCGCATCCAAGCCATACGCATCTTCAGTAATGATCATTGCATTGGAAATTTCCGCACCTGCTAAATTCCACAGCACGCTCGTTTTCAATCGGATTGGCCGATCATCCGGAAAAATTCAGGAAATTTCTCAATTTCCTGCCATTGCCGGATTGACAACCCGCTTCCGGCTCCTAGAGTTCTCGCCCCGAGCCGCTTACCGGACTCGGACAAAGAACATTTATTGAGGCCCCGCCATGAGCAAACGTACTTATCAGCCATCCAAGCGCACACGGAAAAACCAATTCGGCTTCCGGGCCCGTATGGCAACTAAATCCGGACGCGACATCCTTCGCCGCCGTCGTCAGAAAGGCCGCAAGCGCCTTATTCCTAAGGGCGTTGAGCTGCAATACAGCCGCCACACCACTCAGCACAACTGAGTTGTTGCCCACGGGCCGCTACGGGAGCACCCCGCATCCCTACCATGCGACTTCCGAGGAAATGCAGCATGACGCACCGTGCGGACTTCGCGCGGGTGAAAAATACCGGTCAGGCGAAAGCCGGCCGGTTTGTCATTTTAAGCACTTTGGCTGATCCGGCATTGGAAACGATCCGCACCGGCTTCATCACCACCCGCCGCAGTGGCAAGGCACACGACCGCAGTTTGCTGCGTCGGAGGTTCCGCTCGTTGGTGCAGGCGCACGCACCGAATTTCACCGAATTTCGCCGCTACCTAGTGGTCATCGCTCGCCCTGGGGCATCGCAGGCCACCTTTGCCGAGCTCGAGGCGGATTGGCTGCGCCAGGCCAGACGACTTGGCCTCCTTCCCCGCCCCGACGCCCAATCGTGATTTCGAGATTCCTCACCATTGTGATCCGCCTACTGATCCGTTTTTACCAACGGGTCCTTAATCCGATGATCAAGTTCACCGCCGGTCCGGCTGCTGGTTGCCGGTTTTCCCCCACCTGTTCGCACTATTTCTTGCAAGCCGTTGAACTTCACGGCCCCCTCCGTGGCTCATGGATCGGAATTTGCCGGATTTTCCGCTGTCATCCATGGGGCGGCAGCGGTTATGACCCCGTCCCGTCATCCCGAAGTGCGCCCGGAGAAAAACATTCCTGCTGCGACCATCGCGAAACACCTCACCTCTAGCACTTTCCAACACGCCTCCATGTACGATAAAAAAACTTGGGTCATCCTCACGATTTGCGGCTCATTGCTCGCCACGAATTTCTATTACATGAACAAGAACCAGCAGGCGGAGACCGCACGCCTCGCTGCCCAACAACAACTCGAGAAGACCATCGAGCCCGGCAAGGACCCCGCCGCAGTCACCACGGCTGAGCTCACCGTAGAGCCACCACCGCCACCCACGGAAGAACAGCTCCTCGTTCTCGAAAACGAAAAGGTCGCCTTCACCCTCACCAACATCGGCGGTGGCGTGAAATACGCTGATTTTAAAACCGAATTCGAAGTCGGCAGTACCACCACCCGCGTCCGTGCAAACCGCTTCGGCTCCGGCCCCATCGGCGCGATCGCCGGTGCCGGCGAAAGTCTCGAAAACGTCGCCTATACCTACAAATTGGAAGATTCCCTTCCCGGCAAGAAAGCGGTATTCATCGCTAAACTGCCCTCCGGACTGATCGCAAAGAAAACCTTCAGCCTCGTGGAAGGCAGCAATGCAGGCGCTCCCTATCTGCTGAACTTCGATCTCCAGTTCGAAAACTCCGCCGCCATCGCCGTCAACCTCGACCAGTGGAGCCTTTTTATCGGTGAAGCGGCTCCCACCTATCAGGCGGAAGTCGGCCAGCAAACCGGATTCTTCTGGCATGAGAACGGAAGCATGAACTTCAAGGACGGCAGTAGCTTCAAGGGCGGCATGCTGAGTTCCGCAAAAGACACCCAGACAAGCGGCGGCGATAAGAAAGTCGAATACGCCGGTGTCACTAACCAGTTCTTCGCCACCGTCCTCCGCCCGAAAGATCCTGCGGCTGCCAATGTCTGGGCCAAGCACAGCGACGTCACCCTACCTAACGGAACAAAGACGGTCACCTCCGTTCGCGCCGGGCTCCAGCTTCCCCCCGTTGTTCTCAATCCCCACGAACCGAAAACCCTTTCTTATCTCATCTTCATCGGACCAAAGCATAACAACATGCTGCGCAAAATGGACAAGTTCTGGGGCCCGGGTTGGGGCGATGTCATGCAGTACGGTTGGTTTAGCATCGTATCCCGCACGCTCAACCTCATCCTCAACACCTATCACAACATCATCGACGGCGTCGCCAAGAACTGGGCGTGGGGACTTGCGATCATTTTCCTCACCATCACCGTCCGCGCCGTCATCTGGCCACTTCACGCCAAGTCCACCCATACCATGAAGCGCATGGCCAAGCTCCAGCCGGAGATGGCAAAGATTAAGGAAAAATACCCGGACGATCCGAACAAGCTCAACACCGAGATGATGGGCCTCTATAAGACCTACGGCATCAACCCCCTCGGCGGCTGTCTGCCGATGTTCATCCAAATCCCGATCTTCTTCGGCTTCTATCGAATGCTGCAATACGCCGTCGAACTCCGTGGCCAGCCATTCCTCTGGGTGCACGACCTTTCCCAACCGGACACGCTCATGCACATCGGCAGTGTTCCCCTCAATATCCTGCCCATCGTCATGGCGATCACCAGTTTCCTCCAGATCCAGATGACGCCCAAGACCGGCGACAAGATGCAGCAGAACATGATCAAGTTCATGCCCTTCATGTTCTTCTTCTTCTGTTATAACTTCGCCTCAGCCCTCGCGCTCTACTGGACGACGCAGAACATCTTCTCCATCGGTCAGACTTGGCTGATGAACAAGATCCCCGAGCCCGAGCTTAAGGCCCGCACCGTCAGCAGTAAAAAATCCTGGGTCCAGCGCGCTGCGGAACGGCAACAGCAGATCCAGCGCGAGCGCAAGGACTCTCAAGGCATGAAGGATGTGACGCCGGACAAAAAGAAGCGTCCGCCCCGCACGGGGGGCTGATTCCAGCTAAGAATGCATCTGAATTTCCAAAGAGCCGCCCGACAAGGTGGCTCTTTTCTGTTGGACCGCCAGCGTCGTGTGAAATTCAAATTGTCGGAAGGCGTATCACGAACGGGGTTGCGGCGTCTCGCCGCAACATGCTAGAAAGAGATGCTTTGCGGCGAGATGCCGCAACCCCGTCATTTCGCCAGTGGGATCAGGCCACCGTTTCAAACACTCCCCCGCCTAACATCCTGCCGCCGTCGTAAAACGCGCAAATCTGTCCCGGCGCGATCGCCCGCTGCGGCCGTTGGAATTTCAGCCGCACCCTGCCGTCTTCGGTCGGTTCCATCACCGCCGGCTCAGCCTTCGCCCGATAGCGTGGCTGTGCGTCTATCAAGCGCTTCTTGTCGAACGGTTCATTAATCGCAGACAAAGTCCCAACAGTGCATTCCGTGGCGTAAAGCCCTTCCGAGTCCGGAGTATCCCAGCCGACGATCAAGCGGTTACTAGCAGCATCCTTGCCGACGACCACATACGCCATCCCCGCCCGCGGCGATGCCACACCGTGTCCTTTACGCTGGCCGAGCGTATAGAGGTGCAGTCCACGGTGCTCTCCCAGAACTTTTCCTGATGGATCGATGATCTCTCCCGGCGTATCGGCGACGTAGTGACGAAGAAAATCGCTCATTTTCACCTGACCGAGGAAACAAATCCCCTGGCTGTCTTTCTTTTCCGAAACGGGAAGATGGAAACGCCGCGCCACCTCACGCACTTCCGGCTTGAGCATTTCTCCGGTCGGAAAAAGCGCGTGCGCGGCTTGCCACTGGGTCATCAACGAAAGAAAATAACTCTGATCTTTGTTAGGATCGGCCCCGCGCAAAATGGCGGCAGTGCCATCGGAAAGTGTCCGCCGCCGGGCATAGTGGCCAGTGGCGACGAATTCGAAATCCTGCGAGAGCGCATAATCGAGAAACACGCCGAATTTCATCTCACGATTGCACCACACATCCGGATTCGGCGTGATTCCAGCGCGGTAGCCTTCGATCAGATATTCCACGATCCGGTCGCGGTAGGAGTCGATTAGATCAATCACGCGGAACTCAATGCCAAGCGTTTTTGAAACCGCACGCGCATCTTCGATGTCCTGCTCCCACGGGCAGTCACCCGGGATTCCCTCGTCGTTGATCCAGTTCTTCATGTATCCCGCCGCCACCTCATGGCCCTGCTCCACCAGCAGCGCCGCCGCCACCGCGCTGTCCACGCCGCCTGAGAGCCCCACCAAAACCTTCGCCATGCGTGAAGTTTTGAACATCGAACATCGAACGTCCAACGCGGAACATCGAACTGAGGAAAATTCCTCTTCCAGCGTCCCTCGTTCGTTGTTCATCATTCCCACATGCATTCAATGACAGGATTCGGCCGCGGCTCGGCGGCGACGGACGGGTGGCAGGCGGCCGTTGAAATCAGCTCCGTCAACCGCAAACAGGCCGAGGTGGTCGTGCAGGCGCCGCGCGAACTTTCAGAACTCGATGCCCGCATCCGCAAGGCCGTGCTCGCCGTCATTTCGCGAGGTCGCATCCAGGTTTCGATCAATCTAGAGCGCTCATCCGGTGCGGCGGCAGTCATCCGTGTGGACGCCGCACTCGCCGAGTCCTTCGCGAATGCCTTCGTGGATCTTGGGAAAACCCTCGGCCACGACCTCCTTCCCACTGCTGCAGACTATTTGCGCCAGCCGGGCATCATCTCCAGCGGCAGCAGCGAGATCGATGCCGAGGCCGCTTGGTGCGCCATCGAGCCGGCTCTTGCCGACGCCCTCGCCCAACTCGCCACCATGCGTGAAACAGAAGGCTCGCATTTAAAATCCGACTTCTTCGCCCGCCTAGAAACCTTGGTTGCCTTCGCCGGAAAAATCGCCGCCGAGGCCCCCGGCAGACCCATCCGCCAGCGCGAGATGCTCATGAAACGTCTGCGCGATGCGGGCCTGGAACTTGATCTCGCGGACGAACGCGTGGCCAAGGAGATCGCCCTGTTTGCCGACCGCTGTGACGTCAGTGAAGAACTCACCCGCCTCGATTCCCACTTCGCAAAATTCCGCGAATACCTCGATGCCGCTGAGCCACCCGGCCGCGCTCTGGATTTCCTCTGTCAGGAACTATTCCGCGAGTTCAACACCATCGGCTCAAAAGCGAACGATGCCTCCATCGCACAGACCATCGTCGAGGCGAAAACAGAGTTAGAAAAAATCCGCGAGCAAGTCCAGAACGTCGAATGACGCAACGTAACACAGACATTCCTGTCTGTTCTTCCGCGACGTGGCACAGACATTCCTGTCTGTTCTTTCACAAGCACCGACATGAAGTAAAGCCAGCAATGCCTGTATCACGTCACACCTCGCCGATCCCCAACAAGTCCCGATCCTCACGCGCGGCTTCCTGATAGGATTCATCCATCGTGATCGCCTGTTTGAGATGGCTCCGCGCTCGGTCACCCTCGCCCAGAGTCCACAGATAACAGGCGAGGTTGTAGTGAAAGAGCGCCATTTCGAACAAAGTCTTCGGTCCGCGCAGGAGCTGATTGCAAGCGGCCAGCGTGTCGCCCGTTTCGTGCAGGCAATAGGCAGCCCGCAGGAAAAACTCCGGCTCGTTCGCCGCTTTCAAACAAAGCAGCCTGGCCGTTTCCGAAGCGCCGTTCCATGACTGGCATTCCATCTGTGCCGCCAGCTTTACTTCCAGGAAATCCCGCCCCGTCTGTTCCTCGAAAGGCAGCGAGTATAGCTCGTAAAGAGCCTCATCCGCCAGACCCAGCTCGATCCAACCAGCCGCCGCACGCAACGTTTTTGTCACCACCATTGTCTGGAAACTAAAGCAGACGGCGGGCCGATGCAATCCCGCAGGCACCGGACACACACATTCAGCAGCCCGCACCCCCTTGTGGAATCCGGGGAACCGACGCCCGGCACAGTATTTACTTTTTTTAAAACCATGCCCCCGCATTTGTCCCACACTGGCCGCTAGTCTCTCCTGAAGAAAGCACCCGCACCTGAACCATCAACCTTTCCATAGAGCGCCGAATTGGTCATTGGACAAAACCACTACTCTCAGATCTAACTCAGAGATCGTATCCCGTCGTTTCCTCCATCGGTCATCCTGCCAGTCCCTTATCCTCACTCCATCATCCATCATACACGCCCCGTCCCACCTCAGATCCCGGCCATCGCACACCAGATCTGCTCCGCTTTGAGAACTCCGCCCCGATCCCATCTCAGATCACCCGAATCCGATCTCAGATCACCGCAATCCGACATCGCACCTCCCCCTGCCTCGCTCATTTCCCCCGCCATCCGATCTAGGATCACCTCCCAATGACGTCTGATCGCCTCGATCCGACATCCATCCACCACCCAAGCGCTTCACATTTCCGATTGAATACCAGCCACTTATACAAACATCACCCACCCCTCTCCCCCACAACCCCAAATAACCAAACCAACAAACAACACCAATATGAGCACCGTTAAACTATCCCTCGCCACCCTCGCAATTGAGGAAAAAACCCAGCTCGCCTCCAACATCGGCACCGCCATGACCGGCAATGCCCTCTTCACCAACCCGGACCCCACCCTCGCCAGCCTCAAGGCCACCGCAGACGCCCTCACCACCGCCACCACCAAAGCCGCTGAAGCCCGCGCCAAAGCCCAGATCGCCACCATGGAGCAGGACGCTGCCGAGGATGCGCTGGACACCGTCCTCACCCAGCTAGGCACCTACGTAGAAGGGGCCACCAAAGGCAACGAAGCAGGCATCCTCTCCGCGGGCATGGCGGTGAAAGCCGCTGCCAACGCCAGCGGCCCGCTCCCCGCCCCCGGCCCAGTTTCCGCCTCCACCGGAGACGCCCCCGGAGAAATCGACCTCCTCTGGCCCCGCATCCCCGGAGCCAAATCCTTCGTCATCCAATACGCCACCGATCCTAGCGCCACCGATGCCGATTGGAAATTCGGCGGCACCTCCACCAAGAGCAGCGCCACCGTCACCAGCCTAGCACCCGGCGCCCGCCTCTGGTTCCGCATCGCCGCCACCGGCACCTCCGGCCAAAGCCCCTGGAGCTCACCCGTCACCGCGAGAGCCATCTGATTAAAAGCCGGGAAAAAACTGCCGCCTGCGGGAAAAAAACCGCAGGCGGCCTTTCACCCATCCTCCAGGGGATCAAACAGCCATCCGATTACTTGATTGACGGGTGCCCATCTGAACAGCTTGAGTCAACACCGCTACCCTAAACTGCCCCTCCCCCTATGGCCCAGCCGCCCTACGCCCACACCCTTCTCGGAAAAGCTCCCGAAGAATGGGAACCGCTTTTTACCTCCTTCGGGAAAAGTCAGGAAGAATGCCAAGGAAAACATTGCAAAATGTGCCAATCCCTCGATCCCAACCACGGCCATCTCAATAAAGTCGCTTTTTTCGAAGATCTGTCCCTGTCAGAACAAGCGACCTTAAATACCGCCTTTTCCCCGAACTCTTTTCACGCTACGTTAAATCCAAGACCTACACGAAAGCGATTTCCATGCAGACCATCGAAAACAGCCGCATTCATCTCCCTGACTCCCTTCTTGCCACATTGGCCTTGGGTGAAACGGTCGCTGTCCGTGATCCATCCGGCATCATCGCCTTTATCGTTCCATCGGCGGTCCACGGCGCTCCACGTCCCTGCGGTCTCGCCAAGGGCGAGTTCACCGTCCCGGACGACTTCAATGAGCCGCTCGAAATCTGGGACTCCCTCGGGGAAGATTCGGAACTTTAAGCGAAATGCCTGCGGCTCCGGCAGTCCGGATGCCGCAGGCGTCGTTCTGGTTAGAGCCCACCTAAATGTTTCAATCCGCGCCCTTCGTGTGGGAGGCGGCATCACAGGCCCTCTTCCAACTATCAGACGATGCAATTTTTCATTTAGTTGGGCTTTAGGTTTTGCGCCTGACGGGAACATTGACCATCGCTTCCATTACCGATGATCATTCTCACCGATACCTGTGACTTCCTCTGGTTCATCTCCGATGATCCTAAGCTTCCGGCTTACCGGAGGCAGGCCATTCAAGATCCCGGTAACATGGTTTTCCTGAGCGCGGTCTCATCAGCAGAAATCGCGATCAAGCATTCGATCGGCAAGCTCAGCCTCCCATCACACCCAGCCAGATACAACCGGGAGGCCCGCTTGAAGCACTGCATCAGCTCCCTTCCGCTGGCGGAAGAAGCAACACTCCTACTTGCGGACCTCCCGCTCCATCACAAGGCCCCCTTCGACCGCATGCTCATCTGCCAGGCCCTCGCACACGGAATGACCTTCATCACCTCGGATCCCAAAAACCACCTTTACGACCTTCCACTCCTCTAAACTCATGTCCTACGGCATCAAACTCCACATCACCGGCGATTTCGCCAAGCCCTAGAAATCGAAAGCGGTAACAAAATCTCCACCCCCGGAAATTTCAAAGAACTCCCCGAATCCAGCAAGCGAATCGCCTGCAAAAAATCCTAATTTCCTCTTCCGAGTCTCCCGTAAATCACCCCAAAAAAATGACTCAGCCCTTTTACGCCCACACCCTAGACGGCAAACCTCCGTCAGAATGGGAACCCCTTTTCACCTCCTTCGGTGATAACGCAGAGCAATGCCAACGCGAGCACTGCGAAAAATGCGAAGCCCTAGAACCCGACCACGGCCACCTCAACAAAGTGGCCTACCACACCGGACTGAAACGTCCCGGCACAGCCTGTGACCCCAATGCCTTGTGCCTCTGAGCTTACGAATTTACTGGGAAAACCACAAATTTAACCTAAAATGAAAAACGTATGACAACATCACTTTTATCACCCAAATACCAAGTCGTCGTCCCAAAAGAGATCCGCAAATCCATGAATCTTAAACCCGGGCAACGGCTTCAATTCATCGAGAAAGACGGTCACATCGAGATCCGCCCCATTCTCACCTCGGACCAGTTCATTGGGTTCCTCAAAGGGAAAACCAAATTAGCCTTTGAGCGCGAAAAACACGATCGCCCACTACCATGAAGTTAGTTTGTCTCGATAGTTCCGCCTGGATCGAAATCGCTGTAGAAGGTCCAAACGCGGCCAAATTCGCCAAATGTCTGGCAAGCGACACGTCCATCGTCGTGTCGGCGATCAGCATCTATGAAATTTCAAAATACATCACCCGCGAGGCCGGGGAAGCAGCGGCATCCGAATTCCTCTCGTTCATCAGACAATACCCCGTGGCCGAGATTTCTACCGACCTTGCTCTAGCCGCCGCAGATATCTCCGCCCGCCATAAACTCGCCATGGCAGACTCACTCATCTACGCCACCACCCTCGCCCACAAGGCCACCCTCTGGACCCAGGACGTCGATTTCAAAGGTCTCCCTCACGTCAAATATTTCCCGAAAATCCAATCCTAATTCGCCATGCCCTCTTCCATCAAACTCCACATCTCCGGCGAATTTGCATGCTTCACCCGCCCCGAAATGAAGGTCGAACGCGTCTCCTACGACGTAATCACCCCATCCGCCGCCACCGGCACCTCCGGCCAAAGCCCCTGGAGCTCACCCGTCACCGCGAGAGCCATCTGATTAAAAGCCGGTATAAAACTGCCGCCTGCGGGAAAAAAACCGCAGGCGGCCTTTCACCCATCCTCCAGAGAATCAAACAGCCATCCGATTACATGATTGACGGGTGCCCATCTGAACAGCTTGAGTCAACACCGCTACTCTGAACTGCACCTCCCCCTATGGCCCAGCCGCCCTACGCCCACACCCTTCTCGGAAAAGCTCCCGAAGAATGGGAACCTCTCTTCACCCCATTCGGTGAAAGCGCAGTGCAATGCCAACGCGAGCATTGCAAAAAATGCGAATCCCTTGATCCCACCCACGGCCATCTCAATAAAGTCGCCTACTGGACCGCCAAATTCGCCTCCGAAATGTTTGCCCCCGCTTCCAGTGAAGCCAAATCCGCCTCCGATTGGGGCTATCTAACCGGCCTCTGGCATGATCTGGGAAAATTCGCCCCCGAATGGCAAATTTACCTTGCCTCCAAATCCGACATCCACGCCCCCGAAGACCAACCCAATCCAGGCAAGAAAGAAGATCACTCCACCGCCGGAGCAGTCTTCACCGCTGGCCGTCCGCCGTTTGGCGATCTCCTCAGCTATTTGATAGCAGGCCACCACGCAGGTCTAGCAGACGCAGCCCAACTCTTCCACGAACGCCTGCCAAAGCAAATCAACGAATGGCGTTCTCATGCCGAGGCGGCAGGAGTTTCGCTATCGGAAGAAATTCCACCACCACCACTTGCCCGCCCCGATGCCGGAAACGACGGCATGGCCTTCATGCTCCGGTTTTTCTTCTCCTGCCTCGTCGATGCCGACTTTCTCGCCACCGAGTCATTCATGTCTTCGGAGCGGAAGGAACTCCGCCAACCCTGGCCCGACGATATCCTCTCACGAATGCTCCACACCCTCGAAGCCGACATGGCTGAAAGGTTCAGTCCACCCGGAGATGATCTTGTTAATCAAGCTCGTGAAACCGTTAGGCAAGACTGCATCCGCGCCGCTGATAATGCCAGTGGCTTCTTCTCCCTCACCGTTCCTACCGGCGGCGGCAAGACGCTTTCATCCCTCCTCTTCGCCCTCCGTCACGCCCTGAAGAACGGTCACCGCCGCATCATCCTCGTCATCCCATTCACGAGCATCATCAAACAGAATGCCGACGTTTTCCGCACCGTTTACGCAGATCTCTCAAAGGAGTTAGGTCGCGACATCGTCTTGGAACACCACTCCAAATTCGATCCTAAAAACGAAACCGAACACAACCGCCTCGCTGCCGAAAACTGGGACGCACCTCTCATCGTCACCACTAACGTCCAGTTCTTCGAATCCCTCTTCGCCAACCGCACCAGCTCCTGCCGCAAACTTCACCGAATCGCCCGTAGCGTCGTCATCTTCGACGAAGTCCAGGCCCTTCCCGCCTCACTGCTCCATCCCATACTCCGAGCCCTCCGCTGCCTCGTCCACGACCTGCACGCCACCGCCGTCCTCTGCACCGCCACCCAACCCGCGCTCGACCGTCGCGATGATTTCACCATTGGCATCCCTCCCGAGGAAATCACGCCCATCATCCAGAACGAAGTCGGACTCTTCCAAATCCTCGAACGCGTCGAATGCGAGAATCTCGGCCCGCTGGACGACGAGCAACTCATCACTCACATCCTCAAAAATGACGCCGGAGGGTGTCTCCTCATTCTCAACACGACCAAAGCCGCCCAAACCCTCCACGAGAAACTCAGCAAACACACCACTGCGCTCCATCTATCCGCCCGCATGTGTCCGGCCCACGTCGTCGCCGTGCTGGATGAAGCCAAAACTCTCCGGAAATCCGGCAAACCCGTCGTCCTCGTCTCCACCCAGCTCGTCGAAGCCGGCGTCGATATCAGCTTCCCCGTCGTTTATCGCGCCGAATGCGGGCTCGACTCCTTCGCCCAAGCCGCAGGGCGCTGCAACCGCAACGGCGAGCTCAAAAACTCTGACGGAGCCCGTATCAAAGGCCGTGCCTTCCTCTTCTCTCCCACCGATCACCCTATCCCCAGAGGTCTAGCGGATCTCGCTGCCAACGCTGCCATCACCCGCACCCAGATTTTCCCAAACCTCGTAAACCGCGACCTCCTCCACCCCGATCTCATCCGCCGCTACTTCGAGCACGCCATCTGGCAAGCCGGTCCAACAACCGACCAATGGGACAAACCCCATATCGTCTCCGGCGAGGCTTGCTTCCCACCGAATTCCAACAGCCTTCGCACCTACCGCTTCAAAACCGCTGCCGAAAAATTCCGCCTTATCGATAGCAACACTCACCCCGTCCTTATCCCTTGGGGGCTGAAAGGCACAAAACTCGCCCAGGAAATCCGTGACCTTAAAAAGCAAAACCGCGTTCCCAATCGCACCCACTACCGCAGCGCCCAGCAATTCACCGTGCAGGTTTACGACGGTGAATGGCAGCACCTCAAACCTCACCTCAGCTTTCACTGCGACGAGGCCTTCGCCATCCTCGACCACCACCAAAATAACTACCACCCCGAAACCGGCCTCAAACGCCCTGACGCACCATCCGATCCCAACGCCTTTTGCCTCTGACTTGAAATGCCTCGGCTCTTTCTCTCCCATCATTGCCTCCATGAAAATCCCCTTCCAATCATGCCAAAGTTCGACTATTCTGCCCGCAGTTCACCGGATATCGTTATGCTCACAATCGAAGCCCAAGACAGCGGAATATCACCTCGGATTCTTCAAAGCCTCCGCTCCGGTGAAGCCGTGCTCATCGAGCAAGAGCATCTACCGTTCGCGATTCTCCTACCCGGCGGTCTCCCGAAACAACCCCGGCCCGTCGGTCTTTGCAAAGGGGAATTTACCGTCCCGGAGGACTTCAACGAGCCGCTCGAAATCTGGGACTCCCTCGGGGAAGATTCGGAACTTTAAGCGAAATGCCTGCGGTTCCGGCAGTCCGGATGCCGCAGGCGTCGTTCTGGTTAAAGCCCACCTAAATGTTTCAACCCGCGCCCCTCGTGTGGGAGGCGGCATCACAGGCCCTCTTCCAACTATCAGACGATGCAATTTTTCATTTAGTTGGGCTTTAGGTTTTGCGCCTGGCGGGAACATTGACCATCGCTTCCATTACCGATGATCATTCTCACTGATACCTGCGACTTCCTCTGGTTCATTTCCGATGATCCTAAGCTTCCGGCTCACCGGAGGCAGGCCATTCAAGATCCCGGTAACATGGTTTTCCTGAGCGCGGTCTCATCGTCAGAAATCGCGATTAAGCATTCGATCGGCAAGCTCAGCCTCCCATCACACCCAGCCAAATACATCCGGGACGCCCGCTTGAAGCACGGCATCAGCTCCCTTCCGCTGGCGGAAGAAGCAACACTCCTACTTGCGGACCTCCCGCTCCATCACAAGGACCCCTTCGACCGCATGCTCATCTGCCAGGCCCTCGCACACGGAATGACCTTCATCACCTCGGATCCCAAAAACCATCTTTACGACCTTCCACTCCTCTAAACTCATGTCCTACGGCATCAAACTCCACATCACCGGCGATTTCGCCTGCTTCACCCGGCCCGAGATGAAGGTCGAGCGCGTCTCCTACGACATCATCACTCCCTCCGCCGCCCGTGGCATCCTCGAGGCCATCTATTGGAAGCCACAGATCCGTTGGGTGATCGACCGCATCCACGTCCTCAAGCCCATTCGCTTCACCAATATCCGCCGCAACGAGGTCGGAGCCAAAGCCAGTGCCCCCACCGCTGCCGCCATGAAGGGCGAAACCGTCGCCACCGCCGGAATCCTCATCGAAGAGGCCCGCCAGCAACGCGCCGCCACCCTCCTGCGCGACGTCTCTTACATCATTGAAGCCCACTTCGAAATCCTCGACCCCCGCTTCGATAAAGGCGGCCCCCAACTCCCCGCCAACGACTGCGCCGGCAAACATCTCGACATGTTCAACCGCCGCGCCCGCACCGGCCAATGTTTCCACCAACCCTGCCTCGGCAACCGCGAGTTTCCCGCCCGCTTCACTCTTATCGAAGAAAGCGATCCACTCCCTACAAGCGAACTCCCGCCCGAGCAGCTCAACAAGGAACTCGGCTGGATGCTCCACGACATCGCCTACCTCCCTGCCGACAAAAAAGCCAAAGACTCCTTCCTCACCGGCCAAGGAAAACGCGTCCGCACCGAACCCCGATTCTTCAATGCCAAGCTCGAAAACGGCATCGTCGTAGTCCCGCCCTTCCACACCGCCAACGCCTGAGCTGCCATGATCCTCCAATCCCTTTATCACCTCTACCAACGACTCGCGGAAGATCCACAGAACGGCCTGCCCACCCCCGGCTACAGCCTCCAAAACATCAGCTTCTGTGTCGTAATTAAAAGTGACGGCACGCTCGTCGAAATCCACCCCTGCCGCACCGAAACCATTGAAATCGGCAAAAGCGGAAAGGAAAAGAAAACCACCCGGCCACTCCCCCTCCTCGTTCCCGGCCAAGCCAAGCCACCCGGCCAAGGTCTCAACCCCTGCTTCCTCTGGGACAACACCGGCTACATGCTCGGATTCAAACCCGAAGATTCAAAAAAATCAGAAGCCGAACGCGAGAAGGAAAAATTACGCACCCTCGCATCCTTCGAAGCCTTCAAAAAACGTCACCTCGAAGCCGAACCGCTTTTGGCAGATCCTGATTTCTCCAGCATCTGCCGATTCCTCGAAACATGGCCCCCTGAATCCGCTAGCGACCACCCGGTTCTCGCTGAAATCACCTCCGGTTTCGGCGTTTTCCAAATCTCGGGCAACCTCAAATACGTCCACCAATCACCAACAATCTCCCGTTGGTGGAACGAGCAAAACTCCGCTCCACAAGAAGGAAAGAACAGCTTCTGTCTTGTGACCGGAAAACAAGCTCCGACAGCCGCCACCCACGACCCCGCCATCAAAGGCGTCGCCGGAGCGCAAAGTTCAGGAGCAAAGCTCGTGTCGTTTAACCTCAAATCAGTCGAGTCATTCAGCAAAGAACAAGGCGACAATTCACCTGTTAGCGAAGCTGCTGCCTTCGCCTACTGCAACTCCCTCAACTGGCTCCTCGCCCGCAAGGAACGTCGTTTCCGCATCGGAGATGCCACAACTGTTTTTTGGACTGATAAGCCCACACCTGCCGAATCTATCTTCCCCTGGATGATGTCAGGTGTCCCTGAAGCCGAAGACAAAGAAATCAAGGGCCGAGTCTCCGAAATTCTCAAGAAGATCTCCCAAGGTACTCTCGGTCGCGATGAACTCGGCTCTCCCGACACGCCGTTCTACATCCTCGGCCTTTCACCGAATGCTTCCCGCCTTTCCGTCCGCTTCTGGCACACTGGCCACCTTGGCGAACTCATTGGCAACCTCAAACTCCACCTCGAACAACTCTCTCTGGTCCGCCAATGGGACGAAACCAATTCAAAAAACCCCGAGCCAGTCTCTCCCACTTCCTACCAAATCCTCCGCCAAACCTCCCGCGAAGCCGATGGCATCCCACCGCTTCTCGGCGGTGCCCTCATGCGCTCCATCCTCCTCGGCTCCGATTACCCAGTCTCCCTCATCACCGCCGTTCACAATCGCATCCGCGCCGAACGCGACGTCACCTATCTCAAAGCCGCCATCCTCAAAGCATGGCTCATCCGCAATCACCAACAAGACATCACCATCATGCTAGACGAAACCAATATCAATCCTGGCTATCGCCTAGGCAGGCTCTTCGCTGTGCTTGAGAAAGCCCAGCAAGACGCCCTCCCTGGCATCAACACCACCATCCGCGAACGTTTTTATGCCAGCGCCTCCGCCACCCCTCGCGCTGTCTTTGGTCGCCTAATCCGCACCTATCAGCACCACCTCGCGAAGCTCGACGAGAAGCTGAAAGGATACCGAGAAAAGCAGACTCAGGAAATACTTTCCACCCTCGACGACTTCCCGGCCCACCTCAACCTACAGAATCAATCTCAGTTCGCTCTCGGCTACTATCACCAGCGTAAGGACTTCTTCACCAAAAAGGAAACCAAGCCCACAGAGGAAACCGTCAACGCCTGATTTTTCTAAAACCAATTACATAAAACCAACAAATTCCACATCATGAACAACCGCTACGACTTCATCTATCTCTTCGATGCCCAAGACGCCAATCCCAATGGCGATCCCGATGCAGGCAACCTCCCCCGTGTCGATACCGAGTCAGGCCAAGGCCTCATCACCGATGTCTGCATCAAACGCAAAGTCCGCAACTTCGTCGAGATCGTTAAAAAAGATGCACCAAACTTCGACATCTACGTGAAGGAAAAGGCTGTCCTCATCCGCGCCCACGAAAAAGCCTATCAAGCCATCAAGGAAGATGGCAAAGAGCAGAGCGAAACCAAAGCAGGCAAACGCAAAGGCAGCGGCGACGAAGTGGAGGCTGCTCGCAAGTGGATGTGCCAGAATTTCTATGACGTTCGAACCTTCGGAGCCGTCATGAGTATTGCAGTCAATTGCGGCCAAGTCCGCGGTCCCATCCAACTTGGCTTCTCCCGCTCCATTGATCCCATCGTCATAAGCGAGCACGCCATCACCCGCATGGCCGTCGCTACCGAAAAAGAAGCCGAAGCCCAGCAAGGCGACAACCGCACCATGGGCCGCAAGTTCACCGTTCCTTACGCCCTTTACCAAACCCACGGCTTCGTAAATCCCTTCCTCGCCGAGCAAACAGGTTTCTCCGACGACGACCTCGAACTCTTCTTCACCGCCCTCGAAAACGCCTTCCAGTTCGACCAATCCGCCGCCCGTCCCGCCGGCAGCATGGCACCGCGAGGATTGCTCATCTTCAAACACGAAAACCAACTCGGCAAAGCCTCCAGCCACAGCCTTTTCGATCGTCTCAAAATCGAGTCCTTTGAAGACACTCCCGCCAAAGATGGCAAACCGCCCCGCAAGTTTACCGACTACGCCAGCCGCATCACCTTCGATGGCCAGCCTCTCGACGAAGTCGTGAAACCCGGCGCATCCAAAGACCTCGGCAACGGCATCACCCTCATCCGCCGCATCTGATTCC
>JBBRYQ010000048.1:0-42974 GCA_038237425.1 Verrucomicrobiales bacterium
CATCAATCGTCAATCAACCCCGTATCGGTTGAAACAGCACAAGCTTACACCCGATCGCTGCAGTCCCACGGCCGAATCCCCCCAACAACACCCGCTTGCCCGACGACAGATTCGCCTCGGGTGTCTCCAGTAACAGATGAAAGTGGTTGCCCATCAGCACCCAGGCGTGGACGTGCCAGCCATGGCTCGCACAAACCCGCTCCAGCCTATGCAGGAACGACTCATGATCCTCCCTGCAGTTGAAGACCATCTTGCCGCCGTCGCCGCGGGCCCTCACATGATAGACCGCTCAGGCATACGGGAACCTCGGTTGCCTCGCCATGGGGCGGAACGATGGAGAAGGGATCAAGGGCTGTCATTACTGAAATCCGAGGACTGACTCCATTCAACTGAATGGCTAGGTAGCAGATCCGCCTGCACCCGGAGCCACTTCAAGCGTGAAATCCTACGGTGATCTCACGCTCGCCACCTGGGAACACGCCGCGCAGACCCTGTGGCTTTTTTCCCACGAGACACCGGATCTCATCCGCGAGCTGCTCGGTTAGGCGGGGTGGCTTTAGGGATTAGCGTCCGAGGCGGCCCAATAAAATAGGCTCAGCCCAATTCTTTGGCACTAACTGCGCCACGCGCCGGACCTCCGAAGCATGTTGACGTGCATCAAGATTTGTGGAATTCCTGCAGCGATGAAGAAGTCGACAGGGTCAGTCGACAGTCGAACGTGAGTCGACAGGGTCGCCTAAATTGAGCGGGAGGTATGTTTTAAATAGCGTTATTTATGGCATCCGAATGGCTGACTCTGTTCAAGTGGCGGATCGCGGTGGGTATGAATGTAGCAGTTTATCTGCGGCCGTACCGAACTATTGGTCACGAACGCAATACCTCAAAACCTAACAAACAAACATCGTCATCGAAGTGCTGCGACTCCGAGAAATTGAGGACGCTGGACAGGATGCCGTCCAGCATCCCCTCCAACTGTATGCCAGCGCTCGAGCCGATGATTTCGATTAGGCGGTTCTCGAAAAACGGTTCGCCGTCCTGATTCTCCGCCTCCAGCACGCCGTCCGTGAAAAGAATCATGCGGTCGATTTCCTCGAAGCCGATCTCACACGTCGGATAGGAAGCGCCGCGGAAGAGCCCGAGTCCCGGACCCTTTTCCGAACGCTGGGTGGCGATCTGGCGCACGCCGTTTTTTCCGGCGATGATAGGGCCGGGATGGCCTGCGCAGGCATACTTGAAGTTACCTGCAGATAGATCGACCAGCCCGAAGAATGCGGTGGCAAACATGGTCGTTCCCGCGCGTTCGAGAATGGCGGCGAGGCCGTCGTTCAGGCCTTGGAGGAAAAGTCCAGGATCGTTCACTTGTGCTCGCTGTTTCTCTAGCAGTCCGCGCAGCATCGCCACGATGAGCGCCGAGCGCACGCCGTGCCCCATTACATCACAGATCAGCACTCCCACACAGTCGTCGCGCACCTGCATCACCTCGAAGAAGTCACCTGCCAGACCTGAGATCGGAATATACCGCGCACCAAACGCGATCCGGCTGAGGTCGTTCGACTCGGTCTTCGGGAACTCACCGCCGGCCAGCGCCTGTTGGATTTCTCGGGCGAGTTGAAGCTCCTCCTCGTAGGCCTCGTTTTTCTGTTGGAGCAGTTGAGCGAGTTCCGTGGCCTCGCGCTGGGCTGTCACCAGTTTGGTGACGTCACTTGAGACACCGAAAGTCCCCTTGATCATTCCGTGCCGGTCTCGCCATGGAAACTTCGATGTTAGCACCCACGACTCGTCGCCCTCGTGCCAGGTCTCCCGTTCGAGCTGGCCGGTCATCGGTTGGCCAGTCTCCATGATACGTCGCTCGTCCGCCTCGGCGGGCTTGCAGTGGTCAGGATCGAAAAAATCGCGGTCGTGCTTACCTAGCAGGTCTTCCTCTTTCGTGAATCCCATCCACTCGGCCATGCGCTGGTTCGTCAGGGTGAAGCACGATGCCACGTCTTTGAAATAGATCTGTAGCGGGACGTGGTCGATCAACTGGCGAAGTAAAAACCGTTCTTCCTCTACCTGTGCCTCTGCCAGCTTGCGGCGGCTGATGTCGATCATCGATCCAGCGATACGCACCGCCTTGCCGGCCCTGTCTCTAACCACCGTGCCACGGATGCGCAGCCACCGCAGGTAGCCACCGCCGGTTAGGACGCGGGCATCCACGGCGAGGGTTTCCGGCCCGCTGTCTTCGAGAGCCTGCCTCACCGCCCGCTCGAAGGTCACCCGCTCATCCTGATAGATGCTTGCATGTGGTGGAATGAAAAGATTGGGCGCGTGGTCCTTGCCGCATTCGAGGAACTCCAGGATTCGGCGGGAGTAGAAAATTTCCTTTTGATCCGTCCACCAGTCCCAGATCCCTTCATTCGATGCACGAAGGGCGAGCTCCAATCGCTCCAGTTTGATGCTGGTCCGGTCCTTGGGGAGTTCGCGATCATCGTTCATCTGCCTCCTAGAATGGCACTCCAGCGCCTAATCGCAACCGGATTCGATGGTTCGCAGCGTGAGTCCGGGCAATTTTTTCTCCCAGAACTTGCCGCTGGTCTCTGCGGGTGCATGCTAGCCACTGGTGAGAGGGGATCTTGAGAAAAACGTGCTGAAGGGAGTGTCGCGCTCTTTTTACATCACCTTGCGCCTCTTACCGTTACCGATGCGCCGGGGCGCGAGTCTCGGTTATCTTTTGGCCCGCACCAGCGACACTTTGGCGGACACCGCTTCAGTTCCCATTGAGGCGCGACTGTCTTACCTTGAGCAACTTCGCCGAGCGATCCTCAATCGCTCGGATGCACCTCGCTGGCCGATTTCTTTTCTGAATGCGATTCCAGATTCACGGGAGCGGCTGTTGTTGGAAAGCACGGCTGGCGTTTTCGAGTGGCTAGAAAAAATTCCCGAGTCCGAGGCGATTTTGATCCGGGATGTATTCGCGACCATCACCAGCGGGCAAATCCTTGATCTGGAACGTTTTGCACAAGCCGACCGCGAACATCCCGTCGCGCTCCTGGACGCGGCAGCATTAGAAGACTACGCTTGGCGCGTGGCCGGATGTGTGGGGGAATTCTGGACCAAACTCGGCTTCCTCACGCAAGGTGATCGGTTTTCAAATGCTCCCGAACGCGAGCTACTGCCACTCGGACGCGACTACGGAAAAGGCCTGCAACTGGTCAATATTCTGCGCGACCTGCCCGCCGATTTGGAGGTGGGCCGCTGTTATCTACCCGTCGCAGATCCCATGGACCGCGATGAGTTGCTTGCTTGCCACCAGCAATGGCTCACCCGCGCAAGGCAGTGGATCGGCGAGGGGAAAACTTATTCTGCTACGTTGAGTTCCCGCCGCCTGCGCGCTGCCACGGTGTTACCCGCGCTGCTGGCGGAGAAGACTTTCGATTCGCTGACAGACGCCACTTGGAATGACCTCCTGGATAAAATCAAGATCCCGCGCAGCGCTGTCTATCAATCGATAGTGAGAGCTTTCCTGAAATCCGAAAAGGGTCATTGAATGACCGCTCGCGTGAAGGCTCGCCTGGCGTGATACAGGCAAGAATTCCTGTATCACTTCGATGCGGTATCTCTGCGGCCAGTGAGAATCTTGTAAAACGACCGCGAGCGGATTTCCTCCAGCGTGAGCCCCGTTTCGAGCGCCTCGGCCTCGGTGATGGCTCCGCACGCGATGCCACGCAGGAAAAAATTCAGCAGCCCTTGGCCAGTGGCAGCGTCGTCGAACACATCGCCGAAGAGCGAGGCAAGTGCAGCCTTTTCCACAAATGCCCGCAGACGCCCGGATGCGGCTTCCAGACCTTCGAGGAAGAAGCTGTAAACCGCCGCATACCTCGCGACGAGCTGCGCCGGGTGCAGATCCCACCCTTGATAGATTCCGTTCACTAGCGAGTGGAGATTGTCGTCATAGCCGAGTTTCCATGCGCCATGCACCGCCGCGAAGTTCTGGGCGATCTGTGCATCTGTCAGATCAGCGCCGCGGTTCGGGCCTACGGGAAGGATGTTCGTAGCGCCGTCGGAAATGTGGACGCCGGTTCCTGCGAGGGAAACGATCATGTGGGAGCGGGCGAAGTCGCACGTCGGATGGCCCATCTTCTGATAGGCCGCGGTGATGCCGCTGGAGGCGGTGTAATCGTAAACGCCGAAGTGCACGCTGCGGCAGCGGCCTTCCGCCGCCTGGACGATGGCAAGCAGGGGGCAGTTTCCATGGCGATCAATGATCGACTGCGGGGTCTCGATCATCGGCTCAATCGGCAGGCTGCCATGGGGCAAGCCGAGTTTTTTCTCCAACAGAGTGAACAGCGCCGCCGCCGCCTCCACCTGTGCGGCGAGCTGGACCTTGGGCAGAGTGACGACAAAATTCTGCGGCAGTTTTCCGCCAGTTTCCTTCACGAGCGTGGTGATGAAAATATCGAGAGTGCGGATCGCTCGGTCCCGCAGATCCTCGTTGAATGGCTTGATGCGGATGCCGATGAATGGCGGCAGCGTTCCCGCAGCCAATCCGGCGGCCACTTCTCGCGCTCCCTGCGCCGCATGGCCGTCCTCCTCGCTATCCACGCGGTTTCCATAGCCGTCCTCGTAGTCCAGACGGAAATCCTCGACCGGTTCGCGGGTGAGCTTTTCCACGATCCTTGCGTAAAGTTTTTCCGAAAATGCCGGTTGCCAATCCGCGCCCAACACTTTCGCCAGCGAGGCTGCGTCCGGCGCGTATTCCTTGAGTGAGCGCAGCGCCACGGCGCCCAGTTTTCCAGTCGAGTCCGCTTTGAAAAGATGGCCGCCGCCGTAAACCGTGTGCACCGCCTGCCGCCGGTCTGACTCGCCCGGATAAGTGTCCATAAAGGCGCGATTTTCTGCGGCAAGGGCGGCTACGATCGGAGCGAGATCGTCCGGGCTGAGGGTGATTTGGCTCATGATGATGATGCGAGTGGAACTGGTGAACCGTGGTTCCCGAGGGTGGGGGCGTCAAGGAATCACTGGGCGGCTCCAACCTGCATTTTCAAGGCCAAGTTCTCGCATTAAGCAGCGGACATCATCCGGACCGGAGCATGCGGGCTACTTGCGGCGTTCCAATGATACATTGTGATAGACCGGAGCCTCCGCGAATTTCAGGGCATCCTCAGACTTGATCCCGCGAAAGTCGCAATTTTCAAAACGGATCCCTTCGATGATAGCTCCGGGAAACGCACTGGCCACCGTGACGCACTCGCTCGATTCGCAGGTGACATTCTCTATCAACACATTGCGCAGCACTGGTTTCTCCGGTCCATTCGCGCCTTCTTCATAGTCGAACTCGATGGATAGCACCGCCTTTTTCACCTGGCCGATTGTTACATCGCGGACGAAGATATTTTCTATCACGCCGCCGCGCACTGCGTTGGATTTAAAACGGATCGAGCGATCTAGATTCGGGCTATCCATCTTGCAATCGGAGACGAAAACATTCCGCACGCCACCGGAAATCTCGCTACCCATGGTCACCCCGCCATGGCCGTCCCGCATCGTGCAGCGGCGGATGACGATGTTTTCCGAGGGCACGCCCACTCTGCGGCCGTCGTTGTTGCGGCCGCTTTTGATCGCGATGCAGTCGTCCCCGGTGTCGAATAAACAATCTTCTATCAATACATCCTTGCAGCTCTCCGGATCACAACCATCGTTGTTGCTTCCGTGGCTGCTGATTGTCACGTCACGCACGGTGACGTTCGTACAAAGCACCGGATGGACCTCCCACATCGGCGAGCGGATGATGGACACGCCTTCGATGAGCACGTTTCTACAACGGTAGGGCTGGATGAAATTCGGCCGCAGGAAACTTCCCTCGCCATGGATCCTTTCCGCCACAGGCACTCCGTCGGTGCCTTGCTGATCGAGCCGCTTGCGGGCTGCGGTTTGCTTGCTTGTGCCGCTCGAGCCTTTGCTGTTCCATGACCACCACGTTTCCGGAGTGGCAGAACCGTCGAGCGTGCCCTTGCCGGTGATCGCCACATTTTCCTGATCGAAGGCATAGATCAGCGGAGAGTAGTTCATGCACTCGATGCCCTCGAATCGTGTGAGCACGACCGGAAGATATTTTTTCGAATTTGGATCAAAACGCAGCGTGGCGCCATCTGCCAGATGGAGGTTTACATTTCCTAGCAAGCGCACGGGCCCTGTTAGCCAGACACCGGCAGGCACCACCACCCTCCCACCGCCCGCCGCGTGGCAGGCAGTGATGGCTTTGGCGATGGCATCAGTGGAGTCCGCATCTTTCACTGCTCCAAAGTCGGTGAGGGTGAATTCCTTTTCCGGAAATTGCGGAGGCTTGACCCTGTCGAGAATGGCGACCTCCTCGGGGCGTGAGGTGGTTTCCGCCTGCGAGATCGTGAGTCCACTCCATAAAAATAGAAAAGTGCAGGAAATGACGAGCGGTCGCTGAAAAAACATGGATGAGATCTACTCGGACACACAGCATCCCGCAATTCCGATTCGTGCCTTCCCTCCCTCCAGGATTTCAGCCATTTTCCACCCACTACTTACTCTCCATCCTAAATCTCAATGAAAACCCGCCTACTATTGCTTTCCACCTCCCTGCTGTGCGCTAACGCGTGGTGCCAGTCTCCAATCGAATGGTCCAAGCGCATGGCGGATTCGCAAATCTCCCGTTTTGGCGAAAGTGCAAACTACAAGGAAGGTGCGAAGTGGGACTACGCGCTCCACGTCACCTTGCTAGGCCTGTTGGAACTCAGCGACCACACCGGCGATGGAAAGTATGCCGCCTTCGTAGGAAAATCCACCGGCACCTGGATTCGTCCCGACGGCACCATTCAGGGCTACAAGCTGGAGGATTACAATATCGACAACCTTGCCCCCGGCCGCACCTTGCTCGCGCTCCATCAGCTCACGGGCGAGGCCCGCTATCAGAAAGCCGCTGCCACCCTGCGATCCCAGCTCGACAGCCACCCACGCACCACCGGCGGCGGATTCTGGCATAAGAAACGTTATACTAGCCAAATGTGGTTGGACGGCCTCTACATGGGCCAACCGTTCTACGCGAAATACACCGCCGCCACTGGTGGAGGAAACGACGCTTGGGATGACATCGCAAAGCAGTTTCGCCTCATCGACGAGCACCTCTACGATCCCAAGACCGGCCTCTACTATCATGGTTGGGATGAGGCCAAGGCACAGCACTGGGCGGACAAGGAAACCGGCCGCTCTGCGAACTTCTGGGGCCGCGCGGAAGGCTGGTGGATCATGGCTCAGGTGGAGGTGCTGGAGGTCTTTCCAAAAGATCATCCCGCCCGCGCCGGACTCGTTGCGCTATTGAAAAAAACCGCAGACGGCATCGTGAAATGGCAGGATCCCAAGAGCGGCCTCTGGTGGCAGATTCTCGATCAGGGAGAACGCCAGGGCAACTACCGCGAAGCCACCGCCTCCGCCATGTTCGTCTATTCCCTTGCCAAGGCTGTGAACGACGGAGTTCTCCCACGCGACTATTTGAAAGCTGCTAGATTGGGATACACCGGCATCCTCCGCGATCTCATCCGCACCGGTGAAAAGGGCGATGTGAATCTAACTCATTGCTGCCAAGTCGCTGGCCTCGGGCAACCTGATAGGCGCGATGGTTCCTACGAATACTACATCAGCGAACCCATCGTAGAAAACGACCTCAAAGGCATCGGTCCGTTTATCCAAGCCGGAGTAGAGCTGGATAAGCTCGGTGAGCGTTGATGGATGAGGGAATGAGAAGACCTCTCTTGCACTTCACTGTCGGACGCCAATTTTAATTTCTATCAAGAATCAACTGTTCCTCACCACGGAAATCTGGAAATTTCCCCGAGAGATGGTAGCCTGCGGTCATGTGCAATTCCTACTCAGTCACCAAGGCGATGGTCAAAGCGGCGAAGCGGGCGGGGCGGTTGCTACCGCTGATGGACAGGGAGGACGACTGGCGATTGATCCGCCCGACGCTACCGGGGCCCGTCATGCTCGACGATTCTGCTGCGGTCATGCGTTGGGGATTTCAGCGGCCTTTCGCCAACTCAGTCAATAATACGCGCTCGGACAAACTCGACTCGCCGATGTGGCGGGAGGCGTTTGCGGAGCGGCGTTGCGTGATTCCTGTGTCAGGCTGGTATGAATACTCGGGGCCGCAGAGGCAGAAGCAGGCGCATGAATTCACCGCCGCAGACGGCGGCCTACTGTGGGCAGCGGGAATCTGGGAGGAGAATGAAACGCTGGGCCGCTGTTATTCGATGATCATGACGGACGCGAATGACTTCGTTTTGAAAATTCACGACCGGATGCCGGCGCTACTGCACGAGGGCGCGATGGATGAATATCTGGCAGGTAGGATGAAACGGTTTCCGCCAGCAGAAGTGGCATTGAGGGTGGCGGATGCGGCGAATCCGCTGAAGAAAAAGCGCAATGAGGAACAACGGGAACTTTTTTGAATGTGACCGTCCCTTTGAAGTAATACCCGTTTTTCTATCAACTTCTCCTCGGTCCTCACGAAAGAGGAGATCAATCTTGCACCGCTCCGGCCAAGATTGCGGCGTCCTTTTCCGCAAGTTGTCGCGCTTGTGCCGTCCGCTGGCTTACGTCCAAAAGTCGGCCTGCGGGATCGGTACTGTGGAATTCTTCGAAGCGCAGGGTGGGGGATGCCGATCCGGTCATCAGCCATCCCGCAGCAGGGATGTGGGGTCCCATCTCGCAACGGATGAATGCGACGTGGCTGGCGGGAAAACGATCCATCTCGATGCGCGCGAGCCAACTACGCTTGGTTTCCGGACCGGCGGTTAGTTTGCAGTCCACGAAAATATAACCGGGCTTTCCGGCCGGATTGCGAGCCTGCACAATGTAGCCGTCATGAATTGAGCGCAGTTCACAGCCTTCGAAAATCGCACTGCCATAGCCCCAGATGTAATCGACGTCGCCCTCGATATAACAGTCCGTCACGCGGACACTGCCACTGAGGTGCAGGGTGTCTTGGGTGCTGATGAAATCCGCGTTTTTCAAGACGCAGTGCTCAGCGTTGAGACTGATGGCCTCTGCCTGAGAACCCTTGTAAGGGGAAGTGTTTTTGACAGTTAGATTTTCCAGGGAAAATTCATCGCCCTCAACACCGAGGACCGACCGATGTATCCAGCCTGGGTTCAGCTTTTCGTTGTTCGTGCTGGCGATGACCGTATTTTTGCGATCTTCACCGACGAGATGCACGAACCTTTTCTCCCGTCCGATGCGGATGAGTTCCTGATAGTGTCCGTGGCGGATAGATATGACAGCCGCCTTCGTCCGGTGCGGATCGATCAGATCCACGGCTCCCTGGATGGTGCAGAAATCCCCACTGCCGTCGGGAGCGACGGTGAGTTGATCGGGATTGCGCGGGAGTCCGGGTTTTATGGTAAATTTCCAGTCGTCGGTGACTCCGGGAAAGTCATTGAACACCCCGGCCCCGACCCGGACAAAATACGATTCGCCATAGTTGAGTGATCGCGCATGGAGACGGATGGTAGCGGTGGCACCATCGATCTGGACGGCGTCGGAGTGAAGCGCCGGACTGAGGTTGACGGTGTCCATCACTTGGCCGTCGATTGCACGGCAGACTTCGATTTTTCCAGCAGTCCCGAGAGTGGGCGGCTGGTCGAAAATAAGGCGCAGCGGGTTATCCACGCAGACCTTTCCGTCAACCGGCCAGCGCTGGATGAGCTTCAGTTCCGCATTCGCTTGCGTCATTCCGATGAGCGCGAGGATCGAAACAGCGCGTTGCAGACGGAATGGCGACCGGTATTGCAAGATGCGGAGGGTGAGCGCGTCGGGATTCATCTCTGACCATGATGGCTTCATCTTCTCCGGGGGCGTCGAGGCAATTCGGGCGGAATTCATTAACCCGCACAGGGTATGGACAATGAGGTCACCGCGCGGCGATACTTGGGCTTCTCCCAATCGTGGCCGGCGTTTTCCGGCTTCATCAAAAAATCCATGAAACCCTATTTGATCAGGGCGATTCTCGTATTCATTGCGAGCATCGCTGGCAGTGGCACCAGTCTTGCCCAGCGGCAGATGGAGCGGTTGGGGCGCGGCGTGGTGGCACTCAAAAGCAGCAGCACCCAGATTTACGTGGGATGGCGGTTGCTGGGGAATGATCCTAGCGAAATTGCATTCAATCTCTACCGCTCTGCAAACGGCGCGGCAGCGGTGAAGGTGAACGCCTCTCCTCTCACGGCGACGACAGACTATGTCGATACGCCCGCAAACCTCACGACAACGGCCTACACCTATTCTGTGAAAACCGTGATGGGCGGAGTGGAAGTGGCGGACATTTGGGCCAATCCGCTGAGCGGCGGCTTTACCCTCCCGGTCAACGCGCCTACCCGTCAATACCTTCCCGTCCCGATCCAGCCGACCCCGGATGACACTGCGGCCGGTGTCTCATACGACGTGAAATTCTGCTGGGTGGGTGATTTCGACGGGGACGGCGAATACGACTACTTGATTGATCGCACCAATCCGAACGTGGAAGCCAAACAATGGCTCCAGGCTTACAAGCGCAACGGCACTCTTCTCTGGCAGATGGACATGGGGCCCAACAGCGTGAACCACTATAACATCACTCCCGGCTCATCCTCCATCGGCATTGGCCACGGTGACAACGTGACCGTCTATGATCTGGACGGCGATGGAAAAGCCGAGGTGGTGGTGCGGACTGCCAATGGCGTCGTTTTTCCAAACGGCACTACACTTGCCGCGCCCGACAACGAGGTGCAATATATCTCGATCATCGACGGTCTAACGGGTGTGGAAAAGGCGCGGGCAACTGTCCCAATCCCCGCGGGATGGGTGACAAAAACGCACCTTCAAGGCCAAATGGGCATTGTTTACGCCGATGGGATGAAGCCATCGATCTTTTTCCACCCGTCGAACCGCAACCCGGATTCGAGTTTTAACAAATACGCTGCCACTTGGGATTATCGCAACGGCGTGCTCAGCCAACGCTGGATCTGGCTAGAAAGCGGTCACACCGCCGAGGGCCATCAAGTCCGCTTCGCGGATGTGGATAATGACGGAAAAGACGAGTATGTGGATGTGGGTAACGTCGTAAAATCCGACGGCAGCGGACAGATCAACGAGAACGTGCTAACCGATGTGGTTCATGGCGACCGTTTTCATGTGGCAGACATCGATCCCGATCGCCCCGGACTGGAAACTTTCCTCATCCAGCAAAACAACGGCAGCGGTCTAGCAACCGTCTATTCGGCAGCGGATAAGAGCGCCGTGATCAAAAAATGGTATGCCGGCGGAGTGGTGGACGTCGGTCGAGGAGTGGTGGGCGATTTTGTGCCGACAGTAAAGGGGCTCGAGTTCTTCTCCACCCAGCCGGGTGTCTTCGATGCCAAGGCGAACCAACTCTACGCGTCTGGACCATTTCCCCCGGAATCAATCTGGTGGGACGGCGATCTAGGACGAGAATTTCTCTCAACTATCGGTAGCACTGCGACCAGCCCGGGCATCGATAAATTCAACACCACCAACGGCAGCACAGGCCGGGTCTTGTCGCTCTACAGTGATCCGGCTGCGCCAAACTCTCCTTATAACAATTACATCTCATACGGTGGGCGTCCACAGTTCTGGGGAGACATTCTGGGAGACTGGCGCGAGGAGCTGCTATGCGTAGCGACAGACAACTCCGAGCTCCGCATTTACACGACTAAAACTCCCGATACTGCGAAAACGGGAGGCGGCGTGCCATTCCGTATCTACACGCTGATGCAGAACCCTCAGTATCGCATCCAAGCGACCACCAAGGGATACGTGCAATCGAGCTACGTGGATTACTATTTGGGTAACGACATGACTCCGCCGTCACCGCCGCCGATGGTGGATGCGAAACTCGTCTGGCGTGGTGGAGCAGGTGCGACTATTTGGGACGCGGCGACACCAAGCTGGCTGAATAACGGTGCTAACAGCACATTCGCCGCTGCGGACAGCGTGCGCTTCGACATCAGTGGAAATAGCACGACCACGGTGGGTCTCAGCGGTACACTCCAGCCTTCCGCCGTGACGGTTTACTCTCCAACCAACTACAACTTCGATGGCACTAATGGTTCTCTCTCCGGTTCCATGACGCTGATGAAATCCGGAGCTGGAACGATGACACTATCAGGAACTCACGGGTTCACCGGAAAAACCACGATCTGGGATGGCGCGCTGGCCTTGGCGGGCGCACTCCAGAATAGCCCCGTCACCGTCTGGGGCGGCACCTTCGGAGGCACTATGGCGGCTGGGCAAGCGGGTGGTCGTCTATCCGGCACCGGCACGGTTTCCCAATCCGTCGCCTTGAAATATCGCGGAGCCATCACCCCCGGCACCGGCATGGGGAACGCAGGAACGCTTACACTCGGCGGTTTAATAGCAGATGACGGTTCCTATCTCGCGCTCGATCTATCTAACGATCCTGCCGGGGCAGTCACTCCTAGCGACCGGATCAGCATCAATGGAAATCTTTCTGTCAGTGGCACTGTGGGCATCGTCGTCAAGGCGCTCAACGGCCAGCTCGCACCGGGCACCTACACGCTGGCGACCTACACCGGCACGCTCACGGGAAGCGCTGCCAATTTCGCTGTTACCGTGCCACCTGGCACACCGTACAGCCTGACGGTCGGGTCCGGCGCGGTGAAACTAATCATCCCCGTCACCCGCACAGCCGGTTCCATCGTCTGGCGGGGTTCCGGTGCTGCATGGGATCTAGCCAGTAGCCAGAATTGGCTGCTAGGCGGCTCACCAGGCGTATTTGTGTCTGGTGACACAGTGACCTTCGATGGAACAGGCGCAGCAAGTCCTGCCGTCACACTGAACACGATTCTTCCGGTGGCAGGCGTCACTGTCAATTCGGCGAGCAACTACACCTTCTCTGGAATCGGCTCCATCAGCGGAACAGGCGGGCTTACGAAATCTGGCACCGGGACCCTGACGATTTCCAGCAACAACGACTACACCGGCCCCACTGTGATCAACGGTGGCATACTCGCCGTGAATTCACTGGGCGACGCAGGCACACCCGGCGCGATCGGCTCGGCAGCGGTGGCATCCAGCAATTTCATCATCAATGGCGGCACGCTCCAACTGACAGGTGCGCAGACCAATACCAACCGCAACTTGAGCATTGGCGCTTCCGGTGGCATTCTCGACGTCGCCACTGCTGGCAGTTCCATGCAGCTCAGCGGCGTCATTTCCGGTAGCGGAAAACTCACCAAGTCAGGCAGCGGCACGCTGATCCTCGCCAGCGCCAACTCCTACACCGGCGGCACCCTGATTTCCTCCGGCACCATCTATCTGGCAGGTGCGACGGCGAATTCCTCAGCCCTGGGCAATGGAACGGTCACCATCAGCAACGGCACGCTCTCCATGGCAGATGTGCAGGCAAGCGAAACTGCCGCCTGGAATCTGGTGGTTCCTAGCGGCTCGACCGCGCGGGTCAATGCCGACGGCCGCTGCCAGCTCAACGGCACTCTTACCGGAGCGGGCGATCTCACTTTCTACACGCCCTATGTTCGCACCGAGATGGATGGAAATTGGTCTGCATTCACCGGCCGGATCTTCGTGGTTAGTGATGCCGATGGAGGAAATTTTCGCATCAGGAATTCCGCTGGTTATCCGTCTGCGGCGCTTGATCTGGGAGACGGCGTCTATGCCTTCTACAATCAATCGCCATCGGGAAACCTAACTATCCCGCTCGGCACGCTTTCAGGAACTTCCACCGGCGTTCTTGCTGGTTGCAATCTCGCCAGCCGCACCATCACCTGGCAGGTCGGCGCGCGAAATGAGGATAGTAACTTTGCTGGCATTATCGCCAATGCCACCGGCCCCACCGCCCTAACGAAAGTCGGCACAGGCACACTCACTCTCAGCGGTGCCTCCACCCATACCGGAGCCACCACCGTTTCTGCAGGGCGACTTCAAGTCACCGGCACCACCAGCGCCACCAGTTACACGGTGCAAAGCGGCGCCTCTCTCGGTGGCTCAGGCACCATCACTGGAAACGTCACGATCCAGGCCGGAGGAGGTCTCGAACACGGAGCGATCTCCGCCACCTCACTGACGATCGTTGGAAATCTGACATTTGCCGCGAATGCCATCGTGAGGCCCGCTGCAGGAGCCGCTCTCACCGCAGGAACCTACACGGTCCTAACGTATTCAGGCGCACTCACTGGCACGCCCACCTTGACTTGGGAAGCACCCGTCGGATCGAATTTCATCGCCATCTTCAACACCTCCACCGCCGGTATCATCACCATGACGCTGGCACCACCCTCACGCGGTCCTGGGCCGATCACCTGGACGGGTACCGTTGATTTCAATTGGGACGTAGCGACGGCGAACTGGATTTCCAGTTCATTCACCACTTCCTATCAGACCGGTGATACCCCTTGGTTCACCGACACCGGCAATGCCACATCAGCCATCAATCTCGCTGCCAACGTCCAGCCAGCAGGAATCGTCGTGAACGCGGCGAAGGATTACACCCTTTCCGGGACCGGAGTCATCACCGGACCTGCCACTGTCACAAAGTCCGGTGCGGGAACACTTTTTCTAACCGGGGTGAACGCTGTGGACGGTGCGGTTGCGATTTCGGGAGGAACGCTCTCGTTGCTACAGACCGGCACGGGGAATACCGCCGTCGGGGCGGTGCTCGGTAGTGGCCCTATCACCCTAAGTGGCGGTGGCACCTTCGGCATGGGGTCAATTAACGGGAAGAATTTCCCGAGTAATTCGATGACTGTGCCAGCAGCGTCCACAGGCACACTTTCCTCAGCAAGCCTTTCAAATGGCTACGGTGGCAGTGTGGTAGGCGCATCTGATAGTAATTTGATGCTTTCTGGAGCTGTGAGCATGGGGGTCTCTGGCAGTGCTCAGTTTGCGGGATTCGTTGGAGTGGTTACCATCCCATCAGGCAGTCAGCTCCGTTTCGCGTCCACTTCTGGATCTAATGGAAACGGTGGCTCCAATACGACATTCCAGGTGGACGGCACGCTGAACACCCGCAATGCAGGTGGCACTGGCGGGGTCGTGCTCGGGGCGCTTGTAGGAAGCGGTTCGGTGCAGGGGCAGTCGAACACAAGCGCCGGAACGGTGACTTACTACATCGGCGGGAAAAATATCGATTCTACCTTTTCCGGGGTGATTGCGAACGGTGGCAACGGCAGCGCCATCTTGAATAAGGTGGGCACGGGAAATCTGACGCTTGCGGGAGTGAACACCTACACTGGCACCACCACGGTGGCCGTTGGAAAACTCAGCGTCACGGGATCCCTCGCCGCCACAGTCACCACCGTTTCAACCACCGGAACACTCGGCGGCACCGGAACCATTGCCGGGGCGGTCAATTGCAACGGCGTGCTTTCTCCCGGAATCACGACTGGCAAGCTTACTCTAACCGGAGGTCTCGCGCTTTCCTCTACCAGCACGCTCGACTACGAACTCGGCACGGTGTCCGATCTCACCGCCGTGACCGGGAATCTCGTTCTCGACGGCACCGTAAACGTTAACGCAGCCGCCGGATTCGCGGCTGGGACCTATACGCTCATCACCTACAGCGGGACCTTGACTAACAATGCGCTGCTCGTCGGCACCTTGCCTCCGGGATACAGCGCATCGATCAGCACGGCGACTGCAAACCAGGTGAAACTTGTGGTCACGGCAGTCAATAGCCCGCCTCAGATCACCACCGGCGCGGCAGCATCACCTGCCAGCGTGACGTCCACTACCGCAACTGTATCCGTCGCTGCCACCGACAATGGAGGTGAGGGGAATCTGACTTACGCATGGACATCGACCGGTCCAGCAGCGGTGACATTTTCCCCCAATGGCACGAATGCCGCGAAAAACTCGACTGGGAGTTTTACCGCAGCGGGTTCCTATGCGCTGACTGTGACGGTTAGCGACGCGCAGGGGCTCACCACTTCGGGCTCTACGTCTGTCACCGTCGTAGCCACTGCCACAGCTCTAGCCACCAATCCGCCGACTGCCATGCTCGCGGTAAACGCATCGCAATCTTTTACCGCGCTGGTGAGCGATCAGTTTGGAAATCCTCTGAACTCGTCCGTCAACTGGTCGGCGAGCGGCGGTGGAACGATTGCTCCTAATGGGATTTTCAGTGCGACTGCCGCCGGTGGACCATTTAGCGTGAGTGCAAGTGTCGCGAGTTTATCCACCAACGCCTCGGTGGTGGTGACGAAGGCTCCTGCCATGGTGATCCTTGGTGGTTCGTCCTTCGTTTTCGATGGTTCTCCAAAGCCAGTGAACGCCACGACCCATCCTGCCGGATTCGCCGTTGATATCACCTACGATAGTACTGCGACTGTCCCGACCGCGCCGGGAATCTATCAGATTGTAGCCGTGGTCAATGATCCGAATTATTCCGGCAGCGTCACCGGGTCGCTGGTCATTAGCCACCGCACGCTTGAACATTGGGTGGAAACGCAATTCACCCCAGCGCAGATCCTTGCCGGTGAATCGGCCTTCGATGCGGATCCGGATCACGATGGCCTTAGCAATCTCGCGGAATATGCGCTCGGCGGTTCACCCTATGGTTTTACGCCTCAGCCTCTTCCCGTGAAGGATTCCTCGAATCTTTCGCTTACGTTCCAACGTCCTGCTTGGGCCACCGATGTCATCTATCATGTCGAGGTTTCCCCGGATTTTGCCACTTGGTCGGATGTCACGCTGGAGGTCCTCACCCCCGGCACTGATCCCGAAACCGTCCGCGCCACTTGGCCGATTCCCGGGCCATCGGCAGTGCAGCAGTTCATGCGGTTGCATCTCGGGCGCTGATGGCATTTTGATGGAGGCACCCGTCATTTCCAGTATCCTCGACAAGTCCCTGTTTTAGCCCTAGGTCTTTCCAACCGTGCGTTTCATTTCCCTCATTCTGTTGACTCTCACCCTGCGAGCGGGGGCAGTGGAAGTCAGCACCCAGCCAGGGATGCTGGTCCGGGTATGGCAGTCCCAAGACGGCCTTCCCAGCAACGTGGTCCGGTCGGTTGTGCAAGCAAGCGATGGCTACCTGTGGGTGGCGACGGCGGAGGGAATCGCCCGTTTCGACGGTTTTGAATTTGAGTTGATCGAACCCGTTGGCGAGCTCCGTCGCTACCGGCTCGCTTTCTCCCGCTTGTTCGCGACTGCTGGAGGTGATGTGTGGGCGGCGACCTATCAGGGTGGTTTGTTTAGAGCAAAAAGGGGGAAACTCTATCAAGTATTGGACAATACTCGGAGTCCGCGTCCGCCATTGGTCACTCAGTTGATTGGAGGAAAAGATGGCTCGATCTATTACAAACGCGGTAATGAATTCGGCCAAGTCGCCTCTGACGGGAAGGTTTCGCCAGTGGCTCCGACTGATGAAATTCTCCGGGATTTTGGTAAGGATTTCGACAGGCAGGTTTCGAAGGGAAGGGTAGAGGAGGCGGGGAAGACTGCGGAGTTGAAAGATCGCGTCGGAAGAGTGTGGAAAGTCGGACAGGCGGAGGGTTTGACTGTTACTAAGGATGGCGAAACCGCGATCGCGGTGGAGTTCCCCCAACGGGGTCAGGCGTATGAGGTCAGTGAAATGCTGGAAGATGCGGAAGGAAACATCTGGATCGCCTCGCCGATCAATGGACTCGCACGGGTCCGCCAAGCGCGTGTCGAAGTGCTGGATCCAAACGAAGGACAGAACGAGAGAGCGGTCGCAGCATTGCTAGAAGATCACGAGGGGACATGGTGGATCGCTAACCGACGGGGCGGACTCAGTCGATGGACCTCGACGGAATCGCGCTACGTCGAGCTCACTAATTCCCGCTACTACCGCCCCGCTGCTGCGATGTTCGAGGACAAAGATTTTCGGTTGTGGGTCGCTTCGCGCGACGGCAGTGTTTTCCGCTATGACAACGGAGTTTTCCAACCTCAGTTCTCACGGACTCAGGTCCCGTCCAAAGTAAGGTCGATCACTCAGGACTCTTCTGGCACGCTGTGGTTTGGCGGAACACAGGGGCTCGCCTCCTATTCGGGCGAGGTGGTTCGTATATTAGGCAAGGAAAAGGGGATTTCGGAACTGGACGTTACGGTTCTGCAGCCGTTTGCGGGCGGCAAGATCATGGTCGGAACCTCGGCGGGCAGGATCTTGTTAGGCGATGCGAGTGGTTTTATCACCATCGCACAGCCAGAGGTAATGAAGCACCAATGGGTTTCCGGAATTCTTTCAATCTCCGCGACGGAAACCTGGGTTTCCACCTTGGGTAGTGGACTTTATCTCTGGGATGGGAAGGACTGGACCTGCTTCGATGCCAACGATGGACTTCCCGATTCGCGGCTCACCTGTGTGCTCCATGATGATCGTAATCACATCTGGCTGGGCTCGCTCGGCGGGATCATCCGTGCGGATCGGAACGACCTACGGGCAAGAGCGACTAACAAAGAATGGGTGGTGAAATGGCTACGCCTCGATCACACTGATGGCCTACCGTCGCGCGAGTGCATCGGAGGTTTCCAACCTGCGGGCTGGAAGGCCAATGATGGCAAGCTGTGGTTTCCAACAAGCAACGGGGTGGTCATGGTTAGACCGGATCTGGTGGAGTTCAACAAGATCGCACCTCCCGTTTATCTCCAGGCGGCCAGAGCAAACGGCGTGCTGCATACGAGCGCCACTGGACCCATCACCACCGATCCAGGACGCGCTCGGCTGGAGTTCCGATTTGTGGGGCTGAGCTTCAGCGCGCCGGAAAAGATCACCTACCGCGCAAGGCTCGCGGGGTTAGACGACTCGTGGCGGGAGCTAGGTAGCCAGCGGGTCGCCGCATTCGAAGCGGTGCCTCCGGGTCGCTATACCTTCGAAGTCATGGCGGTGAATGGCGACGGACTTCGCAGTCTTGCGCCGGCGAGGATTTCCGTCGTGATCGAACCGCACCTCTGGGAAACCCTGTGGTTTTACGTTTCCGGCGGATTCCTTATTCTATCAGCTGCCACTGCGGCGGGTTGGGCAGGTGCGAGGATGAAGATGAAGAGTCGGATCCAGATTTTGAAAATCCGCAATGCGAGGGAGTCCGAGCGATCCCGCATCGCCCGCGATCTTCATGACGACCTCGGTGCCAGCCTGACGGAAATCTCCATCCTCGCCGCGCTTGCTGCCGAAGATGCCGACCGCACGCCGCTCTATCCGGCGCTCGATCAGCTATCCGCCAAGGCGAAGCATGTCGTCGGCAGCTTGGATGAAATCGTCTGGGCGGTGAATCCGCGCGAGGACACGCTTCGCTCGCTGGTCGATTATCTCGCCGCATTCGCCCGCGAGTTTCTTGATATCGCGCGGATGCCACTCCGCACTGACATCGCGCGTGAGATTCCCGAGTTTCCGCTGGTGGCCACCCAGCGCCACGGGGTATTTCTCGCTGCACGGGAAGCGTTGAACAACATTGTGAAACACTCCAGTGCGACCGAAGTTCATCTGTCGATCACGGTGGCCGACCATCTTTTGGAAATCCGCATCCAAGATGACGGCGTGGGCTTCGAGCCCGATTACGCCTCTGGTGGTAACGGGCTTGGCAACCTCCGCCTGCGCATGCAAGAAGCCGGCGGTGATTGCCGTATCGAAACTTTCCGTGCACAGGGCACTACTGTTTTCCTCAGTCTTCCCTTGATTGTGCACGTTAAACCCGTTTCCTGAACCCATGTCCAATCCCAAGGAAGTCATCACCGACATCGCGATCGTCGAAGACAATGCCGCCCTCGGTTCTAGCCTCCGTAAGATCGTGGAATCCGCTGCGGACTTCCGTTGTGTGGGTGTTTGGACCAGCGCAGAGGAGGCGTTGAAAAAGATCGATGCCTTTCGTCCGCAGGTCATTCTGATGGATATCAATCTGCCGGGGATGTCCGGCATCGAGGCCACCGCGCACATCAAGCAGCATTTGCCGGAGTTGCAGGTCATCATGGTGACCGTCTATCGGGATCACGACCAGATCTTCGCCGCGCTGAAGGCCGGAGCGTCCGGCTATCTGTTGAAGCGATCTACCCCCGAGGAGGTCCGCCAGGCGATCAGGGATGTTCGCTCGGGAGGTGCTCCGATGAGCGCGGAGATCGCGCGCCGCGTGGTAGAGGCGTTCTATCAGCCTGTGAAAGCAGCCGGGGTTGAGACAGTGAAACTTTCCAAGCGCGAAACGGAGATTCTCGAACTCCTCACGAAGGGACTTGCTAACAAGGAGATCGCTGATCGCCTCGACATCAGTGTGGAAACGGTGCGAGTGCATCTTCGCCGCGTTTACGAGAAACTCCACGTTCATTCCCGCACCGAGGCGGCGATGAAGTTCCGCGATTCTAGGGAAGAGCCACGAGGGCCTTTTTGAGGGATTGTGTGCGTTGCCTGCAAAGTGGAATTTGGAGAGGAGCAGACAGTCAGCATGCACACCGTCTGCAAGCGCGGCGATGATTGGCAACTCATCTCCACCGGTGTATGGACGAGTCTCGGAACCAGAAAGGTGCTTCAGTTCGTCACCCAAGATTTGGCGAAACAAGTTGAGCTCAAAGGCATCCGTGATGTCGTCGTTTCTACTGCGGACGCTCCAGAGGCCGAAGCTCCCTGACCGCACGGCCCATCGAGCTTGTTTCATAAATCTGCTACCACTTATGGGTGCTTGACGGTGAATTCCCGGGAGCACAGATTTTGGAAGCTGTTTCCCAGCACACCATCAACCCATGAAATCCAGAACACTCTCTCGCACTGCGGCCCTGATCGCCTTTCCTTCGTTCTGCGCCGCTGCTCCGATCACGATCACGGCCGTCAACAGTCTCCCCGTCGCCCGCAGCAGCCAGACGCTTGAAATTAAGGCCGCCGATCTGGCCTCGCTCGCCGCCAAAGATTTGAATTTCATTCACGTCGCGGATTCAGCGGGGAAGGAAATTCTCTGCCAGGCGGTGGATAACGATGGCGACGAGCTGCGCAAATTCGACGCCCTAATCTTTCAGTCAGATTTCGCACCCAATGAGACGAAAACCTTCACCGCCACTGTGGGGCCCAAGCAAGTTTACTCAAAGGAACAATACAAGGCATTCGGCCGCTTCGTCCGCGAGCGCTTCGATGATTTCGCCTGGGAGAATGATCGCATCGCTCACCGCACTTACGGCAAGGCCCTGGAAACTTGGAAGGGCGAGCCGCTCACCAGCAGCACCATCGATATCTGGTCCAAGCGCACGGCCAAGATGGTCATCAATGATTGGTATCTGGCAGACGACTATCACGCCGACCACGGAGACGGCGCTGACTTTTATTCCGCCGGCCTCAGCCGCGGGTGTGGTGGCAGTGGCTTGTGGGCCGGCGACAAACTGTGGGTTTCTAAAAATTTCGTAAAATCCACCGTGCTCGCCAATGGCCCGATCCGTGTGAGGTTCGAACTCGAATACGAGCCCTATCAGGTCGAGAGTAGCAGCGTGGGCGAAACCAAGCGCATCACCCTCGATGCCGGACAGAATTTTGATCACTTCCAAAGTTCCTATAAGATCGCAACCGACAAATCATCGAATCTGGAACTGGGCATCGGACTGAAAAAAACGGCGGGCGAGCAAGTCGAGGCCAACGAAGCGAAAGGCTGGGTCACCAAATGGGAATCGATGGAAAAAAAAGCCGGGAACCAAGGGCTCGCCATCATCGTTGCACCCAAGGATTTTGTCAAAAAGACCGAAGACACCCTGAACCAGCTCGTCGTCGCCAAGCTAGTTCAGGGGGATACTGCCAGCTACTGGGCTGGATTCTGTTGGGACAAGGCTGGCAGCATTACTACTGCGGATGCTTGGAAAGCCCATGTTGACCTGTTCGCCCAATCGCTCGCTTCGCCCGTCAAGGTCACGGTGGCCCCTGCTAACTAAAATCTCGTTGATACGCGCATGAAATCCAGTCCACTTCATTTTCTCGGCGCGGCGCTGCTGCACGTAGGCTCGCTCACTGCCGGTAATTCTGGATCCGAATACTTTTCCGACTGGCCGCAAGGCGCGTCTCCATCCGAGGTCGGCAAGCGGGTGGCCGAGAACGTGATTCCCCGCAAGTTCCGGTTCGAGACGATGCCTGAAAAAGCGAAGTCGGGTGTGATCTATCCAGAAGTGATCGCCTGGTACGGCGCACTCACCGTGGCAAAGCTCACCGACGATAAGGATCTCAGCGAGCGTCTGGTGAAAAAGTTCGAACCGTTCCTGAGCGAACCAGGTTCTCAAAACATCAACCGCGTCTCGCACGTGGACTACCGAGTGTTCGGTGCGGTGCCACTGGAAATTTACATCGAGACGAAGGACGAGCGCTGCAAGACTCTCGGTCTCGGACTGGCCGATGCGCAATGGGAGAAAACCACACCGGACGGCATCACCGATGAGGCGAGGTATTGGATCGATGATATGTATATGATTCCCTTGATCCAAGTGCAGGCCTTTCGCGCCAGTGGGGAGACGAAATATCTCGATCGCGCGGCACTCACGATGGCCACCTATTTCGATAAAATGCAGGAGCCGAACGGACTCTTCTATCACGGCACGAACGCCCACTTCTTTTGGGGCCGCGGCAATGGCTGGATGTCTGCCGGATCGGCCGAGCTGCTCCGCTCCCTGCCGGAAAACCATCCGCAGCGTGCCCGCATTCTCGCAGGCTATCAGAAAATGATGGCTGGCCTGCTGGCGAATCAGATGGAGAACGGCATGTGGCGCCAGCTCATCGATAAGCCGGAGTCATGGGCAGAGACGTCGGGCACCGCGATGTTCACCTTTGGCATGGTCACCGGCGTGAAAAACGGTTGGCTGGATGCGAAAACCTACGGCCCAGCCGCACGCAAGGCGTGGCTCGCATTGGTCGGCCAGCTCGATGAGAACGCGAATCTCAAGGAAGTCTGCATCGGCACCAACAAAGGCTTTGACGAGAAATTCTATCTGGATCGCCCACGCACCTCCGGCGACCTCCACGGCCAGTCACCGATGATGTGGACGGCCAGCGCCCTGCTCCGTTAATTGACATTTAAAGCTAGGGCCCGACCGCCGGGCGAGCCCACTTTACATGGGAAGCGGAGAAGGGTTGAGGGTTGAGAGGAAAAGTTGAAAGGAGAGGGAGGCTTACCCCACTAGAGCGGCAGCTTGCTGCCAAATCGTGGCCGTGGCGTCCAGCCCCGCGCCGCTAACAAAAGTGGTCCGCACAGTCCGCTGTGCGGTTTTCCCCGCAGCGGACATAGCCCGCTGCTCCTTGGAAGTTGTGGCCTGAAACACGTGAATCACTTGAGGGTGATCCCGGTTAGGTCCGGCTTGAAAAGCGAGATGGGTAGGGGAGTGTTGATCTTGGGATTGTGGAAAATGGTGCGCACTCGCGATTTGTCCTGGAGCTCCAGTTCCAATGCGGTGAGTTCGTTTTTCACCGGATCGATGTCGAGGAAGATCCACGGGACCTGCGAGCGCATCCGCCGGTCCTTGGCCTTCAGCGTGAACTGATGGATGCCGTCGGTGACGCGCTGTTCGATGATCTCAAAGGCGGATTGGAACGCCTCCGGGGATTCGAAGGCCTTGCCGGAGAGCAGTGAAAAGCGTGCTGCCTGTGGTGAGTCCGCAGCGATCTGGTGGGCAGTTTTTTCTTTGGACTCGACGAGAGTGAGCGTGGAGCCATCGGACACGGCGAGGGTTTCCACTGGCTCGCCGAGCTGCCAGCGGAACTTGCCGGGCTTCATGAAAGACAGCCTGCCGTTCGCCGAGGTGGGGCTCTTCAGTGCCGGGAGTTTGCGCTCCTGGGTGAAGGTGGTGTCGAGCGAGGTGATCGATGGCTGGCGCTTCAACCAGGCATTGAGCACGGCGGTATCGGCATGGGCCAGAGAGATAAGGGCGGAAAACAAGAGAAGGAAACGCATGGTCGTGTCGCAAAGTGTCGCGGGTGCGGGAGAAGTTTCAACTGGAATCCTGCCTCCCGATGGGCGTAAGTTTCGTCTTGAAATGAATCCCCCGGTCAAATTCCTTTCGTTTCTTGCGTCCATTTTCTGGTGGATCGGAGCGCTTCCCGTGTCGGCCGGATTCTATGGTGCGGCGGTTTCTCCAGGAAACGTCCCTTGGCCGGGCGGCGTGATTCCCTACATTTTCGACAACGCTCTCTCAGCCGATCAAAAGCAGACCTACCTCGACGGCCTGCGCGAATACGAGATCGCCGCGAATCTCCATTTTATCCCGCGCACCATCCAGACACAATACATCCTCTTCAAATACGCGGCAGGCGGACCGAACCTAGTCTCCGGCAGCAACCCGGTGACGGTGGAAATCAACCTCCTCACCCGTGGGCAGATCTGCCATGAAACCGGTCACGCCCTCGGACTCGCGCACGAACACCAGCGGCCTGATAGGAACAACTATGTGAGCGTGCTCGATGCGAATATCACTCCCGGAAACAACGGACCGTTCGATATCGACGCCGGTGGTCACACATACGGCAGCTATGATTTCGAATCGGTGATGCATTATGGCCGCGATGTGTATTCGATCCAGCCCGGCGTGCTTGACACGCTCCAGCCGAAACCCGGTTATGAAAAATACCAGAAGCGCATGAGTAACTACGCCCTCAGCCCGGGCGACCGCGCACTCATGGCCTATCTCTACGGCCCGCCTTCGGTAGCGATTTCTCCGAGTGTGAACACCACGGCAGATGGCGGCACCGGCAGTCTGAGAGCGGCGATGTATTACGCGCTGGATCATCCGGGAAGTATCGTCACCTTCAATATTCCTCAGAGCGACCCGGGTTTCTCGAACAACGTCTTCACGATCAAGATCACGGGTGCTCTGCCACCACTTGCGACTAACGGATTAGTAGTAGATGCCACCACCCAACCGGGCTACTCCGGCAAGCCACTGATCTTCCTCAATGGATCCAAACTTCTGCCAGAGGCGGGATCAATTGCGGGGTTCCTGTTTTATGAAACCAACAACACAGTGAAAGGCATGGGAATCCAACGGTTTCCTTGGGTGGGTGTCGCTATGCTTTATCCAGAAGCAGTCGGTAACCGGGTGACGGGTTGCAGCATCGGGCTCGACGTGACGGGAAACCTTGCCGCTCCGAATGATTTCGAAGGAATTCAGATTTCTGATGGAGCCCATGGTAATTTCATCGGAGGCACCGGGACGAACGAGCGCAATATTATTTCAGGAAATACTCTCTACGGCATCTATATCACAGGACCCACCACCACTGGGAACACCATCCTCGGTAACTACATCGGCACTAACATCGACGGGAACGCCGCGCTTCCCAATCAGAAAGGTGGCGTGATCCTGATCGACGCCACCCACCATAATACCATCGGCCCTGGCAACGTGATCTCTGGAAACACGGATGCTGGAATCTGGATCACCGGCACCGGAGTTTCCTACAACCGTGTGGAAGGAAATACTATTGGCATCAACGCTGCTGGAACGGCGGCGGTAGCAAACAGTGTGGTGGGATCCTACGTAATCGGTGGCGCTTCCAACAACTCCTTCGTGGGCAATGTGATTTCCGGAAACACTTCCGAAGGACTCCGCATCGCTGATGCGGGAACGACAGGGAACACGGTCTTCGGCAATCTCGTGGGAACCTCCCCAGACGGAAACAGCGCGATCGGTAACGGATACGCCGGAGTCGCGGTCTATTGGAGTGCGACGGCAAACCAAGTGGGCGGTGTGCTTCCCGGACAGCGGAATATTCTATCAGGAAACGGCACTGTTGGGCTCGCCTTCGGGGGTTGCGTAAATAATGCGGCCTACGGAAATTTCATCGGAACAAATTCGGCGGGGACAGCAGCGCTTCCGAATGGATTTGCGGGAGTTTATATCACCGGTGGAGCGTCTGCGAATCATCTCGGCGGCGGAGCTGGCACGGGTAACCTGATATCAGGTAATGGACTTTTCTACAGCGTGGGTATCCTCGTGGCCGATGCCGGGACGACTGGTAATTTCATTCAGAACAACACCATCGGGCTGAGCACGACAGGTGCTGCCGTTTTCACGAACCAATTCGAAGGCATCTCCATTTCCGGCGGTGCGCAGAACACGCTTGTCGGTGGCACCACTGCCGGCGCGGCTAACATCATCTCTGGAAACGCCGGCCGGGGCATCGCGGTTTTCGTGGCGAGTTCTGCCGGGCATACTTTTCAACGAAATTCGATCTGTGGCAACGGTCAGGACGGCATCGGAGTTTATGATACTTCCAATCATTCCCAGGCAGCTCCAGTGCTCAACGCGGCTATCCTTACGACGACCACCCAAGTTTCCGGTAATCTCTCGAGCACACCCGGTGCTTCTTTTACCATTGAGTTCTTCGCCTCTCCATCAGCGTTTCCTGCAGATGGCAAAGTCTATCTCGGGCAAGCGGTCGTCACGACTGATGGAAGTGGGAATGCAAATATCGGCGCAATCCTTCCGGCGATCGTTGCTGCCGGAAAAGCCATTTCCGCCACCGCCACTTCACTCGCAACAGGAGACAGCTCCGGTTATTCCAACAGAATCTCGGTGACTTCCGCCGACGCTGACCATGATGGCCTGCCGGATGCCTATGAGAGCACGACACCCGGCCTCAACTCTGCGAATGCCTCCGATGCAACTCTCGACAACGATGGCGACGGCTTCAGCAATTTGCAGGAGTTCTTGGCAGGAACAAATCCGAACGATGCCACCAGCCGCCAGATCGCAGTGGGTGTGGTAACGGGCATAAACTTTCAAGTCACGTTCAGCACGGCATCGGGCAGGATCTATCGGGTGGAGTCCTCTGATAGCCTATCCGGATCTTGGTCGCCGGTGGCCGTGAATGTTTTGGGAACTGGTGGAAACTTGCAGATGAGTTTCCCGGTTTCCGGCGCGCGCCGTTTTTTCAGGGTGACGGCCGCGCAGTAGAGCTGGATTCCCGCGTCCTCCAGCCGGGCAGCAGGAAGATGGAAACGCCCATGCTCAAGAGGATGCCAATCACGGAGACAATCCCCAAGCTTACCAATGCGTCGCTGGATGAAAACACCAGCGAGCCGAAACCAATAACATTTGAAGCTCCGCAAAATAGCAGGGCTTTCCCGGTGCCTTGCCAGAGTTCCTGATAGTCGCCATGGGTGCGGCGCAGGCTGAGGGTGACGTGGATGGCGTAGTCGATGCCGGTACCAAGCAGCAGCGGGGTGGCCATGAGGTTGACGAAATTCCACTTCAGCCCGGCAACGCTCATGATCGCTAACAAGAGAACGGTGCAGATCACCATCGCAAAAAGCGCAAGCGCGACATCGCTGGCCCTGCGGAAAATCACGATCATCATACCGACGAGCAGAATAAACATCGGGACGAGCATGCGCGTCATGTCTTTGCTCACCAGCCGCGAAATGGCGGGCTTGAAGAGTGCCCAGCCACTCAGCCAGATGCCGTTGCCGGTGATGCTCCGAAAGCTCTCGTAATCCTTGCCTGCGGGATCGATGCCAGCCGCCGGTTCGATATTTCCTAGCAGATAGCCTCCGCCATTTTCCTTGCGAGCGAGGAACAAGCGCATCACCTCGCGGGCGGATTCGGATTTCGGGAAAACAGGGGTGACATCCATGGCCTGGCGGGCCATCGCGTCGAGTACGGATTTGCCGAGAGCGAGTCCCTCTTCGGTGAATCCCGCTGCATCGGCTTCATTGAGCAGGCGTATACGGTCGGCAGAGAGTTTTGCTAACAGCGGTCGATTCACCGCTTGCAACGCCGCGTCGGGCCACCAGCCGGAGGGGAGTTTCCCCTCGGTGACGGAGCCGTTTTTTTTGAGCGTCAGGACGCGTTGCTGCGCCTCGGCGATGCGCTGGAGCATTTCTGTGTCGTTGTCTGCTTCCACGACGAGGCCGAGGGAATTACCACTCCAGCTTGGGAAATCCTTCTGAATGCGTTCGAAGGATTCCATCGCGTTGCTGTGACGCGGGCGCATAATCTTCGAGTCAAACTCGGCTCCGGGCATGCCGTGGATGAGAAGAATGGCGATGGCAGCGAAGGTGAGCCCGGCCGTGATGGACCAAGCCATCTTGTTGCGCGGTAGAAATTTCCCTTCACCACGGGCAGGCGCGCGATCGACGCCGAACTTCGCTACAAACGGCAGATAGATGACTAGCATGAGGATGCCCGCAGCGGCGAGACCGATGGCGACGATGGTTCCTAACTGTGCCATGCCGGGTAGCCCGCCGAGATTGAGCGCGAGAAAAACCACCGTCGTGGTGATGGCACCGCACATGACGGGCGGGCCTGAAGATTTCCGCAGTTCGTGTTGATCGTGACCGGCGACTTTCGCCTCCTGGCAGATCACCAGTCCGTAATCCACGGCGAGACCAATGAGGATTTCAATGGAACTCAGCGCCATGATGCTCAGCTCTCCATACAGCCATCCAGCGATGCCCAATGCGACAGCGAAAACGATCACCAGCACTCCGACAAGTCCTAGCAGGAGACTGAATCGCCGCTGCATCCACCAGAATAGGATGCCGATCAGTCCGAGCGTGATGCTGATGGAGCCGCTGAGATCGTTTTCCATCGCCACGCCGATTTCAGAGGAAAACGCGGGTTCGCCCGTGAGACGGACGTGCAGGCTTTTTCCATCGCCGGCCTGCCAGGTGGCGACCGATGCACGGATTTTTTTCAGCCAGACGTCGGCCTCCCGATAGCCTTTGATCGCGCCCGGAGCCTCGGCGAATAACAGGTGCGAGCGACCATCGGGACTCTCGAACGCTTCGCCACCTTGTTCGGTGGACGTGAGTTGGGTGACGGCTAGGTGATCGAGAAATCCGAAGGGGTCGTGGGCGAGCATCACCATTGACAGGCCTTCCATGGCGGTGCCGACTTTCTCCACCGATTCCTTCATCGTGGCGGCCGAGCGGGCAGGGGACAAGCGATCGGCCATGGCCCGCGTCGTGGTGGGATCTCCATTGAGCCAGAGGTAGGCGAGCAGCTCGGCGATGCCTTCCGGTTCGTCGTTCCAGCGGGGTTTCCAACGGGCGCGTTTCACCACTCCGTCCGCCTCCAGGTGTTTTGCTAGAGATTCGGCAGCGGCAGGCATGCTGCCTTCGTCAGTCTCGCCGCCCTCGATGAGCAGGATCAACTCGTTGTCGTTGGCAAACGCTTGATGGAATGCCTTCAGCCCCTTCACTTCGGGCAGATCGGCGGGCATCATCGAGAGGATATCCGTGTCGAATCGCAACCGCAGGAGGCCCGATGACGCCGCGAGGATGGCGAGAACGAGAATGAGTGGAACGGCCAACCGGCGCAGCATGCGGCGAATCAAGCGGGAAACCCCGATGGCGGCAAGTCGCTTGATTTCCTCCGCCTAGGCCACAAGCGCCTCCGTGCAGGATGCACCTTGGATGGGCAATCCATTTGCAGAATGAACGAAACTAGGAAGTGGAACTCTTGAAAATCCGGCGATTTCCCGCTGGCACCCGATGTGCGATGGGAAATGGGTAGCAAACCACCATTCCAATCATGAATTCCCTCAACGACTACTGCATCGCCATTTGTAACTCCCTCCTGCGGGGAGAACTCTCTGCTGTCGAAACCTACGGCCAAGCAATCGAAACTCATGCGGGATCTCCTCTCGCTGAGGAATTGCGCCGGATCCGAACCGAGCATGCGAAGTCCGTTAACCTCCTCTCTGCAAATGTCAGGGAGATGGGAGGAACACCCGGTATGGACTCCGGGGCGTGGGGAATCTTCGCGGTGACCGTGCAAGGCGCTGCCGACCTCCTTGGTGCAAATTCCGCGCTATCGTCACTCAAACAGGGAGAGGAAATGGGCCGAAATGATTACAAAGACGCGCTGCTCGACGAACACGTCATGCCGGATTGCAAAAAATTGATCAGTGAGGAACTTCTGCCACCGGTGTTGAATCACATCGTCGCGTTGGAGACTCTCAAGCAGGCGGTTTGAGTGAAAATTTCCTATGGCCAGCCCGATTAAAAAAGCCTCTCAGGCGGATTCGTTATCGACCATATCCAATGTCCTGCTAACCGCGTTCATCATTTCCTCGCTCTATTTTGGGCGGGAACTACTGGTGCCATTGGCATTGGCCGCATTGCTCACCTTCATGCTGGCACCACTAGTCACCCGCTTTCAACGGTGGATGGGCAGGATAGGCGCGGTGTTATTTGTGGTGACTATTATTTTTAGTCTAACGCTTGGAGCTGGCTGGGTGCTCACCCGACAAGCGATGGACATGGCGGTGACGCTGCCCAATTATAAGGAGAACATTCAAACCAAATTACGAGCGATACGAATCCCCGAGAACGGACCGTTCTCCAGGATTTCAAATACTCTCGAGGAACTGAAAAAAGATCTGCCGGGTGGACTGAATGGCGAGTCTCCACTCGCAGCGGGGATGGCTAACAAAAGCACCCAACCGCCGCAACCGGTTGAGATCGTCAATGGGCCGGACAAACGTTTGGAGTTCGTGCAACTCGTAATCGCGCCGGTGCTGGGTCCGTTGGGGACGGGCGCGTTGGTGTTGTTGCTTCTCGTTTTCATGCTGTTGGAGCGGGAAGATCTCAGGAATCGTATCATTCGTCTGATAGGCCAGGGAAGGATCAGCGCCACTTCGCGGGCGATGGATGATGCCGGATCGCGGGTTTCGAAATATCTCCAGATGCAGTTGATCGTGAACTTTACCTACGGCCTCGCCGTGGCGATCGGGCTGTATTTCATCGGCGTGCCAAACGCACTTTTGTGGGGTGCTCTTGCCACGGTCCTGCGCTTCATTCCCTACGTCGGTCCGTGGATTGCCGCGGGATTTCCCATTTTGCTATCGTTGGCGATTTCCGATGGGTGGATGGCACCTGTCCTCACCATCAGCCTCTATATCGTGATCGAGTTGATCAGCAACAATGTGATGGAACCCTGGTTATATGGATCAAGCACGGGAGTCACGCCCATCGCTTTGATCGTTGCGGCCCTCGGCTGGACGTGGCTTTGGGGACCGGTCGGACTCGTGCTCGCAACTCCTCTAACCGTCTGCCTGGTGGTGATGGGGCGGCACATCCCGCGTCTGGCATTTTTTAGTATTGCCCTGAGCGATGACGAATCGCTTACCCCTGCGGAAGATTGCTACCATCGACTCCACCGAGTGGGTGAGCATGAAGAGATGGAACTGGTGGACACCTATCTAAAATCCAATCCGCTGGGAACTCTGTTTGATTCCATGCTCGTTCCTGTGATCATCGCCGCTGAGTCGGATCATCGCTCGGGCTTGTTGGAAGCTGAGGAACTTGAGTTCGTCGAGCGTGGCATGTTGGGGATTCTGGAGGATCTCGAACTCAAACAGGAAAGCTTCGCGATGCAGCCTGTGCTGGACTTCGATGAGGATTCCGGCATCTGCACCGTGCCTGCGAAAGCGTGGCGGGACGAGCTCGCGGGCAGTATGCTGGCTATGCAACTCAAGCACGAGGGTTACCAAGTCAGGAATGCTTCTGCGAGAATGCTGACAGGAGAATTGGTGGAATGGGTTCGTCAACAGGATGCCAACATCGTCTGTGTTTCCGCGGTCTCTCCCACATCGGTTAATCAGGTGCGCTACCTGTGCCTCAAATTGCGTGCCGGTTTTCCGGATTTGAAAATCATCGTCGGAATGTGGGGCGCGGTTGGAAATGCCGCAGGGAACTTAATGACTCTCCGCGAGTCTGGAGCTAACGAAATTTTCACCTCGATCACCGAGGCCGCACTGTGGGTGAAAAATCACGCTCGACTCACGATGGTAGTAGAGCCGGATGTTGCGTAAAATCCACTTTCCGCACGGGGTTCAATGTTCAGAAGACAGACGGAAAGACGAGAGCTGCGTGCAATCCACAGACGTCCGTGAAATTTCATTCTGAAAACTGAACACTGAACTCCACGCGGGTAGTAGCGTTAGATTTCACGCGACTTCCTTCTTACCCACCATCAGAGAGGCAATCACCCCGGTAGCCAGAATGCCGAGAATCACCGCCAGCACGGCTAGATTGAATGAGTCGCCGAGCAGCGACTTGAGCCAGCTCGCAGTCAGCATTTTCACTCCTACCACGAGCAGGATCACAGACAGCGCCGGCTTCAGATAGCGGAAATTGGCAATCATGCCTGCCAGTGCGAAATAGAGCGAGCGCAGGCCGAGAATGGCGAAAACATTGCTGGTGAAGACGAGGAACGGATCCGCTGTGATCGCAAAAATCGCGGGGATGGAATCAACAGCGAAGATCAGGTCCGTCAGCTCGACGAGCAGCAGAGAGACAAATAATGGCGTCAGCAGCCATTTCCCTTTCGGCGCGGCCTGCACCACCGGATCGACGATGACTTCCTGCCCGGGCTCCGCTGCTTCTTCCGATTTCTCACTGCCGGCTTTCACGAGAAAATGCTGACCATGATAATTTTTCGTGATCGGGAAATGCCTGCTGATCCAGCGCACCACGATGTTGTTCTCCGGATGTTCCTCCTTTTCCTTCATGAAAAGCATCTTGAGCGCGGTGAGGATCAGGAAGCCACCGAACAGATAGAGCACCCAGTGGAAATTCTGCACCAGCGAGGCTCCGATGCCGATCATCGCCCCGCGCATCAACAGAGCACCGAGAATGCCCCAGAACAACACCCGGTGCTGATAGCGTGGCGGCACCGCCAGCGAGCTGAAGACCATCGCGATGACGAAAATGTTATCCACACTCAGCGACTTCTCGACCACATAGCCGGTGAGGTATTTCGTAGCCGCCAGCTTCCCATTGTTGATCAATCCGTCGACCGCATCCTTCGCGGTGCCGAGGCCATACCATTGGTGCTCGTAGGCGAAGTAAACCAACACGGAAAATGACAACCCCAACGTGATCCACACCGCCGACCATCCCAGCGATTCCTTGAACCCCACCACATGGGATTTCCGATGAAACACGCCGAGATCCAGTGCTAACATCAGCAGCACAAAACCGATAAACACCAACCATGGGACAATCATCGCAGGACTATGAAAACTGGGAGAGATCCCGCCTATTGGAAAGCCCGCCGTATTTTCCATCGACGAGCAACACGGTTACTTGTCCGTCGGCTTCGACGGCTTCACGGCGGTGCGTTCGATGAACTCGATGATCATGCCCGCGACGTCTTTCTTCGACGACTGCTCAATGCCTTCCAGACCGGGCGAGGAATTTACTTCCATCACGACCGGGCCGTGGTTCGAGCGCAGAAGATCGACCCCCGCGACGTTCAGCCCCATGGCCTTCGCTGCACTGATAGCGACGGCACGTTCGTCCGAGGAAATCTTGACGCTGGCCGAAGAGCCGCCGCGGTGGAGATTGGATCGGAACTCGCCAGGTGCACCCTGACGTTTCATGGAAGCGACGACTTTTCCACCAACAACGATGCAGCGGATGTCGGCGCCCTCGGCCTCCTTGATGAACTCTTGGACGAGAATGTTCGCGTTCAATCCTTTGAACGCCTCGATGACGGACTCGGCGGCGTTCGCGGTTTCTGCGAGAACCACACCGACGCCTTGCGTGCCTTCCAACAGCTTGATCACGAGCGGTGCTCCGCCGCACATTTTGATGAGTTCTCCGGTGGCTTCCGTGTGGTGGGCGAAGCCGGTGACCGGCAGGCCGATCCCGCGCTTGGCGAGAATCTGGAGCGAGCGCAATTTGTCCCGTGAGCGGGCAATCGCCACCGATTCATTGAGCGTGAAAACATTCATCATTTCGAACTGACGGACGACGGCGTTTCCATAAAAAGTATGCCGCGCGGCGATGCGCGGAATGATGGCGTCGGCGACGAGTTCCTCGCCGTCCACGTAGATCCGTGGCTTGCGCGAGGTGATGTTCATGTAGCAGCGGAGATAATCCACTACGCGGACTTCGTGGCCGCGCGACTCGGCGGCTTTGATGAGGGCGTCGGTGCTGTAGAGCTTCGGATTCCGGGAAAGGATGATGATTTTCATGCGTTACGGGTTCGGTGAACCAGCGGAGCGGGTATGCGCATGCGTCCAATAGTCACGCCGCCTTGCGGTCAATCAGAAAAACGTTTGTGACGTTTTGTTTCCAATGATTGCGGCGGTCGTTACAGTCGGCGGCATGCGGATTGATATCGTGACTTTGTTTCCCGAGGTGGCGCTCGCACCGTTGAGTGACTCGATCATCCAGCGCGCGCGGGCGGCGGGGATTGTGGAGGTGAAGGGGCATCAGTTGCGGGATTGGTCGGAGGACAAGCATCGGCGGGTGGATGATTCGCTGTGCGGCGGAGGGCAGGGGATGTTGTTAAAACCGGAGCCGCTTTTCGCAGCCGTGGAAGCACTACGCGGACCAACTACGCGAGTGATCCTGATGACGCCTCAGGGCCGCCCGTTCCGTCAGGCCATCGCGCGCGAGCTCTCGACGGTGGAGCACCTCCTGATCCTCTGCGGCCATTACGAAGGCGTGGACCAGCGAGTGATCGACGCCCTGGTGGATGAAGAAATTTCAATCGGCGACTACATTCTAACCAATGGCGCGCTCGCCGCCGCCGTGCTGTGTGACGCGGTGATCCGGTTGCTGCCCGGCGCGCTGGGCGACGACCGCTCGCCGGTGGACGAGTCGTTTTCCGACCCAAACCGACTGGAAGCCCCGGCTTACACCCGGCCGATCGATTTCCGGGGCATGACCGTGCCGGAAGTGCTGATTTCCGGAAATCATCGGAAAATCAAGGCGTGGAAGGAGGAGCAGGCCCTCACCCGGACCCGGAAGAACCGCCCGGATTTACTGGAATGACTGGACGGTGAAGGTTTTTTCGGCCGCCGGTAAAATTTTGTGTCCGAGTTCAGGAAAATGATGTCAGAGTCCGCGGCGTGAAAAGTGCGATGGATCCAGCGAAGAACGGGCAGGAGCAGGATCGTCCGGTTGTCGAGCCCGCCACCATTGAGGACCTTCCCGCCCTCACGGAATTGGTGATGAGCTTGTTCGCATTATCGGGCGATTTCTCGCCGGACCGCGCGGTGCAAGAGCGCGGGCTGCAACTCATTCTCGAACAGCCGAACCGCGGTAGGATTTTCGTCGTTAGAAATAAGGACCGGATCTTCGGTATGGTGAACCTGCTATTCACCATCTCCACCGCATGTGGCGGTTTTGTCATTCTGATGGAGGATGTAGTGATTCACCCCGACCACCGCGGTCAAGGTTACGGCGCGATGCTGTTGGACTACGTCACTGAGTTCGCCAAGAAGAAGCAGTTTAAGCGCATCACGCTGCTCACCGATAAAATCAGCGCCGAGTCCCAAGAGTTCTTCAAGAAGCAGGGCTTCGAATATTCCAACATGATTCCGATGCGGAAAATCATGGGGTGAACAACTCTATACTGCCACTCATGATGATTTTGGGAAATGTGAGAGATGGCTTCCTCACGGAGCGCTGGCTTTAGCCGGCCCGATCCCCCATCGCCTATACCATCAATGCCTCTGTCCAGGGCCGAAATTTCCGGGCATTTTCGGGGCATGCACTGATTGAAAGAAGAGCTGACGTTCAAAAAGTTCGGCGAGGAGCAAGATCGGCAGAGCGACCCATGGGTGGAAAAGACCGATAAGAATGGCGAGAAGCGCGAGAGTGATGCGGGAACGAAGAATCACGCCTAACGGCCCAAGTTGGAGGCGGGCGCTGTGGACGTCCGGCGACCATGCGGTGTCCTCGTCTTCGCCGAGCCGGAGCATGCGGATCTCTGGGATGAGCTTAAGGAGGACGGCGGTGGCGAAGTAAAATCCGGCAGCGATCCCTGGCTCACGGATGAAATTTCCGAGGGCCGCGAAGGAGGCCACGGTGCCAAAAAAACGCACCGCTCCTAGCGGAAAGCGCCAGAGCGAGCGGTGGGTATCGTGATAGATCATCACGCTGGTGAAGACGGCGATAAGGCCAATGGGCAGTGCCGAGTGAGTAGTGATCTGTGAGCAGAAGGGAATAAAATCCGCAATGAAGGAGGGGATAGGGAGTTTAGGGAAATAGGGTAGGGTAGCGAAAGTGGTTAGAGCAATCGGGATGGGTGCGAACATCGAGAATGCGAGGATTTCCCGCGAGAGCCAAGAAGTGCGGAGGCCGATGAAGAAACGCCAGGCTTTCAACGGTTGTCCCAAGTGGAAGATGGATGCGCCCATCCCGGCGAAGAAGATGCCGGTGCCGGTGAGCGTGTGCGCCAGATCGCCATGAGCGCTGAGCAGCAGGCCGATGCCAGCTTGGGTGAGTATCAACATCAGGACAAGCGGCCAATGCGCGTGCTGAGGGATGAGCGACTCGCGGTCGGCAGCAGTGGCAGATCTCGGAATCTCGCGACCGATGTAGCGAGTTGTCGGGCGGGTGATGGAAGAGTCGCCGAGGAGAGAATTAGGTTGAGAGTTGAGGGTTGTGGGTTGCGAGTGAAGAGTTGGAATTTTGACGATGCGGATGGCTTCCGTCGGGCAAGCCTGCACGCATGCCGGTGCCTCCCCTTCGGCAAGGCGCTGGTGGCACATGTCGCACTTTCTAACGATCCCGCGCTTTTTCGAATACTTCGGAACATCATAAGGGCACTTCAAGATGCAGTAGGAACAGCCGATGCATTGATCGTCGAGGTGGCGAACGATGCCGGTGTCTTTGTCTTTTTCATACGCGCCGACCGGGCAGCCGTTCATGCAGCCGGGATCCTCGCAGTGGTGGCAGGCAGTGGTGACCGTTTGCTGCCACTTGGGAGAATCGCTACCGCCTAGCAGGGTCCCGACATCGCGCCACGCTTCGTGGTCATCGAGTCCGTTGAGCGAGTGGCAGGCGGAAACGCAGGCCTTGCAACCGGTACAGCGATCGAGCGAAACCTCAAACGCGTATTGCTCGCCGTCGCCGGGCTTCGTCAGCGGGATGAGGCTGCGGTAGTGATCGGATAGATCGGGCTTGCGTTTGTGATGAACTTCCGAAAATCGGGCGACGGGCGTTTGGAGTTGTTTCTGCTCGGCGAGGAGTTGGTCGATGAGATTGCCCTGCTCGATGTCCGGCTTTGAAGAGGACTTCAAGGCGGGGATCCGTTGGAGGGTGGAGGGCACTGGGTGGAAAGAGGAAGAGGGTGCGGCGAAATGAATTTCGCGATACAGTTGAACTAGGCGGCAATGCTCAGGGCCTGTTCGATTTGGGAAATCCAACTGGCAAAGAGTGGGTCGTAATCGACATCGCATTCGACCATGGGCGCGATGCGTTTGGCCCCGAGGCCAGACAGGCGTTGATCGAAGTCGCGGCCGCATTTGCAGAAGTCCGGATAGCTGGAATCGCCGAGGGCGAGCACTGAATAGCTGACGTTCACCAGAGCGGGCGCGTTTTCTGCATGGAGTGCGGCGTGCAGTGCGGCGGCGTTGTCCGGTGGCTCGCCGTCACCATACGTGGAGGTGATGATGAAGACATGCCCACTCTGGGTTAGATCGGCGGGCGAGACGTCTGCCATGTTGAGAAGGGTGGGGGAGTGGCCTTTCGCGGCAAGGGCTTTGCTGAGTTTTTTTCCGAGGCCTTCGGAGTTTCCTGTTTGGGAACCCCAGAGGATCGTGACAGGAACACCTGCGGGAGGAGCACTAACGGCAGCGGGGGTGTCGGTGGAAATTGGACTTAGGGCGGAGTTGATGGCATCCAGATATCCCTTGAGCCACATTTTCTGTGCACCGGAAAACGGAGCGGTGTTAGGGATGGTGAGAGGCATGAGGGTAAAAGCTGAAATGCTGAAAACTGAAATGCTGAAATAATTTTGATCAGGCAGCGGCGATTTTCGAAGGATCGCAAAGCTCGGTGAGCTGCTCCGGCGTGTGGCGGTTGGCAAATTGGGCGAAGTCTTCGGCCGCGATGCGGTCTCGCAGATAGACAACCAACAGCTGCTCGATGAGGGCTGGCATATCATCGGCGCGGACGGATTTCCAGATCTCCCGGGCGATGGCTTGGGTGTCATCGACTCCGCCGCCGAGCACGATGTTATAGCCATCCACAGTGGAGCCGTCTTCGATTTTTACGCGGGTGCCCATCATGCCGATATCGCCGATGTAATGCTGGGCGCAGGAGTTTTGGCAGCCGGTAAGGTGGATGTTCACGGGCTGATCGAGGATCATTCTGCTGGAGAGGTGTGCGCCGAGTGCGAGCGCCTGGGTCTTGGTGTCAGCGGCGGCGAACTTGCATCCTTGGCTGCCGGTGCAGGCGATGAGGCCGCCGGTGAGGGTGTTGTTCCTATGATCGAGGCCAGTGGCCTGGATGGCGGTGATGGCGGACTGGAGTTTTTCCTCTGGGATGCCGGGAATGATCAGGTTCTGCCAGACGGTGAGGCGGATCTCGCTGCGGCCGAATTGATCGGCGATATCGGCGAGTGCTAACATTTGTGTGACCGACATGCGGCCCACCGGTGTCAGCACGCCGATGTAGTGCTTTCCATCAGATTGCTGGTGGATGCCGAGGTGGCCGTGTTTCGACTTTGGAGCGGAAGGTTCGCAGGCTTCTAGCGGGAGATAACGCAGCGGGAAGGTCATCTTCTTCGCAGTTTCCTCTAGAGTCTTCGGGATGCCCCAATCATCTACTAGATACTTGAGGCGCGCCTTCTTGCGGTTAGTGCGGTCGCCGTTTTCAATGAACACGCGGATCAGCGCCGCAGCGACCGGGACGGTTTCTGCAGGTGTGAGGAGAACGCCGCAGTCGGTGGCAAACTGCTTGTGGCCCGTGATGCCGCAGAGCTGCATGCGGAAATAGACGCCGGGTTCGATGCCTTTGTCGTTAGGGCCGACCTTGACCGCGTAGAAACCGATGTCGTTCGTATCGGCGCAGACGGACACGCGGCCGCCGGAATCGTAGGAAATGTTGAACTTGCGCGGCAGGCCATAGAGGTCCCGGTTTTTCAGGATGTAGTGGTGCATGGCCCGGGCGTAGGGCATGACATCGATGAGTTCCGTGGGATCGAATCCGGTGGTAGGCGTGGCGGTGATGTTGCGGATGTTGTCAGCACCGGAGCCTTGGGATGTCAGGCCGATGTCGGAAAGTTTCATGAGGATCTTCGCACAGTTTTCCGGCATGATCTCGCGGACCTGGAGGTTGGCACGAGTGGTGAGATCGGCATGGCCCGGTCCCCACTCGGCAGCGATCTCCGCGAGGCCCCGGAACTGATAGGTGCTGAGCGCCCCTCCGGCGATGCGGCAGCGGAGCATGAAACTTTCCTGCGCGGGAGTGACGAAAAACAGGCCGTGGAACTTATAACGAAAAACATCGCCATCCGTGGGGAAGCTGTTCGTTTCCGCATTGGCGAGGATGGCGTCATAGCAATCGAGACCGTTTTGCTCGTGTTTGACGACTTCCTCGCGGCACAGCTCATCGATGGGTGTGCCAAACACGGTTTCCACCGCTTCCGATGGCTGGTGGGTGAAACGGCTCTGCGCGTCCTGACCGAGGAATGGGAGATCGCGGGCTTGAAGGATACCGGAGACGAAACCGGAGAGGTAGGAGGTTTGATCCTCAGTGAAGCCTGAATTGTTAAAATCTACCATCGGAATGCTGTTTGGTTGGCATTCATTGAGCAACTGGCATGCCATCGCATTTTCTACGATCGGGAACCTCAAGGAAAGGAATCCATTCCCAGCATGAGCCCATCTCATCATCCCGCCACATACGCATTAGGGGAAGATAGAAACCGATGCCCCACCAACCGAAAGCGCTCAACTTCAAAAAACCGAATCAGGCCATTGCGGGGGACTTCGCATCCACGAGACACTGCTCGGCAGCATGATAGAGATCCTCGCGATAGATTCTTGATAGGGAACCGCAAGTGCCGTCCGGAATGATGCCGGTATTGCGCAAGCCAGCGAGCGCCCAAGATGCCTTATCAATGGACGGGCGGTTGAGCGAATCGCCGTGGAAAACGTGGAAGGCGGATGCGTTGGTGTGGTCGATGCCGGAATTGAAAACGGGGCCCAGACTGTTACTGAGAACTTCCTTCGAGGCGCCAGTGTATTCCTTGCGAGCGAGGATGTTTACCAGTTCGTCGCGGAATTCCGGTTGCTGGCAGAGGTGGCAGGATTCCAGCAGGGCGGCGGAGAGCGCGATGGATTCTTCTTTCCGCTCGCGGAGGAAATTTCCCGAAAGTAGCAGAATTTTTTCCGGATGGCCGCGTGAGAGATCCACAGAGGTCACCGGGCACCAACCGGTTCCAGCGATGATAGACTCAGAGTTCCACGGCTCGCCCACGCAGTAGCCGTCAATGTGACCGGCCTTCAGGTGGCGCGGCATCAGGGGCGGCGGCAGAAAGATAATTTCCACATCGTCGGTGTTAGTGATGCGGTGGCGCTTTAGCCAACCTTGGAGCAAATTGAAATGCGACGAATAGCGGTGAGTGACTGCCAGCGTAAACGGGCGGTCCTTTTTCCACGAATGGGTGAGAAATGCACCGAGCTTTTCCCCGCGGCCAATCTTGTCTGGTCCGAGCTCGGTAGAAATCGTGATCGCATTGCCATGTAGACTGAGGACGAGCGGCACTGCCACTTCGCAGCGCATCTCGTTGAAACCAAGTCCCAGAGCGAGCGCGATTCCGGCGATGGACTGCGCGGCGTCGAGATGGCCGAAAATCATCTTGTCTCGCACACTGGCCCAGCCGAGCTCGCGGGATAGCCGGACGTTCAGGCCATAGCGCTCGAAAATCCCCGTCTCTTTGGCGACCGCGATCGGCGCACAATCGCTCAGCGGGACGAATCCCAAGCGGATCGGAGTGTGAGCGGCAAAGAAGTTGTGTGGGGCCACCATCTACAGCCCCAAAGCTTCTGAAGTGCCAACGATGCCGATTTCAGAGAAAGCACATGACTTTTACAGGTGCTAGTCATGACCTGGATTCATCCTTCGGTCAGGGTGACAAACGCGCCGATTATGCCTCCTCGCAGAGCTTCAGCCATAAAAATTTTCATTCCCGGGGAATTCACTCGCCCGCCATCCGCGCCATTCGCTATCCTTCCAACGTTTAAAGTCACCAAGAGTAGAATCCGCAAAAGCCTCTTATTTGCCGATGAAAACCAAACCATCCCTCTTCACAATTCTCGCATTCATGCTCATTCACCTCGGATCGGTGACACTGGCGGAAAATTCGCTATCGCCCACCATCAATGAGAGTGCCGTAAGACGACCCATGCTTCCTGCTCCCGCATGGCTACTGTCACTGAAACCTGAATTGAGCGGAATGGCTGAAATCCGCGATCGCGCACTTTTTGAGGCTTTTGATTTCAATTCGCTGCCGCCTGATGAGTATCCTCTCTGGCGGGAACGCTGGAAGTCGAAGTGCTATGCCGAGAATGAGAACCAGTTTGACTGGTGTTCGGAGCAATTGGCGAACCTTGTGCGCCTACGGGATGAAGAAACGATCAACTTCTTGTTTTCCCAGCTTGAGCAAGGCCAGGGGAGAAGTTTCGATGCTGCGGAGATCCTAGGCGAATCGGGCCAAGAGTGGCTCATCCCTCGACTTGAGAAAGCACTGTTTTTGAAGCCTGAGGAAGAACCAAAAGATGACAATCCCGGTGATGTTCGTTTCGGCAAAATTTCAGAATACACCTACGGGGCTTTCACAAAGATTATTGAGAAATCGCACGTTCTTAGCCCGAGATTGAAGTCGTGGATTAAACTCGTTTGCGGACCATCACGTATTTCCGAATTTCCGGCGGAGACCGATGCTATGATCCGCAAATGGTGGGATTTGAACCGCGAGCGCATGGCTGCCGGGGACTACCGCAAACTGCGAATTCTCCCGCTTTGGCCGGGTGACAATGCCGGTGAAGGCGAGATGGATGTGCCGTTTTCCTTTCCGGATTATGTGGCTGCCACCCAATCAAGAGACCTGAGGATTCGACGTGCCGCCATCGGGACCCTTGAAGAGCAAAAAATGGCGACTTGGTTAAGCGACGAAGATGCTGCTTTAATTGGCGAGAATCTGAAATCGGAAAACAGCGAAGAAAGGGGGGCTGCACACCGGCTATTGGAGGCTGCTGGTGTAAATGGCACTAAGGTGCTCGCTGAAGAGTTTGCGAATAGGCCGGAGATGTGGCCTGGTGCCAATCTGGAGAAACTGTTGGATGCCCGTCCTGACTCGGCTGCGGATCGTGCACGATATGTCGCGGCAATGGTATCAGGCGCGGGCAAAAGCTACTTGAGCAAACACCGGAGCCTAAATGTGGAAGTATTTCCATTGTTAAAGAAAGCCGTATTCGATGAAAGCTTGTCCGACGACGTAAGGGCCTCAGCGGCTGGATATCTGAGTGGCTTTGCGTCAGCGCGAGATATTCCCGTTTTTGAATTACTCCTCCAGCCCTCATATCCGAGGAATGTCCGCGAGTGGGCCGTCAATTTCATCATACGGTTCTCCCCACCGGGAGCCACACCCGCCGCGCTTCTTGCATTCGAAAATGATCCGGCGCTCGGAGATAAAATCAAAATGAACGTGGCGAAACGTGTAGCTCCTAGAACAAAGACTGCCAAAGACCCGTTTGACGACGGAAGGGTAGATGACCACGATTTGACAGAATCATTCTTCGAGCTATTCAAAAATGATGTAAACATCTTGCAGCGAAATTATGATGCTTATTTGTTGGCCAAAATAGGCGAGCAAGGAATCACTCTATTGAAGTTAGCACTGACGATGAATAACGATGCTGCGCGGGGTTGCTCCGCCGCTGCCCTGTTGGGAAAAGGAGTGGGTAGCCAAGAAGAACAGGAAAAATACTTGGAGTCCCTCGTCATAGGTTTGGGGGAGGAGGATAGCCCAGTTTCGGATTTCTTGTTCACGAGAGACGATCTGCATGCGAAGGCATTGCCGCTTCTGAAACAGAGGGTGCTTGGTAACCGTATTCCAGGACTCAAAAGAGACTTCGCCGCCCGTCTTGCTGCTGCGTTTGCGACCAAAGAGGATGTGCCGTTTTTCGAGTCTCTTCTGGCCACGAATTTTCCTGGTCCATTACGGTCCACGGCGCTGCATGCGGTCTATCGCCTGCTGCCTCCTGCCGAAGTGCCGGACACGTTGAA
>JBBRYQ010000049.1:0-39909 GCA_038237425.1 Verrucomicrobiales bacterium
GAGGGAAAGAGGGAAAGAGGGAAAGAGGGAAAGAGGGAAAGAGGGAAAGAGGGAAAGAGGGATACAGAATTTCGACTGGTGAGTTTTGCAATCTGATTTTGTTCAGCCCAACAGTTTTTATTCGTAGTGCCCCCGGCAGCGATATCCGGCGGAGGTCAATCCTCTGGTTTTCGTCGAAATCCCTTGATCTGACAAGGATTGTTTTGGGGTCACGTGCGTATATCATGTAGGATCGGGCGGGGCGTTTGAGGGTGACCTGACTTTGCTGATATCCATACGATTGGGCGAAACCGCCACAATCTCCAGAGGGAGTGATATCAAGGGTGATCTTATGGGGGTGGGTGCGCCATAAGAACTTAATTTGCAGGGAGTTTTTCCTTGGCGCGTGTGTATATCGGGTGGATTCGGGTGGGCGCTTGGGGGTGTTCTAGTATTGCGGGGATCCTTTGGGAAGTTTGAGTTCTGTGCGGTTGAAAGGTGTTACTGCGCTTAACGTCACTGGCACGCATCGGAATTTGTGGGTTTTAAAAGGGGAGCACACGCGCCCTCGCGTGTTGTCCTTGGCGCCCTCGCCGAGGACTTCCCGGAAACAGGACAGACGTTGTTCTGCCCAAAAACCCAAGTCTCATGGCCGCTCCAGCCCATTTCCGGCGAGGGCGCCGGAAATCGCAAGCGAGGGCGCTAACGCTCCCCAAAATACAAAAGCCCAGACAAAATGAAATACTGGGCAGGAAGAGCGGCCGCGCGGAGGTCGAGAAAGCAGTTGTTAGGCCGCAGTTGAATACGGCGGAAGCGCTGGGGACGGAGGATAATGGCACGGTTTTACCGGATTTGAAGATGGAGGGCATTTCTCAATGGGATCGGGTCCTTTGATTTAAGTATCAATATTGAATCCAAGGACCCTGTTCTACGCGTGAGTTTCAGCAGGATGTGAATTGACGGATCATGGGTGCGCCCCGACGCTCGGGGCAGCTCTCATGAATCCTCCATCCCACGATTGGCTCGCTCCGCTCATCTCGCTGCTCGGCGAGGAAAAAGTCACTACGGCTGCGGCAAGCATCGCCGAGCACTCCACCGATAAGTGGTCCGCCAGCCATCCGCCGGATGTGGTGATTTTCGCGGAATCGACTGCGGATGTGTCCGTCGTTCTCGCTTTTGCTAACGCGCGGAAAATTCCGGTCACTACCCGTGGGGCGGGGGTGGGCTACGTCGGCGGCGCGGTGCCGATTCTGGGCGGCATCGTGCTTTCCACCGCGCGGATGAACAAGATCCTCGGCATCCATCCGGAGGACGGTGTGGCAATCGTGCAGCCGGGTGTGATCACGCGGACCTTGCAGGACGCGGTGCACGCCGTCGGTTGGGAATATCCGCCGGATCCGGCATCGCTCAAAGAATGTTCGTTAGGCGGAAACATCGCTACCAATGCGGGCGGCCCTCGGTGTTTGAAATACGGCGTCACCCGCAGCTACGTGCTCGGGCTGGAGGTGGTGCTGGCGGATGGGAAAATCCTCCGCACTGGCGGGCGGCTGCATAAGAACAAGACGGGCTTCGATCTGATCGGACTTTTCACCGGATCCGAGGGGATGTTAGGTATCATCACCGAGGCGACTCTGCGATTGATCCCGAAGCCTGCCAGCCGTGGTATGCTCGCCGCGATTTTCCCGGACTACGCGCTCGCCGCTGCGGCGGTGCAGGCGATTCTCAATGCGGGGCATCTTCCGTCTGCGCTGGAAATCACGGATGCCTTCACGCTAGAGGCGGCCCGCAAACGTCTCGGAGCCGAGGTGTTTCCTCCCGGAAATGCGCATCTCATCGTGGAGATCGATGGCCGTCCGGCCGCAGTTACTTCGGAGTTGGAAGAGCTCTATCAACTGCTAGATTCACTCGGTGCCACCTTCATCGAGCGCGCGCCGGACGAGGCTTCCTGCGAACGCATTTGGAAACTGCGGCGCGAGTTTTCCTATTCGTTGCGCGACACGGGGCTGACGAAATTGAACGAGGACATCGTCGTTCCGCGCTCGAAGCTTGTCGAGTTAGTGACGTTCGCCCGCCACCTCGAAGCGGAGACCGGCATTCCGATCGCCTGCTTTGGTCACGCGGGGGATGGGAACATTCACACCAATCTGATGGTGAAGGATTACAATGACCCGGAGACCCGCGAGCGTGCCGATGCGGCGCTCGATCTGCTTTTCACCTGGGTGCTTGGACAAGGTGGAGCGATTACAGGTGAGCACGGGGTGGGGCTGGCGAAAAAGCGCTGGGTCTATCAGGCGCTCGGCGAGGTTTCCTTCGACACGCATCGGGCGGTGAAAAACGCGCTCGATCCGAACGGGATTCTGAATCCCGGGAAGTTTCTGGATTAGGCGGAAAATGGGGAGAAGGGGTTTGCAACCCCTTGGCGAAGAATTGGGGAAAAGGCCGGGGTGGTGAAAGGGGTTTCAAACCCCTTCTCCTTAGGGCTGAACGAAAAAAGCGAGGCTGCTTGCGCGGCCTCGCTTGGAAGAACAGGCAGGAATGCCTGTGTCACGTGGGAATCAGAACGGGATGTCGTCGTCTTCCTGGAAGTCATCGACGCGTGCGGCGGAGGCTCCTTGTGGCGGACCGGAGCGTTGTTCGGGGGCGCGGGAGGCTTGATGGCCGCCACCACCTTGGGAGGTTCCACCACCGCCGCCTTGGGCACCTTGGCCGCTGGAGAGGAACTGGAGGTTTTCACCGATGACTTTGAGTTTGCTGCGCTTCTGGCCGGTCGTTTTGTCGTCCCAGGTATCCAGATTCAGGCGGCCTTCGATGTAAACCGGGCGGCCTTTGGTGAGATACTGTTGGGCGAGTTCGGCTTGGCGGCCCCAGAGGGTGACGTCAACGAAGGTGGTTTCCTCCTGCTTACCCTTCTGATCATCCATCCACACGCGGTTGATGGCGAGGCCGAGTTCGGCCACGGCGGTGCCTTTCGGAGTGTGGCGCAGTTCGGGATCTCGGGTGAGATTACCGATGAGCATGACTTTGTTGAGATTGGCCATGGGAAAAGGAGGTGGAGGATGGGAGAAGAACAGACAGGAATGTCTGTGTTACGTTTGAAGAGCAGGCAGGAATGTCTGTGTTACGTTTGAAGAACAGACAGGAATGTCCGTGTCACGCCGGAAGGACAGGCAGGAATGCCTGTGTCACCTTAGGCGAGGCGGGAGAAGTGCTGAAGGTGCACGTGGGTGTTGAGCTTGAGGCGGGCCTGGATCTTTTTGATGACGTCGGCGGCACCGTTGAAGGTGTAGTTGACGTAGTGGCCGGCTTCGAGGTGGCGGGATTCGTAGGCGAACTGGCGGCGACCGAGTTGGGCGACCTTTTCGATTTTTGCGCCTTCGGCTTGGAACTCCTTGGAAATGTCGCTGACGAGTTCATCAACGGTGCCTTCGAGGGATTTGGTGTTAAGGACGATCAGGCCTTGGTATTTGCGACTCATCGGATTGAGATGGAATTGGATTGGTACGAGTGTGATAGCGATTCGCCGCGGTGGCGATGCCTTGGGAACGCGCAAGCTGCACAGCTTCGAGAGCCGTGGCAAGCGTGTTTTCGAGAACGGGTCGCTCGTCGGGTGAAAACTTCCCCAGGACGTGGCCGACCATTTCGCCGGACTGGCTGCCGCCGATGCCGATTTTCAGGCGGGGAAAGGCGTCGTTGCCGAGATGCTGAAGGATGGATTTGATGCCGTTGTGGCCGCCGGCGGAGCCTTTTTCGCGAAAGCGAAGGGTGCCGAGGGGGAGGGCGACGTCGTCGTAAATGACGAGCATCTGCTCCGGCGTCCACTTGTGGAACGAGAGGATTTGCTGGATCGCCCGTCCGCTCAAGTTCATGAACGTCTGCGGCTTGAGGAGAATCGTGCCGCTGCCGGGGATTTTCGCAAGGTGGCTTTGCCATTTCGGTGCAGTCTGGAAAACAGCTCCCGAGGCAGCGGCAAGACGGTCCAGCACCATGAAACCGACATTGTGGCGGGTTTCCTCGTACTGCTTGCCGGGATTTCCGAGGCCGACGATGAGGGTGAAGGACATTTGGAGAAGATGTGTCGAGAGAGGATGGTTGAGAGTTGAGAGGGAAGAGCAAGAGAAGAGTAAATTTTGCTCTCAACTCTCAGCCCGAGACTCTCAACTTCTTCCGATCGAAAAAAACGCCCGGGCCGCGTGAGCAGACCGGGCGTTTGGGAAATAACCGAAGTGGCTTACTTGGCAGGAGCCGCAGATGCTTCTTCGGACACGGCGGCACTCGGCTTACCGATGTGGGCGACGACGACGTCCGCAGCGTGGGTGGCTTTGACGCCGGCTGGGTATTTGATGTCGCCGATGTGGAGCGAATCGCCGACCTGAAGGTGGCTGATGTCCACTTCGAGGGTTTCCGGAAGGTCGTTCGGAAGGCAGGTGATTTCGATGGCGTGAACGTATTGTTCGATCAGGCCGCCGGCTTTGACACCTGCGGATTCACCATTGAGGTGAGTCGGGATGTGAGCGGTGATGGCGGTGTTTTCGTCGATGGAACGGAAATCGGCGTGGAGGACCTTGCCGGACATTGGGTCGTGTTGGATCGACTGAAGGAAGGCGAGACGGGTGCTTTGGCCTTCGATGTCGAGGTTGACGATGATGTTTTCCGAGCTGCTGTGGGCGAGAACGTCGGCGAAGGTTTTCGCATCGACCTTCAGGTTCAGGTTTTCGGTGCCTTTTCCGTAGATGACGGAGGGAACCCAGCCTTCGCGGCGCATTTGATTGAGGCGGCCGGAACCGGTGCGGTTGCGCAGAGCTGCTTTGAGAGATGTCTTCTTAGCCATGACGATGTGTCGTTTGTGTTAATGTGCCGCCGGGGATTACTGCACCCAGTACGGGGCGGCGTATTTAGCTGCGCGACCGGCACTTGTCAAAAACTTGTTCGAGAAACGCCGCTTGGCGCTCAAACGGAGAAAAGCGAGGTGATCGACTGGCCGCCGTGGATGCGGCGAATCGCTTCTCCCAGCAGTGGCGCAATGCCTACAACTTGAACTTTCGGCCCGGCGGCTTGCGGCACGGAATCGGTGGTGATGACTTCTTCGATCGCGGAATCGCGGATGCGCTGATGGGCAAGCTCGCCGAGGATCGCGTGGGAAACTCCGGCGTAGATGCGTTTAGCGCCGTGTTTGTGGAGAATATCGGCCGCGGCGGTGAGGGTGCCGGCGGTTTCCGTCATGTCATCGACGAGCAGGACATCGCGGCCCTCGACTTCACCGATCACGTTCATCGCCTCCACGCGGGTGGCGCTGACGCGGTGTTTCGCCACGATGGCGAGCTCGGCCCCGAGCGCATCTGCGTAGGCGCGGGCCATTTTCACGCCGCCGACGTCCGGTGAGACGACGGTGAGGTTAGAAGTGTCTGGGTGGCGCTGGCGGAGGTAGTTGATGAGCACGGACTTCGCGTAGAGATGGTCCACGGGAATGTCGAAAAATCCTTGGATCTGCGGGGCGTGGAGGTCCATCGTGAGGACTCGATTTACGCCCGCGGAGGTGAGCAGGTTGGCCACGAGCTTCGCGGTGATCGGCACGCGTGGTTGGTCTTTCCGGTCTTGGCGGGCGTATCCGAAAAACGGCATCACCGCGGTGATCCGCTCGGCGCTGGCGCGGCGGGCGGCGTCCACCATGATCAGCAGCTCCATGAGGTTGTGATTCGTCGGTGGGCAGCTCGGCTGGATGATGAAGACATCGGCACCGCGGACGTTTTCATTGATTTTGACTTCGGTTTCTCCGTCGGGAAATGCGGAGACATGGACGTCGGCAAGCGGTTGTCCGACAGATTCTGCGATGCGCTCGGCAAGCGCGCGGTGAGCAGTTCCACTGATGATTTTCATGGGCAAAAGGAGCGATAAGTGAGCGGGCGGGCGGATTGTTGACAGCGGATGCAGCGTCGGCAATACTTTGCTCGTAATTCGTCTAACCTATTGCTGCTAATGCCATCAAACCGACCCGAGTCCGCCGCCAGCGGGCACCAGACATCCAGCGGCATGGCGGAGAAGGTTCTGCTGTGGGTGTCCATCGTTCTGACGGTTGCCGGGCTGGTTTGGTTTTATGGGATTCAGTTGAGATATGGGGCGGGCCGTGATTTTTCCGCATTCGGATGGATCATGAGCGCTTGGAACGAGGATCTGGATTATGAGCACGGGGTGCTTTTCCCATTCGTGATCGCGGGGCTGATCGTTTATAAATTTAAGGATCTGAAGGCGGCGGCGGGGAAGGGGAACTTGTGGGGACTGCTGCCTGTTTTTGTTGGGATTTTGTTCTACATCGCCTCCTATCGCACACTTCAGCCGCGGATCGCAATGGCGGGACTTCCGTTCATCTTGTGGGGATCGGCGTTCTACCTTTGGGGCTGGCGGGTGGCAAGGCTGCTGCTTTTTCCGCTGTTCTTTTTCTGGTTGGCGATTCCGCTGCCATCATTCCAGCAGGCAACCACGCACCTTCAGTTGTTAGCGACGTCACTGGCGCATCATGGTTCAGCTCTTTGCGGTGTGCAGACCTACGTGGAGGGGACCACGGTGCTGCCGATCAAGGGAGATTGGAAACCGCTAGACATCGCGAAAGGCTGCAGCGGGATTCGCTCGCTGATGGCGCTGCTGATGATCTCCGCCACTTGGGCCTACATCGCAAAGATGTCGATGTGGAAGCGGATCTTCCTGTTTTTCTGTGCCTTTCCGCTTGCGGTGCTCGGGAATGCACTGCGGGTGATTTCGATTTTTGTGATCGCTGAATATGGGGATGCGAAATGGGCGACAGGAACTTGGCATGATTGGTCCGGTCTTTTGTTGTTCTATCCGTTTTCGCTGATGCTGCTGCTGGTGACACACTCCCTTCTTGAAGGTGGACTGCCTTGGAAAAAGGAGAAACAACGGACATTGAGGCGTGTGGTAGTTTCGAATTCAGACGAATCCAAATCCTTCGTTACCGGACTATGAACCTCAAAACATTGGTACTGCCGTTTTTCATCAGCGGCTCGCTGAGCGGAATCTATCTACTGCCGAGCGTAGGCAAGGTGGCTGAGTCCGCGGTGAATATGGAACTTCCGGATTCGCTCGGTCGTTGGTCCTTGGAAAAGAAGCCGCCCACCGAGGCGGAGATCGGCACGCTCGCGAAGGATACGAAATTTTCCAAAGCCGTGTGCGAGACCAATCGCCCGGGTGAGGTCACTCTGGAAGGGTATCTGGTGAAAGAGTATATGAATCTCTCCGTTGTCCTATCAGGAGCTGACATCAATAACTCAATCCACCGGCCAGAGCGCTGCATGCGTGCCCAAGGTCACAATATTCTTTCGTCCTCCGACCAATCCTTGAAGTTGCAAAACGGCCGCCAGTTCGCGGCGAAGCGGTTGCTTTCGATTCAGAACATTCCGACCTCGGAAGAACGCAAAGAGTATCTGAAATTCAACTGCGTGACGTATTACTTTTTTGTCGGTCACGACCGCGTCACGAACGATCACCTCGCCCGCACGTTCATTGACATGAAGGACCGCTTAGTCCGTGGCATGGATCAGCGGTGGGCGTATGTTTCCGTCTCGATGTGGTATGGCAAGCTGCCGTGGATCGAAAAAGAAGTGACCGAAACGGAGGCGGATTCGAAACTGAGAGGATTTCTGGAGAACTTCTCCGAGGAGCAGATCGCCTGGCAGCAGATTTTACCGTGATGATGGCTACTCCGAGGGTGATGGGACGATTTTCGCACCTTTGAGAAATGCGATCGTCTGTTCCAGGTAGGCGAAGTATTCCATTCTCTGGCTGGGTGCGACGCCTTGGGGGAGTTCATGCGTGCCGCCGATTTCGTCACGTGCCTTGATGAAAAAGCCAAGTGCCTCCGAAGGGCGGCGGGCGGCCCAGGCTTCCGCGGCCATTTTACCGAACAGGACGCCCGCGCGATAGCGTGCCCGGTTGCCGTTTTGAAGCGCAGCGGTAAACCGGTAAGATTCCATGGCTCTGACGCGGTCTCCGGCGGCCTCAAGCGCGGCGCCCTGACTTTCGTGAATGGAAAGCCGGGGCTCGACCATATCCGGAATCACCCGGTGCATTTGTTTCACGGCGATCTCGATGTGCTCCGAAGCGAGTTCCAGCGAATCGAGGGCTTTTGTGGGGTCTTCAGGAGTGAATTGCCGGAGCCCCTTGCGCAGAAAATGGATGGCGAGGGAATAGTGGGCCCTGAAGCTGGGTTCCATTCCTCCCTGCAGGCGGACACCCATGGCGTAAGCCTCCTCCGCTTCGGAATCACGGTGCAACTCGCTGAGCAGATTCGCCCGATTGATGGGCAGGCTGGGTTCGTAAGGATGCAGGCGGGCTGCTTTTTGATAGTCGGTGAGTGCCGCCTTCAGCGACTCTTGATAGGTCTTTTCTTCGCTTTCCCTAGCGAGTTGCTGATAGTTCATCGCCCTCTCTTGAAGGAACCCAGACTGTGGCCAGAGCAGGATGGCTTCGGTGAGTGCGTCGATTTTTGACTCCGGCGACGTGAAGGGCTGTTTGCTGAAATAAACGGGCCAAAGCGTCCGCGTCACGAGGGTTCCATTCCAGCCGGACGGCAGCAGGAAAAGACAACAGACGAGAGCTGATAAGGTGAGCAGGATGCGGGATCCGACGATCCGCGGGTACCCGTCCCCAGCGTGCGGCGGCACCGACAATTGCCCAAAGCAAATTCCCAACAGGACCACTCCCGGCATCAGGTGGAACACGAAGCTGAAGCACGACTGCGCCAGCATCCCGATGAGAGCAGCCAAGGCTCCGAGCCGCCAACCGTCCTTTGATCCAGCGGATTCACCGAAAGAAAGCCGGTAAATCCCCATCACCAAGAAGGTGCCGAGCAGTCCAATCATCAAGCCCGCGCCAATGAGTCCGTAATCGGTGGCGGCCTGGAGAAGTTCGTTGTGAACCTGCTCGGGCTTGTGGGTGATGATGTCGCCCTGAGCTTTCGCATCGACAAACCGGAAGCATTCCCAACTGAAACTCCGGCTGCCACCACCGATCATCGGGTGGAGGCTGATGCTGGAAAGGGCCACTCCCAGAAGATAGAGGCGACTAGAGTTGTCGAGCACTCCTTGAAGTCCGAGCGATGCTGCCTGGCGGGCGACTTGAGCATTTTGCCAACCCATCCAGAGAAACCCGCCGATTAGAAATCCGATCGCCGGGATGGCGATTAGCATCGGGCCGAACCATCCTGCACCGCGTCGTTTTCCAACGATCAGGCAGCCTGCCGCGAAGATTCCACCTGCTAGAGCTGCGCCGAAAATGCCTCCGCGCGAGCGGGTGAACCATACGCAGGCGAGTCCAGCGATGGCAATCAGGAGCCACAAAATCCGCGTGGTTAGGTGGTGACGGCCGAACAAAGCCGCCGCACCGACCAGCATGGATGAGGCGATGAAATAATTGGCCGCTTCGTTGTAGTGGGCAAAAAAGCCGGTGATAATTCCGGGAGCCGAGCGATCACGAAATATCGGGGTGAAATTGGGGTCTGCGATTTGCTTTGCTGCAGCGAGCACATTGGCCAAAAGCAGCAAGGCGATTCCCCAAATCAGAATTCGCTCTGCCAGCGGGTTTCCAGCGATCGCCCGGATGCTGATGAATGCGCCGACGGTTCCGCAAATAAGCAGGAGATCCGCTTGGCCCAGTTCGCCGACTGGAGACATCCACGCCCGCCAGGCAAACCACCCGGCCACCAGGGTCCCGAAGGCAATCAGTCCGAAATCCGCCGGGGATTTTCCTCGTTTCCAAAATGACGGTAAGCCGGCTAGAACCGCGAAGCCGAGCGAAAGCATCGCTGGTCCCCATGTCCACGACCGGGTCTGAGGGCCGATGACCACAGCCATGACCAAGGCGAGCACCAGAAAAATGGATGAAACGGCGGGCATGATGGGGAAACCCAGGTCAGTTGGCTTACTTCGCGCCCCTTCCGAATAAAACGGCGGGAATGGTTTTGAGCAGGATCTGGAAATCGAGCCAAAGTGACCAGTTGTCGATGTATCTCAGATCCATCGCCACCCATTCCTCGAAGCTCGTGATGTGGTTGCGCCCGCCGGCCTGCCACTCGCAGGTGATGCCGGGTTTCACGCTCAGACGACGGCGGTGGGAGAATTCATAAAATGCCTCGACCTCGTAAATCGGCAGCGGCCGCGGCCCCACCAGGCTCATGTCACCCCAAACCACATTGAGAAGCTGGGGGAACTCATCGATGCTGTATTTCCTCAGCATGGAGCCGAACTTGAAAACTCGAGGGTCATTATCGAGCTTGAAAACGGGACCTTCCATCTGGTTTCCGTGTTGTTCCTTGATTTGGTCCAGCAACTCCTCGGCATTTGCCACCATCGTCCGAAATTTCCACATGCGGAATGGCTGCCCGTAACGGCCTGCGCGCATTTGAGAGAAAAACACCGGCGCTCCGGGGCTTTTCACGGCGATCCCGACTGCGGCGAATAGCCACAATGGCGAGGAAATGAGGATGATCAGCGCGGCTCCCACGCGGTCAAACACTTCCTTGCAAAGCAGTTCCCAGGAAAGTTCCGGAGTCGAGCGCAGCACCAGCATTGGCTTGTTACCGATGGCATCGAAGACCGGCCGTGCGATCTGCGAGCGGATAAACGACGCGGAAATCCACGCCTCCACGCCCTGTAGCTCGCAGGCTTCCACCGCTTGTGCGACTTTTTGGAACTCCGTGTTTTTCGCAGAAAACAGGACCCGGCTGACGGATTGGTCCTTCAGCAGCGAGAAAAGTTCGGTCACGTCGCGCTTTCCGAGATCGAAGTGGTCCACGATTTTCCAGCCGGAGGTGATTTCAGGGTCCAGATCCGCGAGCAGCTCATCCATTTCCCCGTCGGAGCCAGCGATGATCACCCGTTCTTTGGTCGCATCGCTTTCCGTCCTTCTCTTGAGCCAGCGATTGGTGGCGCGATCCCGGGCCAGCAGGAGGACGAAGACGAACATCAGGCCGATGCCCAGCGACAGGCGGCGGGCGTCCATTTGTTTCGCAAAAACCGCGAACACCCCGATGAAAAGGATGATCGCCACGAGGGCTCGCAGCAGTTGCCACACCGCCGCTCCAGTGGACTTGTGCCTCAGGCGCTCGTAAAATCCAAAACGCTCAAGAACCAGCGGCGTAAACGGCACCGCGATGTAGAGCACCCAATTCATGGCGGCCAATGTTTCTTCCTCGGCCGCACCCACCAGGCTATTGCGCAAGGTGCCGCCTATCAAAAACGCGGCCCAAACCAGAACCGCATCCGAGAGCTCGAGCACTTGGATGGTGAATGAATCTTTGCGGCTGATTGCCATCGGGTGTCAGGGCGTTTCGCGAGAAGGAGGAAATCCCGCAGCGGGCATAGGATTACCAGAATCCCGGCCCCTGCAATCGCAGATTTGCAGGGGAGTGCCGATTTGGTCTTTCAAGTCAGGTTTTTCACAAATCACTGGATACTTGGGAATTAGATTGGAAAGCCGAAGTCCGCGTGGTGTTTTTCTGCCGGAATGCGCCGAATCATCCTCTCGGGAATTTTTTTCACTCTCGCGGTGTCGCTGTATTTTCTGTGGCAACATCGTTTTGAGCGTTCGCCGGAGTTTCCGACCTACCGCCTTTCAAATCTCCGACCACAGGCGGGCCAGGTTCCGGGAGTCGAGTGGTCGGGTGGTGAAAAAGCTCCAGCGATCACCCTGCGCGTGGATCAGTCGAAATTGCCGGTCGTGACGCGCTTCGAATTTCCCGGCATCAGCGCCGTTTCCGCCCTGCACCTGCGCTATCGGATCACTTCTAGGCAACTCGAACCGGGAAAAGAAAAATGGGCGGATGGGCGATGCATCATCGAGTGGCACCCGGACAAAAAACGATCCACTTGGGAAAATGACTGCTTCACCTCGGTCCGGCACGACAGTGACAGCGGCATCGTGGAATGCGTGCTGAGACCGGAAGATTCGCCAGCCGTTCCGGCGTTGCGCATCGAAAACCTCGGTATCGCCGGAGGCCTAACGCTCCTGACATTCGAGGTCACCGTCTTGCGTGAGCGGGCGGTTTGGAAAATCGGACGGTGGATTCTCATGGCCGCCTGGATCGCATGGATAACCGCCTGCATCGGCCCAGTCGGCAGGCACCGGTTCGTCCGTCCTGCGCTAGCAGGGGTGGTTTCGCTTCTGATGGTGATCGGTTTCGTCGTGCCGGGACCATGGAAAATTCTCCATCCGCTAGGTGGTGAATTTCAAATGGGTCCTGAAATCCAAAACATCCAGTTTGCGCCTACCGATCCCGATATCAGAAATCAACCCGCTCCCAAACTGGAGTCTGTTGGAAAAATTCCCGACAAGGGCGACCTCATCCTGCGCATTAAACATCTGGCAGCCTTGGCCCGTCCTTTTCTCCATTCTCTGCTGCTCTTTGCTCCGGCCTTGTTGGTGTCTTGCCTCATCGGCTGGAAGCGGATGATCCCGATGATGGCACTCTTTTCGTTGGCCATCGAGACCGCACAGGTCATGTTCGGCTACGGATTCGACCTGCAGGATGTGTTCGATCTTTTCAACGATTCCATCGGCATCGCACTTGCGGTGCTGCTCTACCGCCGCCTCAGGAAAACGAAGTTCGCCTCACTGTTGGAATTTTGAACCGAGCGGGCGTCTCCGCTGTAAGAGCGTGAACCCGTGGCGCAGCGTCCCCGTCGTGTGAAAATGAATCGCGGTGAACTCTGGATGCCCGCTGACAATCCAGTCGATGAAATCCCGTTCCCCAGGCTGATGCGCGTAGAGATCCTCGGTTTCCCACACGCCCGGCATTTCGCTGGCAAATGTTTTGTGAATCGCCGCGAAGTCCTTGCGATGCCACATGCCCGTATCGTGGACGGCGATCATCGCCTCGGGTGATAGATGATCCGCGATTTTTCCGAAAGTCGCCGTGTTAAGCTCCAGTTCGTGGGCCGCGTCGAAGAACACGAAGTCGATTTTTTGGTTTCCGATGTCCGTCGGATCGAATTCGGTCTGGGATTTGCCGATGAAGGTGAACCGCTTGTCGAAGTTGAATTCCGTGGCTGCCCGTTTTATCGAATCAGCGTCGATGTCATAACTGAAAAGCCGCGCGTCTGCGGACATAGCGCTGAGGAAATTGAATGCGCTGTGACCGTGGAAAAAACCGAACTCCACCACCACCTTTGGTCGGAGCGTCCGGATGATCCCAAACAGGGCCACTGCCTCATCCCGCTGCAACGGACCGATCGCATCGTTTTCTCGATATGATAGAAGATGGGACATGCCGATGCCGCTCGTGCGTCCGGTCATTACCGAAAAGAATCCGACCACACTCCGGAACAATGCGGAGCGGTAAAACAACCGCCGGACAAGCGACTTGATAGAAGATGTCATTGTTGGAAAATTGCTAGAGCCTGCCAAGTCTGCCAGTCCATCCATGGTGGATCGCCTTGCCCAAAAGTGGGAGGCGTGACGGTCCGTCCAACAGCGTACAAGCGACCGTGTAGGCCAGCGCCATGCCGAGCGCTCGGAAGTTCCCCGCCTGCCGCCGTTTCAACCACACCATGTTGCGAACCTTGTAGTAGAGCTTCCAGTCCACCAGCCCGCGCTCGAAGAAAAAGTTTTTCCCGAGAAACCGCCACTGCACCAAGTTTTCCGGTCCGGGGTGATCCATCACCGCTTCACGGATTGCTTCCTGGGAAAACCCCGCCTGCTCGATGCGCCATGGATATTCCTCATCCTCCCCGCGGATAAACAAATCACCATTCACCGGTCCCACCACGTCGCGCACTTCCCGCGGCAGCAGCGCACCGGTCCACGTGATGCGGCTTTTCACGCTCCGGCCACCGGGGAACTCCTTGTCGTCCCACACCAGCTTCCAGCCACCGGCCCCATCATCTATCAAAAGTGGCCAGGTGAAACGCCCGGTCTTCGGATCGATTTGCAGCGAATGCCGCACCACATCGGAATCCCAATCACCCTCCAGCAATGCTTCCAGCGCGTTTTTCCTTGGCCATGAATCGTCGTCGAGAATCCAAACCGCATCGGCGCCCTCGGTAAACGCCATTTCCATCACGGCTCTAACTCCCCCTGCGTTGCCCCCATTTTCAGGCATGCGGTGAACCACCAGCTTGAACGGCAGGTTACCCATTGCCTCCAGAACTCTAACCGTATCATCACTCGAAACATTATCCGCCACCATCACCCAATCCGGCGGATGGCTTTGCTTTGCGAGCGCCGTCACACATTTCTCCGCAGTAAGCGCACGGTTCATCGTGGCGAAAACCGCAGCTACTTTGATCGTGTCGGTAGGTGAATGCATGGGTGACTGCTAGATCAGCTTGAGTATCGCTTTCACCACCCTCGCAGTCACCGAGAGCACGCCATCGACGAGGCCAACCAGATAGGGATCCTTAAAATGCGTTACACCGTAGGCACGGCGGATCGCCCGCGATTCGACGTGCTGGTGCTCTGCCGCGAGAATCACATCCATATCCGTCGTCTTTTCCAAATGCCGTTGCGAGGCATTGGCTCCGTGCATTCGGAAATCAGCCACGGAAACCGGGACATGTTGGAATTTTTTTCCAATCGAATCGAGACGCGCGTAGAACTCACCGTCCATCACATAGCGGAAGTCTCTCCGCAGCCGGTGTCCTTCCGAAATAACGGAATCTCTCCGGTAAAACGCTGCCGTCGAAGGCACATAACAATGATGATAGATATGCACGAACGCCGACCACCGCGGGACCTTCATGCGGCGGATCAATCCACCGGCTTCGTTGATAAAATCATAGTCGCCATAGACTACGTCGGCGTCGGAGCGTTTCAATGCTTCCATCATTTCTGCGAGAGCGCCGGGTTTGAACCGGTCATCCGCGTTCAGCCAAATTACCCAATCGCCCCTGGCCCGGTCGAAGCCCTTGTTAATCGCGTCGGACATTCCGCGATCCGACTCCTGAATCCACGTGAGATGGGAAAATTTCTCTGCCACCTCAGCGCTATTGTCAATCGAACCCGCATCGAAGACCAAGTGTTCGAGACTCACTCCAGTCTGCCCTGCGACACTTGCTAGGCAGTCTTTGAGAAAACGCCCATAATTCAGGCTCGGAGTGATGATTGTGAAGTCCATGGATCCGGGGTTACAAACGCATCTCTAGCACCTGTGCGGCGACCTTATCCGCATGAAGTCTGGAACACCATGTGTTTGAGATCAAAAGCGGGTTCCTCCGGCCGCGATCCCAATTTTCCAACTCCTCCATCAGCGCCAAGAGGTGTCCTTCGGCATCATTGGCAGTGGCGAGCGTCCCGGAGTTTTCGGAAACAAACCACTCGAAACTCGCCATCGAAATCGAGCGCCCGGCCACTATGGAGCATCCGGAACAAAGCGCCTCCCCGGCGGCGATTCCGAAGCTCTCGTAAGCGGACGGGCTGTAGAAAATTCGCGCCCCGCACAGCATTTCTGCTAGTGGCTCGCGGTCCACACGTCCGAGAAGATTCACGCGGCTTTTGAAAGACGGGCGCAACGAGCAGTGCCACGTCGCGAGGGCTTCACTTGGGTCCCCCGCGATGTCGATCATGACGGTGGCATCCTTTTCCATCAGCTTTCCGAGCACTTCACACATCAGTCCCGGGCGCTTCTGGAGTTCATCCATCCAACGTCCCACGCACGAGATCTTCCGCACCCTTTCTCCATCAGATCCCATGGCGTGAAAGCGGCTTTCCACCGGGTGTGGGACTATTTTCACTCGGCCCGAGAGTTCTTTCCCACCATATACTCGGCAAAGTTTTTGATAGTGAACCGCAGCGGCAGGAGAAACGCAGGCGATTACATCGCCCTGCTTCAGGTGAAGCGCGCGGAGCGGGTCTGTCATCAGCAAACCGGTGGTCAGTCCACGAGTCACGTTCTTAACAAAGGAAACGACGTTTTCTGACAGAATTCGTTGTTCCTCCAGCCAACCGGAAAATCCCGCGAGCGGACTGATCAATCCGCCGTTGTCCTGGTTGAGGACGAGGGAAATTCCCGCATCGTGGATCGCCTTCGCGACCTTGCGGAACTTCGGGCTACCCCATGCGTAGAGGACCACACCATCGAGTTGTTGGATCTTCCACCATTCAGCGGATTCAAGATTGGCGTATTCCGTCCGGATCAAATCTGCTTCATCTTCCGCCTTCCGCTCACCTGGCATGATCGCGCGCGATTCGCATCCGGCCTCTTGGAAGCCCCGGCATAACAGTCCGCTGTCACGCGCGAAAAAATCAGGCCCTCCTCCGAAAGCCACCGGGGTGCAGGTGTACCAACGCATTGCATTCACTTGGTGAAAATCACGTTGCAGTTGGCGCCATACCGCAGAAGTTTCGGAAATTTGCGAAACAGCCATCCATCCACCTTACGAACCGCCTCGGATAGAGATTTGAAGCGGTCGGAAGCGGCTTTCATCGGATAGCCGAGGAAATTGAACATTTGCACCTCGCACCCGGAGAAGCCTTTCGACATTCTCTCGAACTGTGAGAGATACAAATTACTTTCGTCTCCCAGCTCATACTTCGCCATACGGACAGCGCGGATCGCCGCGACTAGCAGATTGTGTCCCATCGGCTCAAAGATGAAAACAAAGCGGCCACCCGGCTTCAGCACACGGAGCACTTCACCGGCAAGCTTATCTTCGTTGTGACACAGATGATGAAGTGCCGCCTGCCCCCAGACCAAGTCGAAGGAGTCAGCTTCGAATCGGGAAAGGTCGAACGCATCCCCAGCCACATAAGAGAGGTGGGGAAGACGGCACAGTCGCTCCTCGATCTCAGGTCCATATGCGGCATAAAGATCGAGGCCGATGATTTCCGCCCGGGGAAATCCCTCGGCAAGGTGCGCGGCGAGTTTACCAGCGCCTCCACAGATTTCCAGCGCCCTTAGACCGTTCAGATCAATCCTGCAGAGTTCGTGATAGCCCGCAAGGAACAAAGGTCTATCCGAAGGCGGGAAACCGCCGATCGCCGGCAGCATCGACTCCGCATGCGGGTGGATGGCTGCTCCTGAGTCTGGGGATGTGAGTGTCAGCATGGAATTCTATCAATTGTCAGGTTGCCCGTGCGCTTGAGGACGGTGAGGCCGCCAAAAATGGTGAGCAGGAGCGCCAACGCCGAGATTTCGAAGCCAGTCCGCCTGAGTGGTGGGGCAAAGCGCATTTCCACTGTGACGGAGGTGGACGAAAAGTTTTTCCCAAGAGGTAGCAACATGCTGGCATCGGCTGCTCGTTGGACAGGCTGCCACGTTTCTGTTGGGTATCCCTTAACTCTGAACTCCCAACCGGAAGCCTGGTTCTCTGCAATACGGATCCAGTTGATTCCCGCGGGCACTTGGATTGTGCGCGAGTTTTCCAGATGAGAGTTTTCCTTCAATCCAACCCATGAAGCATCGGCGGCTGATTTAAAAAATGTGTCTTTTCCGCCTGCGGATCCGAAGCCGATGTATCTCGGAACTGCCTTGGTATTTTCAAACAGAGCCATGGAGGGGCTCTCCCAGATCTTGGTCCAATCGTCCGATATCCCCCGATTGTCAGGATAGGTGATTAAATGGCTGACTCCGAACCTACCAAGTTTTTCCGCATCCCCCGTGGATTCTATCGGTAGGACCATGCCGTCGGGAACGATGCTGTCATAGCCGCTGATGGTGGCGACACCGTAGGGGCTCAGGGTGTTGGGAACGAAGGGCGTGCAGGCCAGATGGGTGCTGGGATGGATTACGGTAGTGACACGTCCATCATGCCCAACTTTGTTCTGCAAGGCGGTGACTTCGGGTGTTATCGGATAGAGTGGATACTTCTGCGGATCGGTAAAAGTGACCCAGCGAGATGCGAAAAAAGTTACCTCGCAGACGACGGCGAGCGCGACAAGGATGCTTCCGGAGCTTCGCCATTTTCCTTGAAGTGATGCTGTCAACCGTAGTCCGGCAAGCGCGCCAACTAGTAGCGCGAGCGGCAACAACTGATGGGGACTCCAGATGAAGAGGTCGGCGATGAAATGGTCCACGCGCGATGCGATCCAACCATCGAAATAACCGAACGAGCTGCCTTTCGCGTCCACCAGCAGTTTTTCCCGCAGGGCATCCAACGGACGGGTCTTGATGGCGAGTGTCACGCTGAGGATGCACCAGATGAAAATCCCCGTGCCGGTTACCCAGGCACTGGCCTTGAAAATCTTCAGCCTCGTTTCACGCCCCGCGTTTTCCATGAAATGGGCAAACGCGATGATGCCACCGAGAATGAAAAGAATGAACAATCGTTGATAGAGCACTCTGACCAGCGGTGTCAGTGGCAGCAGCAGCCCGGCTGCGATCAGGAGTCGCGGCAGGACGGGCGAGTCCTTTTTCCACAAGGCTATAAACGCGATGAGAACCGGGAGGGAGCCGAAGGAGGCCGTGTAAAACATTTCACTCTTGAAGAGTTTGAGCAGATCCAGCGAATCACAGCGGCCCAAGAGGGAAGGGAAGATCTGGAAAGGATAGGCAGCTAGATTGCATAAGGGTTGCAGCCAGCCGCTCGGATAGACACCCATTTCCTTGTGTCCGTACATGCCGATGTGAAGTCCCAGCCTGCTGCTTTCCAGAAACGCCGCGATGCAGGGGAGAAACATCATCGCCGCACAGCCGACGCCGAGAATTCCCCACGTGAGGTAACGTGCGAGAATCCGCGTCTGTGGGGCTACCATGCGTTTGCCCTGCAAAGCTTCCTCCGCCCAGATGGCGGTCACTGCCAGAACCAACAGGCTGGCATGCTGGAGCGTGCCGCCAAGAAAACCCATGCCAATGAAAATCGGAACCAGCGTCCAATGAAATCTCTTTCCTTTACGATATCCGTCGATGGACCAGAGGATCCAAGGGACCCAGCAAAAGGCGCTCAAGGTCCAGCGATGATAGATCCACGTCACGAACTGCGAATTGGCCGCATAGGCCAGCGCCCCGCAGCAGGACCAGATAAGGCTGATGCATCTGCCCCGCAGGAAAAGCAGCATACCGGTTGAGGCTAACAAAACTTGTGCGATAATTCCGAGATGCCACGCGGTCCAGAACGAGAACCAACGATGGAGTTGCATCGTCCAGTCGTAGTAGAGCGCCATCGTGTTCGCATACTCGGCGGTGCCGCCGTAGGTTAGACTGCTCCAGCCGAGCCATCCTTCCCGCCGATAGTTTTCTGCTGCCACCATTCGATAGACGAGGTATTGGTCAACTGCGTCTGAGACGATGTGGTTTTTTGCTCCCGCTTGTTCGCTCGTGCCGCGCCATGGCGACATCATCTCATTGAGAAGATCGAGGGGGGCGAGGTTTTTACCCGTCAGCCACCATGGTGAGAACCAGGCAAGGACTACGGCTAGGCAGATGATCATGCCCAGAGCGGTCTTGGTGGATGATGAGGGAATGGAGTTGATACCTTCGGCGGGTTGGGTGTTTCACGCGATCTGCCAACCGTCGCAGCGCTTTTCCTCGATGGGAGCGTTGATCTGTTGGAACCACTGTGGTGGCATCAGGACTCTCTGTCCCTGCTTCTTGCCCAGCCATGCCGCCCACCAGGAGAAGCTGCTGTTGGCGATGATGTGGTTGCCCGCGAGGCTCATGAGGTGGAGATCAACGAGGGGTGAAACAACCTCGTGATGCCCGATGATTTCGACGTCATCATGCGAGAGGTGGTCTGCACACCAGGCGGGATCGTCCGAGAAAATGAAAAAGCGTGCATCGCCCTTAGCCTCGCGCATCTGCTTTATGGATCGCAGGTAGTATTCGATGCCGCACAGGTCCAGATTGGGATTGCCGACATAGTCACTGCGGCGGACGTGCACCGCCACGGACGAGGGGTATTTTAGGCGTTCAGCTAGATTCTCAAAGCCTCTTTCGAGACCTAAATCGCGGGTGGACAATTCATCGCGCAATGCGGATTCATGACCGTGGAAATACGATGGGCTCTGGAAATAGCCGAACAACATGCAATCGGCAGGTGCCTCCAAAAAACGCGAATTGAAGGAATGATCGCCTTCGTTTTCCCTCAGAATGGGAACTTTTCGATATTCCCAGTAGTGTTTGCCCGTCAGCTTGAGGAGTGTGCGCATGCCGATGGAGCAGCGGCGGACGACACGTGCCTTGCCGGAAGCCGGGCCAGGCAGGAGCTTCAGGCAGTTGACTTGGGACCATCCTTCTTCATTGAACCAGGATCCGTCCAAGACGAGTGGGACTTGGTGTTTCTCTGAAAGCACCCGGCCCAACGCGTATTGAAACAGGTTGTTGCCGAGTCGGCCTAACATTACAATTCGGATCATCTGAGGTCCGGGTGAATTCTATCAGGCTTCGAGCTTCCTAGCGACGATAATGGCAAGACCGATTTCACAACCGAAGTTATCGGTCCGCCCGGGTTCCCCCCATCCGACCGATTTGTGGAGCTTCCCTCCGTCATCCACGAACGAGAATGACAGGATTTCCCAATCCCGTTCGAACCATTTGAAGCAGGTGTCTGCCGAAAAAATCCGGTGGGCGTTGAACTCGATCCGCTGCGGGCCCATCGGTGTCGATAGATAAAGAATGCCGCCTGGTGCGACCATCCGCTTCAACTGGCCGAGTCCTTTGAGATGTCCCTCCGCATCTATCGGATCGCCATAGCGCCCCATTCCGAAATGTTCGATGGTGTGCAGACAGGATAGGGAACCGGTGCATTCCACCCATTCTGCCGGGAGCTCTTTCATCAGGTCAAGCTGGTGAAAGACCACGTTCGGGATTGTCACCGGCTGCGGGCGGATATCGAGAACTTCGACTTTTCTGAAAACAGCTAGATGTCCGATAAATCCGTCGATCCGCGAACCCACATCGACATGACGCTCCGGTGCAGCCTCTTTCACCAACCGGGCGACATGAAGGTCCTGTTGGAAATAGGCACCCAGTCCACCGCTGGTTGCCGTCCGCTCGTCGAGAATCGGCAGCTGGCGCCCCCACGTGAAGTCTTCACCCACTTGGGCGCGGAACCGTCGGCGGTCGCTCAGGAACGGCCCGATGTTCGAGACCGCATTAAGGAACCGCTTGGGATCCAAGCCAAAAATCCGCAGCCAATGAGAAATGTTAGGCATGGGTGGCGATCAGTTTGCTGAAATCGAGAGAGCGGCTTGCCGGAGCTTGGCGGATGTTCCTTTCAACCTTCCGAATGCCTGCAGCATGTGCTTTGCCACCTTATCGGCGGCATATTCGGATCTCAGGGTGAGGCCACATTGGTGGATTTCCTCAAGTTCCATCGCCATCACCTCTTCGAGAGCGGAGAACAGGGTTTCGGAGCTATTCAGCGAGAATCTTCCTTTGGTTGTCGCGACGCTGAGAATCTCGCCAACGGAGGTGCCTTCCACATGACAGACGGGTGTGCCGAGATAATAAGCTTCTAAGGCGGGAAGTCCGAATCCTTCGATTTCCGATGGTAGGATGAGTGCGCGGGCCGAGGCGTAGGCGTCCCTCAGTGCGGCGTCCTCCAGAAACGGTCTCTTGACCAGTGTCTGCGAGGTGGCCAGTAGCGGACTCACCTCATTGGGCAGTGTTCCTATCAGATGAAGTGTCGGCAGTCGGCGGCCATTCCGTTCAGCCTCCAGCCACCATCGAACTAACTGCGCGGTCCGTTTGTGTGGCTCTCGTGAGGCGAGATGAATCACATAGTCTTTTTTGACCGGATGGATTGGTTGTGGAATCTGTTCATACAAACAAGGCTCGTAAGTTACGACGATTTCCTTGTGCGGAATGCCGTGACGCTCCATGAATCCGAGGATTTGTGATTTGGAAGATTTTGATACAGTGAGGATGAGATCCGCCTCTCTGAGCGTGTGTTTGAGCATCCACGCCCAATACGCGTAATCCCGCGGTTCCCGCCATTCCGGGTAGTGGTCCTCGTCGTACTGGATGATGGTGTCGTGGATTGTCACCGCAGAGGGTCTGCAGAATTGATTCACACACGGCAGATAGCCTTTCGGGAAATAGTAAACATCCGGGACGCCATCCCTCATGGAGAACAGCGGATGAAAATGATCCGTTAGGAGTCTCACCATTTTGTTTCGAGTGCCCCACGGCAATACCCGGGTGGAGATGTCCTGTGGCGGTTGTTTCGATGTTTTCGATGTAATCGCCTCGACCCGCACTTGTCCTGTCTTCTGCAAGGCGGCTAGGACGACCTGCGACATTCTGGAAATACCGAAACTCCGGTCGTGCCCGGGATTCTGGTCCGCCAGATAGGCGGAGATGTGCAGCGTGGAGGGTATGCTAGTCTGCCCGGCGGATTCCTCCGGTGTGATCGGGTAGTACCGGGGCGTCCGGGATTTCACATCAGAGACAGCCTTCCAGCTTGCGGCGATCCGCCCTACGAAACGTTCTGGGATGAAATTTGCTCGATAGAAATCATGCGCCTCATTTTCCATTTCTGGTAGAGTCTCCCTGCGGAGGAGCCACTTGGTCAGTGCCCCCGCATAATCCGATGGAGAACGGACGGGAAATAACAGTGCGGAACCGCAGCCTTCCAACATCGCGGGAATGCCCGCCCAACTTGTAGTAATGATCGGAAGGCCAGTTCCGAGCGCCTCCATCAGGACGATCGGGGTGGCCTCGGATTCATAGTGGGTGGGAAAGAAGAAAATGTCCGCATCAGCGTATGCTTGCCATTTGGTGTCTCCTGTTAGTTGGCCTGCGAACTCGACCATCGCCTGGAGTCCGAACTCAGCATGCAGTTGGCGGGCTTCGGTTTCGAACTTCTCGGAAAACCACCGGCCAACGATCCTGAATCGGAAGTCATTTTCCCGGCCTTGGAGTTTCAGCAGTGAGGCAGTCTTGAGGATCTCCAAGACACCCTTTCCTTCCTGCAGGCTGGCCACGAACAGGACGGTCAGAGGTTGGTTCGCGTTGCGCAGCGTCCTCGTTACTTTGGGCACCTCGATTGCGCATGGACACCATTGCCAAGAGCGCGCATCGAAAGCCAGATGGGGTGGGATCACTTCTTGGGCCACTTCGAGAGACATGTCGGCCTTCTGGTAGATGAGGTGGCCCAGCCATTTCCTCATGAATTGCGCTTCGACAAATACCGGTAGGCCGCTCGCGTGGTAGATGAATACCGTGGCTCCGGCGAGGTGCCTAACTGCCAATAGAAAAATCACGTCGCGCAGGAAAGGAATCCATTTTGCGCTCGCCGGTGGGTAAAACAGGATGCAGCCGGGATTTCCACGAAGGATTTTTTTCGCCCTATGGATGAGGTCGAACAGGTGGCGGATTTTTTTCCACTGGAAGCGCCCGACCTCCTGCATCTCTTCGCTGAATTCCATTCTCAGGCGGTGGACGTCGAAGTCCTGCCAGTCATGATCGAACAAGATCTGTGTCGCCACCGCCTGCCCGTGCCAGGGAGGAGGAGTCTGGCCCATCAGAAGGACGGGCGGTTTTGAAGAATGAGGCATGGAGGCCAGGTGATCCGGGAAGCGTGTGTCGCGGGAGCCAACGATGCGGCGGGGCGGGTGGTCAAGCGTCGCCTAACGAGAATCCGAACAACCTCCGCTTGCCGTTCCCCACCATGAACACCCGGGCGGGGAGCTGGACGGAGTTTCCACCGGTGTTGAAATCGATCCCTTCCAGCGTGCCCGGCGGCCGGTCCTGCCAGGTGGAGATGTCCGTCTCTTCTAGAATCATTTCCGACAGGTTCCGGCCGAGTAGCTCCTTCTCCTCTGTCCCAAGGATCAGTTCGGCTTTTGCATTCACGAGAACGATGTTTCCCGTGCTGTCAGTTAGGATAACCGGCTGTGGAATACGTCGAATGAGTCCGATGGTGATCAACATCCATTCTTCGACATCCCGGAAGCTGATCGTCAGCAGGTAGGACAGGAATGAACCGATGATGAAGGTGAGCAGTCTAATGATCGCGATGTCGGTGGGTCTGTCCCTCAGGGAATATGCCGAGGCGGCGAGGAAGATAATAGCGATGACGATGACGTCCCTGCTCTTGGCCCGAAGACTCAATAGCATCAGCGCGAAAAGTAAGACTAGAGGCGCTTTCACGGATTCTCCCGTAGGGACCTGATCCGAAAGGAGACCAATGAGGATTGCAATCGCCGCATATAACAGCGCTTGCGGGGTGGAGAGCTGTTTACGGGAACGCCGCATGGAAAACAGGCCTTCGCTGTCAATCTTCTGCTGGCTTGCCTGCTTGCGAGCATGATTCCAGAATCCCCACAACCAACGGGTGTGTGCCTTGCGCGGCTGCGATTCGGATTCGTAAGACTCCACCCGGATTCTTCGCGGCAGGTAGGCACCTGATAGGAGTTTCGAGATTCGGTATTGCCAAATGTGGGCTTTCCGCTGCCAGGAGCCGGTCGCGCCCAATTCGATTTCCCACTGCCTGCGTTCGTCGAACAGCGCGGTCGATTGTCCGAGATTCGACCCTAGCATTGCAAAAGTCGCCAAGGGTTTGCCCAGTGTGTATCCCAGATATCCCACACTCAGAAGTTCCTCGATCCAGACCGCATCTGCTATCGTCTTCCATCGGGTATCGAGATAGTGGCCATCTTCCAAAACCCTTCTGCGGACAAAAGTGGCGGCTGAAAAGGTGCTCAGGTGACTGTAGCGGATGTGACCGAGCGTTGGCTTCACTGCTCTCCGGTAGGCAAGGGGCACCATCGACTCGTCCACCAGAATCACATCGCCGAACAGGATGTCCACATCAGGGTGCATCGCAAAAAAATCAGCCACCAGTTGTAGCGTTCCTGGGAGATATTGTTCGTCACAATTGAGCCACGCGATGATTTCACCCCGTGATTTGCGGAATCCCCGGTTGATTGCATCATACATGCCATCGTCAGGCTCTGAGATGCAAACGGCTTTGTTTTGCTGCTTCGCCCATTGCTCGAACTCATCACCGCTACCGCCATCCTGAATCAGATGTTCGACCCGGAAACTGCCGGTTTGATCGCGGATGCTTGCTGCGGAACATTTCAGAAGCCCGACCTGCCTGAAGCTCGGAGTCACCACCGAAATGAGAACGGGATCCGCGTCCGGACCGTTAGCATCATTTTCGCTATGAAAGGTTAGATCTGTCATTTCTTGCTGGGGCGTGACTTCTCTCGTGGTCTGTATTGAAGCAACCGAACGTCGTGGCGTTTGCTCGGGGCGTCCAGCTACGACAGTTAGAAGCGTTTTATGGATCCGCACTGTCGGGACTAAAATCTAACGTAGCTTACGGTGAGACGGCGGGACCGTATCGAAAGAACCTGCGGCCGGTCGTTCCCTGAGGCAGGTCAGTGCGATCAACTCGATCCACCAAGCCGTCAGCACGGGTCGAGAGGGTTTTCACCGAGGAGGCGGGCTGCCAATTTACCAGATCAACGGATGTCATTAGCTGAAGATTTGACCAAGGAGGAGTGTTTTGTTCGAGAATATGAAGCAGGGCAAAGGTGCCGTGCAGCTCAAGTGTCGGGATCTGGGGAAACGTGGTATTTGAGATGAACGTGTTTTGGAAACTAAATTGAGTCGAGGCCCCCACAAATGTTGACGGTGAAAGTGCGGACGGCGTGATTCTAACGAAGTCAATTGCTCCACTGATCGGATAACTTCCGGTGTTGTAGCGTCCGATCCAGACGTCTTGACCGTTGGCCAGGGATCCCGTGGTGGTGTCTGCGGTGGTTCCGCACAGTTGGCCGTCAACATAGATCCGAAGCTGCTTGGCAGTTGGGTTGTTGGCATCACGCACTGCTGCGATGTGATGCCAGAGGCCGTCGTTGACAGAAATAGAAGAGGTGACGATTTTCTCGACTGGGTTGGAGCAAACGAGGAACCGGGCTTTACCTCCCTCGATTCGCAACCACCACGCCGATCCGTTAGCGGTGAAATCTTTTGCGATCAGGGCTCCTGTTTGGCTGGAATTTGCCGGTATCTTGCACGCCACCTCCAGCGTGAATGAATCGTTTGCTCCGAAGTCGAGGTGATCCGCACTGGCGATGTCGGTGATTCGAAGTCCGCCGTTACCTGAGAAATTGAGCGCGGATCCATTGCCAAATGCGGGAGCGCCTGTTACTACTGGGAGGGCAAGTTGCGCGGTCATGTGCAACCCGTGATTGTCGGGATGCACGTCACGCATGGCGTCCTGCTGGGTGGACGCCGTCTGTCCGGCGGGTCGCTCTTCGAAGTTCCAGAATGCGGCCCACGGGCTAGCGGCAGGTGGGGGAGCTGCATTCAGCCAAGCTTCGTTGAATCGGACAAAAGTGATTTTGTCGTATGGGTCGGTCGGCCCGTTTTCATAAAGGACGCAGACGTTGTCCGTTCCTGCCCTTGCCATGTCGGAGTATGAACTGGGTCCCGCATAGATCAACTTGGGAGCGGACCAACTGACTGCTTCATCGAATGATGACCAGATGGAAAGCCGGGCCCGGGTCGTTGAGCAAGGGCCGGAAAACAATATTTGATTGGTGGGGGCACCTTCATCGATCGCACGAAAGCGCAACAAGGATCCTTGGACGATTGGGCAGGTGAAGACCGGGTTGCCGCTGAATGTCGTAGGAGAAAAGGTCGTGCCTGAGTTCAGGGAGAATCCTTCGCCTCGGTATCCTCCGCTTTGGTTACGAGTGTTGAAATAGATTTTTGATTCCCCGGAAGAACCGGCGCTGGTGAGTTCCACGCAGGAGGTTTCATTCGGGGCTATACCATTCGCAGACTCCGCCGTGGCACCCAGTTCCCAGGTGATCCCGTGATCGTCTGAATAGATGGTGTGTGCACCTTGGGATCCGGTTAATCCGTTCAAATGGTCACAGGGAACCACGAGCCTCCCGGCATGGGCTCCTCGCTTCAATTGGACTCCGTGACAAGGACCGGTCGCATACCAGCCCCAGCTTTCGAGTTTTACAGTCGAAGTGATTTCAACCGGCAACGACCAAGTAAGGCCCTCGTCGGTAGAAACAAGGTGAAACACCCTGTCATTGTTCCGACAACAAAGAAGATGAATATAGCCGGTTTCAGCATCGAGCACGGGTGCGGGATTCCCAAATGTGATCAGGGCCGATCCTCCTTCTTCCACCACGACCTGCTGTTGACTCCAAGTGCTGCCGCGGTCGGACGAGCGCCTCAACAGGATATCAATATCGCCTTTGTCCGATAAACCGTTCTTCCGCCCTTCGCAAAATGCAAGAATGGCGCCGCTTTTCGTCTCCAAGAGCGCTGGGATCCGGTAACCATAGTAGCCCGCCGTATCCTTCACAAAAAGTGTTGTCTCAGAGAATTCCGGTGCTCCCAACGCAAAAGCGGTACATGCCACGACTGCAAGAAGTGGGTTTAAAAGCAGCCGAAGAGAGTTTAACACGGACTTACCTATTCACGCGGCAATACGTCCTTCAAACTATTTTTAAGGAAAAAGCTTTCGTCCTTTTCCATGTTGAAATTTGGGCGGCTTTCAAGCGATCCAGACTATCAATCTATTTGGTGTTAATTTGGATTGGGCACAGTTTGTTCGGGTGAATTGCGGATGCTGATCTAGAAAACAATGCGGTGGATCGCGGTGCGCATTGGGAGGTTGCAGCCCGCGCTTTACTCGAAATTTTCAATGTGATCCACGTTCAGACTGCGGATGGCTTGACGAGAGGTGGAACTTCCGGACGAAGCGAATTTAACAATGACTCGGTCGCGGTAAAGTCACCGGGGTGTTGGTTATATTGTCGGAGGAGGTGCAGGCGTTGCTGCGTCGCCCATTGATCATCCTGTAGCCGCGCTAGGACCCTACCGAGCTCATCCGCCGTGCGGAATTTCAATTGATCCGAGAGCTGGCCCCAATGCCCTTCGAGTTCATACGGCAATCCTGCGAATATCGCAGGCAATCCACCAGCAGCCGCCACGTCGCCGATGCTACCGGAAAATGTCGTAATCACGTGCCGATGGCTCTTCACTTGCTGATGGATAGAGGCTTTGTTGTCCACCGTGAATCCCAGATCCAATGCCAGTTGGTTGAAGATCCTGAATTCCGGCACTGCGCTTTCTCGTGGGTGTGGCCGCCAGGTGAAGGTTTGAAGTCCCATTTTTTTGAAACAATTCGCAGTCATCTGCAGGAGCTCCGTCAAGGCCCAAGAAGCGCCGAACCCGGCAAACCTGCTGTCAGGGTGAATCAAATTGGTGATTACCAGTGCTTCGGATTCCGGGGCGCTGGCAGGGTGACTCGCCATCGGATGGGGTTGCGGCGATCTTTCGGCATACACCCGGCAACTTCCATAGGCCCCGTGCCGGTGTCGGAGTTCCGCATCCACCTGATTTTGGCAAAGGCACACCGAGCTATTCGCGCGATAGTGCAGGCCATCTTCTACGACTCCGTGCAGCCAGTGTACAGTTCTCGCACCTCGTTTGCGCAATGCGGCGTCAGCGAGGCGGGAATCCGCGTGCGCAATCAGTCCGAAAACCGCCACCGTGCTCTCAGGATCTGCCATCGGGATTCCGCGCAGGAATCGGTCGTGCATCAGTCCGCGCAGGAACCACGCACCCGTCCGTACATGAAAGCTCATTTCGAGATTTGTCCCGAGATCCCGTTCCGCTTGGCGGTGCAAGCGTAGGAGCTCACGCGAACAACGACCCAATGCCGCGACTGCTGCGCCGAGATTCGCCGCGTCCATCAGATAGAGTACCCTGCCGCCCTTGGCTTCAACCCGCAGCACCAACCGTTTTTCCAAAGGCGTGTGGCCGAGCACGAGAACCATCGGTGGGGGCGCTCCCGCCGGACTCTTGTCGATTTCTTCCCAGATGTGGCGGGTGTGGGCACCCTCGCCGGTGAAGACCACGTATAGGTTTCCGGCGGGCAACGGTCGATTCTGGTGATCGCTCGATTGAAAACTCTCCAGACGAATAACCCCGAGACAGGAAGTTACGGCCCCGATGGCGAACCCCGTAAACGCTTTGGCGCGGGAGATAATTTCGTGGAATCTTGTCAACCGTGAGTGCCGGAGTTTTAGCTGGGAATCGATGAGCCGCGCCAGCCGGTGCGGATCGCCCGCGCTTGGCGGGAGAGCGAGCAATACTTCCTGCGGGGCGTTCGGCTGATCGGACGAAGATTCAATAAGTCCAGTGGTGAATTCTGCGATAAGCTGTTCGGCGAGTAACACCGGAAAAGCGAGAGGGCGATAGATTTCGACCAGCAGGTGATGCTCGATCACCTCCCGCGGAAGCTCGCACCCGCCCAACACGGTCAGCGGAAACGCACGCTCGAACCGGGTTTTCGCTTCTCGGGAGTAGTTTGCCCAGAGCGCAGCGACGACTTCGGTGCCGTCCTGTGCCGCCGACAATTCGGCAAAGTTTTCGTCAGCGACTACGCACCACCACCGGCCGGTACGTCCGCCGTTACCGAGTCGTAAGTAGATATTTCCGCCAGCGCTGGTCATGGAAGAGGGCTCTCCTTTTTTCGGGGCAGGGGAATGGTTGGCCACCTTCATCGGTCAACTTGGCGATAGCTCGATTCATCGGCGCGCCGGAGAATGACCTCCGCGAATTCTCGGAAGCAGCCTTCACCGCCCTTCCTCGAACAAACGTAATGAGCCGAATTCTTCGCCTCTTCCGCCGCATCCGCAGGCGCGGCGGAGTATCCCGCTTGGGCCAGCACCTCCACGTCGTTGAGGTCGTCCCCGAGATACGCTACCTCGCTGGCCTTCAGGTTTCGCTCTGCTAGGATCTGTTGGAACGCTGGAAGTTTGTCTTGGCAGCCTTGGATGAGGATATCGACCTGCAACTTCTTGGCTCGCTGGCTGACGATCTCGGTTTGTTCACGGGTGATAATGCCTGTTAGAATGCCGCGGTTGCGGAGCAGTTCCATTCCCATTCCGTCCCGTGTGTTAAAACGTTTCAGTGTGTCGCCTTCCTTGCCATAGTACATACCACCGTCGGTCAGGACGCCGTCCACGTCAGTTAGAACCAGCTTGATCTTGTCTTCCGACGGGGCGGAACGCCCGGAGCGGTGGGCAAGCATGGCTCCCACGGTGTCCCAGTCGGACGGCTCGTCGAGCTCCACGTAGGTTTCCTCAGCCATCTCATGGCACATCACTTTTCCGGATAGACGGCAACCGCTTGTTAGCAGAGCTTCCCGTCCAGTCACGTAAAACGCGCCGTTCTCCACTAGAAACCCGTCGAAATCCTGCCGGCGCGGGCGGTTGGCCGGAAGGTAGTTCAATGGCGTCGCTAAGCCGGTGCCATCCGCCTCCCAGAGGAACCGCTTCTGCCTCACCACTGATAGCAGGCTGTCTGCTTTGTTTTTGAAATAACTCTGCAGCCCGCCATCGAGATCTCTGGCTTGCAGTAGCGGAGAGGTTGCTTGGATAAGAACCACGTGGTCGAACTGCCAGCCGCATGCGAATTCTAGCAGGACTGATTCCGTGGACGCCGTGTCCGTTGCGGTTTCCGGGCTTCTTGTGACCACCCGGACTTTCGGATGGCCGAAATCCTCCGCCACCGCGGCGATCCGCGCGTCGTCAGTCGCTACGAACACCTCGTGGATTGCCTCGCTCAGACAGGCGGCCTCCAAGGTCCAATGCAGCAACGGTCGCCCGCCTAACGGTTGTATGTTTTTGTGTGGAATACCCTTACTGCCGCCGCGGGCTGGGATCAGCGCCACCACTCGTGCGTCGGGTATCATGGTAAGCGTGTTTTCCATTTGAGCTTGTCTCGCTGCACCTGCTCTACCGGCAGAATTTCCTGAGGTTTTCCGGTTAGGGCAAGTGAGACATTCCGCAAGTCGCGGGTGAGCCGCCGCAGGCCGTCGGGCTCTAACGAGGCTGCGTGGTCCGTGCCTTTCCAGGTGCGGTCCAATGTGAAATGGCGTTCGACCCACTCGGCACCCAAGGTCATGGCTGCCACGTCTGCGGCGATGCCTAGATGATGGCCGGAAAATCCGATCGCCTTGCAGCGTCCGGCATAGGCGGTTTGCAGCCGCTGGATTTCCAACAGGCAGATCTCATCGAACGCCACCGGGTAACCGGACGTGCAACTGTAAATCACAAGATCCTTCGCCCGCCCGCGTGCCTCAAAGAATTCCACCAGATCCCGCTCTTCCTGATGGGTGGTCATCCCCACGGAAACGTGGATTTCGCCGCCGTAGTTCACACAGAGGTATTCGAGCAATTCGGCATGCGAATTGGTGGCGGACGGGATCTTGATGAGTGCCGGATCGAGCGAAGCGATCTCGCGGGCCGAAGTGAGATCCCAGACCGAGGTGGCGTAGATGATGTTGGACTCCTCACACCAGGCCTTGAGTTGGCGGTGCTGGTCCAAGTCGAACTCGAGGAATTCCCGGTGTGCCCCGTATGTTGCGCCGTAGGCGTTGATCGGATTCGGGTGCGGAGTGGCGTATTCCTCTGGGGTTAGGAGCTCTTTGGGCGCACGTTTCTGGAACTTGACGACGTGCGCTTTACAGAAATGCGCGGCCATGAAGATCAGTTCCTTGGCGATTTCCATGTCGCCCTTATGATTGCAGCCGACTTCGGCTATGACGCGGGGTGTGGGTTTGGATGTCATTCGGATTTTTTCTGGAGTCTATTGAGGACGGAGTATGGATTTCAGTTTTCGATGCAACCAGCCGCCCTGACGAGGTCCGCGGCCCCACCAAATGCAGGTGGGTTGTTCTACTGGAAACACCGTCCGGTCCTCCCGGTTGCGGAGGGTGAAAATTCCGTAAGAAAATGGTTTTTGATGATAAGTCCCGTGTAAAAGCCGACGCAACCGAGACAGGATGCGAAGCGGAAAATCCAGCGTTCTACTCCACGCTGGATTGGAATCCCTCAGGCGTGCACTTTCGGTCCTTGCTGCCTCCGACAGGTCGAGGTTAGATCCGGTCTCGGTAAATGCGGACGTGTATTTTCGAAGAACCGCTGTATTCAGCTTTTTCCCCACACTTTCCCGCATCCAGATGGCGTCGGCGACGATTCGGTAACGGGTGTCGAAAAACAGATGGTGGTCGTCGATTAACCGCCGGCGGAAAAACAGGGAACTGGTGATGGTGGGGAACTCCGTATATTTCAGAAGCCGGACTGGCTTCATCGACTTCCTGCAGCACACCGGTTCGCCATCGCTGTCCACTACGACCGTGTCCGCATAGAGGACGTCGAGTCGAGGGTCGTCCCGGAAGCGCTTCATGACGGCCGCCAAGGCACCTGGCAGATACTGCTCGTCCGCATTCAAATGCGCGAGAATGTCGCCACAGGCTCTTTCCAAGCCCCGGTTGATCGCATCATACATTCCATCATCTCGTTCCGAAAAAAGCTTCACCTTTGGATGGAGGGCGATCCAGGTTAGATCCAGATCCGAAGAAAGAGCATCGTGGACAATGTGCTCAACCTCCACTCCCTCCTGGTCCGCCACCGAAGCGATGCAGAGATCGAGCCACCTGCCGCTGTTCAGATTGGGGGTGATCACTGAGATCTTCAGAGGCGCGCTCATGCCGGCTTGTTTGGATCGACCCAATAGTCCGTCTTCTTGGTCATGATCCGATTCGCACCGACCACGATGGCGTTGGCCGGGACGTTCTTGGTCACTACCGCGTTGGCTCCTATAATAACATCATTTCCGATTTCGACATCGCCCAACACCTTGGCTCCGGCAGCGATATAAACGCGGTTTCCAATGCGAGGAGAAGCGAAGACACCGTTCCGGTTTCCGATAGTAACCTGCGGACCAATCACCACATCCTCTCCCAGGATGGTGTGCGACGAGATGACAATCCCGTAGGGATGGGGGAAAAAGATCGTATCCGGCAAACGGAGCGAAATATCACAATTCAAATAGCCCCGGAACAACCTCCCAATAACAGGAATCCGGTGTTTGGAAAATGCAATCAACAAGCGACCGAAAAGACCGTTTGAGATGTGGATATCATAGGGATGAGTGCGCCGAGACATGTTACGATACTCTGTTTCTTAAAACATGTTCATAATGACCGAGCAAAATGCTGCCAGATTCCTTCCATGATAGTAATTTCACGCCAGGGGCTGGTAGTGTCGGGCAGGCATCATAGAAACGTCTGAGCCTATCAGGATTGTCCCGGTCGTTTGTGCCCAGGAGGTAGTTGGCATGAGTGCCGAAAATCTCGCGGCTCCATGGCTGGTCGGGAACGATGATGGGAAGTCCGCATGCGATCGCTTCATGAGCGGATAGGCACCAGTTTTCGTAGTCACTATAAAGGACGTAGCCGCGCGACCGTTTCAAGAGTTCCACCATCTCGCTGACACTTTCCGTGTGAGAAATGTGTTTCACAAATTTGTCATCGATCAACGATTCGAATTCACGCCAATAGGAGCCATTCGAATCGTAAGGTTTTCCGACAAAACAGATTGGCACCTGGGCGGCAACCGCCATTCGTGCTAGTTCAACTGATCTTTTCCGCTCGGTGATGGTACCGGTGGTGATCAGGTGATCGCTATTGCGCGTACCGTGGCCTGCTTCGAGAAAGTTTTCCGGGAGACCGAGCGGAACGATTCCGATCTTTGAATCAGGAACCGCGTAAACCCGGCGCAAAACGTCCGCCTCGGCGTTGAGTCCGACGATGTTGAGATCGCAAAGGTTAAATGAACTCCAGGTCAATTGGGATCGGATAGCTCCCCAAGGTGGGAATGGTGGCAGTTTCATAAGGGCCGATACCATCGCTCCCTGCATGCGGAGTTGCCATTTCGAGCGGTTGCAAGTGGCGGTGAACAGGGTGGTGTTAACAACGGGAATACGCTTGGTTTGCGCAAACTCGATATACATGCTGTTTGGTACTCCGAAAGAGTGGATGATGTCACCTGTTTGCTTCCCGTCCCACCAACGCGCGTATTCCACTTCCACGCCAAGTTCCTTCAATCCCCTAACCGTCTCGACGACCTGGGTTTGCGCGCCACCGTGGGCGAGGAAGAACGGCGGACAGAAGGAATCGATCAGGACTTTCATGATGTGAGAATTTCCCGGTATATTTCGACATGCCTGCGAGCGATCACAGCGGGATGATAGTTTTCTAGCGCATGTCGGCGGCCCGCCGTACCGAATGTCGCGCGGAGCTTCGGATCTCCCAGTAAGCGGGCGATGGCGTCGCGTATGGCGTCTATTGATGCAGGGTCGAACATCAACCCGGTCACCTCCTCCTGAACAAGATCGGGCACACCGCCCACGCGTGAGGCTGCCACCGGCAAACCCGCCGCCATGGCCTCGAGAATCACCATCGGACAGTTGTCTTCGAAGGTCGGTAGCACCAACAAGGTTGATCGGGAGAATTCAGTTGCGAGAGCCTCCCGATCCATGAATCCGAGCAGTTCAACGCCCGGGAGACGGGCGGCTAGTTCATTTACCTTGCGGCCGTATTCACAATCCGCATCGGATTGTCCAGCCATGGCAAGAGTGCACTCGCCCCTCTTCAGAAATTCCTCACAGGCTTTGAGCAATCCCAAGGGGTTTTTCCGCTCGCCAAGCGAACCCACGAACAAGATTCGGGGAACGGATGAATCCACAGGCACCACATCGAAAAACCTGCGGTCAACTGCATTCGGCAGCAGCCAGGTCCTGCGGGTAAGGTTCTTAACAAGAGCTTGGGTATAACCGGATATAGCAACCACCCCGCCCGTTCGTTTCAGACAGAATGTTTCCAAGGCCGCCGCCATCTTGTAATATGAGCTGCCTTTTTGTTCGGGGCGTGCCGCGTGTACCCGCATGTTACCGTGGATGGTCAGCACATTTGGATAGCCGGAAAGCACCGCCTCCATCGAACAGTCTCTCTCAGTACCCTGACCGTGCACGATGTCCGGCTTGATCTCCTGCAACAAACGTCGCGTCGCCCACGCGCACCCGAGAAACAACGACCGCCCCCAACCGATTTTTGGAACGTAAGGTTGGTGGAAATACACATTAGACGCGAGTTTCTCTGGAACATGCATTCGCTTCGACGTGCAGGAAACCACATGCACCTCCACTCCTTCAATGAGTGAGAAACCGTCGATGAGTCCCGCTGGTGCCGTGCCAAAATAGGGTGTGGTCAAATCATACTGCTTGTTCTGATTCCGGTTGTCAGTTGTAAGCTGGACGATTTTCATGGTCGCGGACACGAGTTATCTAATAAAATTGAAAGTGATTAGGCACGATCCACTCATGGATCCGACCTAGCACTAACATTCAGTCTTCGTGCGTAATCCTCGCGCAGGCGTCCTGCGTAATCCGCCCAAGTGTTGGATTTTCCTCCGGCGAGATACGCGGCATCACCCATGGCGACGTTCTCCTCAGGGTTGCGTGCCACCCGCAGCATCGCCTCTGCGATCCCAGAGATGTCCCTTGGCTGGATGATGATCCCCTCCACCCCGTCGCGGACGACGGTCGTTGCACCACTCTCATAGCTGGCTAGAATCGGCAGTCCGACCGCCATCGCTTCCGAGATCACCCTTGCAAAGCCTTCCTCTAACGATGGCATGACGAAGGCCGTGCAACCGGAAAGTATTTTCGCCAGCTCGACGTGGGGGACACTTTGGTGATGAATAAAGCTCCCTTTCCATTTTTTCATCTCATCGATGAAGTCAGCACGTACTCCGCCGACGCAGACCAACTCAGCGTCCGGCAGGACCTCCTTCACCTTTTCAAATGCGCGGAAGAGGTACTGCTGTCCCTTTCTCAAGGTAAGCGAACCCACACAGATGAAGCGCGGCCGGGCCGGAAGGGAGGAGCGCTTTTGGAAGATCTCGGTGTTTACTCCGAAATGGGAAATAAAGCATTTTTCCACAGGCACGCCGTTCGTGACCATGGTGTCCCTGACAAAATTGCTCGGACAAAGAATCACGTCCGCAGTTTCAATTTCACGGTTGATCCGCGAGCGAACCCAATGCGGAGTCGGAAGCTGGTAGCCGGGAGCATACAAGTCACACTCACGCTGCCAGTAGCCGAATTGTGATGTCGGGTGGCTGTTGGGTGCATCAAAAACTTTGAGCACGTTACCGCCGTCACGCTCCGCCAAGCTGAACAATGCCTGGCAGGATCCCATCGGTCCCTGCACCACATTCACGCCCTGCGGCAGGGACTGCCGGGCCATCCAAGCGTCGTAGAAGGGAAGGTTCCACCAGCGCATTTTTTCCTCCAGATTGGAAAAAGGCAGGTGATAGAAAGGCTTTTGTGCTGCATGATACCACCAGATCCGCCGGTAGTATTCCGGAAGTATTCCGGACCGGTTCGAATTGCCGAACCAGTAACCTCCCAGTGCGTCCATCGTCTGGAACTCCCTTGCGGTGTTGCCGAGATGCCAGCTTCCCATTCCTGCGAAAAGGGCTTTAGGTAGTTTCATGGTGGAGCAGATAGATGGCTGACGTACGCTTTCAGCCTACGGCCTGATATTCGGATCCGTTCGTGGGGTATTGTCCTTCTCCTGGCGGGATCCTGAGTATTGACCAAAGATGTGCGCCGAGTAGCGGATCCAGTTACCCAAGTCGATCTCGCCGGACAGTTTTCTGAAAAGCATTTTTTTCAAGCCTCCAGCGAGCTGTCTCAACGTCATGGGATCAGCATCCTTGTTTTTGACCGCTCTGGCATCACTCTGCCCCTTTCGGAACATATAACCTAGAGGGTAATTACTTTTGTTCAACACAGAGGCTAACGGTGCGTAGGCCAGTCGATAGCCTGCCTGAAGTGCTTCGCGTGCCCAAGTTTTGTCCTCATCGGTTCTGATGGCTTCATCAAACGGCAGCTTTTTCCACGCCGAGAGCCGGTAAAGGGCGTTGGCGTTGCCGACGATACCTAGATACTTTGGATATTCGTCCTGTTGGAACAGGATGGTATCGTCGTTTCCCAATTTCAAATCATCGCGCCCGGAAATGCCGGCCGGACCATAAAATGCAGCGATATCCTCTGTATGACTCAAAGCCAGTTTCCTCATCTGATCCAACAAGTCCGGAACGGTCGGAATGACATGGGAGCTAAGGACATGCACCAAAGGATTCTTCGCTACCACAAATCCGGCATTCAATGACTTACTATAATTGAATGGCAACGGCGCTTGGATAAACCTTGCTCCAAAACGTTCTGCAACATCCCGCGTCAGATCCTGTGAACCGGAGTCAACCACCAGCACCTCATCTCCGGGCGCGAGGACCAGTTTTGAAAGGAGTCGGGTAAGGGGTTTCGCCGAGTTATAGGTGCGAATTAGGACCGAGATGGAAAGAGTTTCTGACATTGGAAACGAGGGCGGGAAATCCGCAGTTGTCACCACCCGTGGCAATTAGAGTTTGGCGAAAGTATGATCACCCGTGCCGACATGAGAAATGAGATAGTAGCCATGGAGGCGCAGTCTGATGATCCAGAGATACCTGAGAATTCCTGACAGGAAACGTCCGTGCAGATTGTGGAATTCCACGCAGATTTGACGAATCGGCGTCCTGTTCCTGAGAATGGTGCGGAGAACGTCATATTCGAAACCTTCGATGTCCATTTTCAGAAGATCCAAAGATGGCATGTCGTGCTGCTTCATGAAATCCTCGATGGTGCGGCAATCAAACGTGATGGTTTGCATCCCTTCGGAATCGTAGCGAGGATCTTTGTAAGAGCCTTCTTCCGGGTTCCGAGGCAACGCAAACGTGTATTTTTTCGATTGTCCGGCCAGACCGAGCTCATGGAACAAAACTCCGGCAGGAGACGTCTGATTGAAAGTCGCAATCCCCGTTGGCGATGGATCGAGAAGATGGACGGGGGCACCGGTCATCCGGTGAAGCTCCACTTCAAAAGAGATGTCCCCTCCCGCGCCCGCGCAAACGATATTGCTTTGTTCGTTCAATCCAGCAGGGCAGAAGTCCCATGCGCAGGGAGAACCCAGCGTTTTCAGTTGGGTTTTCTTCGTGAGCAGAGAATAGAAAAAATGGTGCCTGAGATTGCCTAATAAATTCATAATGTGTTGGGCAGGCGGAATGAATCGATAAAATAGTTTGTCTCAATACGGCTGCCACTCGGTGCCATGTTTGTGAGAGGTGAAAAGACCGGGATTGTTTTCAAGTTTTTCAATCACCGTGACAAACGGATATTGGATTACCGACCTGACAGAAGCTTGGAATCCGGAAGGAATGGTTGGTGCGTCAAAAACTTCAACCGTCTTTTTGGCCGCATTCATACTACATGCCAAACCAGATACATAGCCGCCGAAGCGGTTCGCTTTGCTGCCGATATCCTCGCAGAGGTAAACGCCGCCGGGCTGGATGTGGGGCAGCATTTCTTCTAGCGTAATACGCTGTTGTTCCGGGTCATGTCCGCCGTCGTCAATCAGGACGTCCACTTTGGGCACCATTTCCCGGAAGCGCTTCCAAAAGTCCCGATCGGACTGGTCACCAATGAACACATCGATGCCTTCTGCTTTGTAGGACATGCAAGCGGGTTCAATATCCATGCCGTAAATGTGGCAGCCTTTGCCAAAATACTCACGCCACATTCCGAGGCTGCCGCCGCTGTAAATCCCAACTTCCAGCACATGAACTTCCTTGCCCACGAACTTTTGCAAATGACGATGGTAGATATCGAAATAGTGCAACCATTTCCAAAGGCCTGGACCCTCGGTGTGAGCGTTGAAATAGTCCGTCAGGGGATTCGCTTCAGGCGGAGCATCGGCAGGCCGGGTTGGCGGAGGCGGGAAATTTCCCGTCCGGCTGTATTGCAGCCCTTGGGCAATCGCGGGGAGGAGTTTCAGGGCATCAAACGTGCAACGCGGGGATTCGATAGCGCTGGTGACGATTTCCTTGAGTGTGACGATTGCTGTATTGATTCTAGACATGTGGGATTTTCTAATGGTTTATTTTTTAGCTAATTGATTCTTCGGGGTATACTTTAAAAAGCAATCAAAGAATTATTCGATCCAATTCATCCAACACCGAAGCGTCCACTGCCTCGTCAAATTTGCGGGCGAAATGGGCTTTCGATTGCATTAGGAATGGCAGATCCTCTTTTGTAAGAACCTTGGGATTGCTGGCACGTGTCGTCCAGTCAACATATCGCAGGTAGTTCTGGCTCAATTTCAGATCCGGTGCGTTGCCCAAGACGGTCTGCAAATAAGATTCCTCGGGGACCAGCGTCTTGCGGTAGTGCGCTGCGACCTCCTCGTCGTTTTCGTCAAAGTCGAGTATCCGCCGGGCGCAGCGGTGGTTGCCGGTGAACCAGACTTCTCCGGCATAGCACTTGAACTCGGGTGTGAAGGGCAGTCGCCCCCGCGTGAAGATGGAGTGTTCCAGCCAGAAGGTCCGGGTGCTTGGACGGAGATATCGGTTGATGCCGCGGACATCGATCCGCAACGAACAATAGCGCCGATGACACTGCTCCAGCCATGTTTCCCACTTCCATCCTCTCGGGTAGTCCGGATCGGGTGGGTAGTGAAGGGCGCCTTTCGAAACCAGCCTGTGTTCGATATGTCCATCGAAGGCGCTGGCTTGCAGGTCCGCCAGAATCTGATGGGCCGGTTTGATGGGATAATCCGCGCCGCTCAGATAGACAAACCATTCGGGTCCGTTTCCATCGGCATAAAGAAGCCGCATGGCTTTGATGGTCGCCTCGACGCAACTGAAGTCACCCCAACGGGTGGCGACATGTGGGCTGACGAGTTTGACATTCGCGGGGCAGTTTTCGATGAACTGCGGATTCTGCCCGAAATCATGGTGGCAGGCGATCGGCGGATGATCGAACATCCGGTTCAGCGTCCGGATGAGCCGCTCGGATTGTTCCAGCGGACTCCTTGGATTGACGAGGAGGATGAAACCGATTGGGGGCATGGGGGAGGAGATAGAGGACAGAGGGCAGAGGGCAGAGGGCAGAGGACAGAGGACAGAGGACAGAGGACAGAGGACAGAGGACAGAGGACAGAGGACAGAGGGCAGAGGACAGAGGGCAGAGGACAGAGGACAGAGGACAGAGGACAGAGGACAGAGGGCAGTGGGCAGAGGGCAGGGGGCAGGGGACAGGGGACAGGGGACAGGGGA
>JBBRYQ010000050.1:0-39823 GCA_038237425.1 Verrucomicrobiales bacterium
CGACGCAGAAGAACTTCGCTCCGAGCTCAACGCGATCCGCCAAGACTACGAAAAACGCATCAATCTCCTCGAATCCCGGATCCAAGAACTCGAAACCAAAGATCCGCAGCCCCGCCCGACGAAAAAAAACCGACCCGCCGCCGCGCCCAAAAAAGACACCCCAAAAGAATCCCCGCCCGCAGCCGCTCCAGCGGAAACTCTCCGCGATTGGCGCAAACAAGCCGGTAAACAATTCCGCGACGAAACGGAAATTCGCGATATTTCCAAACACCCCGACGCCGAAAACCCACTCAACGAACGGATCGAGGACATTCTCGAAGGCTACATCGACATCACCGGCTACTTCCGCGCCGGCTATGGCCGCACCGATGCGGGCGGCGCCCAGACCGGCTTCGGCATCCCGGGAGTGGCGAAGTACCGTTTGGGAAATGAAGCGGAAAACTACGGCGAGCTGGCGTTTTCCAAGACATTTTTCGGGCCGGATTCGTTCACCCAGGACGCGGCAAACGGCCCGATCGCCCAGATGAATCTGCGTCTCTCGTTTTACAATCCTTACGACAGCTACGGCACCGGCGCGGACACCGACGTTTCGGTACCCGAAATGTGGGCGTCTGTGGCGAACGTGATTCCCGGCGCTCCCGGTGCGAAAATCTGGGCGGGCAGCCGGTTCTACCGCCGCCACGACATCCACATCAACGACTTCTATTTCTGGGACATGAGCGGCGGCGGCGGCGGCATCGAGGATATCCCGCTCGGCACCGGGAAATTCGCCGTCGCATGGATCGGCGATGGTGCGGAGAGCGCAATTTACAGCCAACTCGGAAACGCGGATCCGCTCAACCAAGCGGGTTTCAGCAAAGGAAACTGGGATCTCCGCTGGTATGACTGGCCACTTTTCGGCGGCGAGGGCGAGGTCGGCCTGGTTTATGCCAGCGCCGATTCAGGCAAAACTTCCACCGGAGCCACAGCAGATTCGTCCCAAGGTGCCTCCCTCAGCATCACCCGCACGAAAAAGGATTTCCTCGGCGACAAGGAAAGCCTGCACAAAACCTCGCTCCAGATCGGCAGCGGCCCGGCCAAAACATTCACCTCCGGCTTCGATACCTTCGCCGATGCCACCGGCACTTACATCCGCCCGGACCCCGATGGATCATGGCGTTTCCGCGCTACCGATCAGATCGTTTTCAAACCCGCCGAGCAACTCGCGTTCGGCACCGCGCTTGTCTATCAATTCACCGACTTCGGCGACGACACACCGGACCAGCAATGGATTTCCGGCGGCGTCCGGCCGATCTGGTTCATCAATGAGTATTTCAACATCGCCCTCGAAACCGGCGTCGATTACGTGACCGACTCCGCATACGGCCCTAGCGGCACGCTGGGAAAAATCACGCTCGCTCCAGAAATCGCGCTCGGCAGCGAGTTCTTCACCCGTCCGGTCATCCGCGCATTCATCACTTACGCCCAATGGAGCGATGGTCTGCAAGGCAGCATTGGCGGGCTGGATTACGCGAATGAAACGTCCGGATTTACCTGGGGCCTGCAGATGGAATCGTGGTGGTGAGCGATGTGGTCCGCCCAGTCCCCTGTGCGTTCTTCCATTCAGCCAGGAGACTGTGCAGACCACGCTCAGAAACACCCACTTTCCGCTTCCACGTCGCCGGATGCAGCACTACGGTCCCGCCGTTATGAGCAGTTGCGGCCCGAAAATGAAGATGGATCCGACCTTGCACCGGGATAAGAAGCCGGACTGGATCAAAGTCAGACTCCCGAACAATCCGGCATTCTGGTCCACCAAGTCCCTCATCACCGACCTGAAACTGGTCACCGTCTGCGAGGAAGCCCAGTGTCCGAACCGTTGGGAATGCTGGGGCCAAGGCACCGCCACTTTCATGATCGCCGGTGATAAATGCACCCGCGCCTGCGGCTTCTGCGCCGTGAAAACCGCAAAGCCGGACGCCCTCGAATCCGATGAACCACAACGCGTCGCCGAGGCCACCCGCCGGATGAATCTCCGCCACGTCGTCATCACCGCCGTCGCCCGCGATGATCTCCGGGACGGTGGAGCCGAGCATTTCCAGCAGACCATCCACGCAGTCCGCGAGGCGAATCCCGAGATCATCATCGAGGTCCTCATACCGGATTTCAATGATCGCGATTGGGCACTCCAAATGGTGATGGATGCCCGCCCGCACATCTTCAACCACAACCTGGAAACCGTGGAGCGGCTCACCCCTCTCGTCCGTTCCCGCGCCCAATACCAGCGCAGCCTGACGGTTCTAAAAAAAGCCAAGGCCATGGTGAACAACAAAGTCGCCACGAAAAGCGGCATCATGTTAGGACTCGGCGAGCGCCATGAGGAAATCCTGCGTGCCATGGACGACCTGCTGGCTCACGACGTCACCGTGCTGACGATGGGACAATACCTGCGTCCGACGCAGAAACACCTTCCTGTCGTGGAATACATCACTCCCGCAGCCTTTGATGAATACAAGGCCATCGCACTAGCCAAAGGCTTCCGCCACGTCGCCAGCGGGCCACTCGTTAGAAGTTCCTATCACGCCGCGAATTTCCGGCCGGAACTCGATGTGCTCGAAGCCATCGAAGCCGACGTCCGTGCCGCGAAAGGCCTCGAACTCGGCCCCGAGCACCTTCCCCTGCCCGCTCCGAAAGCGGATCTCGTCAAAGCCATCGCCTGATTTCCCATGCGCCACTGGCTCATCAAATCCGAACCCGACGTCTTCGGCATCGACGATCTCGCCCAGGTCAAACAAGAACCTTGGAGCGGCGTCCGGAACTATCAGGCACGAAATTACATGTGGAAGGAAATGAAAGCGGGCGACCTCGCGCTTTTCTATCATTCCAACGCGAAGCCGCCCGGAGTGACCGGCGTCGCTCGCGTGGTCGGCATTCCATATCCGGATCCCACGCAGTTCGATCCAAAGAGCGAATACCATGAACCGAAATCAAAGCCAGAGAACCCGCGCTGGTGGCTGGTAGATTTTGAATTTGTCGGCAAGTTCAACGAGATGCTCACCCTCGAGTCTATCAAGGCGGATTCCATGCTTTGCGAAATGGTCGTCTGCCAGAAAGGCACGCGGCTTTCGATCAATCCGGTGGATCCCCTGCACTTCAAGCGGGTTTGCAAACTCGCCAAACATCGATTGTAGGCGCTTTCCTCAGCAGCAGTCAGAGCCCGAGTTCCTGTTCCATCACGCGGATGAAGTCCGCTTCGCCTGAGGGTAGGCCATGGAGGATGCGCTTGCCGGTGATGAGGAGTTTCGGGAGTTTCTTCGTCTCTCCAGAGAATGAAACCCAGTCAGCAATGTTGGCATCGATGAGCTCGCTGATCCACGGGTCGGTGAGAGCAACATCTAGTTTCTCATGTGGGATGATTTTGTTAGCCAATGCCCGCGACTCAGAGATGGAAGCGCTCTTGAGCGATTTCTCGTGGAACTCGGCGAAGCCGATTGGGTAGGCTTTCCACACCGCCAAAGCGAGGCGTGCAAAATCGCAACTCCCGGGATGACCGGGCTCCCGTGAGCCCATCGAACGGTTGCAGCCACCATCCAAGGGAACTGGCAGAACAATGACACAAACATCGCGCGGATGCTTCTCAATCAGCGCCGAGACGTAACCACGCATGGTCTGACAGGCAGGGCATTGATAGTCAAAATACTCGACCAGCACATGTCCGGCCTCCTCTGACCCGAGATGCGGAAGCGTGCTAACATTGTAAGTCCTGCCGCCGTTAGCAAAGGTCACTCTGCGTCCATCACCCCGGCCATGGATGTTGGTGGGTTCGGAAACAACAGGTGCGGCAAGAACATCAATTTGGTGGGTTGCAGGCAGCGGGCCGTAAAGTTGCGAGAGACCGATCGAGAAAAACGCGACGCAACCCCAGAAGACCACACGACCGGTTTCCCCGCCCTCTCCTATTCGAAGTCTGACTAATCCCAAGGCAACCACAACGGCTCCCAGTGCATGCGCGCCCATGCACCACGGACAGAATCTTTCCAATAACACTGCCTGTGCGAAAATCAACCAAACTGCCGCACCTGCGACGGATCCTAGCAACGGTGCGAGCAAACGCTGGCCAGTCTGTGCGAGCGAAAACATCAGCCCAAAATAGACGATCAGCCCGAATACAGTGACAGGAACTCCGAAAACCTGTGACCAGCGTGAAGTGATAATTTCCCCACATGCGCTGCTTCCTCCGCATCCGGCGATGCCAATATCCAAGTCCGTCAGACGCCTGAAAAGCAGCAGCAAGTTGACCGCGAAGCCCGCGAGAACAAGAATCAGAATCACGAGATCCAAAAGCCATGGTGCCGGTCTGGCATTCGGCCTGGTGGATGGATGACTCATGGCAGGGTGGCTTTTAAACGCATGAAACGTTTGGGATTCGCCGGATTGTAAGGAGTGAGATCGCGGACGATCAAGGCCGCAGCGCTGTTCTCCACGGTCACTGTATAGGCAGAGCCGGAGTTCCACTGGTTCAAGTCACTGGAGACTTCGACCACGAGCGTAGCCGGATGATCGATGCGGCGCGGTATGCTGATTTGCAGAAACTTCTGGCTACTCACATCGACCAACGAGAGCGGCATGGGAGCAATAGCGTTTGGAATCAGTGGCGAACTACCGAAAACGAATTCCATCAGATTGGAAACACCATCGTGGTCAGGATCCTGACTGGCGGCGCTCTGCGGCTCGCTTGTTAGTTCGCCAACAACCCACTGCGAATAGGATGAAATCGCGGCGGATTTCATCAGGAATGGAGAGCCGCTGGAGTTGATGGAACCGAGGATCACCTGATCGGCCGTAGCGGTGTCCCATGAAACAGCGAATGGGTCCATCGGGTTTGGAGCAGGCCACGTCCAAGTCGATTTGCGGAAAAGAATCCACTCATCCTTGGTCGTTCCGGTGCTACGTCCCCAAACATAGGCACTCCCCCCGATTGTAAACGGAGCGGGGTTTCCAGTGACGGTGAAGTTTTCATCAAACGAGGTGGCCGATGGATTCGGATTGTATGTTCCAGTGTCCGCAGACACCCAGTTGGACGCCCATTGGCTGATGTTTCCGACGGTCGGGACAAAGCCCGCGTTGAACGCACCGAGTTGGAACTGGAAAGAACCGTCCATGTTCTGACCAATGCTGGTTAGATTCACCATCTGCTGGGTGCTATACCAATTGATGGTCTTTGCCTGCAGGCCAGCCACCAAGAACGGCACTATCAGAAAGTATTTCCAAAGTGGGAAGACCTTCATGATGGCGGAGGGATTTAACAGACCGGAGCCTCAGGCATTTTCCCTGCGGCGACGTAGCATCAGCCAGCTTCCGCCAACAAGCGCGAGTAGCGACGAACTGGTTTCCGGAACGGCATAGGTTTGCAGATCGTAGTTTCCTAGAACTCCGGTGCCGCCTCCTTCATGGCCGCCTTGGGTTCCCCAGACCGGAGTGTCCGTAGCAAGGTTGCTGACCGACCAAGTGGTCACTCCTTTCGGACAGCAACCGGAATCAAGATCAAGCGTGGGGAATTTCCACTCGCCGATCCCCGGCTTGGCCGTGGCGGTGGCAAGAAAAAACTCGGTGTCGGTGCTATTTCTCACAAACAGAAAGGCGCTGAGACCTTGGAACATGCTGGCGTAGGCGGGAACGTCTTGGAGTTTCTCAGTCCCGGTAAAATAGCCCGTCGAAGTGCTCGTATCGTAAGTGTAGGACGCGGTATCGAACACATGCCAGTTGCTCACCCACTGTCCGATGTTGCTCTCTTGAGGCGTGAAACCGGCTTCGAACGCACCGAGTTCGAAGACGTAGGTGTTTTGGGCCAAAGACGCACCTTGGCTGTCCACGATTCGACTGTCGGTCAAACTCGACCAGTTGAGCGTCTGCGAGCGGGCGGATGCAGCTCCAAGTAGAAACGTGAGCGCGAACAGCGATAAAAAGCGGGCTTTCATTGAATTCTCTGGGGGTGCAAGGCGGATTTACCGGATTGAAGGACAAAAATAAAGGACTATTTGATAATTTAGGTATCTTAACTATCGTCAGCAAGTCAAGGAATCCAGGGAGTCGGAACGGTGTATCCGTTCAGACCGTTCTTCGATCGGAAGAAAACACTGGCATCTCCCTTTAACAGAGTTTCAGCGCCCCGCGAAAGGAGGCTGGAATCTCCCACCTTTACCCACTTGATCACAGACGGCACGCGCGGGGCATTGTTGTTGAGGAAATAGCTGCTGTAGCCGCTGGATCCCGGCGTGGTGTCACCATCCCAGACGTAGAAGGTATCGGCGGTGGCGATGTCACGTGAGCCGAAGAAGCCTGCGGTCGTCGTCATTTCACGCCCTTCTGTAGCAGTCGGAGACTGATCGACAGGATAGCCGCCCGCGATGAGATTGCTGCCCAAGGAGATCGGCCGGACGAAGTCGTTTGTACGGACCTCGCCATAGGCCAAGATAGAAGTAGGCGCAGTGCGGTTGTTGAAGAACAGACCTTGCCCGGGCGGGATGACAGCCGCACCTTGATCGGCGTAGGTGTTATCTCCAGTTTTCACCCAGCGCGCGGGGTTCGTGCCATCATTATAGAGCCAGAAGATAATCCATTGGCCGTTAGCATAGAGCTGCACCTGATCAGCGGTGTTACGGTCGGCGGTCGCACCGAAGCCGGACGGCGGGAACATTTCACCCAGCGTCCAATGTCGGCGAATGACAATCTGGTCACCGGCCAGGCTGGCAGGCAGAGCACCTGTGAGGGTGTTGAACGGAGCGCTGGCAGCGTGGAGATCGGTATCCGTCGCGAGGGTGATCGAGGAACCACTGGCAGAAACAATATCGAAGCGGTGGCCTTCGTTCGCTCCAACCGTCACTTCGGCGTAGTAGCTGACGCCGGGCGTGAAGAGCGTAGCGAGATCAGCACCGCCAGCGCTGAGGGTTAGATCGAGCGTTTGGCTGCTGACTCCGTCGATAGTGCCATTGAAAACGGTGCTGCGCAGGAATGGATTGCTGTAAGTGCGACAGCAAAGGCCGAGCGCGGTTTCCTTCCAACCTTCCACCTCGGTGTAAGAAGTGTGGTCGATGGTGCCATCTTTATCCTCATCAAGATCAGCACGGATGCGGACAAATCCTTTTCCATCAGGCATACCGGTGAGGGTTTCGAGATCGTGGATGGTGACAGTTTCGGTGCAGTCACCGTTGTCCACGATACTAACCATGGCCGGGATGATTTCGAAAGCGGACCAAATGATAGGGCTGGAGATGCTGTCGATATACTCGAGGCTGTAGGTCACGTTCTGCCAGGCACCCTTCGGGCGGGTGAACACGCCTTCAATGGTACCAAGAGCGAAAGCGGACGGCTGGATGTGCCATGCATCCCCTGCCCCACTGGTGGCGGGCTTGGCGAAGGCGAACTCACTGAGATTATCGAGCGCGTCGTCATCCGGATTTCCGTAGGAGGTTTCACCCGGGTGCTGGAACTTCCACTCGGCCCACGTGTCTGGGCAGGTGTCGAGTGTTTCTACGAAGTTGTTACCGGAGTTTTCCTGACCGGGAATAACGGTGATGCGAGTGACGTCGCCGATGATATTGAGGTCGCCACCGTCGAGATCACCAAGACTGTTATATCCGAAAGGCTGGGTCTGAGCGACTTGATACTCACCAGGGACCACACCTGTGAAGGTGTAGCGGCCGTTGGAATCCGTCACGGTAGTGACCAACTGCACACCCGGCGTATTCGGGTCACCATCGACTGGAGATCCGTCGCCGTTCAGCAGCGTGAGAGTGATATTGGCAAGCGGTGAGGCTCCAGCATTGACAAAGCCACTGATAGAACCGAACTCAATTTCTACAAAATCGCGACCGATGACATTCTGGCCGGGTGCCACAGTGATGGCGGTGATATTGCCGATGAGGTTCGGATTTCCACCGTCCACGTCGGATACGCTGCCGAAGCCGGATGGCTGGGTTTCGGAAACCTGATAGCTGCCCGGGTAGAGGCTCCCGAAGAAGTAGGCACCAATCGCATCGGTGACGCGGGTGATCGGTTGGACTCCGGCGGTATTCGGATCGCCGTCCACTGGATTTCCTGCTGCATCGAAAAGAGTTACGATCACGCCTACCATTGGAGCGTCGCCGCTGCCATCATTGTTGGTATCCTTACGAACGACGCCGGCAATCGAGCCGAACTGGATTTCCACGAAGTTGCGATTGGCGATCACAAGCCCAGGCGTCATCAGGATCGGAGTTTCATCACCGATGACGTTGTTATTCGCACCGTCCACGTCACTGACACTGCCGTAGGTGACTGGCTGATTTTGAGAAACACGGTAGCTACCAACTGGGACCAACGTAAAGCTATAGAAACCACCCAGACCTGAAGCGACCTGGATCGGTGCGCCGAAGCTGTCGAGCACGGGGCTGCCCGATGCGTTGAGCAGATTGAGCACAACACCAGGCAGCGAGAAGTCTCCACTGCCGTTATTATCAGTGTCCAGCAGGACGTATCCGCTGATGACGCCGAGTTCGATCTCGATGAAATTGTTGCCGCCGTTGTTGTTTCCGGCTGTGACGGTGATTGGGGTTTCGTTACCAATGACGTTGTTATTTGCGCCATCGGTATCACTGACGCTGCCGTAGTTGGAAGGCTGATCCTCATGGACACAGTATGTTCCTGGAGTGAGACCGCCGAAGCTATAAGTTCCGTTCGCCAACGTAGTCGCGATCACTGGCAAGCCGAAGCCGTCGAGCACTGGTGAACCAACGCTATCGAGCAGACGGAGGGTGACATTCGCCAATGGCGCGTCGGCATTGCCGTCTCCGTCGGTGTCCTTGAAGACTGTTCCTGAAATGGAGCCGGGTTGTTCTTCAATGAAGTTGTTGCCCGTGTTCGGAACTCCTGCGAGCAGTATGATGGGGCGGATCTCATTCGGGTTTCCACCATCCTTGTCAGAGACGCTGTTATAACCGGATGGCTGGGTCTCGACGACGCCGTAGGTGCCGGGAGGAAGATTACCGAAGCTGTAACTGCCGTTGAGAGCGGTGGTGGCGGTGACCGGGTTACCACCTTGAAGGATTGGCACGCCAGAGGAATCAACGAGACTAAGAACCACGCCTGTGATCGGCGAATCGCCGGTGTTATCGTTGTTCGTATCGGCAAGCACCGAGCCGCTGATCGATCCCGGCAGGAAATAGCCGTCAGTTCCACCGTTCACCGTCGTCCCGGCGACCGCGCTGACCGTCGTAGGATCGTCGCCCTGGGTCTGCGTGTAACCTGATGGATATTGCGGATCACTTTCCTGAACATCGGCCGTAGTGGTTCCGGGCGGAACACTGGCGGTCCAATTTCCATTGGTATCGGTGGTGACGGTCTTAGTTCCACCGAAAGCATCGGTGATGAGAATATCCACATTGGCAAGATCGGGTTCTCCAACCTGCTGTGTTCCGCTTCCGTTCGTGTCGATATAAAGATGGCCGGACACGATGCCTTGGGTCCGGACACCGAAATTCGCGTTGGTGACAGACGTGGTGATCACCGCCACAGCGAGCGAGCCGTTCGGGCTGCCGTCGCTGCCGGTTCCCGCTCCGATGTTTTCACCGGTGTTGACGTATCCGGATGGAAGTGCTGCAGCCGGGGCCGCACTGCCCACAGTGCCCTGGGTCGTGCTCAGCACCACCGTATAGCTGGTGTTCGCCGCAACCGTGCCAAAACTATAAGCACCGGACGTGACCGTTGAGACTTGAGCCACGGTCGTGCCACTCACCAAGTTCGCATAAAGCGTCGCACCGGCGTAGGCCGTTCCATCCACCGTATTGACCGGTGTACCCAACAGGCCGTTCGCATCGTTATAGACGTTGCCGCTGATGCTGATCGCTGTGAACGGCATCGTGACCGTCGCAGTAGTCGAGGCTTTCCCAGCCGCATCAACTGCTGAATACGTGAAGGTCGCGGTGATCGCTCCGTCATTCGGATCCAATTTGAGCAACGTGGAGTTGTAGCTGCTGATCGTTTGACCAACGGTGACTGCCGTGCCGTTGTAGTAGAGCGTGCCGTTGCTAGGCAGCGTGTTGATGATGAATGTCGTGATCGACGCATCTTCAGGATCGGTTCCTGTAAGTGTAGGAACGGTGACCTGTGCAGTGCCTGCCGGATTGGGCTGCGAGCTTGCGGAAATATTGTTTGCCGTCGGTGGGCGCTCGACACCGAAATTTGCGTTGGTGACAGACGTGGTGATCACCGCCACAGCGAGCGAGCCGTTCGGGCTGCCGTCGCTGCCGGTTCCCGCTCCGATGTTTTCACCGGTGTTGACGTATCCGGATGGAAGTGCTGCAGCAGGCGCTGCGCTTCCCACCGTTCCCTGAGTCGTGCTCAGGACGACAGTGTAAGTGGTGCTGCCGATCACAGAAAGGAAACTGTAAGCGCCTGAAGCCTGAACTGCCTGGACTTGAGCAACATTGCCTCCACTGACGAGGTTAGCGTAGAGAGAACTGCCCGCATTGGTGCCAATGCCGTTAACGATGCTATCAGTGAGTCCGTTCGCATCGTCGAAAACATTTCCGGTGATGCTGATCGTCGTGAATGGCATGGTCGCGGTCGCGGCAGTGGAGGATTTCCCCGCAGCATCGACCACTGAATAGGTGAAGGTCGCGGTGATCGCTCCGTCATTCGGATCCAATTTGAGCAACGTGGAGTTGTAGCTGCTGATCGATTGGCCAACGGTGACTGCCGTGCCGTTGTAGTAGAGCGTGCCGTTGCTAGGCAGCGTGTTGATGATGAATGTCGTGATCGAAGCATCTTCAGGATCAGTGCCTGTAAGTGTAGGAACAGTGACCTGCGATGTTCCAGCCGGGTTCAACTGTGAACTTGCGGACACGTTGTTTGCCGTTGGCATGCGTTCGACTCCGAAGTTCGCATTAGTGATGGAACTCGTGACCGTTGTCACTGATAGCAAGCCATTCGGGCTACCGTCGCTGCCGGTTCCGGTTCCGATATTTTCACCGGTGTTGACGTATCCGGATGGAAGCGCCGCAGCCGGAGCGGCGCTGCCCACCGTTCCCTGGGTGGTGCTGATCACCACCGTATAACTGGTATTGGGAGCAACCGTCCCAAAGCTGTAAGCACCGGATGTTACCGTTGCGACCTGAGCAACCGTCGTGCCGCTTACCAAATTTGCATAGATCGTCGCACCCGCGTAAATAGAGCCGTCCACGGTGTTGACCGGAGTTCCTAGCAGACCATTCGCATCATTGTAAACATTTCCACTCAGACCGATTGCGGTGAACGGCATGGTTGCCGTCGCGGCAGCGGAAAGCCTCCCAGCAGCATCAACCGACGAGAAAGTGAAGGTCACGGTGATCGCGCCGTCGTTCGGGTCGAGCTTCAGCAATGAGGCGTTGTAGCTGGCGATCGTCTGGCCGACCGTGACAGCGCTGCCGTTATAATAGAGCGTGCCATTCGACGGAAGCGTGTTGATTTTGAAGCTGGTGATGGAGGTGTCTTCCGGATCGGTGCCAGTAAGCGTCGGCACGATAACTTGTGCAGTGCCTGCTGGATTCAACTGGGAGGCGGCGGTGACATCACTGGCAAATGGCGGCTGTTCGATGCCGAAGTTGGCATTGATGACGGAAGTAGCAATCACGGCCACCGTAAGCGAGCCATCGGCCGAACCGTCATTACCTGTGGTGGCCCCAATAAATTCACCAGTATTGACGTAGCCGGATGGAAGCGCAGCCGCAGGCGCGGCGCTGCCGACCACCCCCCGCGTGGTGCTGATGACAACCGTATAAGTGGTGTTGCCGACAACTGTGAGGAAATTATAGGTTCCCGCGAGCTGGACGTCCTGGACCTGAACGACATTTCCTCCGCTCACCAGGTTCGCATAAAGAGTGTTGCTGGCATTCGTGCCGGTGCCATTGACAATGCCATCCGTCAGACCGTTGGTATCATTGAAGACAATCCCCATGATGCCAATTGTGGTGAACGGCATGGTCACCGTCGCCGCAGTGGAGGACTTGCCAGCGGCATCAACCGCCGCGTAATTGAAGGTGGCGGTTAGCACTCCGTCAATCGGATCAAATTTTAACAACGAAGCCGTATAGCCCGTGATGAGCTGACCCACCGTAACAGCAGTTCCATTATAATAGAGTGTCCCGTTGGTCGGCAGGCTCAGGACGGTAAACTTGGTGATGGAGGCATCCTCTGGATCGGTGCCGGTGAGTGTAGGAACGGTGACCTGGTTCGTGCCTGCCGGATTGACTTGGGACGCTGCAGTGACAGCCGACGCGGTGGGAAGAGCTTCGATGCCGAAATTTGCATTGGTAATGGAGCTGGTCAACGTGGCGACAATCAGCGAACCATCAACGAACCCATCATTCCCGGCGGCAGTCCCGATGAACTCGCCGGTATTCACGTAGGCAGAAGGCAGAGCAGCGGATGGAGCTGCAGCGCCAACGGTGCCTTGCGTGGTGCTGAGAACCACAGTGTAGGTGGTGTTGATCGCCACTGTGCCGAAGCTATAGGTGCCATTCGCCGCCACTGTCGCAACCTGCGCGACATTTCCACTTCTGACGAGATTGGCATAGAGCGTACCACCGGCGTTCGTGCCGGTGCCATTGACGATGCTGTCGGTGAGACCGTTGGCGTCGTCAAAGATCGTGCCGCTGATACCGATGCTGGTGAAGGTGATGGCACAGCTGACAACTGGTGAAGACTTGCCCGCAGCATCAACCGTGGAATAGGTGAAACTGACAGTGATCGCTCCGTCGTTAGGATCCAGTTTCAGCAGGGTTGGATTGAAACCCGTGATGGTCTGCCCAAGGGTGACCAAACTTCCGTTATAGTAGAGCGTCCCGTTGGATGGCAGAGTGTTGATGACAAACTTTGAGAGCGAGCCATCCTCCGGATCGGTGCCGTCGAGCGTGGGAACCGTGACCTGGGTGGTGCCACCTGGATTGGCCATCGTGGCGGTGAGGGCGGTGGCGGTGGGTGTCCGATCAATTCCAAAATTCGCATTGGAAATATTGGCCGACGCCACGGCAACAGCCAGTGAACCGTTCACGGTGCCGTCATTTCCCGCGCCCGTGCCGATGAATTCGCCAGTGCTCACATACCCCGAAGGCAACGAAACGGCTGGCGGAGCGCTGCCCACGGTGCCAGCCGTGGTGCTGAGTGTGACGGTGTAATTCGTGCTGGCGGAAACGGCGGGGAACGCATAGGCACCGGTAGATGCGACTGCGACGCTCTGACTGACCGTTCCACCGGTAGATAGAATAGCGAAAAGACCACCAGCGTTGGTACCGGTGCCATTGACAATGCTGTCTGACAGACCATTCGCATCATTGAAAACGTTTCCGAAAAGGCTGATACCGGAGCCGGTGAACGGCATCGTGACCGTAGCCGCCGGTGAAAGCAAACCTGCCGCGTCCTTCACCGAGTAAGTGAAACTGGCAACTAACGTGGTCGCAGTAGCACCAGTGGGGTCGATCGTCAGCAGCGCCGGATTGAAACTGGTGATGGTCTGACCTGCGGTGGTGGCAACGTTGTTATAATAGAGCGTGCCGTTGGTGCCGAGGGTGTTGAGAACGATGGTCGAAACGCTGGCATCCTCGGGGTCGGTGCCGCTGATGGTGGGCACGGCAACTTTGACGGTGCCGGCCGGATTGGTCTGGCTTGCGGCGGTGACGTTGACAGCGGTGGGAAGACGATCGAATCCGAACCGGGCGTTGATGACCGAAGTGGTATTGACGGTCACCGAAATGATCCCGTCCGCTGTGCCGTCGTTTCCTGTTCCGGTTCCGAGTTTTTCCGCCGTGGTGACATAACCCGAGGGAAGGGATGCAGCAGGAGCTGGACTGCCAATTGTGCCCTGCGTGGTGCTAAGCACAATCGTGTAAGTGGCGGCAGGAACCGTGAGGAAGATGAATGTGCCATCCGCCGCGACGGGTAATACTTGAGCGACGTTTCCGCCGGTCACTAGGTTGACATAGAGCGTGCCGCCCGCATTGCTGCCGATGCCGTCAACCGTATTGTTAGTCGTGCCGTCGGCGTCATCGTAAACGATTCCGCTAACACTCACCGTGGTGAACGGCATGGTGACCGTCGCCGGAGTGGAGGATTTACTCGCTGCATCAACGGCGGAATAGGTGAAGGTGGCGGTGATCGCACCGTCGTTGGGATCGAGCTTGAGAAGTGCCGAGTTGTAACTTGGGATGGACTGCCCCACGGTCACCGCGACTCCGTTATAATAAAGCGTGCCGTTGGTTGGCAGTGTGTTGATGATGAAAGTGGTGACGGACGCGTCCTCCGGATCGGTGCCGGAAAGCGTGGGCGCGGTGACCGTGGTGGCACCGCCAGGATTGGCCTGCGACGATGAGCTAGCGGCGATGGCGGTGGGGGCACGTTCGATTCCGAAGTTGGCGTTTGCGACGTTTGTGGTCACCACTGGGAATGAAAGCGAACCATCAACTATACCATCATTGGCCACACCGAGGCCCAGATTTTCACCCGTATTGACGTAGCCAGCTGGAAGGGATGCCGCGGGTGGCGTGCTGTCAACGGTACCCCGCGTGGTGCTGAGTGTGATGGTGTAATTGTTGTTCCCGGGGATATTGATGAAACGAAAGGTGCCGTCCGGATCTACCAGATAGACCTGCTGTATGACGCCATCACTGACAATGTTCGCATAGATGGCTCCTCCCGCGTTGGTCGCAGTGCCATTGACGATACCATCCGTGAGACCGTTGGTATCGTTATACACATTTCCGGTGATCATGATCGGACTAATAGGAAAGCTCACGGTGGCCACCATCGGGGCAGCGACACTGGTGCTGTTGGCCTGCGCGATGTTGGTAACCTTCTTTGTTCCATTATTGATAGAAACGCGGAACTTCACCGTGGCGGATGCACCGGGAGCCAGATCAGGCGGAGTGATCCCCGCCCCATCGAGAGGAAACGCCGTACCCGTTGCATCATCGGAAACCGGGACTCCGTTGAGCACCGTGCTATTGGGCACATAGGTGGTGCCTGCGGGAACAGAGTCCGTGAACGCGGGGCTAACGAGGCTGGAGACACCGTCGTTGTTGAGGAAGAGGGTGAACAGAACCGTATCTCCCTGATCGATCACGCCATTCGCGTTCACGTCGGTGGACAATGCGGCGAATTTCGAAAAGATGGGCGAGGCAAACGGAATGATCGCATATCCGAGATCGAGATAGGGCAGTCCGGCCCCAGACGTGGCAGGATCCTCCCCCCAGCCACCAGCCAGACCTGTCGAATCGGTAGTGAAGATCAGAGACTTCGACATGTCGAAAGTCGTTGGATTGTAGATTTTCTGAACACCCAGCTTCGGGATCAGATAGGAAACGTCATATTTCGATCCGTCAGGCGCAGTACTGGGCCCGGTAGAGCGGTCGCCGCTGTAATTCACATACACGGTCGTGGTGTTGGTCGGCGTCACCCACACCGGGCTGCCATTTGCATCAGGCGTCCCGATGGGCGCGGATGTGTCATCCGCCCCTGGGGCGAATGGAGCGATGATGGAGGTGGTCAGCGCGGTGTCTGGCATGAGCGCATAGCCCCAGTCATAATTCTGGTTTGCTCCCGCGGAATTACTGCCAGCATCATTGGCCCCTACCGCGTAAAATGGCTCGCCTGTCACCGTGAAGAAGTGAGCAGCCGAATCCTGCGGCATGGTGAAGATCGCATTTCCCTTGGAGGGCACGATGATCGTGCCCGTGGTCGATAAGCCTTCATAGCTGACGGTGATCGCCCTGACTCCCGGGTTATAAAGTATTACCAAATGAGGCGAGGTGGAAATGGTCGTAGTCACGGGAGCAAAATAGCCGGAAGACCACTGGGCGGTCGGGCGGACAGCAAAAGTCCGTGACTCGTAACTTGAGCCAATATCCCCGGTCACCTCATGAACTTCCACCGGTTTGCTAGAAGTCACGGTAGCTCCCGTCGCCACGCCACCGTTGACGAACATCGTCTGCCCCATATTCAGGGTCTGGGACTGGTCAACCGTACCATCCGCATTAGAGTCCACCTGAACCAGCGTATTATCCTGCGCGGCCATGATGTGAATGGAGGTGTATTCAAATTGCTGATAGCCGGCAGACAAGGTACCCACCGGCATCTGGAAGTAGGTGCCGAATTTGCGCGTGTCGTAAGCTTCTGCGGAAGTTCCGATGAGGGGTCCTGGACTGATCGGCCATCCCACCCTAGCGACGGCGATCGTATTCGTCGTGCTAATCCGGTCGCGCCCGTCGTAGAAAAAGCTCGTGGCTACACGCGGCAAGGCAACCGTATTGTTTAGGACGATCACACCGCCGGCAGGGATAATGTCGGTTGGGTAACCAGGTGCTGTCCCGTTGGAAGTGTTTCCATCACCCCAGATCAGAGTGGTGGCAACGGCTGGAGCGGAGGGATCTACATCGTAGCCGTCTTCCCATTGGTCATAGTAAATCACGGTGTTGGCCTTGGGAACGGCGATGGAAATGACGCTTTTAATGCTGCTGCCGATCGTGGCACCCGTACCGATCGCCTGCCATGAGGTCTGCAAGTCCGTATCCGTGAGCGGAACGAAAAAGGTCTGAGCAAAGGTCAAAGCCGACGCAGAGGTGGGCAGCGCGCAAAATGCCAGCGCAAGTATACGGATAGACCGGTGGATGGGTACAATTCGAGTGATCATGGAGCTTCGGGGTGGAGAAACACAAAAGCCATTCCGTGCTGATCAAGGCGCTGAAATTAACTTCTGACACCCGATGATTATCAAGACTTCTTAAATATCACAAGATTTTTTTAAAAAGAATTGAACATTTTTAGAAGAACTAATCTTCACACAATCGATCCCTTCCCCAAGCCCTCATCCACCTCCCGGCGCGCATAACGAAATATTCCATGGATAAACGTGAAAATCCGCGAATCGTCTCCAACCTTCTGAGACCTTCCGAAAATTCAAAAAGCGCCTTAATTTTTTAGAAATCTCCTGATTCCAGCTTCGAGTTCCATCAAGGAAAAGCTTGTGAAATTTTTCACAAAGCACGCTTGCCCCGTTCGCAGTAGATCGGCATATTCCCGCGCGACCACCACCGGACGGGTCTTGCACAAACGTCCGGTGCCAATATTTTGCCATGAGCGACACACCTTCGGCGACTGCGGAAATGAAACTGCCCAAAGACCTTGCAGCTGAAAAAGGCATGGTAAACGTCCAGATTGACGGCGTTTGGCACCAATTTCCCAAGGGCACGCGGATGATCGAGGCCTGTCGTCAGGCAAAAGTAATTGTCCCCCATTATTGCTATCATCCAAAGCTGACGTCACCAGGCAATTGCCGGATGTGCCTCGTGCAAATGGGCATGCCGCCCCGCCCCGCCCCCGGCCAAGAACCGCAGCGCGACGAAAACGGCTTTGAAACGATCGGCTGGATGCCGCGCCCGGTCATCGCTTGCGCCAATACGATCGGGGAAAACATGGGAATCCGCACCTCCGGCGATCTCGTGGAAAAATGCCGCGAGGGCGTGATGGAGTTTTTGCTGATCAATCACCCGCTGGACTGCCCGATTTGCGACCAAGCGGGCGAGTGCCGCCTTCAGGAGCAATCCGTGCAACACGGCCGCGGCGTTTCCCGCTTCATCGACATGAAGGTGAAAAAGCCGAAAAACGTCGATATTGGCCCCCGAATCCGCCTCGACGACGAACGCTGCATCATGTGCAGCCGCTGCATCCGCTTCATGGATGAAGTTGCTTCCGATCCTGTCCTTGGCTTCACCCAGCGCGGCACCCACACCACGCTGACCGTCCATCCCGGCCGCCTGCTGGATTCGAACTACTCTCTCAATACTGCGGATATCTGCCCGGTCGGAGCATTGACATCCAATGACTTCCGCTTCCAGATGCGCGTTTGGTTCCTCAAGGAAACGCCGTCCATCGATGTGAACTGCGGCACCGGCACCAACATCACCGTCTGGACCCGTGGGAATAAAATCCACCGAATCACCCCGCGCCAGAACGATGAAGTCAACTCCGCATGGATGCCGGATTCGCATCGTTTGAATTTCCACTACATCGACAGTGAAGCCCGCCTGACCGAGCCGCTTGCCTGGAGCGCCAGTTCCTCCCCATCAAAATTCGTCCCCACGACTTGGTCCGCCGCTTATGCAGAAACCGCATCGCAGATCAAAGGCCTGCCCGCCGCGCAGATCGCCATCATCGGCTCCGGACGGATGACCAACGAAGAACTTTTCCTCACCCGCGCCCTCGCGGCGGAAATCGGCACCTCAAATCTCTCGCTCGTGCCCCGATTCGCAGAGGCGGATGCCTTGCTCGTCGCCTCCGACCGCAATCCGAACACCACTGGCGCAAAGCTCATCCTCGGAACCGAAGATCCTTACGCGAAACTCGATTCCATCCGCGAAGGCGTCCACTCCGGTGCCATCAAGGCGCTGCTCGTTTTCGGCGAAGACCTCATCACCGACGCCGGATTCACTGCCGATGACCTGAAAAACCTCGATTTTTTCCTGCAATCCAGCCTTCTCGCCAATCCGGCCGCCGATCAGGCCGATCTCGTGCTCCCTGCGGCAGCATTCGCCGAGAAGCGCGGATCGATGGTCAATCTGTCCGGCCGCCTCCAGCGCCTCAACCGCGCCGTCGAGCTTCCCGGACAGACCCGTGACGATTGGGAAATGCTTCGCGACCTGCTGCTCGCCATTTCCGGAGGGAAAAACGAAGCGCATCACATTGAGGACATCTTCAAGGCCATCGCCGAGAACGTGCCGGCATTCAATGGACTCACCCTTTCAAAAATCGGCCATCAAGGCACGCCAATCGCTGACACCGGATACCAGATCCCGCTTCTCGCCAACGAACGCGCCCGCAAAGCCGCGGGTCTGATCAACGGCTGATTTCCCTACCCCACTTTCCATGGACCTCCTCATCCAGCTTGCCATCATCATAGTCAAAATCGTGGTTTTCACGTTCATCGTGGTTTTGCCTTTGGTTCCTGTTTCGGTGTATTTCGAGCGCCGCTTCTCCGCAGTCATCCAGGACCGGGTCGGCCCTAACCGGGTGGGCATTCCGCTCACGCTGCTGGGTTTCAAGAAAGACTTCCACTTCTTTGGACTCATCCAGCCGATTGCGGACGGGTTGAAATTATTCCTCAAGGAAGATTTCACGCCCGACCACGTCCGCAAGGCGTTTTACTGGCTCGCTCCTGCCCTAACTGTAGTTCCAGCCCTAATCACCGTCTGCGTGATTCCGTTCGGTTCACCTATCAGCATCTTCGGCCACGTTGAAAAACTCGTCATCGCGGATCTCGATATCGGACCGCTATTTGTTTTTTCTGTCGCCTCTCTATCGGTTTACGGCATCACGCTCGCCGGTTGGTCATCGAATTCGAAGTTCCCCTTCATCGGCGGCGTGCGCTCCACAGCCCAGATGATTTCCTACGAAATTGCGCTCGGCCTCTCGATCATCCCGGTCCTGCTCTACTACGGTGATCTCAACCTCAGCAAAATCGTCCAGTTCCAAGCCGACAACGGCTGGCTGCTTCTACCCTTCTGGAAAAACGGCCAGCTCGGACACACCGATCTAAATACCTTGTTGTTCTGGATCCCTTCCTTCATCGCCTTCCTCATTTTCACCATCTCGATTTTCGCTGAAACTAACCGTATGCCCTTCGATCTTCCCGAGTGCGAAACAGAACTCGTCGGCGGCTATCATACGGAATATTCCTCCATGAAATTCGCCATGTTCTTCATGGGTGAATACGCCGCCATGGTTATCGGCTCGGCGCTCATCATTACACTCTTCCTAGGCGGTTGGTCGGTGGGATTCGGGCTCGATGCCTACATCGCCAAGTGGGAGGTTTTTGGAATCGGCATCGGTGGTCTCATCCACATGGGCTGCTTCCTAACGAAACTCATCGGCTTCATTCTCTTCTTCATCCTCGTTCGCTGGACCGTGCCTCGGTTCCGATATGACCAGCTCATGAAACTCGGCTGGGTCGTATTTTTCGAAGCCGCACTCATCAACGTTTTCCTCGCTGCGCTCATCCTCGCCGCACCGCAGCTCACGGCTGTCATCATCGGCATCGGCGCGGTGCTCCTCGTCGCCCTGACATTCGCCGTCATCTGGGTGGCGAAAGTTTCTGAAGAAACTCCGAAAGTTCTCCGAGCCTGATTCACTAACATCACTCAATTTCTCGCATCATGGCCGTCGTCAAACTCCAGCGCCCGAAGCTCAATTTCGGAGAAAAAATTTATTTTGGAGCCCTCATCAAGGGCTTCTTCCTCACCATGACCCACGCGGTGAAAACGCTGCGTGGCAAATCAGTGGGAGCCAAGGAACTCGCGTCATCCGGACTCGGCGTGACGATGCAGTTTCCCGAACAAAGATGGGATTCGCATCTTCCGGAATACTACCGCGGTGCCCCCGCTCTCGTCACAGACGAACAAGGCCGCGAGCGCTGCGTCTCCTGCCAGCTTTGCGAATTCATCTGCCCGCCGAAAGCGATCAAGATCACTCCTTCGGAAATCCCCTCCGACGATCCATGGGCCAAGGTCGAGAAGCGTCCGCTGGAATTCGATATCGATATGATTCGCTGCATTTACTGCGGCATGTGTGAAGAAGTTTGCCCCGAGCAGGCCATCTATCTCCGCAAGGACTACCTCATCACCGGCCTCAAGCGCGCGGACATGGTTCACGACAAAAAGAAACTCTACGAAATCGGCGGCACCCGCGTGGGCCTCGTCAACAAGTGGAACGAATTGAAGTAACCCTCTTCCACTGATCACTGCTAACTGATCACTCTCCACTTCTCCCATGCCCTCCTACCTCTTCTGGCTCTTCGCCACCGTAATGCTCATCGGTGGCACTGCTGTCATCGCCTTCCGCAATCCGGTTTCCAGCGCGCTTTCGGTCGTCACCTGCTTCGTCGGACTTGCCGGTCTGTTTATTGGTCTCAGCGCTTTCTTCGTCGGAGTGATCCAGATCCTCGTCTATACCGGTGCGGTGATGGTGTTGTTCCTTTTCATCATCATGTTGCTGGACCTCAAGGATGAAGAAAAGCGCGCCAACTCGCTCGCACCGGTTGCAGCCGGTCTTGGCCTAACGGTTGCCTTCGTCGTTCAGCTCGTCGGAATCCTCTCCCGCTCACCTAACAAAGAACTTCCCTCGCTTGATCAAGCAAGCCTTGCCGCAGCGGCAAAAAGCCTCGTTGACGGCCACACGATTGCTGAAAACAGCAAAATCGCCCTCGCCCTCAATCAAGGCAAACTCCCCGACGTCCACCTCATCGGCCACACGCTTTTCACGCAGTACAACCTGCCGCTGCAAATCCTCGGAGTCCTCCTCCTCGTCGCCACCGTCGGCGTCGTCGTCCTTTCCAAAAAACAAGCGGACTGAGCTCTAGCAACTTCTTCAAATGGCTACATTGAACGACTACCTCCTCGTTTCCGGTCTGCTCTTCGGCATCGGCCTCGCCGGCGTGGTGCTGCGCCGGAATATCATCATCGTCTTCATGTGCCTCGAGCTCATGCTCAGCGCGGCGAACCTTACGCTGGTCGCCTTCTCCCGTTTCAATCCCTCGCCTAACGGCCTACCCGATTACAACGGCCAGATGCTCGTCTTCTTCGTCATCACCGTAGCCGCCGCAGAAGTCGCCGTCGGCCTCGCAATCATCGTCGCTCTCTACCGCGCCCGGCAGACGATTCATACGGATGAACTTACGTCGCTGAAGGGCTGAAGAATTTTAACCACTGATTGCACTGATTTACTGATTAAAGAGTTTTTAACTGATGCCGTTTGATTCACAGCAATATCCTCATGGAGATCTCACCGAGAAAATCATCGGTGCGGCGATGGCTGTGCATCGGACTTTGGGACCGGGTCTCGATGAGAAGATCTATGAAAATGCCCTATGTATCGAGTTCGCCGCTCAGTCCCTTGATTTTGCACAGCAAGAGCGCTTCCCCGTCTTCTACCGTGACAAAATCTGTGGAACATGGATCACCGATCTGACTGTCGCAGGCAAAGTAATCATCGAGGCAAAAGTCGTGGATCACGTCATCGATGCCCATATCGCCCAGACTTTGAGCTATCTGAGTGTCACGAATCTCAAGGTCGGCCTCATCCTCAATTTTAAAGCAATTTCACTAATCACCAAACGGGTCGCCAACATCTATCTGAAAAATCAGTAAATCAGTGCAATCAGTGGTTAAAAATCTTTCACGCAAGACTCCGCATCTCCCATGACCCTTCCCTGGATCCTACTCTTCCTCCCGCTCGTCGTCGCAGCGGTGAATCAACTTGTTTTGAGAAAATCGGCGGTGGTTCCGATCGTTTCGACGGCGTCCGCAATTGCGACCTTCATCATCGCATTCCTGCTGTTGGGAAAAGTGGACACGGTCTCTTTCAAGTGGGCGACCATCGGCGACTTCTCGATCAATATCGGCATCAAGCTCGATCAGCTCTCCACCGGCATGATGATGGTCGTCACTGGCGTGGGCATGCTGGTCCATATCTTCTCGCTCGCCTATATGAAGGACGACGAGGCAAAGGCCCGCTATTTCACCGGTCTCTCACTTTTCATGTTCTCGATGACCGGCATCGTGCTGGCTAACAATTTCATCATGACCTTCATCTTTTGGGAGCTGGTCGGACTCAGCTCCTACCTGCTCATCGGTCACTGGTATCAGAAAGCCTCCGCCGCCGATGCCGCGAAGAAAGCGTTTCTCTGCAACCGCGTGGGCGACTTCGGCTTCATGGTCGGCATCCTGATGCTTTGGGGCATCACCGGGCATCTAACTTTTGATCACATGGCGGAAGGACTCGATGCCTTTAAAGTCGCGAATCCAGTGATCTTCACCGGCGTGCTCTCCACTGCCGTGCTCTGCATCTTCTGCGGTGCTGTTGGAAAGTCTGCACAACTTCCACTCCACGTCTGGCTGCCGGATGCCATGGAAGGCCCGACTCCAGTTTCCGCTCTGATCCACGCCGCGACGATGGTCGCGGCCGGGGTTTACATGCTCTTCCGCCTGCAAACCTCGCTGACCTTCGAAGTGTTCGAAGGCCTCCAAGCCAGCACCATCATCGCCTGGACTGGCGGAATCACTTCGCTCGTCGCCGCACTGATGGCCACCCAGCAGGACGATATCAAACGCGTGCTCGCCTACTCGACTCTCTCGCAGCTCGGCTACATGGTGATGGCCGTTGGGCTAGTGCATGGTGAGGCTGGCATGTTCCACCTTTTCACCCACGCTTGGTTCAAGGCCCTGCTCTTCCTCGGTTCCGGTGCCGTGATCCACGCCTGCCACCACGAACAGGACATCTGGAAAATGGGCGGCCTGCTGAAAAAAATGCCGGTCACCGGCTTTACCTTCCTCATCGGGTTCCTCGCGCTGATCGCCGTGCCTGGCACTTCCGGTTTCTTCTCGAAGGAACAAATCCTCGAAGCGGCATTTGAAAAAGAGAAATTCCTTTTCTGGATCGCAGTGGCAGTCGCCGTTCTAACGCCATTCTACATGACTCGCCTGTTCGTCGTCGCTTTCCTCGGGAAAACAAAGTCGGATCATGCTGATCATGCGCACGAAGTAGGACCGCTGATGTTTGTCCCGCTCGTCCTTCTGGCAATCCTTGGCCTGATCGCCGGCTACCCCTTCATTGCCCACAAATTTGCTCCTGCCTACCATCAGCCTGAGGAACTCTTCCACCTCGGCTTCATCACCTTCGCCTCGATCGGTGCAGTCCTAGTCGGCCTGATCTCCGGTTTCCTCCTCTATGCAGGCAAGGACAAAGACCCCGTCTCCATCCCACTTTTCAAAAACCGTTTCTACATCGACGGCTTTTACGACAACTTCCTCGTCCGTTATTTCCAAGATGCCTTTTCTGCCATCATTGGCTTCTTCGACGAGCTCGTCATCAACGGCCTCATCGTCGGTGGATTCAGCCGCGCGGCGGAAAGCACGGGCAACCTTTTCCGCAGGGTCCAGTCCGGCAGCCTTCAGGGTTATGCTTTCGTCTTCGGCCTCGGGGTCGTTCTGGTCATTTACTTCACCGTGTTCGGCCGCTGAAAACCTCACTCTGAAAACCAGCAAACTTTTCACATGCTCGCTCTCCTCGTTTTCCTTCCGATTCTCGCCTTCATCGCTATTCTTCTCGGCGCGCCCGCCCGGCTGACCGCGATCGCCGCTTCGGCTATCAATCTTGTGCTCGGTATCTTCGCAGCATTCTCGTTTTATGCCGGAAATGGTGATTCGTGGGCGTTCTCGGTGCCGGTTCTTGAAAAGCCTGCGCTCAACCTCGCCTTCGGATTTCCTCCTGATGGCATGAGCGTCATCATGGTGCTGCTTTCCGTGATCGTCACCTTGGCCGCCGTGCTTTCCGGCAAGGCTCCCGAGGGCAAGGAAAAGCTCTATTTCGGCTCCTCACTCCTCATTTCCGGCGGCGCGCTTGGTGCCTTCGCTGCGACCGACCTGTTTTTCTTCTACGCCTTCCACGAACTCGCCCTCGTCCCGACTTTCCTCATGATCGGCATGCTCGGCCGTGGCGATCGCCGCCAAGCCGCCTGGAAGATCACCATCTATCTAGGGCTCGGCTCTATCATCCTGCTCGCCGGTCTCGTCTGGCTTGCGAACCTAACCGGCACCTTCGACATCGCGAAGATGATCGCCGCCAAGGGCAATGTGGACCTCGCTTCGCAGAAAAGCATCGCCGCACTACTCATCATCGGCTTCGGCACACTGGTTTCCTTATTCCCGTTCCATTCGTGGGCCGCTCCGGCTTATGCCAGCGCACCCGCTCCAGTCGCCATGCTGCATGCGGGTGTTTTGAAAAAATTCGGTCTCTACGGCATCCTCCGCCTCGCAATCCCGCTCGTTCCTGAGGGCCTTCACTTCTGGCTCACTCCCCTGCTCGTTCTTCTGCTAGGCAACGTGCTATGGGTCGGCTGGGTGACCATCTCCCAGAAGCGCCTCGATACCATGCTCGGAAATTCCTCCGTCATGCACATGGGCTACATCTTCCTCGCCATCGCCGCGCTCATCGCATTCCCGGGCAATACTCTTGCCCTGCCCGCCGCCGTTGTCCTGATGTTCGCCCACGGTGTTTCCATCGCGCTGCTCTTCAGCCTCGCCGATCGCATCGAGCGCAACACGGGCTCGCTTGATCTATCCGATCTTGGTGGGCTTGCGAAAGCAGCGCCAGGCCTTGCCTTCATTTTCGGCATCGCCGCAATGGCGTCCATCGGTCTTCCCGGCCTCGCGAATTTCTCCGGTGAGGTGCTTGTTTTCCTCTCCGCTTTCAAGAGCTACAATGGCACCTCCGGCCTCGGGCCGGTGCAGATCACCTGCATCCTTTCCATCTGGGGAGTGGTCATCTCCGCTGTTTACATGCTGCGCGCCTATCGGAATATTTTCCAAGGCCCGTCCGTGAAATCCACCGAAGCCGCTGCGGACATTACTTTGGCGCAGCGGATTCCTGCTATTCTTTTGATCCTCGCGCTTTTTGCCGTCGGCCTTTGCCCGAACCTGCTGCTCAGCCTGCTGAAATAAGTCCTATAGGACCTATAAGACCTTTTCCATTTCTCTACCATGCCCGCCTACTATCTAGAAGCCCTCACCGTCACTCTCGGCATTCTCCTGCTGATGGCCGAAGCGTTTTGCTCATGCAAAAGCAAGGCATGGGTCGGCAAATTCGCAGCCCTCGGACTGGCCGCGATTCTCGGACTGCTTTTCATCTCCATCGGCCCAGATGCAAAACCTGATTCCGAGTGGGCGAAGTGGCCGCTGTGGAATTTCTATCAATTCGATGGCATCGCGAAATTCTACAAAGGGTTCTCACTCGTCTGCACCATCCTCGTCCTGCTGATGGCCGTGGACTTCCGCAAGATTCTCTCCCGTTTCACCGAGCATCCCGACTCCGAGTCCGGCACCGGTGAATTTTACTGCCTCCCGGTCTTCGCCTGTGCCGGCATGATGTGGCTCGCTTCCGCCAAGGATCTGGCAGGTGCCTTCGTCGCACTCGAACTTGTCACCGTCACCTTCTACATCCTCGTCGCTTACATGCGCCGCAATGTCGGCTCGTTAGAAGCCGGTGTAAAATACCTGATCCTAGGTGCGCTCAGCACAGGGTTTCTCGTTTATGGCATCGCCTGGGTTTATGGGAATACCGGCACGATGAGTTTAGAAAAACTCGGCCACCTCGAACACGTTGCCAACCCGACCGGACTGCTCTTTGGCATCGCGCTGGTGCTCGTGGGCCTCGGATTCAAAATGGGTGCTGTCCCAATGCAGGTTTGGATTCCGGACGTCTATCAAGGCGCGCCCACCCCGGTGACCGCCTTCCTTTCCGTCGGCTCGAAAGCGGCTGGATTCATCCTCACCATCCGTTTCCTCGAACCGTTCCTCGCAAATGAAGCTACCCGCGGCCCGGTTCTAACGATCCTGCTCATCCTCGCCAGCGCCACCTTGCTTTTCGGAAACCTCGCCGCCATTCCGCAGACGAACTTCAAGCGCCTGCTCGCCTACTCCTCCATCGCCCACGCCGGATTCCTCCTGCTCGCACTCGCCGCAGGAAAAGGCGCTGCCGCTGAACTCAGCTCAGCGAAGGTCGTGTCCTTCTACCTCGGCACCTATCTGCTGATGACACTAGGAGTCTTCTTCATCCTCGCCCAAGTCCGCATCCAGCGCGATGGGGAAATGATCAGCGATTTCAATGGTCTCGGAAAAACCAACCCGCAGCTCGCTCTCGCGCTGACCGTTCTTCTAGCGGCACTCGCCGGTGTCCCTCTCACCGCAGGCTTCTGGGGCAAGTTCTTCGTCTTTTCTCTCGCCATGGACGCCAAGCTCTGGGTTGGAATCGGCATCGCCTTCATCTCCGCAGCTGCCGGTTTCTACTACTACTTCAACGTCATCCGCGCCATGTGGTGGTCGGCACCTGGCAAGGACACAGTTATTGTCCTGCCAGCGATCAGCAAGATCTGCATCGCGGGACTGACGATCGCAGTGCTGGTTATCGGTTTCTGGCCGCAACCGATCTGGGCATTGCTCAAATGATTTGATGCTGAGACTCCCGCAACACATTCCCCAGTGTTATTCTCTAGCATACGGTTTTTGCCAATCGTAGATCGTCGCGGACGGGTCCCGTTCAAAATCTGAATCTCCGCCAACTGGATATTTCACGGTCTCTCCAGCAGAATCACCTGAATTGCCTTCAGGAGCGTCGCTGCCGTATAGGGCTTGGGCAGGAAATGTTGTAGTCCCGCCCCCGCAGCCTTTGCCACTTTACCATTCGCGCTGATGCCGCTGGCACCGATGATTTTCAGAGATGGATTAAGACGGCGCAGCACTTGGATGGTGGCCGGCCCGTCCATCACCGGCATCATCATGTCGGTGAGAACCACGGCGATCTGGTCCTGATGGGTGACGTAAACCGAAACTGCCTCCGAGCCGTCGGAGGCGAGCAGCACTTTGTAACCAAAGGCTTCGAGCGTCTGCTTGGAGATCTGCCTGATGGAAGCCTCGTCGTCCACCACCAGGATGGTCTCGCCGTTGCCACGCGGGAGGTCTGTCTCTGACAACAGAATGGAATCGGCGCCGGCATCCTTTTCCGCAGGCAGATAGATCCTGAAGCGCGCGCCCATCCCAAGATCGCTGTAGGCTCGGATGAAACCGCCGTGGCTGCGGATGATCGCAAGTGAGGTGGAGAGCCCGAGCCCGGTCCCCTTGCCCACTTCCTTCGTGGTGAAAAACGGATCAAACAGTTTTTCCATGATTTCGACAGGAATGCCGTGGCCCGTATCTTCCACTTCTATTTTCAGATAGGGTCCGGGACTCGCCTCGATATTCATCCCGGCGTAATGCTCATCGATCATGAGATTTTCGGCCCTCACGGTGATAAGGCCGCCATCCGGCATCGAATCGCGTGAATTCACACAGAGATTGAGGAGAACCTGATGGATCTGAGTTGGATCGCCTTTGACGGACCATAGCCCGGGCTCAATCAGCGTTTCCAAACGAATGTTCTTGGGGAAGGTTTCCTCAATGATCCTCACCAAATCCCTAACTACATTGGCGACCTGCACATCGACCGAGCGCCCTTCCATGCCACGGGCAAAGGTAAGCACCTGACCGACCATTTCCGCACCGCGGCGGGCGCTGTCTCCGATGATGCTGAGAATTTCCAGTCCATTGGCATTGCTGATGTAATTGCGGAGCAGGTCAATGGACATCATGATCGGAGCCAGCACGTTGTTGAGGTCGTGGGCGATTCCACCAGCCAAAGTGCCGATGCTTTCGATACGCTGCGCGCGGAGAAACTGTCGTTCGAGATGCTTGCGCTCGGTGATGTCTGTGTTGATGGCGAGGATGGATTTCGGTTTACCCGCATCATCGTGAACAAGGCTCCAATAGCCTTCGACAATTCTGGTTTCGCCGTTCTTCGTCAGTTGCTCGATTTCCCCGACCCATTCGCCATGATCCACTGTTTTCTGCGTAGCTGATAGGAATTCGCGGGGATCGTCATATAACAGCTTCTTGACGCTGGAGCCCACCGCCTCATCGGCAGCCCAGCCGTAGAGGCGTTCTGCGCTGCGGTTCCAGAAAAGGATGCGATGATCGAGATCGCGGACAAGGATGGCATCCCGGGCCATGTCCAACAGTGACGCCTGCTCGCGGATGCGCACATCCGACAGCTTGCGTCCGGTGATATCTACTGATAGAACAAAAATTCCTTCCGGGATCGGATGGCACCTCACATCGAACCATCCCGAGCCTCCCCCGGGGAAAATAAACTCAATCTCACGCTGCTGTTCGGTCCGTTCTTCCATACACCGAGAGAACACCGCGAAGATTTCGGTCTCCTTGAATCCCGGCCAAACCTCGTGAATGCAGCGCCCTAGCATTTCCGAGGCAGGCCTCCGGCTGTGCGCAGCGGCGACGGTATTCAGATAAAGACAACACCAATCGAAACCGATGAGGAAGCACCCTTCCATCATTGTATCCAGCGTCGTCCGATAGCGTTCCTCGCTCGTTCTCAGCGCCGACTCCACCTTCCGGTGATCGTCTGCCTTGACGATGTTATCGAGGGCGAAGGAAACGTCCATCGCGGCCTCCTCCAACAGAGCCACTTCCTTGTCTTGGAAAAAATCGTTCTCATCCGCATACACGGCGAGCGTCGCACACGGTTTCCCCAAAAGGCGGACCGGGAATGCCGCGCAGGAGCGGAAGCCTCGCTTTTCGAACTCTTTCCGCCAAGGCATGGTGACGGGGTCGTTCATCATGTCATTGCAGATGTAGGAGCGCTGCTCGCGGAAGGCGGTGCCGACAGGACCTCGACCTTCCGGCCGATCATCCGAGTAAATCCCGATGTTTCCCAAATAGTCCAGATCGTCGCCCCATGACGCCACCGGATCTAGCCGTTTGGTAACAGGATCGTGCAAGCCGATCCACACCATCCGGAATTGGCCGCACTCCACCAGCACCTGACAGACTTTTTTCAAAAGCGCCTCGCGGTCCGACGACCACACGATCGCCTGATTCACCTGGCTGAGCGCGGAATACAGTCGGCTCATCCTCACTAACTCCTTCTCATGCCCCTGGCGTTCGGCCTCCTTGGCTTTCAGAGAAGCATAACCTATCTCCACCAGACCAAACACCTGCCGCATCAGAATCAGTAGCAGAACCGAGGTCACCAAAACAAAAAACAGGCCCTTGGCCAGACTCCACTTGATTAGAAGTTCGGGGTCCGGCAGCAATGCCCTCAGTGGGTGATCTGAAAAGCAGATCCAGAGCGTCGCGAATGCAGCGTAAGCCAGCGTGACCTTGCAGGCACGTATATGGAAATAGCCTGGAAGCTTTGTTTCCTCAGGTTTGGCATTGTCACTCATGGGAGCTTTGCAGGGTTCCCGCCGTATTAGGCTTCGTGAGAAAATCTCGGATACCCACATGGGAGTCGTAGCCGAGCCGCCCGTCCGTATCGAAGCCGCTGGCCAAGATGATGCTCAGTAGCAGATTCACCTCCAGCACTTTTCTGATGATTTCAGGACTTTTCATGACTCGCATCATCATGTCCGTGGGCATCAAGTCGATCCCATCTTTTCGTTCAATGAAGATTGCCAGCCTCTGTCCGACATTGGTTGGGGAAATTGGCCAAAAGAAAACAGCACGCCATCACAATTTTCAGATTGAGATTGACCCGAAATATCCGCAGCGGAAGTCTTCCTTCCATCATGAGCTATCACTTTGTCGTGTCCGCCTTCACTCTAGCCGCACTCTGCACCCACGCTACCGCCGGGATCGTTTTCGGTCCGGTCCGTGGCAAAGCCGGTGAGAGCATCCGCCTTGTCACCCTGGCTGAGACTCACGGAGGCACCATCCAGAAATCCATCGGCGGGAAATCGAGTGCAGGCACCATTCTTCTCAGCCGCCAGCGTGAGCTCGTCTGGACCTTCCGCGATCCCGCCACCGACGGCACCCGCCGCGGGATGGTCAAAGTGACAAACATCTCGACCTCCACGAAGACCGTCATCGATGGCAAAACCGAGAAACTCACCGATACCAGCCCACTCGTCGGCAAGATGTTCGGCATGTCGAAGGCCCCTAAAGGTGATTGGAAATTTGAACTTGATGGCTCAGTGCCGCTGGTCCGCGTCGAAAAAGAGATCGACGAGCTCAAGGTCTATCTAAAACGCGACTGGTATCCGGCCCGCGACTTGAATGTCGGCGACTCTTGGGAATTCGATCCCGCGTGGGTAAAAATGGTGATTCAGCGCGATTTCTCAAGCGCCCAGAGCATCGGCACCATGCGGCTCCGTCAGGTGCGCAGTTCGTTCACCCACAAGATCGCCGTCATCGACGTTTCCATCCAGAGCACTGGCGCGAAGTTCCAGTCCGACGGTAGTTCAGGTGAAGGAACCGTCGAACTCACCGGCCAAGTCACGGTTAATCTAGACACGATGCTCGACGAATTGCTCGAACTGAAAGGCACCATTACCACGAACTCCCGCAAAGCCGGGGAAACCACCCAGATGAAACTCCCCGTCCACTTGCGCGCCACCAAGTCCTTCGTCCGCAATCCAGCCTTCCCCTGACGGACTTTCCCTCGCAAAAACCACAGAACCTCGTAATCTCAGGCCACATGAGACCCACCACCCTTCCGCTTCTCGCCGCCTCCGTCCTTCTCGCACTCGGCCTGGGCAGTTGCGGTGTGGAAAAAGCCGTCACCCGCGCAGAACCGACGAAGTTTCTGAAATCCACCGGTGTCGATACCTCACAGAAAGTCGCCCGCCTGCCCTTCGCCCACGGGTGGCGCGATCCCGCCGTGGACATGACGAAATATAAATACATCGTCGTCCGCCCCGTCACCACGGCCTACCTGCGCAGCGAACAATGGGAGCAAAGCAAGAGCTCACTCGTCAAAAACAAAGCAGCCTATCAGAAGCGCTGCGTGGCTCTTGCCAGCTACTGGAACAAGAGCCTCGCCAAATCATTCACTTCACCGCTCTGCATGTTTTACAAAACCACCGACACCAGCCACCCTGGAACGCTTGTGTTGGAAATCGCCCTGACAGAAGTGCGTTTCAATCAATCCATCCCTAACAATGACAGCACGCAGATCCCATCGGACGGCATCATCAGCGCAGTCACCGGGCCGCCCACCTGCGCCTTCGAGTCGCGCACCCGGGACGCAGCCACCGGCAGGCTCGTCACCACTGCTGCCGACCGCCGCGGGCCAGTCATCAAAATTCTCGGAATAGAGGACACCACACTCGCGCGGCCAAACGAAGCCATCTGCGATGAATGGTCCCAACAAATGATGCAACGCTCGAACCAGGAAATCTATCCCAAGGTGAAGCGCAATTGGCTCAGCCTCTGATCGACGGCCGCGGCTGTATATGCGCGGCAATTGCAAGAATTCAGGCCGCCATTCGCCTGTGATCCTGCGGTTCCTGATGGCACCCTCTGCGCCGGCCACCTAGGTCAGAACCGATCCACCTCATACTCGCTGCGCATCTCGCACGCGGATTGCTTTCACCCATCCGAACCATGACTCCGAAACCTCCATCCTACGGAAATCTCACGATCAACAACCTCGGCCCACGCCTTTTCCCCTCACCCTCACTCAAGCGCGGCTACTCGCCCGAGGGCCCCGCTTGGCACTCGGATGGCGACCGCATCCTGCTCAACGACCACATCAACGTCGTCGAGCACGCCATCAAGTTCCACAAACCCCTCAAATCCATCGAACTCGCCGGCCCGCGTCGCGAGCTGTTTTTCGAACCCGCGAAAACCACCTGCGCCATCGTCACCTGCGGCGGCCTCTGCCCGGGGCTCAACGACGTCATCCGCTCGATCGTCATGCAAGCTTGGTACGGCTACGGTTGCCGCCGCATCCTCGGCCTTCCCTTCGGCTACGAGGGGCTGAACCCCGCCTACGGCCACGAGCCCATCGAGCTCAAGCCCAAGAAAGTCAGCACCATCCACTACTTCGGAGGCACCTTGTTAGGATCGTCACGCGGAAAACAGGACTGCACCATTATGGCGGACCGCCTGGAGGAACTCGGCGTGAACATGCTCTTTGTCATCGGCGGTGACGGCTCACAGCGGGGCGCTAACGATCTTTTCCTCGAATTTGAAAAACGCACGCACCCCATCGCCATCGTCGGCGTGCCCAAGACTATCGACAATGACCTGCTCTACATGGACCGCAGCTTCGGCTATCAGACGGCATTCACCGCCGCTTTCCAGGCCGTCATTTCCGCCCACACCGAAGCCAGTGGCGCGCGCAATGGCCTCGGTCTCGTAAAACTGATGGGGCGTGATTCCGGCTTCATCGCCTGCTCCGCCGCCCTAGCAACAGGTGAAGCGAATTTCGTTCTCATCCCCGAAGTTCCCTTCCAGCTCGAAGGAGAAAACGGCCTGCTCTCTCAGATCGGAAAGCGTCTCGAAAAACGCGGTCATGCCGTCGTCATCACCGCCGAGGGCGCGGGGCAGGTTCTGATGGCCGCTTGCGATCTTGGCACCGACGCGTCCGGAAACCAACGCTACGGCGACATCGGCACCTTCCTCAAGGAACGCATCACCGCGCATTTCAAAGAAACGAAAACCGAGCTCAATCTCAAATACATCGATCCCAGCTACATCATCCGCAGCGTCCCCGCCGCACCGGAGGACCGAGTATTCTGTTATAACCTCGGACGCCACGCCGTCCACGCCGCCATGGCGGGAAAGACCGGCATGGTCGTCGCCCGTTGGCACCAACGCTTTGTCCACCTGCCGATGAACCTCGTCACCAGCGGTCGCCGCAAGGTCGATCCCCAAGGCGATCTTTGGCGCTCCGTGCTTGAATCCACCGGCCAGCCCGCAAAAATGGGCCCTGCGGAATCCGAGTGACGGCGTGATATAGACATTCCTGTCTGTTCACGCCTTTCTATTACTCGGGCAGGAGTAGAACCGGTGGTTTTCCCGACCAAACGGGATTGGTCGGATCAAGCAGGTTTTTGCCATTCAGCATGACTTGGCCGGTAGGGCGGTCGATTAGAATGGAACTGACACTGTTGTCCGACCAAAGCACGACTGCCGGAACCGTGCATTGGAAGAATTTCCCTTCACCGCAGGCGAACTCGTCTTTTCGGCGACTTTTGAGGCGGTGGTCCCGTTAGGAAACGCACCATACTCTGTTCCAAACTCAAACAGCGCAGATCCCATCGCTCGGGCATTGCCCATTGCCTCTGCCTGATCCGCCTTCTTCCGCTGGCGGATAATCAACGGTGCGGTGAGACCTGCGAGAAACGCGATTCCGATGATGAAAATTCCGAAGTATCCCGTGGCCAGACCTGCGATGGCCAAACCACTGCCGGTTTCTGTCCCGCCGGATCGCTTGATTCTCCCCAACGCCAGGTGCCCGCAGATCACGGCGGGAATGCCAGTCAGGCCGGAAATCGCCGCGCGCCCCATGTCGCGGGTTGCACGGTGGCCATTCGTGGCTACGATTCCGCCGCACGGCAGGACCGTGGAATCCATTTCCTCCAGCATGATCGGTCTCGCTCTCAAAATGCTCTTCGGCGATACGGCGAAGTATCTGATGCTGGTGGCCGGTCTATTTTTCGCCACTTTCCTCATCGTCCAACAGGCATCGGTTTTCTGTGGACTGATGATGTGGACGACGGCGACTTTGAAAAACGTAGCCGCTCCGATTTTCGTGGTGGAAGAGCGGGTGGAGCAGGTCAACGAGACAAATCCAATGCGCGATACCGATGTGGCGCGCGTTCGCTCAGTCTCGGCAGTGCGCTGGGCGATGCCGCTTTACTCGGGCATCCAGCGCGTGCGTTTGGCTAACGGAGCTTTTAAAACAGTCCAGCTCATCGGCATCGATGCGGCATCTCTAGCGGGTGCGCCGGGGAAGCTGACGAAGGGAAAACTCGAGGATCTGCGGCTGCCGAATACCGTCGTGATCGACGAACTAGCAGTCGAGCGGCTATCCATCGACAAGGCACACCCCGTCGGGATCGGCTCCATTTTCGAGATCAATGACGTCGAAGCCCGGGTAGTGGGAATCTGCCAGGCGATGCGCTCGTTCACCGGCGGCCCCTACATCTGGACCACCTACGAGCGCGCACTGCAATACACGCCGCCCTCGCGGAAAATGCTCTCTGCCGTGATCGCCGCGCCCATCGATGGCATGTCGGTGGACGAAGCGGCAGCAGAGATCGAAAAGCACACAGGCCTGAGAGCTTATGTGAACCGGGAATTCGGCGGCAATGCGAAGGATTTCAACACTTCCACGGTCTGGTGGTATGTAAAAAACACGGGTATCCCAATTTCTTTTGGCACCACAGTGGTGATCGGATTCATCGTTGGAATGGCCATCGCCTGCCAGACGTTTTATGCCTTTGTCTTGGATAATCTGAAACACCTCGGAGCGCTCAAGGCAATGGGGATGTCGAATTTCCGACTGAGCGTGATGCTGATTTTCCAAGCGCTAACAGTGGGACTGATTGGCTTCGGGCTGGGGCTTCTGGCAACGTCCGGTTTCGCGATGGGAGCGATCAAGAACGGCCAACCGCCATTTGTCATGCCGTGGCAGATTCCGGTAGCGGCGTTCTGCGTCATTCAGGTGATCTGCATGTTCGCCGCCCTGATGGGCATCATCCGCCTGAGTCTCTACGAACCCGCAATGGTCTTCCGTGCCTGATCAATCCACATCACCCCACCGCATCGTCGTCGATGTCCGCGCTGTCGAAAAAAGTTTCGGCGACGGGCCGGACAAGATTCATGTGCTCAAACAAGTGAACCTCCAAGCGCGGACGGGCGAGATCATGATGCTCGTCGGGCCGTCCGGTTGCGGAAAAACGACGCTGCTGAGCGCCATCGCCGGCACGCTGCGGGTGGAGAGCGGAGAGATCGAGGTTTTCGGAAATGCGCTGGAGAAAATGTCCGGCGGCGCGCTCACCCGTTTCCGGGCGAAGAACATCGGCTTCATTTTCCAACAGTTCAATCTCATCCCCACCCTAACCATCGCGGAAAACGTGGGCGTGCCCTTGCTCATCCAAGGCGTTTCCAGCAGTAAGGCGCTGAAACGGTCGCGCGAGGTCCTGGAACGCGTCGGCCTCGGACCGCGCTGGAAAGAACGACCTAACAAACTATCCGGCGGCCAGCAACAGCGCGTCGCCATCGCCCGCGCGCTGGTCCACGAACCGCCGCTGGTGATCTGCGACGAGCCGACTGCCGCGCTGGATGCGCAGAACGGCGAGATCGTGCTCGATCTTTTCCGCCAGGTCGCCCGCTCACCGGAACGCGCGGTGATCATCGTGACCCACGATAACCGGATTTTCTCCTACGCCGACCGGATCGCCCGCATGGACGACGGCGAGATCGTCGAAGTCACCGAACAATCCCAAAAAGAGCCGCCGCATTTCATCCACGAACATGCACACTAGGAAAAAGTTGAAAGTTGAAAGTTGAGAGAAAGACAACAACTCGAACTTCGGCTCACATCGATTACTCTCAACTCTCAACTTTCAACTCTCAACAATTTCCCCATGAACCTCCTATCAAAAATCGTCCGTTACGGTTCCATCCTCCTCGCCATTTGCGGGGTGGTGGCGATCGTGAACGTTTCACGTCTCCAAGCCGAGCGCGCGATGCCGCCGCCGGGCGAGCCACCGGTCCCGCCGCCAGCGAAGCCCTATCCGCATGCCGTTGCTGCGACGGGAATTCTCGAAGCGTTGAGTGAAAATGTCGCCATCGGAGTTCCTCTGCCCGGTCTGGTCACCGAGGTATTCGTAAAGGTGAACGATGGGGTGAAAAAGGATCAGCCACTTTTCAAACTTGATGACCGCGACCTCCGCGCCGAGTCATTGTCCACTCAGGCCCAGCGCGAGGTGGCGCAGGCTCAGATCCGCGTCAGCGAGGCGCAGCTTGGGAAATTGCAATCCCAACTCGGCCGACTCAGCGCCGTGGTCGATAGCCGTGCAGTCAGTCGCGACGAATTGGAAAACCGCAAACAAGACGTCATCGTCGCCCAGGCACAGCTCGTCGCGGCGCAGGCCCAACTCGCTGCATCCGAAATTTCGCTGAAACGCATTTCCCTGCTCATCGAGCGCCTCACCGTGCTCGCCCCGCGCGATGGCGAGATCATCCAGCTCAACATCCGCGCTGGCGAATACGCTGCGACCTCGCCGAAAAACCCCGCCATCATCCTCGGCGAAACCAACAAGCTCCAAGTCCGCGCCGACATCGACGAGCAGAACGCCACCCGCATCCGCAAGGGCCAGAGCGCTTACGGCTATCTAAAAGGTGACCCGAAAATCACGTTCCCGCTCGAATTCATCCGCGTCGAGCCCTACGTCATCCCAAAAGTTTCACTCACCGGTTCTAGCACCGAACGGGTGGACACGCGGGTGCTTCAGGTGATTTACTCGCTCGCCCGGCCGACGGATCCTCCGCTCTACGTCGGCCAGCAAGTTGACGTTTTTATCGAGGCTCCTGATAGGCAATAAATCCTCTGTCCTCATCCTTCTCACCACTTTCGACCGAGTCATGAAACCTCACCTGTTATTTCTTCCCACCGCCCTGCTTCTCGGTTCGTGCACTCTTGGCCCGGATTTTCTAACGCCAGCCGCGTCCGGCGGCACCAAGTGGAAGGAAGGCCAAGCCACTCCCGCCAGCCGCCTGCCGGACAACTGGTGGCGGCTTTTCAACGATGGAGATCTAACCCGGCTCGTGGATCGCGCCCTCGCCGCTAACAACGATCTCGCCGCCGCCAAGTCGCGCGTCGATACCGCTAGGGCGTTGGTCGGAGTCGATCAGGCGCGGCTTTTCCCGACTCTCGGCCTGCTCGGATCCGCAGGAGTTTCCCGCAGCTCGCAGGACGCCGCCGGCGGGAGCGCTCCGAAAGGCATCGCCATTGACTTGGATTCCCAGCATTACCGCAGCTCTTTCAATCTCGCCTATGACCCCGATCTTTGGGGACGCAACAAGCGACTGATAGAATCATCCTCCGCTCAAGCCGCCGCAGCGGAAGCCTTGCTAGATTCCCAACGTCTGGGCGTGGCCACGGAAGTCGCCCGCCAGTATTTCATCCTCCGTGGGCTTGATGCGCAGGAAGCAGTCGTGCAGGACACCATCACGAGCCGCAAGGAAGCCTTTGATCTCCAGAAATCCAAACTCGACGCCGGACTCGTGGACGGGCTCTCCACCAGCCAAGCAAACACCGAACTCGAACTCGCTAACAACGACCTCGCCGCCGTCCAGCGACAGCGTGGATCGGCCGAGCACGCGCTCGCCGTCCTCTGCGGCACACGGCCGTCGGATTTTTCGGTTTCCTCCCGTGTATCCAACAAAGCGCTTCCCGATATCCGCGCCGGACTTCCTGCGGATGTGCTCAACCGCCGGCCCGACGTCCGCGCTGCGGAACAACAGCTCCGCGCGGCCAACGCACAAATCGGCGTGGCCGAAACCGCGTTCTATCCGAATTTCAGCCTCACCGCCGGTGGTGGCTTTGAGTCACTGGATGTGAAACGTTTCCTCGACTGGGAAAACCGGGTTCTTTCGTTAGGCGCGGGCGTCACCGCACCACTCATCGACGGCGGAGCAAACAGCGCGAACTACAAAGCCGCGCTCAGCCGCTATGATGAGGCGCTCGCGAACTATCGCCAGACGCTGCTCATCGCCCTGCGTGAGGTGGAGGACGCGCTTGTCGATTTGAAAGGATTCGCCCGCTCCCGCTCATCGCTGGAGGCAGCTCTAACGAGCGCGTTGGATTCGAGACGCCTCGCTCAGGAACGATTCGACAAGGGCCTGACGAACTACCTCGAAGTCGTATCCGCCGATCGCACCGTGCTCCAGGTCCGGCTGACGATCAGCCAGATCGACGCCCAGCAGCGCATCACCCTAGCAGCCCTCGCCAAAGCCCTCGGCGGCGGATGGAGTGGGAAATAACCCAATCTCCTACCATTCATGTGGCGTCTCCTTTTCCTGTTTTCCGCGGTCTCGATCGCGGCAGTCCTTATCGCCCGCTGGTGGTTCGGCATGCGGGTGTTGCTGACCGAGGGTGCGCGCCCGTGCCGTTGTGATCTCAGCCGCTGGATGCCCGCGCCGGAGGACTCCGCTGTCATTCATCGCGCGGAGGAAACTGCTGAAGAATTTGGCAAACAACTCCGTCAGAAAGCCCTAGCGGAATGGAAGGAATTCAATCCGAAAGCGGCCGCATCGCGCGAAAGCTCGCAGCGTTTCGGCATGGCCGTTCCTCCCCTCAGCGGGATCGTTGCCTTGATGGCGGTGATCGTGGCGAAAATCCCCATCTTCGGCGGACTTGCCGTATTTCTAGCCGCCACCTCGCTGTCTGCGGTTCTCGGCCTACTTTCACTGGCCCCGGAACTGCAGGCGATCATGTCCGCCGCCCGCAAGCTGCGTGAGAACAAAAGTTTTCCCAACCGCGACGACGAAGATGCGGTGATCCAATGCGCCATCGCCCACGCCTGGAAGGAATCGATCCCGCCGATCCTGAAGATGTTGCAGAAGTAGTGGCTCAGGCTCCGAGATAAGAAGCCTGCACCTGCGGATCTTCCTTCAGCTTCGCGGATGGGCCTTCTAGCAAGACCTTGCCGGTTTCTAGAACGTAGGCGTAGCTGGATACATCAAGCGCGAGGTTGGCGTTCTGTTCGACCAACAAGATCGTCAGTCCCTGTTCGCGGTTGATCTCCACGATGCGTTCGAAAATGGTCTTCACTAGCAGCGGTGCGATGCCGAGTGATGGTTCGTCGAGCATGAGGAACTTCGGCTTACTCAGCAGCGCGCGCCCGATGGCGAGCATCTGCTGTTCTCCACCAGATAGCGTGCCGGCCGCCTGATTTTCCCGCTCCTTGAGGCGTGGAAAAAGTCCGAAGACGTATTCTGTCTGATCGGCGATCCAATGACGGTCGCGCTGTAGGTAAGCCCCCATCTTGAGATTCTCGTGCACCGTGAGATTCGAAAAAACCATCCGCCCTTCCGGCACGTGGCAGAGGCCTTGTGCGACTATCTGGTTAGGCGCGAGTTTCGAAATATCCTTGCCGTCGTAGGTCACCGAGCCAGTGGATTTCACTAACCCGGAAAGAGCCCGCAGCGTGGTCGATTTCCCGGCACCGTTGGCACCGATCAGGGTCACGATGCTGCCGGTCGGCACTTTCAAGGAAACGCCGTGAAGAGCTTTGATCGCGCCGTATGAGACGTTGAGATTTTCGACTGAGAGCAAAGGAGGAAGAGGTTGAGAGTTGATGGTTGAGAGTTGAGAGCAAGAAAAGATCAAGCTTCGCCTAGGAGAGAACGTCTCAATCCGCTGAGCATGCGACTTTGTTCCTCCG
>JBBRYQ010000051.1:0-39339 GCA_038237425.1 Verrucomicrobiales bacterium
AGGCGGGCGGCGGTTCCCGCCCCCCCGGTTCCGCTCCGCTTCACCGCCGCCCGCCTCGCCGTCCCCCCCCGCCGAAGATGCTCCGCGCCCCGGCCTGCGGCATCGTGCTTGCCGTTCGTTATCACTCACTCACGCACCATGCCTCCGGCCCCCCACTTCCAGTCTTTACTCCTGACCGTCTTGTTGATAGCTCCTTTCTTGTGCAAGCATTCCGCCGCTCCATAATGGGCCTTTTTGCCTTTCCTCTAGCCGCACACGGGACCATCGTCACTACTCTTCTCGATGAGGACGACGGCTTTCTCGGCGGCGGTACAGGCATCTCATTGCGCGAGGCGGTAAATTACTCCGCGGCACGAAGCTTCATCACCTTCGATCCATTACTCTCCGGTCAAATCATTCGCCTCACAGGCGGTGAGATTTCGATTTCCAAGTCTCTCACCATCGACGCCTCCTTGCTCATCGCCCCCATCGTGATCTCCGGCGATAAAACGGGCGACGGCCGCACGGGTGACGACACCCGCGTTTTCAAAATTAACTCCACCGCGTCTCCCATCCTCCTGGATTCCCTCGTCATTTCGGATGGCTATGGAGCTTCCAGCCCGGGAATTTATATCAACACCATCCCTACCGTCACCACGACCATCAGAAACTGCGTCGTTACCCGGAACTACGCTTATGGCGGCAGTTCCATCGGGGGGGCGATTTCCTGCGGCTTGGGACCGGCACTCATTCAAAACAGCACAATCTCAAACAACTATGCGTTCGGCCCTGGTGGCGGCATCTTTGCTGCCGGCAGCCTCATTGTGAGCAATTGCCGGATTTCGGGAAACTATGGCTACGCAAAAGGCGGAGGCATTTTTATCGATGGCGGCGACGCCCTAATAGAGGACAGCACCATTGCGGAAAATTCAACCAATCTCTATGGAGGAGGTATTCATCTCTCCAGCCATTCCGGAAGCCTGACCGTCAACGGCTCCAGCTTCGTCGGAAACTCCGCAGTGCAAGGCGCAGGCATCTATAACGACTCCAGACCCGTCACGCTTAACAATTGCACCTTCACTCTCAATACAGCAGGGGTCTTTGGAGGAGCAATCTACCATTACAACAATACTCTCAATGTCAATAACTGCACAATAGTGGGAAACACCGCGGGCTCCTCCACCGGAGGCGGCGGCATCTACAATGCGCTATCCCTTGTCTTGAAAAACTCCGTCGTCGTGGGGAACACCTCAAATATCTCTCCCCCATCGAACTACTACGCGCTGGTAGGCAACAATCTCGTTTCCGGCGATCCCCACCTCGCCCCGCTTGGCAACTACGGTGGACCCACGCAAACCATGCCGCCCTTGCCCGATAGCGCGGCTATCAACACCGGCGGAACCTCCAGCCTCGCCACCGACCAGCGGGGCTTCCCGCGCAACGGCGCTTGTGATATCGGAGCCACCGAATACCAAGGCACGGTTGACATTGCCCGTTTCTGGAAATTGGACTTCGATGGCGACGGTTTCGCTTATGGTGTTGAACAAGCTCTTGGCACCAATGCGCTCCTTGCCGATTCCTCCAGTCCACGCAATCTCACCGCACCTGTTATCAACGCGTCGGGCCATGTAGTCCTAAGCTTTGGCATTAATTCTACTTTCGCCCCAGGCACTCGTTGGATCATCCAACGCTCACCCAATCTCAGCGCTGGAAGTTTCGAGGAAATCTATCGTTTCGATGGCACCACTGACATTCCGACTCCGGGAATCGATTTCCTCCATGGGGCCGGCAAAATTACCATTATTGATACGAACCCTCTTACAGCCCAAGGCTTCTATCGTCTTGAAGCCACATTTGAACCATAAATGCAGCTTCAGGGTCCCAAATAACAGACATTGACTATAGGACGTTATTGGAAATGAACTGTGAAAGGAAAAATGGCTCTTCAGCAAAATTTCTGGGTAAATTTTGCTGAAGAGCCAGGTTTGGCTTCTCCCAGCAAGCAACCATATGAGAATGATTGCTGCATAGCGATGGGCATTTCAATTTCCCCTTACCTACTAGTTTCCCTGGTAGGTGGTAACTCAATATCGGCATAGAGTGATTACAGAGAGTTGTCGAGAGCCACTTCGAGCAACCCGTTCACCTACGCCGCTTGACTCGTCTGCATGTAGCACCCTGAAAGTCCTGTATTCTCACATTCCTAGAAATCGGACATTTCGGCTGGGCCGATTATTCTCTCGATCCCGGTATATTCAGTGCTTTATTCGGGGCGACTTATGGAATCCGAAATTGCAGGCTGGTTGAGCGTGATCTTCCGCTTCGTCCACGTGATCGCCGCGATCATGTGGATTGGAAATTCGATCCTCTTCACCTGGATGGAGCTCAACCTGATCACTCCGCCGCCCTTGAAACCGGACGAGGATGGAAAGACTCCGGAAAATCCCCTGCTCGGCCACCTCGACATGCTCCACGGCGGCGGCGTCTTCCATTTGGAAAAACGCCTCATCGATCCCAAAGCCATTCCGGTCCCCTTGCATTGGTTCATGTGGCAGTCCTACACCACTTGGATCACCGGCATCCTACTGTTAGCCGCTGTTTTCTATCCGCATGGTGGATCGGGACTACTGAATCCGGCGAGCATGGATCTCCAAGGCTGGAAATCCGTTGGCCTCAGCGTGAGCGGAATCCTCGCCTGGTGGCTGCTTTACGATACGATCTGGAAAACAAAGCTGAAGGAAATTCCAGCGATCGCCGTGCCCCTGACACTCGCCCTCATCCTAGCTGCGGCAGTTTTCTACAACCAATATTTCAACGGCCGCGCGGTCTATCTCCAGATCGGCGCGATGCTCGGCTCGTCGATGTCGGCCAACGTGTTTTTCCACATCATCCTGAATCAGAAAAAATTCATGGCATCGCTGTTAGCCGGCCTACCCCATGACTTGAAATACGGCAAGCAGGCGAAGATGCGCTCAATGCACAACCACTACATCACCTTCCCGGTGCTGTTCCTGATGCTCAGCGGCCATTTCCCACAGCTTTCCAGCGCCGCGCACAACGTCGCCATCCTAGCAGTGCTCATCGTCTCGCTCGTCACGGTGAAATTCCTGATGAACTCGCGCTACTACTTCCGCCAGTGGCTGCCTGCGATCTTCGGCACCTTCATCGCCGCCTGTGGAGCGATCGCCTTGCTGCTCTCGCTACCAGCTCGGAGCGCATCAAAAACCACGTCCGCTGCGGTGGACCCTGCCGCCGAGCAAGGCGCACAACTTTTCCTCAGCCAAGGCTGCGCGGCCTGCCATCAAGTAGGTGGCTCTCAAATCGCCCCGAATCTCCAGGGGCTTTTCGGATCCACCCAGATCATGGCGGACGAATCGAAAATGATCGCGGACGAGACCTACCTCCGCCGTTCTATCAAAGAACCAATGACTGACATCGTGAAAGGCTATCCGCCGGCGATGCCGCCCTTCGCCCATTTGCCGGAAAAGCACATCGACTCGCTCGTTGCCTATCTGAAGTCATTGAAGTGAGCGTAGGATGTCTTTCAAGGAGCCAGCACGACTCTGAAAAAGCGATTGGTATCCGTGAGGCTGATGGTCAGTTCACAGCTTGCGGTCAAGTCGGTGGGTCCAGCAGTGACGAGCACGCCCGAAACATCGACCCACGAGGTTTCCAACAGATCGGTGCAGGACTGGATCTTGTAGCTTCTGCCGGGAAAACATTTCCAGGAGATTGAGAAGCTGCCCGCAGCCCACGCCGATTGGGTGATCACGAAACTCTTTCCGGGCTCAAGGCGGTCGTAAGTGCCATTCGCATCATCGTCACGCAGCGCTTCGAGAGGGATCCGCAGCAACTCCGCAGCATCCACGTTTCCATCCGAATTCCCGGTGGGTGCCTGTGATCCGAGCAGTCCGGCATCGGTTGTCTGATAGGCAAGTGCCGCCAGATAGAGATCGCCGGGAACGGAACCGAACGCAGTTGAGATGTCGAGGGTTCCCTCCATCTGTTGACCCGCCGTGCGGGCGCTCGTGGTGGCCGCGCGATTTGTATTGAACCATCCGATGTAGGCGTTGCTGCTCTCCGCCGCAAGGAAGGGAGAGGCTGCTGGCAGCGATGTCAGACCGGCCTTCGTCCATGGTGGGACAGTGATAGGAGTGGGGAGCGATGAGTTACCGACCATGATGAAATGATCGTTTCCGGCCGAGCCGGGAGCCCAAGTGGCTACATAAAGCGTGGTGCCACGAAGAGCGGCGTAGATGGTCATCCCGGGATTGGAAAGCCGGTAGCCTGGGAAATCAGCGATGCCGTCCATGGCGAAAGGAACGGGCGCACCACCTCCACCGGCAGACGGAGTCGTGGCCTGAACGGCTGCGGTTTGAGCGGATTCCCCCGCCGTGTTCACCGAGCTCACGGTGTAGGAGTAGGTGCTCGAAGGGTTCAGCCCGAGATCAAGCCAGTTCGATGTATTTGAAGTTCCCAGCAATGCGCCACCCCGATAGATCCGATATTGTGTAGCATCCGCCACCCCGCCCCAGGTGAGTGAGATGGTGGTGGAATTCGTCGTTATAGCGGTGAGATTGGACGGGACACCCGGTATCACGGGTTGGGTAGCCCCGTCATTTTCAATGAAGACGTGTTGGATGTCCGATTTGCTGACGTTGTTGAGTGTGTCCGTGGCTTCGATGTAGTAATCGACGAGTTTGCCACGGAAGCCCGCCAGATTCGTATCCGTCACCTTGGCAAAGTAATAGTCAGCGAGTTCGGGCGGGGTGATGAAGTAGTTGATCTGTGGATTGTTAGCGGCGGTATTGAGGCTGGCCTGGCTGTTTGGCAGGACGCGTTTGGTCATCGGAATGGAGACCCACGCGCCGATTTCGGAACCACCGGCGAAGGTTTCGTTCTGATTGCTGGCGATGGAGTTCACGCCGTCGTTGTCGAGGCGGACTTTCAGGTTCATCGTAGAGATTCCAGAAAGGTCGTAGGCGTGAGTCCATACATAAAAGTCAGACGGCATGCGTTTCAGATAGCTGTTGTCCGTGGGTGGGTTCTTGTTGAACCACCCGAAATTCCAAGTGCCGGGGTTGTAGGGAAAACGCTGGGGTTTCAACAAGGTTGGAGCGGTCCGGTCTTTGTTGCGGCGGGCGGACGTCATCCACGGTTGGAGTTTCTGGATCGCCCGGGTGGTGGCCAGCGATGCCTTCACCTCGTCGTCGTTGCCGAGGCCGCCGTAGTAGTTGAAGCCGGAATCAAGGCCGTGCAGATAGATGTGCCAGGCGAGTTCCACATCGTTGGGATTAGAGTTGGTGCCGTTCCAGTCGGTGGGTGCCTGGATTTTCCACGCCTGTACATCGCCGCCCTCGTCGCGCAGGATCTGCTCGGCGGTTTCGCACCAGTTAGCTCCGGTGATGACCGGTGCCCACGACCAGAACTTGGGCGCGAATCCCGGAGTCTCCAGATCCACCAGCGTATTCGCATAGCGCGTGGCCGGAGTGGCGGCGAGCGGCGGCTCGATCCATTTTAGGAAATTCGCCGATCCATAACAGGACTCAGGAAAGATCCACGCGCCGTCCTCGATGTGCACCGTATCCGCCGCTGCTCCGTGCGCGTTGACGAAGTCTTGAATGGCGGTCTGACCGTAGCCGGCACTACCTGCAGAATTGAAAAACGCTGGCGTCGCCTCGAACCACGACGACGATCCCCCGCCCCACGCGTTGTCGCCATCGGTGGAGGGCATGACCATCACCGGGCGATTCGGATCGGTGGCAAACGGAGCGATGTTTTCCTGAATCTTCTGGATGCCCTCGGCGGCGTAGCCGAAACGGTAGGAAAGCACGTCGTCCGACGGGACGAGGATGATGGACGATTCCGCGCCGGTTTCTGGATTCACATACTTCGCCCGGTGAAGCTGATAGGCAAATGGCGAGACGTTCCACGCGGCGTTTCCGGGATTCGGCTGACCATACCACCAGCCTGTGGATGGCGAGGGCCCGAGTTGATCGGCCTTGTTCGGCAGGCTGGAGAAGATCCCGCGGTTGTCGCTGATGTTGCCCTGATTCATGTAGCTCGGGCAGGTGCGGCTCAGGTGGTGGCTGGCGACGATCGACCACTGATAGCCCTCGTCCGCGAGCACGCCGATGATGGAGTTTGAAAACGCCATCTCGGTGGGGAAGTAGCCTTTCGACTGATCCGATAGATCAGAATTTCCGCCCCAGGCCTTCCAATACGCTTGTTTGAAAATCTGAAGTTCCTTGCGCAGGACCGGTTTGGGAAGCAACGGTGCGAGCGAGTGATGATAGGTGAAACCGACGAGATCAAGGCGACGGCTTCCAGACGGTGTGAGCCAGTTTCGCGCCTCGCGGTTTCCCGAATACCAGCTCCCGGAATAGCCTAGCTGGCCATTGCCTCCCAACGAGCGAACCCCATCTATCAGCGAGCCTGAATAACTCATACAGAAGCCGGCGGAGCTGGAAAGATTCGCTAGCGAATTACGTGGTCCACTCTGATAGGAGTTTCTCCGGTCATCGACGCCGAAGATATCACCCAGGTTGTTTTCGGGATTCTGGGCGAGACTGCCGGGATAGGAACGATTCGGTTTATTCACGATCGAGTCCCACGCGTATTCGACCCGATTGGACTGGCCGCCATTCGTATTCCACTCGGGCCAGTAGGTCGGCTGGTGATCGTGCCACATCCGCGAGACATAGACAGTCTGGGCGGTGGACACGGACACGAGTATCCAGAACAGGGCGATTGCCGGAAGACGGCGTGGGAAATTGATCAAAGCGATTGGGTTTGTTCACTCCCCAAATGTCCGCCGCGCCGCTTGCGTTTATGCAAACCTTCCTCAGCGCCCGCCACCGGTGCGGATTGTGAGCGCGCGGACGTCGAGCGCCGCTCCCGCCGAGGCACCTAGGCGGATTTCATCAAATTCCGTGCCGGGCGGAAGCTTACCGGTACAAAACGTTTCTCCCAAAGGCACTCCTCCCTGGTGCAGGCTGACGTCGCCCGACGTCTTGTCATAGCGCAGTGTCACTGTCCGAGGGCCGAGCACCGGTTCGACCGGGATGATGACTGGGACATGCTGTTTCACATCCAGCGACCAGCTCCGGTTTGCGCCGAAGGAATCACCGAAAAACAGGACCTCCACGCCCTTGTTGAAAAAACTCATGCCCGCCCAACCGTCGGTGTGAAACTCGCCGATCACCGGTTTTCCCACCTCAAGTGTGGCCAGCAGAACCGAACTGCCTTCAGCCGGTTCCTGCTTCTTCAAACGAATGAAGGCCGAATAGTTTTCACCGTCCATTCCAGCTTCGGTGATCATCGGATTCCCGTATTGCAACCGGCATTCCGCCTTCACGAACGGGCTAACAAGCACCGTTTGAAAGCGTCCTAGCTCTTTCAGGAAACGCCCGCCGTCCGCCGGAATTTTTTCCACCACACCTTCGCCACCGACGCGAACGGCCTCACCAGTGGCTAGAATGCTTTCCTTGCCACCGGTGTTCGTCACCACCCTGACCTTGCCGTCGAACACATGCAGCTCGTCCTGCTTGCCGGGATGCACTTCGATGCCGAACTCGGTCCCGAGATCGACCGCCGTGAACGACGGCGTGACCACCTTGAGTTCACCGTTCGGATCAAACATCCGGAATCGACCTCGTCCTTCAGTTAGATAAATGGATTTCGGAGATTCCAGTGAGATCCCGGCGGGTCCCTCGATCACCGCCGTGGTGCCCGATCCCATGGCGACGCTGGTCTGTCCTCGTGAGAGATGAAGTTTGTTTCCCGCAAACAGACTGACAAAGGAACCTGACGTCCGGTGCGGTCCTTCCACCTCCCAGACCGCATCCATTGAGAACGACGCGTTTGCGATGGGTTGCGGTGAAAAACTCCCCATCAGGGAATCCCGGAATACCAGCGCAAGGATCGCCAGCACTGCGGCGGCTGCCAAAATCAGATAGAGCACTGGAAAACTCCTGCTCACACCGATCCACGGTTTCCCTGTCCATTTCTGGCCTTCGAACTCTTCGCACAGCGTATGGTTCAGCAACGCGTATTCGCCATAGAGTTTCACCAACTCCGGTTCAGCGCGCAGGCGCGCTTGGAATGCGTTGAAGGTATCGAGAGTGACAAGCCCGTCCAACACCTGTTGGACAATCACATGATCGTTTTTTTTCATCCTGACTGGTTGGAAGATTTGAAAAGCTTTCGTTCGATGCAGCGCTTGAGCGCCGCGCGGAGGTTGAAGAGAATGGCCTTGAGTGTGCCGGCGCTGCGGTGGGTAGCGGTGGCGTATTCCTGGAGCGAAGAGGCGGTGGCGTAGCGATGGTGCAGCAGCTCCCGGTCCTGCGGGCGCAGCTTCTGAAGGCATTCGCGCAGCGCGAGGTGGCGCTCCTCCAACTCGTCCGGCTCTGATTCGAACTCAGGCGACATGCGCTCAATGAGGTCGTCATCGAAAATGAGCCAACCGTGGGAAATCAGCCGGCGGCGGTGGTTGAGTATGTGATAGCGGATGGTCTGGAACGCCCATGCCTTGAAATTGGTGCCAAGTTGGAAAGACTCCCGTTTCTGCCAGAGCGTGATGTTCACCTCCTGCAGCAGATCGCGCGCCCCCGAACTTCCCGGTGCCAGTGAACGGATATACGACAGCATTGAGGTCTGGTGATTGGTAAGCTCCCGGACGAATTCCTCCGAGTCGCCACCTTCTTTTGGGTTTTCACTCATGCACACTACCATCAGGAAATGTCAGCGCGGCGGCAAGCGGTTTAAACAATCCACGATGAATCGCACGGCCCAATCCTGAACAAATCGTAATCCGTAACACGGCCCGGTGTTCATTTCCCGAGTGGAACTTGCCAATGAACACCCGCGGCAGCTTTCCGGCTATGCAACGGGTTCCCTTCCGCCTAAAAACCATCGGGACATCCGCGTCCACCATGAAGATCCTTATCGTCGAAGATGAAAAAAAGATCGCCTCTTTTGTCCGGAAGGGATTGGAGGCGCAGGGCTTCGTGGTCGATGCAAGCCACCATGGCGACGAGGGTTTCATCGCCGCCACCACCCGCCCGTATGATGCGATCATCCTCGACATCATGCTGCCGGGTCGCGACGGGCTGAGCATCCTCCGCGGTCTGCGGGAGCGGCGCATGGCGGTGCCCGTCATTCTCCTAACTGCCCGCAGCGAGCTCAACGAACGGCTCGAAGGCCTGAACCTCGGTGCCGATGACTATCTGACCAAGCCGTTTTATATCGAAGAACTCATCGCGCGCCTGCACGTCGTGACCCGCCGGGCATCGGGCTCGAGCCAGAGCATTCTGGCCGTCGGCGATCTGACGGTGAACCTTTTGACCCGCGAGGTTTCACGCGGCGGCCGCAAGATCGATCTGACAGCACGCGAGTTCGAGTTGCTGGAACACCTCGCCCGCTCTCCGGGCCGCGTGCTTACCCGCGCACAAATCTGCGAGCGGGTGTGGAACTATGACTTCGATCCAGGCACCAATCTGGTCGAGGTTTACATCCAGCGGCTGCGGAAGAAAGTCGATGCCGATGCCGAGGTGAAACTCATCGAAACCATCCGCAGTGTAGGATACCGCATGAAACCAGACGCATGAAAGCACTGCCGTTCCGCCTCAAGATCGCGCTGCTTTCCACCGCCATCTCGGGACTGGTAATGGCAGGTTTCGGCACCGCCGCCTATTTCATGATCGCGCGGCAGAAAGCAGAGAGTCTGGACACGGAAATCCGCTCTCTCGGCCTGCGTCACCGCGGTTGGATCGCCAATCGTCAGACACCTCAGCGGATTGATGAAAATTTCAGCTTCATCGCCGGCGAAGACAACGGGGAAGAAGCCATCCTGCTGCTCGCGGACAAAAGTGGCTCGGTGATTCACGTCTCGCCCGACTGGCCGGAGTCACTCGATCCACAGAAACTCGACACCCGGCTTGAGGACGATCACAAGGCATCACAGGAAACTGCGGACGATAGGTCCGGCGGTTTCCGCGGCGGACGCGGCTGGGGAGGCCCCGGGCGCGGCATGGGCCCCGGCGGCAGCCAGGTTTCCTTCACCAAGCTCCCCCGGTTTTTCACAACCGGCGTGTGGAGAATCGGCATGATGGGCACGCCAGACACCACGCTGGTCATTGGCATGAACACCCGCCATGCGAATGCCGAACTCACGCAACTCCGCGACGGATTTCTGCTAGCCCTACCGCTCGCACTGGCACTTGTGGGCATCGGCGGATGGATTGTCGCCGGACGCGCGCTGCGCCCGCTCCGAGTGATCGCGGAAACCGCAGAGCAAGTCACGGCCCGCGGTCTCGATCAAAGGATTCCCTCGTCGGACGAGGACCCCGAAATCACCCGCGTCATCCTTGTCCTCAACCGGATGATCGACCGGCTAGAAAGCAGTTTCCAACAAGCCACCCGTTTCAGCGCGGATGCCTCACACGAATTGAAAACACCGCTTGCCATCATGCAGGGAGAGCTGGAGAACGCGCTGCAGGAAGCTCCGCCGGATTCAAAAGAGCAGCAGGTTTTCGGAAATCTGTTGGAAGAAACCCAGCGGCTCAAGACCATCACACGCGGGCTGCTGTTGCTGGCCCTCGCCGATTCGGGCCAACTCAAGCCCTCACTCGAGGACGTGGATTTCCCGGCGATGCTCGAAGGGATCATCGAAGACGCACGGGCGCTGGCGGAAGAAACGCATCTTTCCTTCGAGGTGGAACTCGCGCGGGACATCACCGTTAGAGCGGATCCCACACTCCTGCGAACCGCCGTGCTCAATCTGTTCGTCAACGCGGTGAAATACAACGAGCCCGGAGGCAGAATCCGAACCAGCCTCGAATCACGCGACCAACACGTCGTCCTAACCATCAGCAATTCCGGTCCGGGCATCCCGCAACCGGATCAAAGCCGGATTTTCACCCGCTTTCACCGTGTGAATTCCGCGCGGGATCGAAAGGTGGACGGGGTGGGTCTTGGTCTCAGCTTGGCTCGGGAAATCGTCAGGGCACATGGCGGCGAACTGGAATTGCGTGAAAGCAGACCCGGATGGACCTGCTTTGAGCTGCGGATCCCCATGCATTCGCTAACGGTTGAGAACGGCATTGAACCATACCACGCTCTAGGGATGCTTTCGGATCGCATCCGCTAACTGACCGCCCTCGTCATGTCCCACATATCCCGGCGGCGAGCCGGGTGAAACATGCGCACCAGCTTCTTCCAGAGCTGTTTCAGCCGCGCCGTCTCCTCGTCGTTGAGTTCCCGCTTCCCCTTCAGCGCCCGCAAGGCACAAGGGGAGCACACGCGCCCTCGCGTGTTCCATGTCGCGCCCTCGCGGCATAACACACCCGCAGGCTGCACCTGCAAAATTTGCGGTGGACGCGGTCGTGACGGGGCAAACGGACTGGATGGGGCATGGCTACCCATACTCTACCGTAATTCAGCTTGGAGAGCGTGCGGTTGCTGGAGTTTGGATATTCCTGCCTTCCTGCATAAACGGACAGCATTGGGTGGGACGCATACGCAACGACCTGCGGCAGGATGCCACGCGCTATTTTTTGCGGCATTGCCGCTTTTCAGCCCGGGCGCTCATTGCGATGCCACCCGAGGCATGCGATTCAGTTAGTCAGGTGCCTGCTGGGCAGTTTGCACCACCGCCACGCGGTCCACTGCCGTCACGGGGACCAGTGCGTTGGCCTTTTCCTTGGCCATTTTTCTGCCCCTTGCCCTGCCCACGGTTGTTGCCTTTGCCTTGTCCGTCACAAACTCCGTCGTTCGGGCAGACTCCGCCGTTCGGACAAACTCCGTCGTTCGCCTTCTGGCATTCCTCCTGGCGTGCGGCGCGTTCTGTGTCGGTCCTCGGCGGTCCGCCGTATCCGCCGCCGCGACGGCCTTGGCCACTTTGGGCGGATGCGGTGCCTGCGGTCAGGAAGGCGATGGCAATGAGTGTAGTGATGCTTGTAGTTTTCATAATGATGCTGTGTTTATGGTTTTCCTTCGTTCGTGGAACGGCGTCATTCGCGAGCCATTCCATGAACAAGAAAGCACACGATCATGCGTTTCCACCCCGACCAGGCATTACGGTTTGTTCATGTTTATGCCTTGAAAAGCACAACTGCGGCGGTGGCGAGAACAAGAAACGCGAAGGCACGCCGCAGCTCCTTTTCAGGCAGTCGGGAAGCAATCCTGCCCCCGGCCAGAACGCCGATGGCGGCAATGATAGAAAACACACCCGCCAGCAGCCAGGGAACCGGAGCCTCGCCGAGGTGGCTGGCGAAACCTGCAGCAGAATTGCAGGCAATGATAGCGAGTGAGGTGCCGGTCGCCACGCGCAGTGGCAGGCGGGCGAACTTCACCAGCGCGGGCATCAGCAAAAAACCGCCACCCACGCCGAGAAAGCCGGTGAGAATTCCCACTCCGGCACCGGCGAGCAGGCATCGCAGCGGACGACACTCCGGTGCGGGCTGAGCCGGAGTTTTCCTCGGAATCAGCATGTTAGCGCCCACCACCGCCATCAAGACGGCGAAGGAAACCATCAAAGCTGTTGGAGAAACTAGGTGGGTAAGCTTTGCTCCCAGCACCGCGCCGGTCATGCCGGAAATCACGAACATGCCCGCTGCCTTGAAATGAAGTTCGCCTGCCCGGGCTCGCTGCCAAGCACCGGCGAGCGCCGCCGTGCCGACGATCAGCAGGCTGAGCCCGACTGCCTCGCGCGGCGGAATGCCTGCTAGATAGACGAGCACTGGCAGCGTCAGGATACTGCCGCCCGCGCCGGTCAGCCCAAGCGAAAGCCCGATGGCCACCGCACCTAACAACGCAAATGCGTTCATGATTTCAAGGCGGCGGGAATTTCCGCAAATGGACCATCGACGTGGATGACATCGCGGCCTCGGCTCGCAAGGAACGCGGTGGCCATGGCGGCGCGGACTCCGCTGGCGCAGTGAACGTAAAGCGGTTTCCCGTCAGGCACTTCGTCGAAACGCGCGGCGAGACGGGTGTGGGCGATGTTTTTCGCGCCCGCCACGTGACCGGCGGCGAATTCATCGGCACGGCGGACGTCGAGAACCGTGACTCCAGCAGGAAGTGCCGATGTGGCGATACGCGGGTAGCTGGTAGTGAACTGCGGATCTGCTAGGGCCTCTACCAGCGGAATCCATGCTTCCACGTGATCCAGCCCGATGCGGATGAGCTGTCTCACGGCCGACTCCACCTGGGATTCGTCCTCTACCACTAACAATATCCGGGCATTCTCCTCGACGTAAGAACCGGCGGCGACGGATAATTTCCCGCCTGACAATGGGGCGAACAACGCGCCTTGCAGGTGGTTTGCGGCGAACGCCGCGCGGTCTTCGCGCAGATCGAGAATGGCGGTTTTTCCAATCCAATCGCCGATCTGGTCCGCAGCGATGCGCTTGGGATCGGGCAGCGTGCCGCCGGGCAGGAGGGCTGGGCCGAGTTTGTTGTCACGCTTCATGCGTGCGAAGTAGAGCGGTGGCTCGGGTTGGCCGGTTAGGATGTTTTTCACGAACTCCTCTTCGGGGCCGGTGAGTGCCTCACGGAACGGAGCGTTGAACCTGCGTTCATAGCCCATTACACTGTTAGGAACTGCGCCGAGCGCCTTGCCACACGCGCTGCCAGCACCGTGGGCGGGAAGGATCTGCAGATGCTCCGGTAGTTTTTCCGTGGCACGGAGGCTGGCGTAAAGGGTGCGGGCGCTTGGTTCCATCACTCCCGCGTGGCCGGCAGCGCTTTCCAACAGATCAGGACGGCCGACGTCGCCGACGAAGATGAAGTCTCCAGTGAGAAACGCAACGGGCTCATCCGCTCCACCCCCGATGTCGGTGACGAGGAAGCTCATGTGCTCGGGCGTGTGACCGGGTGTTAGGACTGCTTTCAGTTCGATATTGCCGACGCGGAACACGTCGCCGTGCCGGATGAAGCGCGCTTGCGGATTTCCCTTCGCCCACTCGAACTGCCAGTCGGGCCCACCCTCTGCGGATAGATAGGCAATGACGCCGTGGCGCTCGACGAGCTCGCGTGCGCCGCTGAGATAATCGGCATGGATGTGGGTGTCCGCGACGGCGGTGATGTGCAGGCCGTTTTCCTGAGCGACGTGGAAGTAGCGGTCGAGGTCGCGCTCGGGATCGATGATGATGGCTTCACCGGTGCGTTGGCAGCCGATGAGGTAGGCGTTCTGTGCGAGCGAGGGATCGGTGATTTGTCGTAAAAACATGGCTTTGAATTTTCAGTGGGGGCCCAGGATCAGATCGAACAGGAGTTACCGGCACACTTGATGCCGGAGCGTTGGTTCCACGGCATTTTCGCGAGCACCATCGCCATGCCGCACCAGTCGGTAATGCCGGCAAAGGTGAGACCCGCGCCGACGAATGCGCTGAGACCGTAGAATCCGGGATGCACCCAAGTGCCTAACACGACCCCGGTGAGGACCAGCAGCCCGGCGGCGATGCGCACCTGACGTTCGAGGGAAATGGCTTTCTGGCCGCGGTTCACGGGCAATCCGGCGCTGTCCCACGCGGTGACGCCACCTTCGAGGATGACGAGCTTATCGCAGCCGGCAGCAGCGAGCTTTTGAAGCGCTTGTTCGGCACGCTTGCCGCTGCGGCAGATAATCACGCACTGCTCGGCACTGCCTGAAGCGGCTTTGACGGCGGCGGCATCGAGGCGGTCGAGTGGCATCAGGGTGGAACCGGCGATGTGGATTTCACCGAATTCGGCGGGAGTGCGGACGTCGATGAGGGAGATCTTCTTTCCGGACTTGAGATCGTTGCTGAGTTGTTTGGATTGAATGTTCATGTGCTTGGCTGAATTAAAATAACCATATAGCCATATAGTTATTCTTGCAAGTGAAATTTTTCATGGTAGTAGTTTGCCCCATGAAATTGCAGCCCGAACAACTCGCACGCGTCGCCAACCTGTTCCGCGCATTTGCGGAGCCGACCCGTCTCGCCATCCTTCAGGAGTTGAAGGCCGGAGAGCTCAGTGTTTCGGAAATCGTGGACCAACTGCACACCAGCCAGGCGAACGTCTCCAAGCAGCTCAAGCTCCTGCATGATGCCGGCCTGGTCTCCCGCCGCAAGCAGGCCACGCTGGTGCTCTACACGATCGCTGATCCGATAGCATTCGAGCTCTGCCGCCTTGTCTGCGACAAGCTCAACCAGGATGCCGTGAAGCCAGCAAAGCTGAAATTCTGACCGACCGCGCGGCTACCTGATAACAGGAAATCCCGCAGCAGGCCTGAGCTTTTCGGGTGGCTCGATGGTGAACGACGCCGCATCACCAATCTGATAGGAGCCGTAGGCGATGGGGATCACGGTCAGCAGAAGCGCGGGCTCGTCGTCGTTGATGACCTTGGACACGTGCACCACGGCGGCGCAGTTCGGGCTCTTCTTCACGCTGAGGATGTCGCCCTGTTTGAAATAGCCCGCAGCGGCGGACTGGTCGGTGGGGAACAGGTATTCGATGAAAACCGGATAGGGCGCGGGTTTGGTGAAATCATCGGGTTTCACCAGAGCCTGGGCGCGGATGACGACACCCGGGTTGAAAAAGTCCGCCTTTGCGAGCCTTCGGACGTCGGTGACCTGATAGTCGCCCTCGACATAGGTCAGGAGCAGTGGGCTGTCGAAGTTGGTGAGGTAGTTCCTCATCAGCAGCGAGTTCACGCGCACCATGTCGCCAGAGGTGATGCCGAAGTATTTTTTATAGAGTTCCTTGGGGGCAAAGGCGTTTCCGTTAGGCACGTCGAGCACCGTGTAGCGCTTGAGTTTTGGCAGTCGGCCGAGTTTCCCGAGGATCTCGTAGTTTCGCGGAAATTCCGGATTGCCGAAGACATACAGGCAGAACGACCAACTGACGATAGCGAAGCAGAGAGCGAGGGCGTTTGCAAGCAGCCACCAGAAATAGGCAGGCCGTCTGGGTGGTGGTTCTTCGATGGTGCGGGGCACAACTGGGGAAATTTTCAGGGTGTTCCGCAGGCCTCACCATCCGCCACGGCGTGGGTGGCAGGCGGATCGTTGGAGGTTTCAAATGAGGTGCCACAGCCGCAGGAGCGCACGGCGATGGGGTTGTGGATCTTGAAACCGGCGTCGGTGAGGTCGTCCGAGTAGTCGATCTCGCAGCCGCTGAGTTTCTCCACGCTGTCAGCAGCGACGATGACGCGGGCTTTGCCGGAATCGATGATGACGTCGCCCGCCTCGGGATCGGCAACCTGCATTTCATACTGCCATCCGGCACAACCGCCGCGACGGACAGCGAGGCGCAGGCCGGATGCCGGGGAATTCGCCCGGCTTGCGAGGAGTTTTCCAAGTTCCTCAATGGCTTTAGGAGTGAGTGTGATCATGTTTGCTAGGGAAACTTAGGTGCTTTTCCGGCGATTTGAAACTGGAAATCCGCAGAAGTGCGATCATGCTGGCATGCGATGAGAATGGAAATCGGGAAAATTTTTCTTTTGCGGATTCTTCCCCAGCCGATCACCCGAAAATCGCCCGCGGATCAAATCTGAAGAAAGGTCTTGACGCCCCCCCCCATCGCCTTTTCATTCCGCCCCGCCTGCGAATTTTTCGCCGTGCCCCTAGGCTAGTTGAATTGTATCCAGTTTTCCGACTCAAGCGCTTTTATTCCATGTCTTCTCCCAAACCTTCGCCGAAGAAACCCGCCGTCAAAACCAAGGCAGATGCAGGCAAAACTCCTGCTCCCAAGAAAGTTTCCAAGCCCGAGGTAAAGACCGCCCCGTCGGCCAAAGATACGAAGGCAAAAAAGCCTGAGGTCAAGGTGCCAGCGAAGCCAGTGGTGAAGCCACCCGCCAAGCCGGAAGTCAAAGCCCCTGCGAAACCCGTGGTCGCCACCAAGCCTTTGGCAAAACCTGCCGCGGCACCGAAGACGAAGGCTCCGGAAAAAGCAGCGGCTCCCGCTCCTGCCAAACCAGCGGCTGAAGGCTCGAAGAAAGCCACCAAGGAAATCAAGGAATCCGGTGAAACGAAGGCCACCACCCGTGCTGCTGCGGATTCCAACAAACGCCGGATCGACACTCCTGAAATCCAGGAAAAGATCCGCGAACTGATCAAACTCGCCAAGGAGCAGGATTACCTGACCTACGATGACATCAACGAAATTCTCCCGAACGACCTTGTCGATCCCGATGACGTCGAGGCGATCATGGAGCGCCTCCGCAACATGGAGTTCGACATCATCGACGCCTCTGAAGTGGACCGCTACAAGGACAAGAAGCGCGACGAAGGCGATGGCGACGAGGAAGACGTCAAGGCCGACCAGAAGCTCGACATCCTCGACGACCCGGTCCGGATGTACCTCAAGCAAATGGGCCAGGTCCCGCTGCTTACCCGAGAGCAGGAAGTGGAAATTTCCAAACGCATCGAGGATGCGGAAATCGAAGTTGCCCGCCACCTGCACCTTTTTGGATTCGTCACCGATTCCTATCTGGAACTCGCCGATAAGCTCAACAAGGGCAAGGAGCGCTTCGACCGTGTGATCCTCGACAAGAAGATCGAGTCCCGCGAACGCTACATGAAGGGCCTGCCGAAACTTTGCGACCAGCTCAAGCAGCTCCATCACGAGAACGATGACCTTTTCCGCCAGCTTTCCGCGAAAAACCCTCGCAGCAAGAAAAAGCTAGAGGAGGAATTCAACAAGAACATCCAGACGCTCAACCGCGTTTTCACCCGCTTCTATTACAAACAGAAAGTCGTAGAGGACTTCTGTGAGCAAGTGGATGAATACATGCAGAAATTCTGGAAATACGGACGCAAGCTCGCCACCGATCCCGAAGACAAAGAGTTCATCACCAAGCTCCGCGAGGTCCAGCAGCGCACCTGGCACACTTTGGAAACCTTCGAAGAAGCTAACAAGCAACTCCGCCATTGGCTGAAAGAAGCGCTCAAGGCGAAGACCGAAATGGTCGAGGCCAACCTCCGTCTCGTCATTTCCATCGCCAAGAAATACACCAACCGGGGACTCTCATTCCTCGACCTCATCCAAGAAGGCAACATGGGCCTGATGAAAGCCGTCGAGAAATTCGAATACCGCCGCGGTTATAAGTTTTCCACCTACGCCACTTGGTGGATTCGCCAAGCGATCACCCGTTCCATCGCGGACCAGGCCCGGACGATCCGGATTCCGGTGCACATGATCGAGACGATCAACAAGCTGATGCGCGTGCAGAAGCAGCTCGTCCAAGAATACGGCCGCGAACCTTCACCGGAAGAAATCGCCGAGGAAATCCACTTGCCTGTCGAGCGTGTCCGCGCCGTCCTCAAGATGGCCCAGCAGCCGATCTCGCTGCAAGCGCCTGTTGGAGATTCGGACGACACGTCCTTCGGTGACTTCATCGAGGACAAGGCCGCCGACAATCCGATGGAAGAAGCCGGCTTTTCGATGCTCAAGGACAAGATCAAGGACGTTCTCGACACTCTCACCGAGCGCGAGCGCGAAGTCCTCGAACAACGCTTTGGCCTCAAGGACGGCTACAGCCGCACTCTCGAAGAAGTCGGCCGCCAATTCCAGGTCACCCGTGAACGGATCCGTCAGATCGAAGCGAAAGCCCTCCGAAAAATGCGTCACCCGACCCGGATCCGCAAACTCGAAGGCTTCATCGAGCTTCCCGGAGCCTAACGTGATCCAGACATTCTTGTCTGTTCCACTTTCTATCTGCCCATGGAAATCCAAGAGGAATTCACGAAAATCGAGTCGATCTTCGTCCGGCATCGCAATGCACTCCTATTGCGCGGGCAGTTCACACCGATTTACACGGACTACTATCTGCACCTCATGCAGCATGCCATCCGGCCGCCGCTGGAGCTGGACCAGATGCTCAAGGACACCCTGGCGATGCTGACGCTTCATCTCGTCGCCCGCCCGTGGGCGGAAACTATCGCTTGGACGGCTAACCTGCGCGCACCCAGAATCAATTTGTTCGTCACTGGCAGTTCGTTCGAGCAAGCGGTGACTGGCCGCGTATTCACAGAAGACGTGCGCGAGCCTGATAGAAACTTCTTCTACTCACAAACCACCGCCGTGGAGGGCGCAAAATCCCGCGTATCCACGCTGGAAATCATCGGTAAGGATCCGATCGCTTGGATCTCCCAATTCTACGATCAGTCCGAGCAACGCCCCGCCCGCGCGTTCCGGCTAGAGGATGAAAATTTCGCGCTCGTCGCGGCGCAACCAGACTGCGATCTCGCCTGGCTGGAATCGCTCGATGAGGCGGCTGTGGCGAAAATTTCCGAGACCGAGGAAACAACGCTGCTAGAATCTCGCCAGTTCCGATTCCACTGCGGCTGCACACTCGACAAGATTCTGCCCATCCTCGGCGGCTGGAAGGACAAGCCCGAACAACTCTTCGAAGGCGCGGAATTCATCAATATTCAGTGTCCCCGCTGCGCTGCGAAGTATCGCGTCACCCGCGACATGATTTGAACGGGTTGCCATCAATCTGGCAGTCTGCAATCTACGCGCGACCATAAGCCGCCGGCTGTGACTATTACGCAGCCCTCGCAAACGACGACCTCCCGCTGCGTTGCGGGCTTTCTAACGATAGCCTGCAAGGCCGTTCGCAAGATGAGGGATCATTCCTCCGCACCACTTTGATCAAAGCGGCGAAGTTGCCGCCACAGTGCCGCCTTCGCTCCTAGGTCTCATAGCAGTCAGAAGAGAAAATTAAAAAAACCGGAATTTTTCGTTAAGAATATCATCCCATGAACGACTCACCTGTAGCACAGGAGAATTTTTTCCTCTTCACCCCCATGCTTCACGAAGTCGCGGCAAGCGACCTCGACCTCACTAACATCGTCAGCCCGCTCCGCAAGCTTCTGCATCGGGTGAAGACCTTTGTTGGCGAGGTGGAATCCATCGACCTCGCCAAGCGGCAAGTCATCGTATCGCATGGGTTCGCCGCCACCTCTCACCTCCGCGTGCCAGGCCACCCCGAAGCAAGTTGATGACGGCCAAACCGCAGCCGAGGCATAGAGCCCGAAGCTGCGGCAGCACGGTTACTCACATCGAGGCGAAATTGTGTTCGAGTTGTTTCGGGTCGCTGGCCCAGAGCTTACCGATTTCGACAGCCATCGGGTCGGGGAAAATGTCTTCCTGTCCCGCTTCGATGCCGTCGAGGATGTTTTCCGCAGTCACCTCGGGGCTGGTTTTTTCCATTTCAATGCCCTTGGCCATGTCGGTATCGATCGGGCCTGGAAAGATGCCAAATACGGCGACGTTTTTCTTTTGGAACTCCGCACGCATCGCTTGGATGGCAGAGGTGAGCGCAGCTTTCGAGGCACTATAACCACCGATGCCAGCCATGCTGGCGAGGCCGACGATGGAGCTGATGCTGGCCACGCCACCACTGTTAGCAATGATGGCTGGGGCAAAAGCACGGGTGGCTTGGAGGGTGCCGAAGTAGTTCACGCGCATGTCGTTTTCGAGGGCTGATAAATCTCCGTCGAGGACGCTGGCATAGGCGAGTGCTCCGGCGTTGTTGATCAGAAGGCTGACGTCGTTGGCCGTCTTGGCGGCGGCGGACACTTGCGTGGGATCGGTGATATCAAGCGCGAGAGGCACCACGCGAGCGTCGCCGAAGTCTGGCAGATCGGAGGGCTTGCGGGCGGCGGCGTAGATTTTCTTCGCGCCGCGTTTGAGTGCGGCTGCGACAAGGGCTTTGCCGATGCCGCGATTGGCTCCGGTGATGAGGATGATTTGGTTTTGGATGTTCATGTTTTTGTTTTTCTAAAATTCCGCTTTTACTCCATCGACACCGCCTGAGAACTCATGCGGTCCATGCCATCCCAGTTTCCGTTAGGATCGAGTTCATCTTTACCCAGTTTTCCCCGGACTCCTAGCCAGCGATGGGAGTGCCATTTGGCAAACCAGCGGGAAATGTCTTGCTCGCTCGGAGTGGGTTCTGGCAGGGAATCGAAAAGCTCGCTGAGCTGGATTCCTTGTTTCAATCGCACGAGCAGCGGCAACTCCGCGGCTTCGATGCGTTCCTGCTTGCTCCGTCCGGATGCCTCCCGCCACACCGCCACATCGACGGGTTGCAGTTCGAGGCCATCAGCGGGAGAAAAATCCTCCCACTCCCAGCAAAGGTCCGCTGGGACCGGCAGGTGCAGCAGCTTGACATACTCCTGCAACTCGATGACGGAGTTTGAGAAATCTTCTGCATCAGGAAGTGCCGATTGCGCGGATTCGAAACAATCCATGAACGCATACTCGATCTTCGCCACACTTCCAAACCACTGCCTGCGCGTCTCGTCGAGAATCTCAGACTTACCGATGAAATCCGCGAACGCTTCGCCAAGGTGCCGAAGTGTGAAACTCTGTGAGGGACGCACCAGCAGATAGGCTTCAATCAAATTCCAGAAGATCCCGTCGCCCGCCATTTTACGGAGGACCGGAAAATCCTCGGCCAAGGAATCGAGAACCCGGAACCAATACTGGCGGTGATAGAGTTCCAATCGTTCCGCTGAAGTGAGCGACGGCCCGGGTTTGATGATTTCATCGGCGATGCGGAAAAACTCCGGTGAGTGGCCTTCGTCAGAGGAAGAAAGTTCGGTGGAATTTCTGCTAGTTCCCCGCAGCGGCAGCAGAAGAGCGCGGAAAAATTCGCGTTGCAGTTCGTCAAGATTCGGCATGTGCAGCTCCTTCCTCGATTCCGTTGAGCAGCCATTGCCGCCAGTTTTCAGATTTTTTCGCCTCGCTCCATACTTCCTCGAAGGATGGAATGCTCGCGTCCCATTCCAGCAGTGTCGCCGTCGGGCCACAGCGTTCGATGGCGCGGGCGTAAAGTTTCCAAACCGGATCGATGACCGGGTGATCGTGCGTATCGATGATGAAACGCTGATAGCGTGAGTGCCCTGCGATGTGGATTTGTGCCACGCGTTCCGGCTGGATGAAATTGACGTAGTCCAGCGGATCGAAGCCGTGGTTCACCGAGGAAACATAGATATTATTCACGTCCAGCAGAATGCCAACATCCGCCAACTCCACGACCTCGGACAGAAATTCCCACTCGGTCATTTCATCATCGTTGAACTCCGCGTAACTGCTGACGTTTTCCATCGCCAGCGGAATTTCCAGAAAGTCCTGCGTGATACGCAGGTTCTCGGCAGTTTTTTTGACGGATTCAAAAGTATAGGGAAGCGGCAGCAGGTCGTGGCTCATGCTGCCATCCACGCTGCCCCAGCAGAGGTGATCTGATATCCATGGGGTGTTAGTGCGTTTAATGAGTTCCTTGAGGCGGCGCAGGTGGTTCATGTCCGGTCCGCCGGTGCTTCCCGGATAGAGTCCTACGCCGTGCTGCACGACTTGGTATTGATCCAGAATGGTATCCAATACGGCAAGCGGACGGCCGCCGCGGACCATGTAGTTTTCCGAGATGATTTCAAACCAGTCCACTGCCGGCTTCTCACTCAGGATGTGATCGTAGTGTGGCACCCGGAGTCCGATGCCGGTGCCGAGCGTCTTGCCGCCGGTAAATCTGGGATTTGCCATTTTTCTATCGATTTTGGTCTTTGGGCTCTTGGGAGAGCTTGGTGCGAACGGCGGCGAGGAAAGCGGGATCAGGTTTCGCGGGTTCCTGCGCTGAAAATGAAGCCCTAACGAGTGCTGGAAGGGAGTGCATCTGCTTCTCGAAGTTCCGGCAGATCGCGCAGAGGATGAAATGACAACGATATCGCAATTTCTCTCGGCGAGTCAGCGGCCGGTCCATCGCTTGCAGGGAGAGCTCGGCGAATTGGCCGCAGGAAAGACCCATCTTGCGCAGTCCCGTCCCGAGCCGCTTGTGGCTCTTGCAGTAGTCGTCCGGCGGTGGCGGCAGGTCCGGGTTCATCGGTTCAGGGATTCCTGGAGGCAGAGCCTCAGTGTCTGGCGGGCGCGGGTGAGCAGCACGGCAGCACTGCCTTCCGTCACTCCGGCGAGTCCGGCAGCTTCCGCCACCGGCATTTCATCCACCTCGCGGGAGATGAATAACAAGTGGAGGCGGGCGGGCAGCTTCTCCACGCAATAGGCGATCCACTTGCGCAGATCCGAGTTTTGCGCCGCCATCGCGGGAGATTGCATTAGAGCTTGCATACCGTGGTTGGGATCAATGGTCCAGTCACCGTTAGAATTGAAGAGTCTGTCGATCAAGGGTGCTCCATCATTGTTTTCATCGATGGAAACCGTCGGCCGGCGGGACGATGATCGGTGATGATCGAGGATCTTGTGGCGGAGGATTCCGATCAGCCAAGTGAGGATGGAAGATCCGCCCTGATAGTTGTCCCATGATTTCCAAGCGACGAGCAGCGAGTCCTGCACAAGATCCTCGGAGAGGTGGTGGTCGCGCAGGCGAGCGTAGGCGAAGCCATAAAGTGCGGGTGCATGTTCCATTAGTGAATCAATGGTTTGTTCGCTTGCTGCCGCGCTCATGCGGACATCCTGTTTCAACCCGAGTGCTTGTCAAACCAAGGCTTGAGGTAGTGGTCGATGGAGACTCTCCCAGCGCCGAACGCAAGGGTGACCAATGCTGCCATCAGGAATGGAAAGGGGGCCTGATCGGTGAAATCCGAGATCGAGAGAAACCCCTCTTCTCTGTGTGCCGTCAAGTAGGCGACGACCATGGTAAAGACGAGCGGGAAGGAAATGAAGCGAGTCCCCAAACCGACGAGCAACAGCAAACCACCAATCATTTCGGTGGAGCCTGCCATCACGGCTTGAATCTTCGGAAGCGGCAGGTGGAGCGAATCGAAAAACCGCGTGGTTTTCTCCAGATTGAGCAGCTTGCCCCTGCCGGAGAGGAAAAATCCCCAGCCCATGGTGATTCTGATGAAAAGCAATACACCCGACTGAGCGAAGGGCAGCAATTTTTCATACGTGGCGATCAGAGAACGAAGTTTCATCGGAATTTTAGGTATCGTGGTAAACTGAGGGAGGGAGAGATCCGCCACGGACGAATGCCCGTGGCGGATCATCAGGCAATTAGAGAATGGCCCCTTCTTTCTTTACTTCCTTCTTCTCGCCTTTGCAGCCGTCTTTGCCCTTACAGCCGTCTTTGCCCTTGCAGGCATCCTTGTCTTCGGCGGTCACGGAGATGGAGAGAGTGCTGGTGCCTTCTTTCTTCACTTCCTTGCCTTTGCAGCCGTCTTTGCCCTTACAGCCGTCCTTGCCTTTGCAGCCTTCTTTTTCCTCAGCAGGAAGTGCGCTTCCGGTTGGGGAGATTTGCGATGCCATTGCGGTGACGCTGAGAAGTCCAAGAACGGCGGCGGTGATCAGATTGTTGGTTTTCATATGATTATCAATTTGTTGTTTTGTTGTTTTTTGAAGCCCCTATCAATTCGGGGCACACAGGTGAGTCGTCCACCGTGCGAGAATCTTAACGGAAAATTTCATTTTTTTTCGCTGCCTGAAATTTCCCCCTAATTTCTACCCTCCGGAAACTCACCCCAAAGCCATTCGCTGAAGTGGAGAAGGAGAGATCATCCCACAAAAACCCGCAGGAGCGAATGCGGCCCACCCCGATTCACTGGGCATTTTGAACAACTCTTGCACCTGTCCTGCCCGCCCACTAGGAATGCTTCATGCCGACATTGCACTGGATTGGAAAACACGCCGTGGTGAGGCGTCATCGAAGCAGGCCTTTCCTGCGTGTAAACTCATGATCTCCAGCGTCAACATGCAGCGTTTTCACCACTCGCAGTTCGCAGATTTTTCACGGTTGGCCGAACTCAAGCAATCCTCCAATCAACGAATTTCCGTCTGTATCCCCACGCTCAACGAAGCGGAAACGATCGGCAGCATCGTCTCAAATATCCGCAAGGAGCTTGTTACCAAGGCCGGACTGGTCGATGAAATTCTCGTCATCGATTCAAACTCCGACGATGCCACCCTGAATATCGCACAGGACGCCGGAGCCACCGTGCACCTCTCCTCCGATATCGCCCCGGAAACCGGTAGTCATCTCGGCAAGGGCGAGAACCTGTGGAAAGCGCTGCACGTCGCCAAAGGAGACATCATCTGCTATATCGACGGCGATATCTCTAACTTTCATCCAGGATTCGTCACGGGGCTCGTCGGCCCCCTGCTATCCGATTCACGAATCAACTACGTAAAAGCCTTCTACGAGCGCCCACTCGACCGAGGGGAAAGCACACTCGCCAGCAGCGGTGGGCGGGTTTCGGAAATTCTAATTCGCCCGCTAGTTTCACTTTTCTATCCGGAACTCTCCATCATCCTCCAGCCTCTAGCAGGAGAATACGCTGCGCGCCGATCCGTGCTGGAGTCACTCCCCTTCCCCACCGGATACGGAGTGGAAATCGCCCATCTCATCGATCTCGCAGCCGCTGGAAAAATCGACAGCATCGCCCAGACCGATCTCGTCAAACGCGTTCACCGCAACCGTGACGACGACGAACTCGGGCAGATGGCCTTCGCGATCCTGCGCGTGGTAATCCGTCGCCTCGTGCGGGATGGAAAACTCACCCTCGCCGAGGATCTTACTGATCTCTATCAATCATGGAGGATCGATGGTGAAAGCATCGCTCCGCTCAGCCGCCGGATTCCCGAGCCGGAGCGGCCTCCGGTAGCGGGTCTTGCTTGAGCCGCTTCACTCGGATGTTCCGGTATTCGATTTTCATCGGCGGACCGACGTGGACCTGCACGCCCAACAACCCGCTGAGTTTACGTTTTTCAGGATCATCATCACGGACTTCGGACATGAGGACGCCATTGGTGAAATGCTGCATCAGATTTCCACGAGCGATGATGTGCACCTGGTTCCAGTCGTTCTTCAGGACCTTTTTCTGCAATTCCGCGCGGTCGCCCAGCTCTTTTGCGATCACCGGCTTTCCTCTAGGCGGAAGAACGACACTCTGGCCGCGGTAGGCGAGAAACGTCCGACCGCGCTCTTCGTAGTTCTGGCCACTCCATTGATCCTTGCCGTCGATATCATCCTGATAGCCCTGCATCGCCCATTGGACGCCAGGCACTTCGACACTCCGATAGTTGACTCCGCTGTTCCCCTCTGACGAAACGCGGTATTCCAGTTTGAGTTCGAAATCCGCCAGCTCACCACCCCGCCAGATGATGAAGGAGTTCTGTTTGAGAAGATTGTCCGCCCGCACCTCGCCGACGAGCGTGCCATTCTCCGCTTTCCAATACTGTGGATCCCCTTCCCAGCCCTTGAGCGTGCCGTCGAAAATCGACTCGAAACCCTCCGCGTCAGCCGGAGTCTCCGCCTTCACAAGTGACACCGATTGAAAGAGAAAAACTATCGCACCAGCGGAAATCCATTTCATCAACGGCTTGTATCCGTGCTTACTCCAAGATGCGAACAGATAGACGAAGCCCACGGGCAAAATAGGGAGGCTGAGAATTATCAAAAAATATAACATGAGCTCTTACTGCTCCAGTCCATTCGCAGTCTGCGGAAGCAGCACGTCGAACTTCATGCCTTTGAGATTCGGGCGCACCGCCGCAGGGAAATCCGTGGCTCGGACGAGTAGGCGGATGATTTTCTCACCGGCGGCGCGTGGGTCTTCGATGATGCTGTCCACCAGCGCACGGGTCACGGATTTTCCATCAGAAGAGCGGACTGGCAGCTTGTCACCAGGTGAGACTGCCGCAACGAGCGGAGCGGGGGCGGTCACAGGAAAAGAGAAAGTGTTTTCATCACTGATGGTGAAAACGTGGGTGGCAAAATTAACGCTTTTTCCGACTTCCACGACGATTTCCGAAACAATACCGTCCACCGGAGCCTTGATGAAACGCTTGTCATATTGATCCTTAAAATAGTCGTATTGGACCTGCTGAACGTTCTCCGTTTCAAGCTGTGCCTCGTAGTTTGCCCGATACATTTTCTCCATCGCCATCGCCCAAGCGAGGCGGGTTTTCTCGGCTTTACGCTTTTCCACCTGCTCCTCGGTTTCCTCACGAGTGACGGTCCACGCTTCGGCCTGGCCCTCGGCGGCGTCCACGTTCGACTTGGTATCGAGGGCACGCTTTGCTAGATCAAGTTGGAGTTTGGCGGCGTCCAGTTCGGTATGCCCGAGGACATCCCCCTTTTTCACCATATCGCCCGTTTTCACGAAGATCTCGACCATGACGCCCGGCGAGTTCGCCCGCACCTTTTCCGCGATCCGGGTGGCACCGGTGGATTTAAAAAGCAGCTTCTCGCCAGTTTCGGTCTGATAGGCCGACTGCGCCCATGCGGGAGTGGCGAGCGAGCAGGCAAACGCGAGCAGCGCGAAATTGATTCCAGACAACCGCAAGCCGGAGCGGAATCGGAACTGAGGTGAATTCATGCCTGACCGATACGATTCCCAGCCCGCCTCCCTTTCAGACGGTGGTCAGGATCACCTGCCCTTTTACCTTTGCCTTGTGGCGGGAATGACTTACGAAGAGCGCCCACTGCATGAGATTGTTCCGCATCCTTACCTTTAAAGAACTCAAGGGCTATTTCCTGACCCCGTTCGGCTGGATTGTCCTCGCCTTCGTCACGGTGATGCAGGGAGTCTCGCTGTCCACGGCGATGAAGGGCTTCCGCGACACGCCGGTGCGGGACAGCTTGGTTTACGTCACTTTCCACACGCCGCTGTTCTGGTTCTATTTCCTATTCATTTTTCCGCTGATCACGATGCGACTCTTCTCGGAGGAGGAAAGGTCTGGGACGCTGGAAACGCTGCTGACGGCTCCGGTCCGGACGTGGCAGGTGGTGTTTTCAAAATACGCGGCAGCGATGGTCTTCTACACGACGCTGTGGATCCCGGCGTTTATTCAGTTCAAGATGTTCGTGTGGACGACGAATCTGCCGCCCGCTTGGTCACCCGGGGCAATGGGCGGCACTTTCGCCATCCTCATGCTGATGGGCGCGGCGTTCACAGCGATGGGCTGTCTGGCCTCGGCGCTGACGTCGAGCCAGATCATCGCGGGGATTTTCACAATCGGTATGCTGGTGATCCAGTATTTCCTCGGCTACGTGACGATCATCTGGGGCGAGTCGTTCGCCGGGGCTTCGTTCTTCCATTACATTTCCTGGCAACAGCACCTGCATTTCTTCGCAAGCGGCCTGCTGGACACTCGGCCGGTGGTGTATTTCCTGAGCCTCGCTCTGTTCACCCTTTTTCTAACCTATCAAGTCGTGGATTACCGCCGCTGGCGCCGTTGATCTGCCTCTCCTCCGTGTCATGAGCGAAGAATCTCCCGAGCCGAAACCAAAACCTTCCCGCCCGCTGAACCGCTGGGGATTGGGCACACTTTCCTTGCTGCAGATCGCTTTTCTAGCAATCATCCTCATCACGCTGAACTACCTTTCAGCGCAGTATTTCACACGCTTCGACCTCAGCCGCGAGGCCGCATATTCGCTGTCTCCATCCACACGGCACTATCTGGCAGACAAGGTGGTGAAGGACCGCCAGAAGCCGATGAAATGGATCATGGCTTTCCGCCGCAGCTCGCCATTTTACGAGCGCGTCCGCACGCTGGCCGAAGAATACGCACACCACTCGAACGGGAAGATCGCGCTGGAAATCGTCGATCCAATGCGCAGTTCCGACCGAACCCAAGAGGTGACAGCCGCTTACGGGCTCTCACTGGTGAAGGACATCATCATCATGGATGCGCGCACCGACGACAGCCCGGTGACCAGAGAGGACAAGACTGGCACGAAGACGCTCAACCCTAACGTAAAAATCGTGGTCGCCGAGGATATGGTAGTTTACACGACCAAGGAAACTCAACGAAGCATCACCGGCTTCCAAGGAGAGGACATCCTCACCGCGCGCCTTGTCGAGTCCATCGAAGGGCGGCCGAAAAAGATGCTTTTCCTAGCGGATAAGAGCCGGATCGATGCGGATGGCGACAATTCCCCGTGGAAATCCCTCGAAAACAACCTGCGTTTCCAGAACGTGCAACTCACCGGCGTAAACCTATCAGGACTCAAGGAGATACCAAAGGATGCGGAAGGCGTCGCGCTCGTTGCCCCGAAATATGATCTGACAGATGAAGAACTCGCCGTTCTCGAAAAATACTGGAACACCCCAAAGGCCGCCCTGCTTGTCCTCCTCAAGCCCGGTGAAACCCCACCGAAACTGCGCACCTTCCTTCGTGGCTACGGCATCACCCCGCGCCGCGACCGCGTCGTCTCGATGGAGGACAAGCGCTTGAACACCGCCGCGCACGGCATGTTCACTTATGCCGTGGATTTCATGAAGGACCTTCAGGGCAAGTCCACGATTTTAGAAGGTGCCAGTTCGTCGCTCGAAGTCCGCGAGGGTGCGGAGGACCTGATGAACCGCCAGATCAACCCCATCGGACTGATAGAGGCAACACCTGATTTCTGGGGTGAGACAAAATTCGGTGAGGGCCACGAGGCGTTCGATGAGAAAGAAGACAACAAACCACCGCTCTATCTGGCAGCCTGCGTCACCCGTGGTGCGGCCAATGACGATCGCTATGCTTCCAACACCTCGCGCATGCTCGTCGTCGCGAACACTGACTTCCTCGCGCCAGACAACCAGCGTGCCGAGAACATGGATTTCCTCGCCTCGTCGGTCAATTGGCTGATCAACCGCGAATCCCTCGCCGGAATCGGTCCGCGTTCGTTGGCGATCTACAAGCTGCCAATCCTCGATGCCCAAGTTTCCTTCATCAATCGCGTGAACCTATTTTTCCTACCCGCGTTCCTGATTCTAGCAGGAGCCTTCGTCTGGTCATCGCGCCGCGCCTAACTGATCATGCGCTCCATCGGTTTCACGCTGTTGTTGGCACTTCTCGCCGCCCTCGTCTGTGGCGTGGCGGGCTGGCAATGGAAAGAAGGAAACTTCAATTCGCTATTCGGCGCACCACACACGCCGGTTGGCGAACGGATCTATTCCACCTACAGCCCGGCAGAGAAAAAATTCATTCCCACCTTCAGCCCGTCCGAGGTGAAGCACATCCAGGTGTCGCAGAACGGCTTCCGCGCCACCTTCGATCTCGATCCTAACGGATGGCAGTGCACCATGCCGTGGAAAGACCGGATGGACCCGCGGGCCGCAGTGGGCATCATCAACTTCACCCTCGGCATGCGCGTGGAGGATTTATCACCCGTCGATAAGATCGACTTGCAGAAAGCCGGACTGCGCGAGAGTGGCATCGACGTCTGGCTGGAGGGTGCCAATCACCAGCTTCTGGCGCGTTATAAAATGGGCAGGCGCACTCCATGGCTGGCCGAGTTCAAGGATCAGGACAAACCCGTGCCCACCGTCTTCGTCTGGACGCGCGATGAAAACCGCAAGAGCTACATTTACGCCAGCACCGGCGACATCGCACCGCTTTTCAAGGACGGGCTGAAATTTCTGCGGGACCACCACCCGTTCTATCTGAATCCAATCAACCTCCAAAAAATCCGCATCCGCTCCGCCCAAGGTGAACTCACCCTCGGCCGCGAAACGCCGAAAAGTCCGTGGCGCGTAGTGAAGCCGCTGGACCTGCATACCGACCCGAAGGCGATCAAGACGCTCATCGAGGGCATCTACGAATTACAGGCGGTGAAAGTCTCGGACCGCGCCTCCGTCACGCTGCCCACCAACAGTGCGACCGGGGAGTCCACCCAGATCGCTGTCACCTCCTTCGGCGCCGAAACGGAAACCGTGCTCGATATTTTCCCACCGGAAACCGCCGGCGCGAGTGATGCGAAGGCGACCGTCAGCGACCGTCCGGGCACCGTCTTTGATCTGCCGACCAAGCCCGAGCCGAACCTCGTTTCGCTCGCTTCACTCCCTCTAACTGTAAACGACCTGCGCGACCCGACGCTCACCAACCTCAACATCCAGTCGCTCCGTGGGATCTCCATCCAGCCGACCACCGGAGCGGAAATCGTGATCTCTCGCACTCCGCCGCAGCCGTGGATGGCGACCATCGAGGGCAAAACCATCGAAGCCAACGAGGAGCGCCTCTTCACCCTGCTCAAGACGGTGACCGAGGGCCGGGCGATCGGCTTTGAAACCGACGCCGCCACCGATTTCACACCTTGGGGACTGGACCGGCCTTTCTTAAAACTGCGTTTCCTCGGGCAGGACAACCAGGTGCTGGAACTCGCTTTCGGCATCGACGGCAAGGGCGGCTATTTCGTCAACCGCACCGGCACGCCTTCGGTCATGCGCGTGGATGCATCGCTCATCGCCTCCATCGCCGTGCGTCCATACGAGTGGCGGCACGCCAGACTTTGGTCGCTGGACAAGCTGAACCTGGTGCAAATCGAGCGCACCGACGAAGCCCAGCCGCCGCTCCTGCTTCGTTACCGGTTCGCTGACGCGGCCAAACCATGGGAGGCCACGCGAGATCAAAAGGATATCACTGCTGAAATTGATCCCTCCCGGGCGGACTATGTGCTCGGCATACTTGAGGCCCTCAAAGTTACCCGCTGGCTCTCCCCCACCGATGACGCCGCCGCCGATGCGTTGGTCAGTCCTGCACTCACACTCGCGGTCGTGGAAAAAACCACCAACGAGATGAACGATTTCACCGGTATCCGGAAACGCACCATTCGCTTCGCACCGAACGTGCCCGGCCCCAATCCCGGCTTCTACTACGGCCGCCTCGACTCTGATCCGAACCCGTTTCTCCTGGACCGCGATACTTTCGGCAAGCTCGCCACCGACGTGCTCGACCGCAAATAGCGCTAGCAAGCCCAATTTCCCTACGCAATCAGGGCATTGTCATCTGCCGGCAAGTGGGCTATGTAACTACGATGTTTTCCCCCAATCATCGATACCGCATCCCGCACGCGCGCGGCGTGTGATCGCGACGGCTGTTCTCTCCCCGCATGAAAACCCGCACCCAACATGGCCCGGCACTTCTGCTAGCATTGTGCGTGCTGATCATCGGCATCGCAGTATGGTTTACCCGGCAGGAGCACGAAACAACATCGGCGAGACCGAAAACTCACACTGTCCGCAACGACCGGGTTTTTGAGGATTTCGGAAAATGGGTAGAAACATTTTCCCGATCGGATACGAACCGAAAGGCGAATCTAACCACAACTGGTCTCGAACTCGCCCGCGCGCGCCGAGCTCGGATGGAAGCGTTGATCCTGAATGATCCGCAAGCCGCACTCGCAAACGCGGTCACACTCGACGTTTGGAAAAGTCTGCCACGCGAGCTGCAGCGCGAGATCGAGGAGCCGTTCAGCGCGCTCGGAAATTTCCGCGTGCTTCCTGTTTGTGGCGACGGCACGCCTTCCCGACACGTGGTGCGCTACACAGAAATCAAAGGACAGCCCGCATTGGGCAGCTCCGTTTTCGGTCGCAGGATCGCCCTAACCACCAAGGAGAATTCGCCCGTCCAAGGCATCCGCCTCAGTGGGATCGCCGCCTTGCGTGAGGAGGTTTTCCATCGACTGGAGCCGCAGGAAATCGCCATCGTCGAGGCACTCTATCCGATCGCAAATCCCCTCCCCTCCCCTCCCCGACCGCGACTTCAGCACGGGAAAGCCGTTGGGCACGGATCCGGTGATCACTCTATCTGGTGGCCAGATTTTTAAATTCAGCGATCAGGATTCGTTGAACTCTTTCGAAAAAAACATCGCCGCCCTCGACACGAAGCCCGGTCCCCGCAGCGGCGCGGCGGTTCTTTTCATGGCTATGCCCGCATCGGGCTCGGCAGGCGTCTTCAACCTCGGTGAAGTCGCCACGCTCAACAACAACCTCGAAATCACTTGGACGGAAACCCGCAAGAAGGTCTTGATGATCCGCTGCGATTTTTCGGATTTCCCAAACTCTACCAATCCAGTCGTCGCCCAAGCCACCTACGATACGCTGCTCAACACCACCGTGTCCGACAACATCCGAGATTTCTCCTACGGGAAAACCTGGATCGAAGCAACGGTATCGTCCAACATCACCCGGCTTCCAAACCCAGCGTCACATTACACCCCTATCGATGCATTCGGCACAAGCAGCAACACCGACTTGCTCGCTGATGCGAAGTCAACTTACCTAACGAATCATCCCGGATTCAACTTCGCCGCTTACGACATCGTCGGTGTCTGGTTCACCAGCATCAGCATGAAAAGCGGTGGGATCGAGTACGCAGGACTCGCCGGCGGAGCAGACATCTGGATTCAAGACTCCGCTGACATCGGCGTGCACGTCCACGAGTTCGGGCACAACTACGGCATCGGCCATTCGAGTTTCTGGATTCCTCCCGTGGGCAGCACCGATCCCGTCGATCCAGCTGGCGGTTACGAAGAATATGGCGATCCCTTCGATGTCATGGGCAAGGGCACCATGCCGGAAGGTGCCTATCATGCCGAGGCGAAACAGCGCTTGAACTGGCTTTCCACCGGCCAGTGGACGGACGCCACCGCAGGTGGCAGCGGCAGTGGCACCTATCGAATCAAACGGATCGACAACACGAACACCACCGGCATCCGCGGACTGCGCATCACGAAGTCCGGCAGCGACCATTACTGGCTGAGCTACCGCAGACTTTTTCCTAACTCCTGGCTCAAAGCAGGAGCCAACATCGTCTGGGAACAAGCGCTCTATGGTCGCTCGTGGCTGATCGACACCACGCCTGGCAGCCTCGCTGGCAGCGCAGACCGCACCGATGGTTCACTCGCCATCGGCCGCACCTACTCGGACACCGCTGCTAACGTTCACATCACCGCACTCGCCCGTGGCGGCACCTCGCCGGATGAATACCTCGATGTAAAAGTGAACTTCGGCCCCTTCCCCGGGAACGCGGCTCCCACTGCCACCCTCAGCGGCCCCGCCACCATCGGCGCGCGTCAGAGCTGCATCTTCACCGCCCAGGCATCTGATCCTAACGGTGATGAACTAGCCTACTCGTGGGACTTCGGCCAAGGCTTCACTTTCGACAACCATAGCACCGCCGCCTGGTCATGGAGCAGCGGTGGCACCTACACCGTGAAACTAACTGTCTCCGATATGAAGGGACTGAGCACCGTCGTCACGAAAGTGGTGACGGTGACCGATCCGATCACGACGTGGACCGCGAGAGCGAATACCTCGAGTGGGGATTTCACAGCTCTGGCAGCAAGCTCTACCAAGGTCATTGCAGTGGGTTACGATTTTTTTGGTGTCAGTCCGTCATTCAAAGCTCCTATCGCCACTTCGCCAGACGGCGTCACTTGGACGGCCACTCAACTGAACTTGAACCAGTATTGCTACTCCGCAATTTGGGATGGATCACAGTTTCTATTGGCCGGAGAAGATTACAACGGTTCTGCTTTTGTAGGGTGCGTTTTCAGCTCTTCCACCGCTGCCGCAGGAAGTTGGACGCGGCGCATTTTTACAGGTTCCACGCTGCGAGGCATCGCTCTGGGCGGCGGCGTTTACATATCGGTCGGAGACAATGGTACGATCCGCCGTTCCACCGATGGCATCAACTGGAGTCTCATCGCTTCCGGAACGACCAATAAACTCGCCAGTGTCGCCTACGGCGGAGGGAAATTCGTCGCGGTCGGATACGCAAGTAGTAGTGGCACCTGCGTCGTTCTGACCTCCACCGACGGCCTATCATGGAGCAACACCAGCGCCGGAGCTGGCGTGCTTTCATGGCAGGACCTGCGTTCCATCAAGTGGACCAAAGACCGCTTCCTCGCCAGCGGATGGTATGGAAAATTGCGCCAGTCGACGGATCTCGGCGTGAATTTCACCACCACCCGCACCGCCAGTGACGACACCCCGGCTATGGCCTACGGCAACGGCGTTTGGTTCGCAGCGGGAGTGGATGACGCCAAAAGCGGCAGCGAGGTGGACATCGATCTCGTTTCCACCGACGGCACCAACTGGACTTCCCTCGTCGCGCCCTCCCTAGATAACAGAACGGACGCAATCTTTTTCAACAACACTTTCATCACCGTCGGGAAAAATCACAGCATTCGCCAGAGCGCAACCATCACCCCCACCAACACCGGCTATCCCACATGGCGCGAGACCTACTACCCGGACCACGGCCCTCTATCCGCTCCCGACGAGGATGGCGACGGCGACAGCCTGAACAACCTTCTCGAATACGCGCTCGGCAGTTCTCCCACCATCGTTACCGGAACTAACGGCATCGGCGCACTGCCGCAAGGCGCGTTGTTTTCCTCTACATCTCCGCTATTGATCGATCGCATCGCACTCCAGTTCAGCTTGCCTGAACCCGCTCCAGCAGACTTGCGCTATGTGGTCGAGGCATCCTCCACCCTGAGCAGTTCGTGGACACCGCTCGCCACCAAGATCGGCACCGGCGCGTGGACCTGGAACGGTGGCAGCACCTCACGCATCATCCTCGGCAGTGCGTCTGGCGGGAAAATTCCGGTGACCGTGGGCGACTCCAAAGCGGCCGGCGCGGCACCCGCCCGGTTCCTTCGTCTGCGGACCTTCGTGAACCAGTGATTGCCCGGTGGTTGATGCGTCTAGCAGCAACCACGATTGCCTCGCTTCCTCCTCTGAAAACTGGAAGCTTGCCGCCCGTGCGTGAATGTGGCGAATTTTCCCCGGTGAAATCCATTCTTCTCCTCATCGCCCTGGCCTGCCCGCTGCACGCGGAACTGCTCGCCCATTTCATGACGTCGCAAGGCGAGGTGGTTGCGGAACTCCAATATGACAAAGTTCCCCAGATGGTGGCAAATTTCGTCACCCTCGCCGAGGGCACCCGACCATGGGTGGACCCGGCGACAGGCGCTGTCCGCAAGGCACCCTACTACGACGGCACGAAATTCCACCGCACCGCGAGCAACGGTGTCGATGAATTCGCCCAAGGTGGCTCACGCCTTGGCGACGGTTCGGACGGTCCCGGCTACACCCTCAAGGACCAGTTTGATCCCACCCTCATCCACGTCCCCTACTCCCTCTCGATGAGCAACGCCGGCCCGAACACGAACGGAGCAAGCTTTTTCCTAACTGGAAATGTCAGCGTTCCCTCCTACGACGGCAGCTACACCCTCTTCGGCTATGTCAAAACCGCCGCCAGCCGCGCGGTGGTGGATGCCATCATCGCCGCTGGCCCTAACGGCACCACCGTCAGCACAGTCACCATCGAGCGGACCGATGCCGCGGCTCTCGCCTTCAACGAGCAAAACTATAACTTGCCGGTCGTCACCCAGCCAGCCGGCAGACTGAGCGTCACCCGCAACGTCGAGGCACGGTGGAATCTGAAGCAGCCCATCACCACTGGAAACATCCTGCGTGCGTTCCGGTCCACGACTTTGGCGCCAAACAGTTGGTCGGAGCTGGATGCCGCCTACCTCCACGTCGGCGTGGCCGCTCCGCTGTTAACACCCATCGCGGTTGCCACGGTGCTTGAAAACGCATCTGCCCCCTCCGCGTTCTATCAAATCTCACTGGCCTATCATCCGGATTCCTGCACTCCATCGCATCTATCGAACCGCACCGTGCTCCTCGACATCGGTGGTGCCACCATCGCTTACGCCCACGTCAGCTCCGGCACCGGCGGCACCGCGACCTACACGCCAAATGTCGGCAGCCCCGGCACCTTCCTTTTCAATACCCTCGATTTCCAATCCAGTGGCCACGCCTTCACCGTTGTCGTCGAGAACGTGGGCATAAGTCCCCGCTACTTTCTGATCAACCTCGGCTGCGATTCCATGAACAACACCCAGATCGACGGTCGCCACTCCACGCGGGCTTCCGACAACCCAGCCGCCTTCGGTTGGCAGTTCTTCGCCTCCGGGGCCGCTGCCGCCAGCCGCTGAAATTTCCGCCCTTACTGGCCACTCGCCACTTCCCTACCCCGCGTTCCCCCCCTACTCCTTCTTCGTGCTCCGCTCGCTGCGTTTGATGGATTTCCGCTGTTTCAAGGCGCTGGACCTTACCGTCCCAGCGCAGGGCGCCATCCTGATCGGCGATAACGCACAGGGCAAAACCTCCGTACTCGAGGCTATCTGCGTGCTCGTCCGCCTCCACTCGCCGCGCACTCACCGGATGATGACCCTCGCCAGCATCGGCAGCAAAGGTTTCGGCATCGCCGGCGATCCATGGGAAACCGACCGCCAGGTCCGTTACTCCCGCGAGGGACTGCTCCTCAAAGTGGATCACGAATCACGCACCAGCCAGAACGCCTATCTCGAGGACGGCGGCCTCGTCGTCTGGATGGGAAACGAGGATCTCGAACTCATCCGCGGCCCCGGCGAAGGGCGGCGGCGCTACCTTGATTTCCTCGGTGCCCAGATCGATGCTAACTACCGCCGCTCCTGGTCCCGCTACCGCCGTGCTCTGAAGGCGAAGAATCTGCTACTAAAAGAAGGCCGCCCCCGCGATGCGGAAATTCTATCCTACGAGGAAATCATGGTCGAGCACGGCAACGTCCTGATGGACACCCGCGCTCGCCTCGTCGCAGAGCTCACCCCGCTGGCCGCCACCGCCCAACAGACGGTTAGCGGGAAAGACGAACCCCTCACCCTCCGCTACCTTCCAGCCAGCGGCCCGGACCTCCGTGAGTCCATGCTTCAGGCAAGGGAGCGCGAAATCCGCATGCGCCAAGCCGTCGTCGGCCCGCACCGCGACGACCTCGACCTTCGCCTCCACGGCATGCCTGCCGTCGATTTCGCCAGCGAGGGACAGCAGCGCACCCTCGCCCTCGCCCTCAAGCTCGCCCAGGGAAAACTTCTCGAACAACGCAGCGGACGGCTCCCCATCTATCTGATGGACGATATCTTTGGCGAGCTCGATCCCACCCGCCGCAACGCCCTCATGAACCACCTCCCGCCCCTCGCCCAGAAGTGGATCACCACCACCCACCTCGGCTGGCTGCAGGAAACTCCCGAGCTGGAAGCCATCGCCCGCTTCACCGTACAGAACGGCAGCATAGGTTCATAAAACTTTAGGTTGCACTTCGCCCAGGGGGAGGTCTTGTGAGGGATGACGGTTTCGATCATTACGGAAGGATTCGCTTGAATTCGATCGAATCGCCGACCCGGATCGCTTTTGTGGGCGGATTCGAACCACGGCGCTGCGGAATTGCGACCTTTACCCATGACATTTGTGAAGCGGTGGCCGGGGAAATCCCGGAGGCGGAATGCATTGCCGGCGCGGTAAATGACCGGGCGGAGGGCTACAAATATCCGCCGCGGGTGCGCTTCGAGATTTTGGAAAAAGACCTCGATTCTTACCGGCGGGCCGCCGATTTCCTCAATTTCAACAAAACCGAGGTGCTGTGCGTGCAACATGAGTTCGGCATTTACGGCGGCTCGGCGGGAAGCCACCTGCTGGCCCTACTCAAGGAGGTGCGGATGCCGGTGGTCACCACCCTGCACACGATCCTACAAGACCCGAATCCCGCGCAGCGCAAAGTGATGGAAGAACTGATCCTGCGCAGCGACCGGCTGGTGGTGATGGCCCACAAGGGCAAAGAAATTCTGTTGGAAACTTACGGCATTCCCGAGGCGCAGATCGACATCATCCCTCACGGCATCCCGAACATTCCTTTTGCAGACTCGGAAAACTACAAGTTCCGCTTTGGGCTGGAAGGGCGCAAAGTTCTGTTGACGTTTGGATTGTTAGGACCGGGAAAAGGGATCGAACAGGCGATCGAGGCACTGCCGGAAATCGTCAGACGCCATCCGGACACGGTCTATCTGATTCTGGGAGCGACGCATCCACATCTGGTGGCGCGGGAGGGCGAGAGCTACCGACTCGGGCTCGAACGCCTTGCCGAGGACCGCGGGGTGAAGGACCATGTCGTTTTCTACAACCGCTTCGTCTCGCTAAAGGACCTCACCGAGTTCATCGGAGCGACGGACATCTATCTGACTCCGTATTTGAACGAGGCGCAGATCACATCCGGCACGCTGGCCTACGTCTTCGGGGCGGGCAAGGCGGTGGTTTCCACCCCCTATTGGCACGCGAAGGAACTTCTCGCCGATGGCCGCGGAATCTTAGTGCCGTTCCGCGATCCGCAGGCGATTGCCGAAGGCGTTTGCACCTATCTGGATGATCCAGAGCTGCTGGAGCGAACGCGCATTGAGGCCTACAAGCTGGGTCGGGAAATGACCTGGCCTGCGGTGGCGCAGCTCTATATGGAATCGTTCCAGCGCGCCCGGATCGACCGCAAGGCGACGCCGCCCGGATCTCACGCCGGATGGGCGCTGGGCAGCCGTCCCTACAATCTTCCACCGCTGCGGCTAGACCACATCGTGCGGATGAGCGACGGCACCGGCATTTTCCAACATGCCACTTTCAACGTTCCCAATTTCCACGAAGGCTACTGCACGGACGACAACGCACGCGCTTTCATCCTGTGCAATCTGTTGGAAGAACCGAGCCTGCTCGACCATCTGGCAACGAGCTATCTCGCCCTGCTGGCGGCGGCGTTGAATCACGGAACCGGACGCTTCCGGAATTTCATGAGCCACGG
>JBBRYQ010000052.1:0-38393 GCA_038237425.1 Verrucomicrobiales bacterium
AAATTAGGAATTTTAGATCGGTGAGAGGCAGAGCATGCCGAAGCCGAAGGCTTTGGCGGAGCCGATGCCATGGGTGAAGGCTTCGCGGAGGAGGGCGGGATCGGTGACGCTTAGAACGCCGATGAACTCGGTGGCGGTGTGAAGGCCGGGCTTTCCCGCTTTCAAGAAGGGTTGGCGCGGCTGCGGGATGGTGCGGATCTCGCCGGGACGAGGGTGAAGCCGTGTTGGGCGGCCTTGCGTTCGAGCCAGGCGAGCAGGTCCTCGCGTTTGGAGATGGGGATGCGGCGGCTGTTTTTGAGAAGCTCTCCCTTGCTGTTTGAGCGAACTTTCGTGGTGGGATTGGCGAGCAGGGAGAAGCGGTAGGCTGGATGGGTGAGGAAATTTCCGCCGACGGGTTTGGTTTTCCAGCCGGCCTCCGGGCACCAATCCGGCTTGGACGGCGTGGTGGCGGATAGCACCAGCAGGCGGAATCCCTGACCGGTGTCATCGAGACGGGTGAGGAAATCGCGGGCTGCATCCGGCTGGCCGGGGAAACAATCCCAGGCACGCTTGTGCCAGGCGTAACTATCGGCGAAACCGCCGTCTTTCCGCCAGCGGGCGGCGATCTCGTAGGGAACGAGGGCTTGGGTGAGGTGGAGATTCATGCGGCGGGGAGGTCGAAGGGGGCTTGCCAGAATTCCTTGGCCCAAGTGGTTTTCACGGATTCGGAGTAGCCGGTGGACCAGAAATTCAGCTCTCGCAAAAGCTTGGCGTAGTCGAGTGGCACGGCTTCCCGGTTGAGGCGTTTGACGAGCCGGTGAAGCTGCGGGGCAAGATCGGTGAGATCATCGCAGGCTAATAAGCGCCGGAAATGGCGATCATAGGGATGCTCGCCGTCCTTTCGTTCACCGAGACGAATGGCTGCACGACCGATGCCGAAGTTTTCGGCGTGAGCAGGATGCACGGCGTAAAGCGCGGCGACGGTGGACTTCCGGTCATCGCCGATGGCGCCGAGTCTGCCGAGGATGGGCAGGGCGGCCGAACGGGTGGTCTCGCTCCAGTAACGTCGGAGGGAGGCGGCGTGTCCCCGGTCATTTTCGCAAAGCTTCGCAAGCAGGGCGATGAACTGGGAGTTGGATTCTTCGTAGGATTTCATGGGGTGGTTTTGGGAGTTTTCGGCTTGGTGGATTTCGGGCGGAGGCGGCGAAGGCCGAGTGCGTAGGCCTCGATCTGGCGCGGAGTGGAGCGCGGGCAGGCGTGGTCGTAGGCGGCATACACCGCCTTGCGGACGGCGAGGGACCAAGGATCGGAAGCATCGCCGAAATTGGCCGCGCCGAGAGGTGTGGGATCCTTGACGAGTTCCAACAGAAGCTGCCGTTGGAGATCGAGGGCATTCCAGAAGTGCCGCTGGGCCACGTCCACCGGGGCGGAGGCGTGCATCATCGAGTCGGAGTAGGCTTTGACGGCGGAATAAATAAGCGTGGATTGGGCGTCGGCGTATTTCACACCGTTTGCGTAGGTTCGCTGGCCGCTCTCGGTGAAAAGGCGATGGGGCACGGTGAAGCGGTCTTCGATGCCATCGAGAATTGTTGCTTTTTCGCCCTTAATGAGTTCGCCCACCCAGAGATCTACTTCACCATCTTCATGCTCGAAAATATGGCTCTGAAGAATGAGCGGTGCGGACTGAGCCTGGGTGCCCCGCAGGACGGCAAGGCAGTGGAGATCCCGCCAAATTCCACGATTGGTGTCAGCCCGAAGAAGGCGGAACTCCTGTTTGAAAGGAACTATAGTGGCGGACGACTCTTTTGAAAAAGGATAGGCAGGGTAGTCCAATCCGTTGTCGATATACATGGATAATCCGTCTCGAACACTTCTAGCGATATGGAGATTGCAGGACAACGGAACTAAGCGTCCGAGGTAGGTTTCAGTAACTTCACTTGCCGCAGTGCCTTTGATTTGATCTGGAGTGCCATGCTCCCAGTAGGGCTTGCCGAAGTTCGGAGCGTTTGCGGCATCCAGGCAGTTGCCGAGGATCGTCTGTTTGAGGTTTTTTCCGGTGAGAAAGGTGTGGAGCATTTTCAAGCTCGGTCCGTTTCCCTTCACCTTGGAGGCCATGCTGCCACCGACGAAGAAGTTCTGATAGCAGAGGATCAGACGGGCCAGGGACGCGGGATCAATTTCACGAGGAGCTTCTCCGAAGTGGTCCAGCAGGGTTGGTGAATTTCCAGCGGCCAGCGTGAAGCTCATCTGGACCAGCGGATAGCTTTTGTCGCCGGGTGCGGCCTTGCACTGGAGAAACCGCGGACCGTTACCGAAGAGATTGAAATGAGGGTGGATGTCGGGACGGGCGAGGTAAGCTGGGACTTTTTCTTCGAGATCGCCGCCGAAGTCAGGCCAGCCATACATGTCCTTGGGCGCGCCGAGAGCGGCTTGGGTGATACAGACGAGCAGGCGGATCAGCGAGATGCGTTCGTGGGGGGCGGCATCGAGATCAGCAATTTCCCCGGCTTGACGGAAGAGTTCGCCGAGGCTGGTGAGGGAGTGGTGGCCATCGAGCCAGCGGACGGGAATCCAGGGGTGGGAGATGAGGTTGAAGTCGGACATGGAGGAATAGAGTTAGAACCAGCCATCATCTTCGGATTCGAAGGACGGCGGGAAGGTGACTGCTAGGTTGCGGGTATGACTGAGGCCGGTTTCAGGATGGTAATCGAGGAGGTAGGGAGGAGTTTCCGGCGAGCCGATAAGGTCGCAGGCAGTGGTGCCGCTGGGGACAATGGCAAGCACGGCGTCGCTGCAATGTTTGCCGAGCCAGTCAGGCTGCTCTTTCAGATGACGGACGAGGTAGAGTGGGATGCGGATGGCGTTGCGATGGAGGGCGAGGGCGAGCGGATAGTTGAACGGCCCATAGGAACCTTGCTGGAAGGGAACGCGTTCGCCGTTGAGGAAGTCGAGATGGGTGGAGGTGGCGTTGAGCGGCTTGCGGAGAAGGACGAGCAGGGCGGTGGGTTGGTCGTTCCAGCGGGTTCGGGCCCCTTCCCTGTCCTCGTAGGTGGCGGAGTTGAAAACGTCCAACATCCGGGCGGTATTGAGCATCTTCCGGATTTCCTGATCCAAGTGATCACGGAAGATGGCCGCTCCGGATTCGAGGATTTCCGGAACTTCCGATGATTTCTCCACGAGATCACGGATGTCCTGCGGCAGGGTGATCGTGTTTTGCGGAAGCTCCGAAATGACCCGCGCAGCCTGATAGAGGGAGAACGGCGGATAGACCCAGGCGGAAGGACCGAGCGCGGATTTGATTTCGTTTTCGGGTGCTGTCCAATCGACCTGAGGCATGAGGACGATGCAACGGGGCGTCTCGAATCCCGCAGGCCGCGAACGCGGGTGGCGGTGGAGCCTACCGAGACGCTGGAGGATGAGATCGACCGGGGCGAGATCCGTGACGAGCAGGTCGGCATCGATATCGACGGATTGCTCGATGACCTGGGTGGCGACGAGGATGCAGCCGTGCGGGCGAGAGTCGCCGCGGTTCCCCAGTTTCTCCATCCATGCCTGTTCGTTGTCGTCGCGCTGGAACTGGGGGAAGCGGCTGTGGATGAGGCCGAAGGTGATGCCCTGATCGCGGCAGCGGGATTTGAGCTGGCGATACGTGTCCTGGGCGAGTTTGACGGTATTCCGGATGACCACGACACAGGCTCCCGCCTCGGCAGCGGCGGCGATCTCCTGCCAGATATCTTCGGAATCCGGGCGAACATTCTCGATGGAGATCCAGGTGGATGATCGATCTTCGCCTGTGATGGGGATGGATTCGGCATGGGAGCTGCCTTTTGCGACTTTGGTGATGAGCGGGTATGCGGAAGGAGTTCCTGATTCTACCGCGCCCACCGCGCCCACCGCGGCGATCAGCGACTTCCGCCTTCCTGACGCGAGGGTGGCGGATAGGACGATGACGGAGCAACCGACATCGATGAGCCATTTCACGGCACGATCGACGAGAGCCGAAGTGTAGGGATCGTAGGAGTGGACTTCATCGATGATGACCATTTTCCCTGAGAGAGCGAAGAGACGGAGGGCGGAATGCTTCACCGGGAGGCAAGCCATGATGGCCTGGTCGATGGTGCCGCTGCCGAATGGGGCGAGAAGGGATTTCCTGCCGGAGGCGTACCATTCGCAGAGGTTGGTGGCATCTTCCTCGTGGGCGGCGGTCGGAGAAATCGCAACGATGCGGTCAGGGTTCATCCAAGCGTTGCCGTGGACAAGCGAGGCGATGACGGGATCCGAAACGACATTTTTCAGGAAATCGGAAACGCGGGTATGGATGCGGTTACTGGTGAGCTGGGTGGGCAATGCGAAATAGAGTCCGCGTTCCTCCCCTTCCGTCCACCGGCGGTAACAGGCGGCAAGCGCTGCCTCGGTTTTCCCCACTCCCATCGGGGCTTCCACGATGTAGAGACCGGGCGAATCCATCGCAGCAATGAGCGCAGATTGGAGCGGACGCGGGGATTCCACGCCGGGGAAGAGTGCGCTGAAACTCCGGTGCGGATGAACTTCGCGCTGATGCCAAGCGAGATCGGCAATGGCTTTGGCGGCGTTTTCCCCCACGCCGGAGGGAGTTTCCCGATCGGCGAGCGGCCCATCAGAGGAGAGAGGAAACCAGCGGGTGTCGGAACCGATCCAATCCGAAAAAGTGATGAATCCGGTGAGCCAGTGGACGATGGAGCCCTTGGGAATGTCGTGCGCCGGTAGTTTGCCGAATACGGATTCCAACTCCTGAAGGAGTTCGCCGCGGAGTATCAGTGGCCACGTTAGACCGTCTTCCTCGGTTTTCCGAAAAGAGCCGCCTTCGGATGCGAAATATTTTCCGTGGTGACCACCCACAGCGAGCACCCAATCGAACGGACGTCGCCCGACACGCACCGAATCCAACGAAGCAAGGTAGGCTTGGCTGACGATGGAGTGATTTCCCTGATAAGAGTCGCAGCCCTTCGCTTTAGGAAAATCCCAGTGCGGACGAGCCTTTAGTTGGAAGCCGGGAGTGATTTTCCCGATGTCGTGGGCGGCGGCAAGCGTCGTCGTTCCATCAAATGTCAAATTGCGGCTGGCAGGAGGAAGAAGCCGCCGGACAGCTTCCGCCACCGCACCGACGATCAGACAATGATCCCGCACGGTGAGGGCGGGGCGGCCAGTGCCAGGATCGGTCTTGGCCCAGCAGTCCTGGAGGCGTATGGGTAGAGTGATCAAGATGGGAGATTTGGCTGGGAATAAGACGATGCTAATTCAAACCGCTGATAGATGGATGTCGATATGAAAGATTGGGCAAATCCGAGACGCGGGTCCGCGATTTGGCCGACTGTCATCGCATTTCTACCACCCGGGGTGGGCCAAATGGAGGGGTAGGCTCGAAAAGTTATGACTATTTCTGAGTCGAGCCTGGGACTTCACAACCGGGAAAATCAGGAAGGAATGAGTGTGTCACGTGGGGGATATACGGCCAAAAGGTCGAGGGTGCCGGTGCGGACATCGGCGGAACCGAAGATGCGCGCGCGGGCCTCGATGCTGTATTCCTCTGACGGCAGAGTCGCCGGGATGAGGAAGATGAGCTGGCCGGGTTTGTTGGTGGAGACGGTGGCCACCTTGGTTTCGGCCCCGCCGATGCTGGCGATGAAGAAGATGCCTTCATCGGGCTTGGCGGGATCGATCTTGAGGCGGGAACCGCTGAGGGTGCCGGTGTCGCCCTTGGTGACAGGCCCGTTGATGCTGCCGGTGCCGGCATCGCGGAATTCCAGCGGACTGGGCATCGGCTTGATGGTTTCTTCCTTGTTGACGCTGGCGTCCTGGCGGAGGCGGGAGATGAATCCCGGGGAGGGATTCGCAGTCACGCCGAGGGTGTGGTGGGATTTATCGAAACCATCGCCAGGGCCGTTGAAGACGCCCTGCATGCGCGGGTAATCATCGACGATATCCGCCGCAGCATGCCCCGGCCTCGTGCCAGCAGTTTTCACAGATGGCATCGTCACCGATGCGGAGGGTCGTCGGTGCGCCGCAGTTTCCGCAGGGCTTTTCATCCTTCGTGTCCATGGGCGCAGGATAGCGGGCAATGGACGCGGCTGTCACGCGGTGCCTGGGATTTTCACGAAGCAGAAACTTGCCATCGCCCGCCCGCTTCATCCATGGTGGACTCTCTCAGCCACCCCACACTTCCATGGTTCACCCTGCTCTCCGCATCCTCGCCGAACGCTACCCCACCCTCTCCTCCGCCGCGTCCGAGGTCGCCGCGCTGCGGGCGTCGAAGGAGCTGCCGAAAGGGGTGATCCACGTGATCTCAGACGTCCACGGCGAGAACCAAAAACTCCGCCACGTCATCAACAATGCCAGCGGCCGCCTGCGCCCCTTGGTAGAGGAGGCGTTCCGCGAAACGATGGATCCGCTAGAACTGCAGGACTTCATGAACGTGCTCTACTATCCAGCGGAGGTGATTCGTCTGAAAAAACCGGAGCTTGTCGCCGCTCCCTCCGCCCGCCACAAGTGGGTGAAAGACACGCTCGAGCATCAGTTCACGATCATCCGCGCACTGATCCGCTCGCGGCGGCGGAAGGACGTGAAGGCACTCGCGCCGAAGGAACAACGCGAACTTTTCGAAGCGCTGCTCAACTATCCGGCAGGCGGTCATGACCCCAAGATGATCGATGTGCAGCTCCGCGAAATCATCGCGCTGGACTTGGACTACGATCTCATCCGCAGCGCGTCGCGTTTTATCCGCAATCTAACGGTGGAGGAGCTGATCGTCGCCGGCGACCTCGGCGACCGCGGCCCGCGCATCGATCTGGTCATCGACTACCTCATGCACCAGCCGAACGTCTCGCTGGTGTGGGGAAACCACGATGCGATCTGGATGGGTGCCTGCCTGGGCCAGCGCGCGCTCATCGCCACCGTGCTGCGGATCTCGCTGCGCTACTTGCGGATGTTCCAGATCGAAGAAGGATACGGACTCCTCACGAAAGCGATCGAGGTGCTAACCGCGAAAGTTTACGAAAACGATCCCGCCACCTGCTTCAAAGCGAAACGCAGCGGCCAGCGAGATGGTGAAGAAGTGGCACGCATGCAGAAGGCGATTGCCATCATCCAGTTCAAGCTGGAAGGCCAGGTCATCGAGCGCCATCCGGAGTGGAAGATGGACGAGCGCAACATCCTCAAACGCATCAACTATCAGAACCACACGCTCAACATCGACGGCACAGAGTATCCGTTGCGCGACACCTTCCTGCCCACCATCGATCCCGCTGATCCTAACCGACTTAGCGAAGAAGAGGAAGAATGCATCCAGCGCATTGAGGAAAGTTTCACCACCTCGCCACGGCTGTGGGAGCACATGAAATGGATGGCGGACTACGGACAAATGGCGCTGGTCCGCGATCAGGCGGTGATTTTTCACGCCTGCCTGCCGGTGGATGAGGACGGCCGCTACGTGCCGCTTCATGTCGATGGGAAGGATCAATCCGGTCCAGAGATTTTCACCGCCTTCACCAAGGTCGTCAAACGCGCCTTCCGCGCCGGATCGAAGAGCGCGACGGAAAACGACAAGGATTGGTTCTACTATCTGTGGGCCGGACCGCTCTCGCCGATGTTCGGCAAGGAGCGAATGGCGACGTTTGAAACGTATTTCATCGCCGACAAAACGACCCACAAGGAGAAGGCCGGGCCGTGGTTCGAGTGGATCCACGATGCGGCCTTCTGCGATCAGATCGCCCGCGACATGGGGGTGCCCGAAGACGGATTTCTCGTCAATGGTCACGTGCCGGTTAGATTCAATCAGGGCGAAAACCCAGTGAAACGCGGCGGTAACGCCATCACCATCGACGGCGCGTTTTCCGAAGCCTATGGCGATCGCGGCTACACGCTCATCCTCGGGCCGGAAGGAAATACCCTGGCAGAGCATCACACGTTTCCTGATCCGGAGACGGCAGTTAGAGAAGGGATGGACATCATCCCGAAGTTCACGCAATTGAGGAAATACGATCAGCCGCGCAAGGTGGGAGACACCGAACGCGGGCGGGAGATCGATTCGGTGATCGCGCTGCTGTTGCAGCTCATCGAGGCGTATCGCGTCGGGCAGCTCCACGAGCGGCCGTTGACCTGATCTTGTAGCGGCGTGACTGTGACCGTCGCTGGCTGAAAAACGCAGCAGATCAAACGACCTGGAAACCACAACGCTTGGCGCGCTCACAGAGCCGGCATTTCAGAAATTTACACATTAAATCCCGACGACTTCGCGATCTTCGGTCAATTCACCGGCATCCCATCCTCACCAAACGCTTAAATAAACCACCGGATTGACAAATTAGTTCACCATACCGTAAACTGACCTCATGCCCGCAACCGTCCGAATTTCTGATCAAGGCCGTTCTATGCTCGGAGAACTGGCCACACAGACCCATGCCACCATGACCGAGGTCCTTGATGCGGCCCTTGATCACTACCGCCGTCACCGATTTCTTCAGCAGGCCAATGATGCCTACGCCCAGCTCGCCACCGACGCGACCGCTTATACCGACTACCAAGCTGATCTCGGCACTTTCGACGCCACACTCGGCGATGGCCTCACAGAATCCTCGCCGTGAAACTTGCCAATCCATCTCGCGGTGACATCTGGCTCGCCGACCTCAGTCCTGTGCGTGGTCACGAACAAGTTGGCAAACGCCCGGTTCTCATCATTTCTGTTGATCCTTTCAACAGCGGACGCGCCGACCTCGTCGTCGCCATACCCATCACCTCCACCCTTCGCCCCATTCCTTTTCATGTCGTCGTCCACCCCCCGGAGGGCGGTCTCACCAATCCTTCTGCGCTGCTTTGTGAGGCGCTCCGCTCCATCAGCAAAGATCGCCTCCTCATCCACTGGGGCAGCATCACACCCGCCACCATGACTCAGGTTGAAGATCGCCTCCGCATCCTCATGGGATTGTAGAAACCACCGCGCCCATTCCAGCGAATACCCAACCCTCTCCCTCCGTCCTACCCTCCGGATAAGCGCCGCTTCATCTCTCATCACTCTTCATTCTTCCTTGTCCTCCCCGTCTCCATTTGCCGCTCACCGCACCGAAGCCTCCGCCAAGGAGGCTCCAGTGCTGCTGCTGCGTTTCAAAAACCTGCGCCAATCCTTCGGCGGACAAACCGTGCTTGATGGCATCTCTGGCGAGATCCGCCAAGGCGAAGTCATCCTCCTGCGGGGAGAAAATGGCTCGGGGAAAACTACCCTCCTCAACATCCTCACCGGCTGCCTCGAACCCGATGCCGGCGAGATCGAAATTTTTCATCAAGCAGCGTGACACTACCGGTGGCAAGAACAAGGCCCCGAAAGCGCTTTTGCCCTCCATTCTCGTTTACGAGGTGCGTTAGAATTTCCTGTGGTGTGTCCATCCCAGTTGGGCTGTAGTATGAAGAACCAGCCTGCCGATGACGATGACGGGCTAGGGGCGAATCAAAAAAAGCCGCCCCGGTTTCCCGGGACGGCTTGATAGACAGCGACGGTCATAGACCGACGCGACAGGTTACTTTTTCTTCGCAGCGCGCTTCTCCATGATCGCTGCTTGCGCAGCGGCGAGGCGGGCGACCGGCACGCGGTAAGGCGAGCAGGAAACGTAGGCGAGGCCGACGTTGTGACAGAACACCACGGAATCGGGATCGCCACCGTGTTCGCCGCAGATGCCGAGCTTGATGTCCGGACGGGTCTGGCGGCCCTTGGCGACGGCGGTTTCGATGAGCTGGCCGACACCGACGGTGTCGAGAGTGGCGAACGGGTTCTTGGCGAACACGTCGTTTTCCACATACGGCAGCAGGAACGCGCCCATGTCGTCACGGCTGATGCCAAGCGCGGTCTGGGTGAGGTCGTTGGTGCCGAAGCTGAAGAACTCGGCGTTCTCGGCGATCTGGTCGGCGATGAGGGCACCGCGTGGGACTTCGATCATGGTGCCGACCTGATAGTCGAACTTGATCTTCTTCTCGGCCATGACTTCCTTGGCCACGCGGTGGACGATCTCCGCTTGGAGGTCGAACTCACGCTTGAACCCGACGAGCGGGATCATGACCTCGGGCTTCACCTTGATCTTCTTCTTCGCCACGTCAGCGGCGGCTTCGAAGATGGCGCGGGCCTGCATCTCGGTGATTTCCGGATAGGCGATGCCGAGACGGCAACCGCGGTGACCTAACATCGGGTTGAACTCGTGGAGTTCGGCCACGCGCTGGATGATGGTTTCCACTTTGACACCGAGCTTCTTCGAAAGGTCGAGCTGTTGCTCTTTGCTGTGTGGAAGGAATTCGTGAAGCGGTGGGTCCAGCAGACGGATGGTGGCCGGGAGACCTTTGAGCACGGTGAAGATGCCGGTGAAATCCTCACGCTGATAGGGCAGGAGTTTTCCGAGGGCGGTCTTGCGCGCTTCGAGGGTGGTGGCGAGGATCATCTCGCGCATCGCGTCGATGCGGTCGCCTTCGAAGAACATGTGCTCGGTGCGGGTGAGGCCGATGCCCTTCGCTCCGAACGCAAGTGCGATGCGGGTTTGCTCCGGCGTGTCGGCATTGGTGCGGACGGACATGCGGGTGGCTTGTTCACACCATTTCATGAGCTGTGTGAAACCCTTGAATTTCTCGGTGGCCATCGCCGCCTTGTCACCATCGACGATGCCGGTGATGATTTCCGATGGAGCGGTTTTGAGTTCGCCACCGAAGACCTTGCCGCTGGTGCCGTCGATGCTCATGTAGTCGCCTTCCTTGAAGACCTTGCCTGATGCGGTGACGGTGAGCTTGTCGTAGTTGATATCCACTCCGCCGGCTCCGCAGACGCAGACCTTGCCCATTTGACGGGCAACGAGTGCGGCGTGGGAGGAAACGCCACCCTTGGAGGTGAGGATGCCTTCCGCCGCGATCATGCCGCGGAGGTCTTCCGGGCTGGTTTCGGTGCGGACTAGCAGAACCTTTTCACCACGTGCTTCAGCGAGCACGGCGCGGTCGGCATTCAGATAGATCTTACCGGAAGCGGCTCCCGGACCGGCAGGAAGGCCGGTGGCGAGGGTCTTGGCTTTCGCCACGTCTTCGAGATCGAAGATCGGCGCGAGGAGTTGCTCCAACTGCTCGGCAGGGTTGCGCAAGACGGCGGTTTCCCAGTCGATGAGTTTTTCCTTCACCATGTCCATCGAGAACTTGAGCGAGGCGGCGGCGGTGCGCTTGCCGTTGCGGGTTTGCAGCATGAACAGCTTGCCTTCCTGCACGGTGAACTCGATGTCCTGCACGTCCTTGAAGTGGCTTTCGAGGATCTTGCGGACCTTCATCAGCTCGGCGTATGGCTTTGGCAGCGCGGCCTTGAGCGTGCTAACATTTTCAGGGGTGCGGACACCAGCGACGACGTCTTCGCCTTGGGCGTTGATGAGGTATTCACCCCAGAATTCGTTTTTGCCATTGGCAGGGTCGCGGGTGAAGGCGACGCCGGAGCCGGAAGTTTCGCCCGTGTTGCCATAGACCATGGCCTGCACGTTGACGGCGGTGCCCCATGCGGCAGGGATGCTGTATTTGCGGCGATAGACGATCGCGCGGTCGTTCATCCAGGAACCGAACACGGCACCGGCGGCACCGCGGAGTTGGTCCCAAGGATCGGCCGGGAAACTATGGCCGGTGCGCTTTTTGACGAGAGCCTTGAAACGCTTGACGAGTTCCTTCTGGTCATCGGCGGTTAGATCGGAGTCGATGATGTCCTTGCCGTATTTTTCGTGTTTGAAAGTTTCGATCGCGACTTCGAACGGCTCATGGTCTTCGCCTTCCGCCTTTTGCACGCCGAGCACAACGTCGCCATACATTTGGACAAAGCGACGATAGCAATCCCATGCGAAGCGCTCGTTCTTGGTGACGGCGGCGAGGGAAAGGACGGTGGCGTCGTTGAGGCCGAGGTTGAGGATGGTGTCCATCATGCCGGGCATGGAATCACGCGCGCCGGAACGGACGGCCACGAGGAGCGGCATGCCCTTGGCATCGCCGAACTTGCTGCCCATGATTTTTTCCATGTTCTTCACGCCAGCTTCCATCTCCGCTTGGAGGGAAACCGGGTAAGTACGCTTGTTGTCGTAGAAGTAGGTGCAGACCTCAGTGGAGATCGTGAATCCCGGAGGCACTGGCAGACCAATGCGGGTCATTTCAGCGAGGTTGGCGCCTTTGCCGCCTAGAAGCGGTTTCATGCTGCCGTTGCCGTCAGCCTTGCCAGCTCCCCAGCTATAAACGTATTTGACCTTCTTGCTGGAGACGGTCTTTTTTGCTGCGGATTTTTTCACCGCGGACTTGGCGGCTTTCGGAGCAGTTTTCTTGGCCGCGGATTTCGCAGCCTTCTTTTTTGTTGCCATCGTAGTGGATAATGTCGAGTTAGGGCGTCGAGCGCCGGGGTCTCTGGAGAAATTGATCCTCTCAGCCCAGCGCAGGGCGCGGCAGGCTAAGCAGCGGGCATAACAGTGTCAATGAACCAGTTGCGTGAAATACGCAGGTTCCCGTACTGGAAAAAGCCCCTCGAAATAGGGGCTGCGAAGTCTAACTTCCCGCCCTCAGCGCAGTCCGCGGAGCAGCAGCTCGGCGTTCGTTTTGGTCGCCTTTAGATTCTTCAACAGTGTCTCGATTGCATCGCCGATCGGCTGCTGCGCGAGCTGCTTGCGGATGTCCACCACTTTGAGAAACTCGTCCGGATGATAGAGCCGGTCGTCATTGCGAGTGCCAGACTGCGGAATGTGGATCGCCGGGAAAACGCGGCGCTCAGCGAGTTCGCGATCGAGGCGGACTTCCATGTTGCCGGTGCCCTTGAACTCCTCGAAAACGACATCGTCGAGTCGGCTTTCCGTCTCCACCAGCGCTGTCGCAAGAATCGTGAGCGAGCCACCTTCCTCGACATTGCGGGCGGTGCCAAAAAATTTCCGTGACTTCTGCAAGGCCACCGGACTGACCCCACCGGAGCCGATCGGCCCGCCCTGCATCGCCGAGTTGTGACCACGGGCGAGGCGGGTAAGACTGTCGAGCAGGAGGATGACGTCCTTGCCTTGTTCGACGAGGCGCTTGGCACGCTCCATCACCAGATCAGCGACTTGGGCATGGCGGCGTGGAGATTCATCGAAAGTGGATGCGAATACCTGTGAGGCCACGGTTTCCTCGAAATCGGTGACCTCCTCCGGCCGCTCGTCGAGCAGCAGGATGATCAGCTCCGCATTGGGATGATTCAGGCGAATCGAACGGGCGATCTGTTTGAGCAAAATGGTTTTCCCTCCCCGTGGAGGAGCAACAATAATGCCGCGCTGCCCCTTGCCGAGTGGTGCGATGAGATCGATGACGCGGACACCGAGGAAATCATTCCCCTCTCCTTCCAAGTGGATACGCTCATTGGGAAAGAGCGGTGTTAGTTTATCAAATTCCGTCGGCACGTGGTAGTCGGCAACGGGAACGCCCTCTACCTCCAGCACCTCGAAACCTGAGAGATACTTATCCCGCTCCCGAGGAGCGCGGACACGGACCTTGATCAGTTGCCCGATGCGCAGACCGTGGTCCCGCATCAGATTCGCACTCAAATGAATGTCATCCGGACTTGGGCGGAAACTGCGATAGGGATCACGCAACATCGCAAAACTGTCCTTCGCCATTTCCAAGACTCCCTCACAGATCAGACCGGTCCCTTCATGGCCGTAAAAGCAAAGCAGTTCGTAAATCAACTGGCTCTTCGCGATGCCACCTTGGATTCTGGCAGGCACGGCCTCCGCCATGGCCTGCAACTCGGCAAGGGACTTGAGACGGAACTGATTGATTTCAATGGAAGCGGGTGCCAGGGGTGCCACCGCGATGGTGGTTGCGGAGGCGGACTCGGGGGCTTCGGATTCGTTAGGGAGATTCATTTGAAAAGCTTGGGCAAAACGGCGGACTTGAGAACGTAGCACGGCAGGCGGACCTTCGTTCCAGAAAACCACATCCCCACGGGAGATTTTTTCCTGAATCGGAAGCTGTGCGGCAAGAATGGATCCGATCATCGGATCATCGAAACCGCTGCGCGCCTTGAGCCGCTGGATTTGAGTGGAGCGGGATGAGGCAACGACGATCACCTTAGTCTGGCCGATGTCGAACCCTTTCTCGTAGAAGAGCGGAACATCCGCTACGAACAATTCCGCCCCCCGTGTAGCAGCCCGCTCCAGAGAATCAAGACATTCCTGCCGGACACGCGGATGAAGGATTGCTTCGAGCCGCAGGCGGGCGGGTTCTTCGGCAAACACCCTCCCACGCAGGAAATCACGGTCAACGCGCCCTTGAGAGTCCAATGCATCAGCTCCAAACTCCGCGGAAACGGCCGCAGTAACTTCCGCGTCGTTTTCCAACAGTCGGTGGACTGCCGCGTCACAATCGAAAATCACCATCCCAGGTAGGAACTCCCGCAGCAGGCGGCAGACTGTTGATTTCCCCGAAGCGATCCCACCCGTCAATACCATGACACGCATGCGGTAGAGAATCAGGACTTTGCATCACGGAATCAAGAAAAGAACCGAGATGAAAATTTCGTCTCTCCCAGACACAAAACGGGCGAAGGATCGCTCCCCCGCCCGCTTGTGAATTGTTTCTCCTACGCCCGATTATGGAACGGGAGGAAGGTCGATCGGAGGCAGGACGCCTGCATCCGGAGCGCCACCACCGCCGGTGGAAACTGGAATCGAACCACCCGCATCGGCTCCGCGGAGCGGACGGCCGGTCGCATCGATGATCTGCGCGGTGACGAAGATGATCAGGTTGCTCTTGATCCGGTTTTCGGCCTTGCTCTGGAATAGGCGTCCGATGATCGGGATATCTCCGAGAATCGGCACCTTGTCTTCGACGTTCTGCACGTCTTCACGCATGAGTCCACCGACTGCAACGGTGTAACCGTCATAAATGGTGAGCGCGGTATTGACGCGGCGTGACGAGAAGACCGGCATTTCAATGCGGTTCTCGGTGATGATCGAAACGACTGGGTTGCCAAGTGCATCGGTGCCTGGCGATTGGATCGGGCTGCCGTAGTTGATGAAACCTTCAAATTCAACGATTTCAGGAACGAAGCGGAGGTCGATCACGAAATCGTTCTCGCCGATGGTCGGTTCGATTTCGAGGGTCACACCGGTGTTACGGGTGTCGAATGCCGTCGGAGTCGCCGGGGTGACGGGGAAACTGCCACCGCCGGTGCCGCCGATGCCACCGATACCGCCACCGTTGCCGTTGGTTTGGCCGACGCTGTTCGGAAGTTCCGGGGGTTCGTATTCGGTCGGGTAGATGAATTCACGGATGATTTCGATCGTCGCCTTCTGGCCGGAACGTGCAGTCACGGAAGGAGCGGTCATCAGGTCCGTGCCCTTTTTCTGAGCAAGACCGCGCATGATCAACTGGACCTGGCCATCCGAGAACAAACCGGTAAGAGCCATGATGCCGGGAGCCACATTGGCCGACTGGGCCGTGCGGTTCGGGTTGTTGAGGATCGCGTCGATGTTGTTGCGGTTGATCGCTTGGTCACCCGAACGAATACCGTTGGTCACCCCATTGGAGGTGGTTTGGTTCGGGTCGGCAGGGATCCCGTTAACGGAAGTTCCATTAACAGGACTGACGAAATCAGAACCCGTACGGCCGGCTTGGTTGCCGGTGGTACCACCGCTGGCGAATACGGTGTCGGAAAGACCGAATGGATTGACGATCCAGTCAAAACCGAGCTCGTCGTTGTTCTCTTGGGAAATTTCGACAAACTTGGTAGTGATCTTGACCTGTTTCGGCTTGTTGGAGCCGATCGACTGGACGAGTTGCTCGACCTTATCGAGCTCGGTCGGAGTGTTCGTCACGAGAAGAACACCACCGGTGCTTAGAGTAGCAGACGTGCCATCGGCGAAGGTGATACCAGCTTGCTTGAGCAGTTCGAGGATTGGCTTACGGGCGGTGAGCGCGCTGGCTCCACCCTTGGCGGAAGCTTCGGCAAACGGATCCGCAGCGGCACCACCAGCACCACCAGCGGCTCCACCACCGGAATCGAGGCTGGAAGCGAAGTCAGGCGGCACGCGGAAAGTGCGGGTGAAGACATCCTCGCCGCTTTCGGTTTGAGGAACGAGGGTGACTGCGAAGTCGTCCACTTTGTAGCGGAGCTTGGTCTGGTCACAGATGTATTTCAAAGCGACGGCAAGAGGAACGTTGCGGATGCGGAGTTCCTTCACGCGGAGAGTTCCTGGATCGCCACCACCCAGTGAAAGGGCCGGAGCACCTCCTGCGGCGGCGTCGAGACCGGCATCCGCAGCGGGAGCACCGCCCACTGCAGTGGCACGGGGACGGCGGATGACGAAGTTCACGCCCTTTTTGGTAGGATCCAGCTCGGTGGTGTCCAGCTCGGCAGCGCGGAGACGAAGGAAATCAATCGCTTCCTCAACCGTGGTGTCCTCGAAATCGATCCGCGGAATGACGATGCGGCGCAGTTTTTCAGTGATGTAAGCAACGCCGCCATTGTCGATTGGCGTATTACCTTGAGTAGGATCGAAAGTAGGAGCATCGGCAGGAACGGCAAGTTCCCAAGCCTTATCGACCTCCATCAGAAGTTCGGCACGGGTGTGATCGTAAGCCGCACGATAGTAATCGGCCTTAGCCTGCGAGAGTTTCTCCATACCGCGGCGGGCGGCGGAGTTGTAGGGATCGGTGCGGAGCACGTTTTCATACTCGTGCTTGGCATCGTCATATTTGCCGAGATTGAAATTACCCTCGGCAGTGTAAAGGCCGCGGCGGACTTTGTCCACGTTCTGGGTGTGCTCGTAAGTGAGAGCTGGATTGGTGCGGATCGGATCATCGAGGAAACCGATTTCACGCTTTGCGTCGAGATTTTCCGGGTCAACGGCGAGGACTCCTTCGAGAAGGGTGCGGGCTTCGGCGTACTTGCCAACTTTGCGATCCTGCATGGCAAGGGCAATGCTCGCGTCACTCAAATGCGCAATGTAGCTCTGGCGGCGATCCGAAACCATCGGGGCGTCGGGAAGGCGGTCGAGAGCCTGACGATACTTGTCAACGGCCTTCTGGTAGTCCCCGTTGGCATAGGCGGCGCGGCCTTCCGCGAGGAGGGCATCCCCTTCCGTAACAGCATTCTGGCGACGGATCATTTCGCGCTCGGCGAGACCACTGAGACCGGAGCTGCCTTCGCCGGCATTCGCTACCGATACGATGAGAGGAGTGGAGGAGGCCACTGCCATCAACGCGAGGGCGGTGCGACTGGATCGATAGATAGGCGTTTTTTGCATAGTGAGCTGAGGTTTTCTGGCGATGTTTTGGAGCTTTGGAAAGCGATTTTTTAGGGGAACTTAAGGGGCGGTCATCTGAGGCATGCTGCCTTTGCTGATCGAAACAGTTTTCTTGGCACCAGACTCATCGGTGTATTCCACTTCGACGGCTTCTGGAGTAATCTTTTTGGCAAGATAGTCCTTTTTGGCGGCACCGGCAGGCAGGGCAAAAGTGGTGTTTTCTTCCACCTTGAACTCCTTGCCCTTGAAGCCGAGGGCTTCGAGTGAGAAGACTGCCGTCCGGTCGAACTTGAGATGCTCGTTTTTGCGCTGCTCGGACAGAGGAGCGGGAATCTCATAAATCGTGCCCTTTTTGTTGGGGCGCTGATCCTCAATTCGGACGATGGTCACGGCCACATCGATATTGATCTTCGTGTTGCGCTCTTGGCGAACTTCAGACCCGAGAAGTTTAAAGCGATTGGACATCGGTCCTTTTTCGAAGAAGAGGGCATTCGGCTGAACCGCTTCAGCACCCGTCTTGTTGGTCTGACGGTTGGAGTCCTCATAGTTGAATGGGAAAGCACCGCCACCCGCTTCATAACCGGGACGCAGCACCCACGTCAGACTTTCGTCCTTCAAATACATCAGTTTCGCAATGAGAGCGGGATAGGACTTCGCGTTATTGGGATCGGTTTTCGCATTGAACTCCTCCAAGTTCGAGAACCCATCCTGGTCAGGATCACGGCTCGGGGAGTCGGCATAACCGGGATCGAGGCGATTTTCGATCCACCAGATGTTCGGAATCGGCGCGTGGATCGGCACCTCGTCCTTGTTGAGGGGATCGATCGGCACCTCGGGAGCCTTGCTTGAAACGAAGAGCGGAATACCGGTGAAGAGATCGACCGGACGACCGGCCACATCACCCTTGACCCAAGAGTGATCGAGCTTGGCCGACGCCAAAGCCTTCGGAATGAGTTCGGCCCCTTTGACCGCTGGATCACTGTTACCCTTCCCCTTCAGGACGGTATTGAAATCTTGTTCGACGCTTCCGAACTTGGACCAGCCCATGTAGGCAAGGCCCAAGGCGATCGCAACCGCTCCGCCAAGAGCGACTTTTTCGTAATTCTTTGAAAACCAGGACATGGTTGGAAAATGGGCGGTTGACGGGTTAAGGAAGCTTCTTCACCGGAAGAAATTGGAGGATATCAAGGCGGACGAACACCTGCACCTGTTCGCTACCGAGCACTTGGGCGAGGATGCGGCTGGAATCAGCGCGCTCGGGAGCGGCGGCTGGCTTTTCAGGGGCGGCAGCAGGTTTTGCATCATCACCGGGGAGGACGAATCCACCACCGAAAGGACTATCAGCACCGGCTGGCTTCGCCGCGGCTGGCTTTTCGAACTGGGCGTCAGCAGCACGAGGCGGATCTTTTTTGGCGTTGGTGATGCGGACCGCACGGACGACGAGATATTGATTCTCGGGCTTTACGATCGACGAAAGGAAATCCCGGGCGCTTTTTTCTGGACCGACGAAGGTGATTTCCAAGGAAAGCGGACGAGCGACCGCATTTGCCGGGGCGGTGTAGGGCTGTCCATCCTCTTCCGGCAAGCTCACACGATAGAGGTTGCGGAACTCGGAAGGACGGGCCTTCGCCAGTTCCAACAGGATGTTTTTGATGGAGCCGAGCTCATAGCTCAGCATTCCAGTGGTAGTCGGCAGGGCGAGCGAAGTCTTATACCGCACGAAACCAGCGAAAAAACCTTCCGGCACGGTCGTTCCAGACTCTGCGAATGCCTTGCGGATTTCTACGTCGGCCTCTTTCAACTTGTCGGTGAAATCCTGGGGAGAAACATTCTTGATCTCCTTGGGACGGAACTTTTCAAAGGAAGCCTGGAGCGTGTCCACCGATTTCCGGTATTCATCGAGTGCCTTGCGCTTTCCATCACGGTTCTCCGGTTTCGGATAGAGCGGGAGTTTCTCGAAACTGGCCGCATCACCCGCTGCCGCATCGAACTTGGTCTTGGCCTCGTCGTAACGCGCCGCGCCACTGGAGCCGAGGAAAAACAGCAGAGCGACCCCGAGAAGGGTTCCGCCGCCGAGGGCGACCACAAATTTATTGTCCTTGATCCAACTCATAACTCAGATGGCAAATATTTGGTGAATGTCACTTGATCGCGATGGCGCGGGACAACGGTAGGGTGATTTCAAATGGTAGTCCCAGTTCACCGGGTTTACCGGTGACGGTGATGTCGAGAATGCGGTCGTCAGTGAGAACCACGTCGGCACCCTTTTCATCCTTGTAGGTGAAACGGAAGCAGGACGACTTGTCGCGGAGGTTCTTGAGAAGCTCGGAAACGACGTTCTGGCTCTTCGGGGTTTCCCGCCAGAAGCCCTTGATGCGCACGGCATTCGCGGCCACGACACTTGCTGGAGCCGCCGCTTGGCCGGGTTTCTTGGGTTGGGGCGAGGCTTCTTCCACCTTGACGTCGTTGAGTGCCGAGGAGCCGTAAGCGGCGGTGGGGAACTCTGCGCGGATGAGGGGCTTCCCATTCTGGGTGCGCGTCTCAGGTTTGGCACCGCCGGTTTTCTTGGCCGCCAATGCAGGATCGTAGCCGGTGAGAGGTTCGAAATCGGTCAACCAGACAGCGTCGCTAGCGAAACCACCACGGAGTTCGGAAATCACGTCCATCCATGCGGAGTGGGCGGCCTCGGCATCGGTGAAGCCGTTGGCAATCTGACGGAGGCTGTCTTCGTTTTTCAGAAGCTGCTCAATCGGCCCCTTGTATTCAGCGAGCGTATTGCGCTGATCTTCCATCTTTTTCGTTTCCTCGGCAGCCTTCGATGCTGCTAAGTTCTGGAACGTAGCCCACGCGGCGACTCCGACCAACAGCGCGGCGGCAGCGGCGATGAAAAACGGCTTGCGGCGATCGGCAGCACGCGACTGCTCAACGACGATCGGCACGAGATCAATGTTGATGGTGGATTTCCCGATTCCCCGGAGACCGAGGCCGACGAGTTCTCCCATCAGGTGGCCTTCACGCTGGACGATGGCCGGATCGACGCCCTTGCCGATGGTGACGTTGGCGACGGGATTGAAATACTCGACCGGGAGATTGAGCTTTTCTTGGAAAAATTCGAGCGTGTAAGGCAGATTCGCACCGCCACCGGCGAGGAGCACGCGGCGCGGAGCACTGCCGCCGTGTTGGCTGCGGTAGTAATTCGTGGTGCGGGCAATTTCCGCAGGAAGGCGGGTGAGCGCGTTACGGATGACCATCGCCAGTGCAGCGACGGATTCATCCATCTGCTCGGTGTGACCGCCGCCGAGAGCGACGAGGCCGTTGGAGACTTTCTGATGCTCAGCTTCGAGGAAGGGAATTCCGTATTCCTTGGCAATCGCAGCGGTGACCGCCGAACCACCGATGGCGATGCTGCGGGTGAAAAAGCGGCGGCCTTCGATATAAAGCAGGTTACTGGTCTTCGCGCCGATGTCGATGAGCAGGATCGGCTCTTCCGGATTGCCGTAGGTAGCGCGGAAAGCATTGTAAATGGCCATCGGCGCGACATCCACCTCGGAGGTGCCGAGGCCGCTGTCGTTGACGGCGGAGTTGAGCTCGTCGAGCGCGTCCGCCTTGATGGCGACGATGACGACTTCCTTGTCGTCAGCACCTTCGATGAGTTCATAGTCCCAAACGACCTCCGCCAGCGGGAAAGGCACGTGCTGCTGGGCTTCGAAGGTGACGAGTTGCTCGATGTTGTCCTCCTGCAGCGGCGGCAGTTTCACAAAACGGGTGAAGACCGACTGGCCAGAAATCGCATAGCGTGCCTTCGTCTTGCCGACCTTGAGCCGTTGGACGAGATCGGCGATGGCGACCCGGGTTTGCGAAACTTTAGAGGCTTCGAGCGAGGGATCGGCTACGATGGATTCGGAGTCGTAAGCCTTGAGAACCAGGCCGCCGCTTTTCGAGGTTTCGAAAACGGCTAGGCCGATGCGCTGTGATCCGATATTGAGTGCTACGGTGGTCTGATTGTCAGCCATGATGCGAGTAGATGAGAAGAAAAGACAAGTCCGATGGGAGAATGGCCAAGGCCAAACTCAACGCTTTGAGTCAACAGCGACTTCCGCGTAGCGGTCCCACCACATGTTCGAGAACGGAGTTTCCGCCTTCGTCAAAATAGGCACCGACTCGCTACGTGAAATTTTGTCGGAAGCGGCATTCCACCAGCCGGGCTTACCCTTGTTGCTTTCCTCGACTTTTTTCTCGCCGTTCACGAGGACCTCGTATCCCACGAATTCAACGGCCTGTTTGCCACCTTTGTCGGAACCCGTCAGGCGCTTGACAGAGGCGGGGGAGAGGTAGATGGAAAAGAAAATCTGGTCGTCATCCAAGGGGACGTTGACATGCTCGACTTCCTTGGTGAGGAGCAGGTAAGTGCCCGGTTTGTCGGGATTCTTCACCGCCACATACCACTTGACGGTCACTTTTTCGCAGGTTTTCGAGGGTGGCTCGGGAGACAGCGAAATTTTCAGCTTGGTCTCAATTTCCAGCCAATCCTTGGGCTTGAAGCTCTTTTGCTTGCCACCGGAGAACTCAGGCGATGGAAGATCGTCGAAAGTCGGCTTCTCACCCATCACCTTGGCGGCTTGCCCGGAGGCGTTGCTCATGGAAACCATGGCGAGAATTGCAGAAGCGGCGAGCGAGGCGGAAAAACGGGGTAAATTGTTCATGCGGTCTAGGTTTTGAAAGAAGCTAGGGAATTGGGTTTCGGGTTGACCAGAGAAAATGATGATTTTCCGCAAAATTTACTTCGAAGTAAATACACTTGAGCCTTGCAACCGTCACAAGCGATTGACTAACCGCAGTTTGCCGAGCATCACTCGGCCATGGCAGATGCGACATTCCAACTAGAAGAACGGCAGCCGAAAGTCGTTGGAAGCTTCGGCAGTTCCGCCGATTTGCGTGAAACCAGTGCTCTCACCGCTTGGGAAAATTGCGATATCGCGGAAATCCGGCTCGATATCGTCATGTCGGAAAGCGGCACCAGCGATTCCTCCCAATGGTCGCATTTATCCGTGATTCCCCTGCTTTTCACCGCCCGCCGGCGTGAGGAAGGCGGTGCACGTGCGCTCGACGCGGCGATGAGAATGGAACTGCTACGCACCTCCCTCGATCAAGCGGCTCTGGTGGACATCGAGGTCGCCAGCATCGGCGAAATGGGCGATCTACTCGCCGAGCTTGCAGCGCGGCAGATCCCGTGGATCGGCTCGTTCCATGATTTTGAAAAACTGCCGGAAACACACGTGCTCGAAGAGGCCGCACGACGGGCGAAGGATGCAGGTGCCGCGATTTTCAAAACGGCGGCAAAACTCTCGCAGCCAGACGATCTCGCGCGCCTAGCAGATTTCCAACTGGCAGATCACGGCATCCCGGTTTCCACCATGGGCATGGGCCACTTGGCTCCGGTTTCGCGCCTGCTCTGCGCCCAGTGCGGGAGCTGCCTCAACTACGGCTACATCGGAAAAACACCGACCGCTCCCGGCCAGTGGGACAGCCTGCTACTGAAACAGGCGATCTCGCGCCTCATTTCTATCAACGGCTAACCGATGATATCAACCGGCGCGTCCGGCAGCGCCTTGAGGAAGGCCTGGCCGTAGCGTTTCGTTAGGATTCTGTTATCGAGAATGCACACCAGGCCCTTGTCTTTTTCCGTGCGGATCAGTCGGCCGACGCCTTGGCGCATCTTGAGAATCGCTTCCGGCACCGAGTAGTCCATGAACGGATTCCCACCCGCCGCTTGGATGGCTTCGAGGCGCGATGCGACTAACGGATGATCCGGCACAGCGAAGGGCAGACGGGTGACAATCACGTTTGATAGAGCCTCGCCCGGGACATCGACGCCCGTCCAGAAACTGTCCGTGCCGAACAACACGCTGTGTACGTCCTTGCGGAATTCCTCGATCATCCGGTGCCTCGGCAGACCATCGCCTTGGAGGAAAACCCGCCAGCCCTGGGTGCGGAAAAAGTGCTCCAGCCGCTGGGCGCAATCGCGCATCGTCCGGTAGCTGGTGAAGAGCACGAAGGCCCGGCCATCACTCTCTAGCACGGATTGGCGGATGCCCTCGGCGAGCAGTTCGTCATATTTCGGTGTCCCCGGATCCGGCACTGATTTGTAAATCCGGACGCGCATCTGCCGCTGATAGTCGAAGGGACTTCCGATGCACAAGGCCCGCGCCTTTTCCGCGCCCACACGGCCGCGAAAGTAGCCGAGTTTCGGATCGCCCACACCGAGCGTAGCACTGGTGAGGACCAGACTTTTTTTCCCGGAAAACAGCAGCGGGCGCAGCCGATCAGCCACGTTTACCGGCGCGCCGTGGAGGCTGTATTGCGTCTCGTCGCGGCCACTCCGCTCCACCCAATAGACGCTGTCTTCCGACGCTTGATCGAGAAAAACCCCGACCGCCCCGTGCGTCTCCCTCAGCCGCCGCGACGCGTCCTGAAGCTCCGCGCGGGTCGTTTCCGATTCCACGTCAGCGGCCAGCGCGTCGATTTCCGTCCAGAGTTCGCGCAGCGGCGTGGCGAGGGTGTTAGTAACCAACTCCGGCTCGCGCACCCGGCATTCTTTTGAATAGTCTCCGAACTTCGCGATACCACCCACATCGTGGAAAAACCGATCCGCCGCCATCAGCGCATTTTCCACCGCGTTCATCGCGGATGCCTTGCGGAACGACTTGAGCAGGCCCTTGCGCGTCCTCGGATGATAGAGACGCTGGAGGTCGAAGCGCAGCCCGGCTTGCGAGACGCGCAGGCCTAACTGCACCGCCGCCACCTGCTCGATCGTGTGCGCCTCGTCGAGGATTGCGAAGTCGTTAGGAAACAGAAAACCGCCCGTTTTTTTCGCGTCCTCCTCGTCGGGTTCCATCTCGGTATTGAGCAGCGCGAAAAACAGCGTGTGGTTCACCACGATCAGCCTCGCTTCCGCCGCCGCCTTCCGCGCTTCTTGGAAAAAACAATCGCCCTTCGGCCCGCAATGCCGCGCCGTGCAGAGGTGTGCCTCGCTGCACACTTGCAGCCACACCTTCATCTGCGGTTGGAAATCCAGGTCGCTGAGCGTGCCGTCCCGCGTGCTTTCCGCCCATTGCCGGATCGCTTCCAGCTCGTCGTTTTCCGTGCCGGTGAAAAGATCCGCCGCCTGCTCGCGCGCACGCCGCAGCCGCAGCGGGCAGAGGTAATTTTGCCGGCCTTTCAAGAGCACCGCCGGAAGATCGTCACCGAGGATTTTCCGAACGATCGGGATGTCCTTGCGCACGAGTTGCTCCTGTAAATTGATCGTATGCGTGGAAATGATCCCTTTCCGGCCCGTCTCGATCGCAAACCGCGCCGCTGGCAGCAGATAGGCCAGCGATTTCCCCACCCCGGTGCCCGCCTCCGCGACCAGCGGCGAGGCCCCGATGAGCGCCTCCGCCACCGCCACCGCGAGTTCCTGCTGCTGCGGGCGGTATTCGAAATCGCGCGATTTCGCCAGCACGCCTTTCCGCGAAAATGCCTCCCGCACCGCATCGCTGAATCCGGGCATCGGTTGGCCTTCCGCTATTGAAATCATCTCGCAGCCATCGCATCCGGCATTTGCCCTCCTGCCAAGCCGCAACTTCGGCCTCCCTCCATAACGCACTCGACACCCCTGCCCCGCCGCCGCCATTCTCCGCCCCACGCGGCCTCCCATGCTCTTTTTCCGCACCCATCTGCTCCGTTTTGTGCTGCCTCTCGCGCTTGTCGCATTGGGCCTCGGGCTGTGCGCATTGCTCGTTCCTGCGGAGTCCGCGGCGGTGAAACTCCAAATCGACGGTTTCCCGGATTCCGACGTCCAGGCGCACCACGCACGGCCGATGGTCCTCGCGATCCTGTGTTTCCTGCCCGCGCTCGCCAGCCTTGCCTACGCCTTCGCCGGCACGCTGGATCGCTACATCGCCCGCGAGTTCGCTGGGATCTTCGGCATCTGCCTTGGCGCGCTTTTCATGATCTGGCTGCTCATCGACATGAGCGGAAATATTTCCGAGTTCCGCGAGAGCCACAACATCCTGCGCACGCTGGTGGTTTTCTATGGCACGCGATTACCGGCCACACTCATCCTTTTACTGCCGTATTCCCTGCTGCTCTCGGTGCTTTACTCGCTGGGGAAACTTTCCACCAACCGGGAAATCGTCGCGATGATCCAGTCCGGCCGGGGAGTCCTCAGAGTGACCCTGCCGCTGATCATTGTCGGCCTTTTTTTCAGCCTATTCTGCATGGGACTCAACTACCACTGGGCTCCCATCGCGGATGGCTCATTCGATGACATTCTCGCCGAAAGCTGCGGCAAGACCGCTCCGGAGGCCACGAATGTCCTCTACCGAAATGCGAAAAACCGCCGATTGTGGATGGTCGACTCTTTCCCGAAGGACTATCAGATGGGCAAGCCCTTGCTGAATGTCGAGGTCACCACCACCCGTCCGGACGAGACGCTGGAGAGCCGCCTGCTGGCGAAACAAGCGCTGTGGGACCGGAAGACGCGCACCTGGTCATTCGTCGATGCCGTCGTCGGCCATTACCCGCCCGGCCAGCCCGCAGAATTCCAGACTCAGCCGGGACCGATCAAGATCAAGTCGTGGTCGGAAACCCCGTGGCAGCTCATCAAGCCCGGATTGGCTGCCGCCTACCTCGGCATCCCCGACCTCAACGGCTGGCTGAACTCGAATTTCAAAAACGCCGAAACCACCAACGCCTCGCCCTACCTCACCCAGTGGCACTACCGCTTGGCGCTACCATTCGCCTGCCTCGTCACCGTCCTGCTCGCCACCCCGCTTTCCATCCACTTCGCCCGCCGCGGCGCGGGCGGCGGGATATTCATCGCCGTTTTCCTCTCCGCCCTCATGCTCCTCACCAGCAATATCTCGCTGGCCCTCGGTGAGTCCGGCACCATCCGGCCCGCCCTCGCCGCGTGGCTGCCGAACATCGTTTTCTCCCTGCTCGGCCTCTATCTCTTCCACCGCCGCATTTCCGGCCGGCCGATTTATCGCTCACTCCTCCGCTTCCTTCCCGGAACCGACTGACCCCACCATCCCCACCCCATGGCATTTGCAGAATCCTGGCATGTCCGCTCCCGCAGCCGTGAGTGCGCCGCCACCCAGCGCGCCTTCACCGATGGCGAGCCCATCATCACCGCGCTTTTCCCCGATCCCGAATCCAGCGGCTACGTCCGCCGCGACTATTGCGAAGAAGGCTGGAAGGAAAAAACCGACGCCGGAGAAAAACCCTTCTCCTTCTGGAAAACCCACTTCGCTGCACCCACCGGTAATGACCATGCGCACCCGGTCGAAAAACTCAGCGCCGAGGAAATCCTCCAGCGCCTCGTCGAAGAGGACGAAGACCACACCGAGAACGCCCGCTTCATCCTCGCCGTCATGCTCGAGCGCCAGAAACTCCTGCGCGAGACCGATAGCCAACCCACCCCGACCGGCATCCTCCGCGTTTACGAACACCGCAAGACCGGCGAGGTCTTCATCGTCAAGGACCCGAACATCCCCCTCAGCCAGATTGATGCCGTCCAAAGCGAGGTCTTCATCCTCCTCGAAAACAACGGCCGCACGCCGACTCCCGAGGAAGTCGTGCCGGATCTGCCGCTGGAAGACTCCGCCGCTCCCGGAGAAACTCCCACTCCTGAGCCAGAGCCAGCCGCCGAGATTGTTCCAGATGCGGAGGAGCACAAGATTGAAGAAGACGCAGCCGAGGAATTGCGACCGAGTGAACCCTAACGCAGGGCACTTCCATTAGGGAGCGATTGCCTCAAAACTTTGAACCAAAGAGGTTTTCACCGCCAAGACGCCAACGAAAGATGAGCAAAAATTAGAAGATAGGGGGCTGAAAATAGAATTGAGAGCAGTCAACTCCTCTTCACTTGGCGTTCTTGGCGGTTCAATTTCTTCCAACCGACGCGGCATTTCTACGGTGATGATCCCCAATGGAGGAACCTTGGAGCATCCCCTACCACTGTTTTTATGATCTTTCGTAACTTGAACTTCAATCCTGCGTCCGACGTTGGCTCCCGGGATTGCCATCGATCAGCCATTCGATCCCCATCTATTGCAGATGAACGAGCGACGAGGTCTGCGTCGAGGCCAGGCGCAATTTGTCATGGTCAGACGAGCATCTCGCGGCGAGCCTTGCGGAACATGTCAGACGCCACCACACCGCCGCCACTTTCCGAGAGGGAACCCGCACCCGGTCGGCCCGTGCTCGCCATCGTTCTGAGCGTAGTGCTGGGGTTTTTCATCGTCTGCGGTGGGGTGTCTTTCGTGAGCGCGGTGGAAAATCTGGTCCTCCACCAGCGCCACCTCGAACTTGCCGACGGTCTGCTCACGCTGCTGCTGATGCTAACGGGTGTCCTCACCTATTGCCTGTTGGGATTTTTCCCTGAGATCCCAAAGCGCTGGTTCGTCCCACTGTGCCTCTTCGCCCCGGCGGTGCCGATCGCCATCCTGCCGTTGTTGATTTATTTCCACGCATACACCTCGTGGATCGACCTCGGGGTGGCCACCGTCCATTTACTGCTAGGCCTGTTTATCCTGCGGCGGCTGAGAGAAAAGCCATCCCCCGCTTGGCCGTTGGTTCCTGCGGCGGAACTCGTGCGGAGGAAATTCAGTTGGGCGAATCTAGCAGGCGTCGCGTTGGCTCCCGTGCTGTTGCTGCTGCCGGTGGCGCTGCTCTACTGCGCGTTCTCTGCGAAGCTGGCGCTCGAACATTTCACAGACGGTTTCGCCCGGCTCCATCCCGGGGGCATCACCATGCAAGTGCGGGAATATGTGCGGGACGACGGCCGGAAAATCACGCTCGTCCCGATGTCTCATGTGGGTGAAACCGAATTCTATCAGGACGTAGCGGCTTCGTTTCCGGACGATGCCGTGGTGCTGATGGAAGGCGTTTCTGACAACGGGCACCTCCTCGATGTCCACTCGAACTACTCACGCATGGCGGACAGTATCGGCGGCGTGGAGCAGGTGAAGGTCTTCAAGCCGCGCGGCCACATCGTCCCGGCGGACGTGGACATGAGCACTTTTTCCCCGGCATCCTTGGAGATGCTGAAGAAAGTGCTCATGCTGCATGCAAAAGGCGTGACTGCAGAAACACTGCCCTTCCTCATGAAGCCCACACCGCCGGGACTGGAAAAGGAACTGTTGGACGACATACTCACTAAACGAAACCACCACCTGCTAGGCGTGATCCAAGAATGGCTGCCACAGGCGCAAACGATCATCGTGCCATGGGGAGCAGCCCACATGGCCGAGACCGCACGGGAAATTCAGAAAATGGGCTTCCGTCAGGTGAGCACCCGGGACTACACAGCGATTCGATTTGGATCATGAAAAGCTTCTGCGAGACGCCGCAGCCAAATTTTCTAACTTCTACCATCTACTCCCCCGCTCTCACATTTTTCTCCCACTTATCTTCCGGCTTCAGCACGGACCGCGCACCTTTTCAGACACTTTCATCGCTGCCGGGGTGCTACACGAAGACGACGAAATAGCCGCAGGCCGCCCAATGATTGCCGAGGTAAGGGTTGTTGTCGCGCGATCCGCCGAGGCCGTGGGAAAACAAGATCACCGGCGCGGGCTTTTCGGAGGGTGGGAAATAGACACGGATGGGGATCACCCGGTCGCGGCTGGTGTCCTTCACATCGAAGGTTTTTGAAACGATCGTCACGTCCGGTATCTTGAGCGGATCGTTTTCAGCCAGCTCTGCGGAAAGAACCGCCGCCGATGCGAGAGAGGAACACAGCAGCGTGAGGAAAAATTTCATGAAGGGGTAAACCCGAACGTGGGGCAATGGTTGCAAGCCGTTTTCCGGTGGAAAATCGACGTCTGAAAATCCCCTGTAGCTAGCAGCACGGTTTCTGCTTAGTTCTCCGGCGATGATTTCCCGCGCCGTTGCTTTTTTCCTGCTCATGGCTTCACTGGCCTCAGGAGTCGGCTTCCGGCTCGCCACGTTCAACGTCGGAGCGCACCTAGTCATCCCCGCAGGCGGCGGGGCGGCGTATTTCGACTACGGCATCGGCGCACCCGGCCAGCCGGATTTCGACAAAGTCCGTGACGTGCTCGCCCGCATCAACGCCGACGTCGTGGCGCTGCAGGAAATCCACACGGCGGACGTCAATGCGAACGACGTCAGTGCTCTCGCCGCGAACCTCGGCTACGGATACAGCTACCTTTCCTCCACGACGGGCGCTTTCGACACCAGCCTGCGGGTGATCTTTCTCTCACGTTATCCATTCCTCTCCACCACGGCGGTCGGCTCGCCCTCCGGGGCCAAGGAAATCACCCGGCTTTTTCCCACGGTGAAAGTGGATCTCCCCGGCACCACCAAGGACCCCACCATCCTCGCGGTCCACTTGAAGTCCGGCACCGCATCCGATGAACGTTTCCGCAGGGCAGTGGAAATGAAACGCATCGTCGGCTACTTCGCCGCGCAGGGATTCACCGCCGATGACAATTTCATCATCCTTGGCGACTTCAATCCATCGTCCACGAACAAGACCTTCACCGCCCTGCCCGCCGGCCTACCAACCACCTATTCCCTCGGCATGGATTTCAACTTCCCCACCGTCCCCATCACCTACTCCACCAATCCGCTCAACTACTTCACCAGCCCGATCCCGGTGAAACTCGATCCGCGCCAGCTGAACAATTCCGCCAGCACCTTCGATACCACCACCACGACCGGCCCCGTTCTCGATCTCTTCCTCGTCTCCCCCGCCATCGCCGGACGGCCACACACCCAGGAAATCTACAACTCCGCCCAGGACACATCCAACAGCACCGGCCTGCCAAAAGCCGGATCACCGCCCGCCTCTGACACCAGTGTGGTCGCTTCCGATCATTACGCCGTTTTCGCCAATCTGGAAATGGACCAGGACTATCCGAATCTATCCGCCTCGGTGTCCGCTGCCACCGTCACCGAAGGAGCGGCAACCGGCACCGTCTCGCTCATCGTCACTCTGCCCGCTGTCCGCGCCACGGCACTGACGGTTTCCCTAGTGTCGGACGACGCGGATGTCACGACCACTTCCACCACTCTGGTGATCCCGGCAGGCTCTATCAGCGGCTCGATTCCTATCATTTCTCCCCGCGATTTCGTGGCGGACAACGCCCGCTCGGTCGCCTTCACCGCCAGTGCCACCGGCTATGATCCGGCAAACGCCGTGCTGCAGGTAACCGACGCGGACGCCCCTTACACCTTCATTTCCAGCGGCCAGACGATCACGGAAAATTTCACCACCTTCGCCGGCGATCACGACGCCGGCACCTGGCTCACCACCGGGGGCACCTGGCGTGGAATCGATGACGGCAGCGCCACCACCGCCGGATTCCGCTCGTATGGCAGCGCTGGCGATGGCTCCATCGGATTCATCGCAAATGGCGCGTCCGCCACCGCCAGCGCCAATTTCACCAACCTGTCCAACAAACTGCTGACGTCTATCCAGATCGGATTCACCGCGGAGCAGTGGAAATCGTTCTCCGGCGGAACCGCTGACATCCTAACTGCTGATCTCATCATCAATGGCGTGCCCCAGCCGCTGCCGGCGCTCACCTTCACCGCCGCCACCAACTTTCCAACAGGAGCCATCGTCGGAGGAACATCGGTCGCAAAAACGACCATCGTCAGCGGGCTGTCCATCGCGCCGGGGAGTTCGTTCGAGCTACGCTTCACCTTCGCACCCGGTAGCGGCGGAGGGGCCTTACCCGCCGATGTATTTGTGAACGAGTTCCACTATGATAATGCAAGCACGGATACTAACGAGTTCGTGGAAGTGGTTGTGGGGCCAGGATATACTGGAGCTTTGTCGGATATCGATGTGGCGCTTTATAATGGTAATACCGCAACTGCTGCGGTGGTTTACAACACACTCAATCTCGCCACTGCGTTCACGCTTTCTGGCACCTACAACGGCTATCGAATATTCGTCGCGAATTTACCGGTAGATGGGCTTCAGAACGGACCACGCGATGGCTTTGCGGTATATAACAAAACCACTTCACTGGTGTTGAGCCTGATTTCCTACGCAGGTACCTTTACCGCATCGGCGGGACCTGCGATAGGGATGATCTCCACCGCTACTGAGGCATCAGAAACTACCACGTCAGCTGTAGGATCTTCGGTGGGATTGAGTGGAACTGGAGCCGTAAGAACGAACTTCACCTGGGTGTTCTCCTCCGGCACAAATACCAAAGGCACGCCTAACACAAACCAGACCTTCACCATTCCCTCACAACCGCAAGGCATCGCGTTCGACAACGTCAGCGTCACCTTCCTCACGGACACCGATCTCGACGGTATTCCCGACATCCTCGATCCGGACGATGATAACGATGGCATCGCCGATGCCAGCGAGGCGATCTTCGGCAGCAACCCGCTCGACGCGAATTCGGTTTATCGCCCGACGATTGCCCAATCGTCGCCCACCACCGTCACGCTTTCATTCACCACCCTAACCGGCCGCAAATACACCGTGGAGAGTAGCACGAACCTGAGCAACTGGGCCCCAGTCTCCACCCACAGTGGCACCGGCTCGCCAGTCTCGATTCCATTCGGCAATGTTGGCCCACAGGTTTTCTATCGAGTGGCAGTGGGGCTAGAATAAAGTGGTCCGCACATGGGACTGTGCAGACCACCTTTCATTGAGGACCGCGTTCACTTCTTCTTGTCTAAATTCGCCGCCATTTCCTCGTCGGTCGGGGTCTTGGAGAGGACACCGGTGGCGGGGACTTCGAGATTGGCGATCCAAGCGATGGAGTTGAGGATCAGGCGGCGCTGGCTGTCATTTTGCCAGCCTTTGTGGAAATGACCTCCGCAGAAACCGAACGAACGACCTTTGCCGAACTTGTCCGGGCGTTCGTAAACCCACATCACATGCTGAGGTTCCTTGCGCTCGATGATGGCGGCGCGGACGGCGGGATTCCCCTCATGTGCACCGTCCGGGCGGCTGAGGCTATCGGCGGGTGGAAGGTCGGTGAGGATCGGGGTGACGCCTTCCATGTTCTCGCGGAAGCGCATGTGGTAATACCATTCGTCGGTGGTGTCGAAATCAGCGATGCCACGGGTGACGGCGTGTTTCGGCAGCTTAAAAGTGGCGTGCCAGTGGGGGTTTACAGACCAGTCGGTTTCGAAATAACCGCCGAGCAGATCGAGGAAGGTATCGCCCGCATTGCCTTTGGGAATTTCCACGGCGTAGTGGATGCAGCCGATGCCGACGCCGCTCTGGGCGAGGGATTTGAGCTTGTCGAGGTGGCTGTTTGCAGGATGGCCGCCGCCGCCGTCGGCATAGATGACGATGGCGGAGGCTCCATTGAAAACGGATTCGTCGGCGGGCCAGCCGTTGGTGACCACTGTGGTTTCCAGCGGCAGTCCGCTTTTGTCGAGTTGGTCCGCCAGCAACATGCAACCGGCGCGGTGCTCGTGCTGGCCGGGCCCGTGGCTTGGGCGGCCGGCGATGAATACGATTTTTTTCTTTGCGGCAGCTTCAGGTTCTGCGTGGGCGATGGCGGAACCGAGAATGCAGGCGGCGGAGATGAGCAGGGTGCGTGGGATTTTCATGGATTGAGAGTAGGTCAAAAGTTACGGCAGTGCAGCGGGTTTGTTTTCATGATTCTTGAGCGCGCAGGGTTTCCAGATAGGCATCGAGAGCGGTGAAAGCGAGACGCCGGATTTCTGGATCGCTGGTGGCCTGCGCGGTGACGGAAAATCCCACGAAGGCGGCAACGATCAACGCGGCCTCGTTTGCGGGCTGGATGGATGGATGGATCCAGCCGGAAGATTTCCCGCGGTCAAGTAGCCCGGCGACGGCCCCACGCCAGGCGGTGAAAACGGTTTCAAGCGCGTCGCCTAACACTTCATCGCGGGCAGCAAGCTCTGCGGTGACCGCGCCAAGGGCGGAAACAGCGTCGTCTGATTGAAGTCCGGTGAAGCGTTCGCGGCAGAATTTCCGGAAGGCATCGAGCGAGTTCACGGCGTCGAGGGGCGTGAGCCAGAGCGCATCGACGGCTGGGGCGAGGCGTTCCTCGATCCAACTTTTTGCCAAAGCGCGCTTGTCTGCGAAGTGGTGGAAGAGCGCGCCTTTGGTAAGTCCGGCGAGGGAAATGATGCCGTTCAAGCCACTGCCGGAGTATCCTTGGAGGGAAAATTCGTGGTTCGCGGCATCGAGGATGACCTTGCGAGTTTGCTCTGGCTGCTTCTTCCTCTGGTTCATGGAGAATTCAATACCAACCAAATGGTATGATGGCAAGTTTGTCTTTCGGAATGAGAGGACAAACTTTGGAGTGCGGTGAGTATCACCGCTTTGGGGCGGCGTGTGGACATTTTTCAAGTGTGCGCTCGTTTGAAAAAGTGCGTGGATGCGGCAGCTTTTTGAAGGTGTGGAAGATCCTTGATGCAGCTAGCCTGCCTCTCAAAGCGGTGATGCTCACCGCACTCCAAAGTTTCCGCCTGCGGCGGGTATCATGACCACTAAGGGGCACGACACTCTTTGATCAATAGCCGTTGGCGAGGCGGGAAACGAGGGCTTCTCCGGCGCGTTCGAGTGCTTCGGGGAGGGCGTTATTTCTGGCGGTCTGGAGGTTGGCGCCGGCGAAGAGCTGGCTGGAGCCGGATGAGCTGCCAGAGGCGAGGATCTTGATCGGATTCCTTGCGTCGCGCAGTTTCCACTCGAGGACAACGGTGTTTCTCAGCTCCTCGGGCAGCATGGTATCGAGCCGGGTGCCGCGGATGGAGGAGTATTTGATGCTGCGGAGGTCACCTTCGAGAATGGCGTCTGCGTGGTCCGTTTTTGCGATCTTGTAAGTGCCGTCCTGGACGAAGGCGCTGGCAACGGCCGAGGTGGCGAGCGCTTCTGCCCGGGGGTGCAGGGTGGAGTTTGAAAACATCGGGACAGCGATCGTTTTCACCTGCTTCATGGAGGCAGGCTTGATGCCGCCGAGCTGATAGCCGGCGCAGGAAACAAGGAGCAGCGCGGGAGCGAGGAGAGCGAAGAGTTTCATGGTCCGGTGGCGGTATGGCTCACTCGCCGAGTTGCTTCAAGCGGGCGCGGGCATCGTCGTGGAGCTTGCCGGAGCCGGTGCGTTTGACCACGTCGCGGTAGTAAACCTTGGCGGATTCGTTCTTGCCGGTTTTCAGATAGAACTCGGCGATGTCGAATGAGCGCTGGAGGTCGCGGTTGCCAAGACCGGCGATGAGCTTGTGCGCTTCGGCGTTGCGGGAGTGGTTAGGATACTGGATGAGATAGTCGTTGAATGCCTCGCGGGAGAGGTCGAGATTGGCCTGGTTCTGATTGCCGTGGTCCGCTTCGTTCATGAAAATAAGACCGACACGGAACAACGCTTCGGGAGCTTCCGGGCTGTCCGGCTGGTCGCGGACGAGCTGGCGGTAGGCGGCGATGGATTCCTTCGCTTTGCCCTTTGCCTGATAGAGTTCGCCGATGGTGAACTGGGCCTTCGAGGCGGTGCGGGACTTCGGCGCATTGTCGCGAACCTTGCCGAGCATTTCGACGGTCTTTTCGAGCGAGAGTTTAGTTTTAAGGCCGAGAAAACTGGTTTTCACATCACCATCGGCGGCGGCCTGGGCCATCTTTGCCTGCCGATCGAGAGCGGTGGAGTAAAGGTTCGTGCCGTTGTAGCGAGTGAGGAACTGCTCGTAAGCGGTGAAGGCTTCCTGGATATCGCCTTTTTTCTCAAGCAATTCCGCCTGGCGAAAACGAGCCTTGGGGGCAGACGGGGCGAACGGGTATTTGGTCGCAGTCTCGTCGTAGAGCTTGATCGCGCGGCCGTCTTTTCCTGCGTCATCAGCCTGTTTTGCCTTCACATAAAGCGCCTCGCCTTGCCCAGATGCGGCCTGCGTATTTCCCGCCATGACCGGCAGATCATCATCATTGCCACAGGAGGAAAAGGAAATGGCGGCAGCAGACAACAACGCGCAAGAAATCAACCGATGGGTCATGGCGCGGAGCATAGGAGGACAATCCGGCGGGGGAAGTCCAAAATCGCCGTGAATCGGTCACTTCCCGAGCTCGGTCGCACGGCGGGTGGCGGTGCCGACCGCTTCGATGAGGGCGGAGCGCAGGCCGTGGCGTTCGAGTTCGGCCAGACCGGCGATGGTGGTGCCGCCGGGCGAGGTGACCATGTCCTTGAGAACGGCTGGATGTTCGCCGGTTTCCAGCACCATCGCAGCAGCACCGAGCACCGTTTGCGCAGCGAGTTTCACCGCATCAGCGCGGGGGATTCCAGCGCGGACTCCGCCGTCGGCGAGGGCATCGATGACTACATAAATGTAAGCAGGACCGCTGCCGGAGAGGCCGGTGACAGCGTCCATCAATCTTTCCGGGACCTGCACGGCGAGGCCGACGGCTCTGAGAAGCGAGAGCGCGCTTTCTCCGTCTGCGGCGGTGGCGCGGGTGCCGAGGCAGAATCCGGCAGCGCCTTTTCCGACGAGGGCCGGCGTATTCGGCATGGTGCGGATGATGCGGAAATTTTCCGGCACGGCGGATTCGAGCGCGGCGAGCGTGAGCCCGGCGGCGATGGAAATGACGAGGCGCTCTTTTCCAGCAGCGGCGCGCGCGGCATCGGCGAGGGCGGAGAGGGCGTCGTGAGGCTTGGTGCAGAGGAGGAGGATCTCGCTGGTGGTGGCTACTTCGGCGATGTCGGTGGTGACTTTCCCGCCGGTGGCTTTCGCAAACGCCTCGCGCGATCCGGCGAAGGGATCGCAGCCGGTCACATTTTCGGATTTCACCACCCCGGCACGGATCGCACCCTGCACGAGGGCAGTGCCCATTTTCCCACAACCAATGACGCCAAGCTTCATGGCCGGAGACTAAAGGGATTCCGGCGGCGCATGCCAGCGTCATTTTGCTTGGACGGCGGGTGGAGCGCAGCCATCTTCCGTGCATGAGATTACGGATGATCGCGGCGTTGATGGCCACTTGCGCTCTGGCGGCGGGGGAGAAAACACCGGCGAAGGAAAAAGCACCGGTTGAGGAAAAAGCGGTGGCCGTGCAAGAAGTCTCCACAGTTGAGGAGGCCATTCCCCCTTCCGTGAAGGCGCTGGGCGAACCGGCGATGACAAATTTCCCCTTCGGCATCCGGATGGCGGTTTCCACCACTTCGGAAAAGGCCCAAGCGCACGTGAACCAAGGCCTGAACCACCTCCACGGCGGATGGGAATTCGAGGCCAGTCGCCATTTCGCCGCCGCGATGCGGGAGGACCCGGAGTGTCTGCTCGCGCATTGGGGCATGGTGATGTGCCTACTTTCGCCGTCGCCCGAGACTGGCCCGGCCCGCAATGCAGCGACGGACCGACTCTATGATCTCATCGAACGCGCACAGGGAACCGAGCTCGAGCGCGGCTACGCGTATGGCTTGGTGAAATACATCGAAGACGGCCCGACCGGAGCGTCTGCGGCTTTCCGCAAGGTGGCGGAGAAGTTTCCTAACGAAATGCAGGCTGCCGTCTTCGCCGCGCTGTTCCGCCGCTCCGGCTACGATGAACTCGGATCCGCCACGCCAGACCAAGCCACAGCAGAACAAAGCCTGCTCGATCTGATCGAAAAAAACCCGCAAAATCCCCTCCCCCTCAACGCCCTGCTCACCATCCGCGCAGAAGGTCCTGATCTGAGCAAATCCCTACCGCTCGCCCGCAAACTCTGCCAGATGGCACCGGACTATCCGCCGTATTTCCACCTGCTAGGCCATTACGAATGGCGCTGTGGCGAGCATGGCAAGGCAGCCTCTGCTTTCGGCCGAGCATCGGGCTACTTCGAGAGCTGGATGAAGGAAAACAAGGCGACTGTCGCCGATTGCCCGGAGTGGGTGAAAGCAGAGTGCTACCGCATCGTTTCACTCGTTTCCAAAGGGGATTTCGACACCGCCTACGCCGCCTCCCGCCAGATCGCTGCCACTCCATTTCCCGCTAACCGCGCCTCCTCGCCGGGCGCGCGTTTCCTTCTGTGGGATGCCAAAACCCTACCCGCCCGCATCCTCCTCCATCGCGGCCTGAGGGGAAATGCCCGCGAAGCCATGGACTCGCTGCCAAAACCCGACGAACTGAAAAAATTCCATCAGAACTCGCTCGCCTACTGGTGGATCGACGGCCTGCGCTTCGCCCTCGAAGCCCAGCGCATGATCGATGCCGACGATCTCGACGAGGCTAAACTGGTTTCCGACGCACTCACTCATCATGGCGAAGCGATGTCAAAAACGCAGAGCGCCGCCAACGCCAGCGGTGAACGTTCGTCCTGGAACCGCTCATTCCGTGCTCTCGAAGTCCTCGCCAGCGATCTCCGCGGACGCCTCGCCCTCGCCGGCCCCAAAGCGTCTATCGGTTCCGCCTACAACTGGTTCAGCTCCGCCGCTGATCGCCAGCACCCCGCGCCGATGATGCTCCCGCCCATGCTACTCACCCCGATGGCTATCCGCATCGGCGACTACTACCTTGCCGTGGAAAAACCGACCGAAGCGGTCGAAGGCTATCAGCGCGCTCTCGCCGATTTCCCGAACGACATGAACGCCCTCTCCGGCCTCAAGCGGGCCTACGAACAAGGCAAGCTCCAGGAGAAAGCCGACGAGACGGAAAAGCGCATCCAGGCACTCCGCGCGCAGTGAGGCTCCACTCTCCGCAGCCCTATCAGACCATCCTCGGCGCGGAGACTATGATGCTCATGCGCTACGACGAAAACCCGGAGCCGATGGCTGCGGCGGAACCGCAAAATTTGAAGGATTCACGCTCTCTCTCACCCTACCCGATGAAGCCACCTGCCAGCACGCCTTCGCTGCCCTTGCTGAAGGCGGAGCGGTTCGGATGCCGCTCGAAAAAAACTTCTGGTCACCGTGTTTCGGCAAGGTCGCCGATCGCTTCGGCCTAGACTGGATGATCACTGTCCAAAGCTAAGAACGTCGCGAAATCCTTCCTCTAGCGAAACCTAACATTTCATTTCGCACGATCCAACACACATTCCGCACCTAGCAGCAGTTGTTTTTTGCCTAATTCGGGAGCGGTGTGTCTGCTAGGGGCGTCTTTGGGTTTTGCTGGGTGAGGGAGGGGTGGTGTAGATGCTTTGGTCAAATCCCAGTGCTGCCAAGTAGT
>JBBRYQ010000053.1:0-37406 GCA_038237425.1 Verrucomicrobiales bacterium
ACCCTGCGGAGGGTGGCACCTTGAACTCGGGACGCCCAGCTCCCCATCCGCTAGAAGAGATATACCTTCAACGGATCAACGATTTCCAACGCAAAGAAGGAGTCGCCAAAAGAGCATGGGAATCAGACCTGCCCATAGTAGGAGGGGCAAGCCGTAGCTGTGATGAGCCGATGGCAGGGAAGCTGCAAATTTCTCCTGCAACCGTCCGGGATCGGGCTCCGCTCCGGCGGAAACGACCAGGGCAAGTTGGATCAAGAATCAAGAGCGCTCACGTCCGGTTCCAGCGCAGTATGCTCAGCACCGCCGTCGATTTGGTTAGTATGAGGTGTGATCTTACGGATAGAAAATTCTTCAGAGTCCGTGCTGTGAAATTGAATTTATTCATAAATTGGTAATTATCTCATTGACGTATCCTTTTCTGCTTACTATCCATCTCGCAACTCCAACACGCTATGCACTCTACAAACCATACCAGTAATCTCCAGCCGACCCAGCGGTCGATGGATTTGGCAATGGTTGCATGCGACGGCGAGATCCGAGATGGTTTCCGAGATGGCTTCCGATTTGGGACCATAAGCTGCAAACACAGTTCCAAGCCGGGCATGGCAAATGAGTTCCTTACCAAGGAGGCAGGCAGGTAGTTCACGATCTGATTCAGATCATCGATTTTCTTCGAGAACCCCGCCCGCTTCAGTAGCCGGCGGGGTTTTTGTTTTACCGATTTTACCGATTTTACCAATGATTTCAAGGCTTGCAGCGATGCGGTCGTCATTCAAACCAAACCATTCCATCCACATGATTTCCAATTAACGATACAACTGGGCGTGAAAAACCCCGCCGTCAGCAGCAACTGACGACGGGGGGAATCGGCCGACAATCTATAGTAGTCCTGGAGAGAGACGGACTGTGAGTGATCAACCGCAATGACGGTCGCCGCTCGCGAATCCACTGTCAAGCGAGTCATGAAATCATGATTCGCTGAAGGAACTGTATTGTCCCGATTTCTCGCCTTGTAAGATAGACAAACCAAAGGCTTCGGCATGATTCTATGATATAGTTCGTGTCACGGGAGGTGTGCCTGAAACACCGAAAGATCCGCCGAGAAATTTTCCTGCGGGTGCGAGTCCATCACCGGGCTGGCAGCGGTGTTTGTTTTCATTTTATGCGAATGGAGCGCTGACTTTAGTCGGCGATTTTCGATTATACGCCGGCTAAAGCCAGCGCTCCGTTCGCCATTTTTTCCGACAATAGCGGAGTAGCCAAGTGGCAAGGCAGCGGTTTCATACGCCGCGTATCGCCGGTTCGAATCCGGCCTCCGCAACCAATTTCACATTCCTCCGTAGCTCAGTCAGCCAGAGCATCCGGTTTGTAACCGGGCGACCGCGGCGCAATACCGCGCGGAGGAACCATTCCCCTGTGATGTCAAAGCAGCATGCCCGTCTGTTAAACGGGACGTCGTGGTGCAAGTCCACGCCGGGGAGCCACGGCTGTGTAGCTGAGATAGATTAGCGTCTCGCTGAAGACGAGAAGAGTCCGGTGCGATCCCGGACGCAGCCACCATTTTCCAGAAGACTCCATTGATGTATCAGTTAGCCCCGTAGCCCAATGCAGAGGCAGCGAGCTTAGACCGCGTCCAGTGCAGGTGCGAGTCCTGCCGCTGGGACCATGGAACGTGAACCGGACCAGCGCGCCGGGATTCTTTGCTAAAGAAATCGTCCCGCATCACGCGGGATGGGGAGCATGCCCTCCACGTTCCGCCATCTTCTTGCATGCACGGAGGAACAGGCAGGAATGCCTATATTACTCTCGGACCCGAAGCTTAGGCAGCGAAGCATCCGGCTTTTAACCGGACGAGCAGGGCGCACGTCCCTGCGGGTTCACCAATTTCATGAAAACAAACACCGGTTCCGACCAGGAGAGTTCATTTTCAATCCATATTCTATCATGAAAACCAAAGACCTTATTTTTCTCGGCGTGCCTGCGGGCGAGCCGATCCATCACGCTCACGAATTCATCCGACGCTACATCGCGGATGGAAACGAAGGTGCACTTCTCGGCGATGAGATCGTCCGGATCGTCGCCGAGCCATTGACGTTTTTCGAGGACCCCCTGCGTGCTGCGTTTGCGCGTTCGATTTACCGTCCGGCGTTCACGCCGCGGGCGGAACCCGCGCCCTGGCGGCAATGGGGCGCTGACCTCGAAGCGGACGCCGTGCGACAAATGGCGAATGCATGTGCGTTGCCCGTCGCGGTGGCGGGCGCGCTGATGCCTGACGCCCATCCGGGCTACGGTCTGCCGATTGGTGGCGTTCTTGCCACAGAAAATGCCGTGATTCCTTACGCCGTCGGTGTCGATATCGCCTGTCGGATGAAACTCACCGTCTATGATCGCAAGGCGAATATCATTGCTGGTCAACGTGACCGGTTGGCTAACATCATCGAAAGCGAGACACGTTTCGGGATCGGCTGTAGCTTCAAGGACCGCCGCGATCACGATGTGATGGACGAGGACTGGACGGTTTCACCCGTGACGCGGCATCTCCGTGATAAGGCGTGGTCGCAACTGGGGACCAGCGGCAGTGGAAATCACTTCGTCGAGTTTGGCGCATTCACCGTGACGAACGATGACCTTGGCTTGCCCTACGGTGAATACCTCGCGCTGCTGAGTCACTCGGGTTCGCGTGGCACTGGCGCGCAGGTTTGCGATAGCTATAGCAAACGCGCGATGGCCCGCCGTTCGAATTTACCAAAGGAATTGAAACACTTGGCATGGCTCACGCTCGATGAGGAGGATGGTCAGGAATACTGGAACGCCATGAACCTCATGGGACGTTATGCCGCCGCGAATCATGAGCTCATTCATAAGCACATTGCGAAAAAGCTCGGCGCGCGTGTCATCCTGGACATCGAAAACCACCACAACTTCGCCTGGAAGGAGCGGCATGTCGTGAACGGGCAGAATCGTGAGCTCATTGTTCATCGCAAAGGAGCGACGCCCGCGGGCAAAGGGGTGTTAGGGATCATTCCCGGGTCCATGGCATCTCCCGGATTCGTCGTCCGCGGTAAGGGGCGACCTGAGTCGTTGAACAGTGCGTCGCACGGTGCTGGCCGCGTGATGAGCCGGACGAAAGCGCTGCAATCATTCACTTGGAGCGGGACCAAGAAACTTCTCGCAGAACGCGGAGTGGAACTCATGTCTGCCGGACTCGACGAGGTGCCCGGTGTTTACAAGGACATCCACACTGTGATGGCCGCGCAATCAGACCTCGTCGAAGTGCTCGGCCGGTTCGATCCGAAACTCGTGAAAATGTGTCCACCCGGCGAACGGGCGGAAGATTAGTAAACCGAAAAAAGAGACCTAATGAAGAGGGGGCGCAATCCCCACCACTCTTCACTATCAACTATCAACTCCAGACCATCAACTTCTTCCATGAAATCGATACTCCACAAATCCACCGTGCTCGTTCTCAACCGCAACTGGCAGGCCATTCACGTGAAGACGCCGGCCGAGGCGTTCTGCATGATGGCCACTGGCGCGGCTAACGGGCTCGACGTGCAAGGAGCTGATTCCATTTCACCGCTGAAATGGGACGATTGGCTCATGCTGCCGATTCGTGACGAGGATCATGTGGTGAATACCCCACGCGGGGCAGTGCGGGTGCCGACGGTAATTGTAGCTTCCAACTATTCGAAGGTTCCGCTTTGTCGTCCGCGCTTCGGCGCGCGCGGAATCTGGGAGCGCGATGGCGGCGTCTGCCAATACAGCGGCAGGAAGCTGACACGTGGTGAGGGAAATATCGACCACGTCGTGCCGCGTTCGCGTGGCGGTGCTTCTTCTTGGAGCAATTGCGTGCTTTCGCACCGCGAGATCAACTCTCGCAAAGGTGATCGCTTGCCACAGGAGGCAGGGCTGCATTTGCTCCGCAGCCCAGTAGTGCCGCGTGCGGTGCCAGCTTCTGTGATGATCCGCAACCTCCACGGAATTCCCGATTGGCAGCGCTTCCTTGTTAGTTAGGGGTTCTTGAAACATCGGCAGGCTCACTTGGTAGGTGCTGCTGGGAACAAAGACGGACGCGGTATTCGGCCAGACGCTTTGCTGGCTGGTGGGCCTGTGGCGCGCTCCGTCGCTGTTGCGTTTTTCGAGTTTTCTGTTGGCGAGGACTGTTCAGATTTGCAGTGCGATGCGTTTTAAAAATCACCAAAGGCAGAACTAGAGAAAAACTTGGCACAACCCTTGCTTTTCATTTGGTTGTTGCGACACAACAGGCGGTCCGACTGAGATGCTCCGAGGTTAATGGGTTTTCCAAGGGGATGATCAGCCGGGCCGCTTTTATTTTAGGCGTGGTCCGGGTGGATACACGATCGTGAGGCCTTAAGTGGTAGAAGTGGAACGGTTGTGATCGGTCAGTGAAATTCACCGGTATGTCCGCAGGCACGTATTTCGCTGGTCAGGCGTGTTGGGAAATGATTTGAACGCCGCGCGATCGATCCGCTCGCTACGATGAATGACTCACACGCTGGCCCCCATGGCCACAATCCTCCGTTGGCGGTGACCACCCTAGCCGCATTGGGTATCGTTTTTGGCGACATTGGAACCAGTCCACTCTATGCGTTTCGAGAGTGTTTCTCAGGCCATCACGGTGCGCCGATCAATCCGGCGAATCTCGTAGGTGCGGCGTCACTGATCGTCTGGTCGCTGCTGTTGGTGGTTTCGGTGAAATATCTCTTCATCATCCTCAAGCTAGACAACAAGGGCGAGGGCGGGATCCTTGCTCTTTCCACTCTGATCCGTGGTGCGCTGCGGCAGCTCGGCGGGAAGGACCCGAAGAAAATCCTTCTTTTTGGCCTCGCGGGCGCAGCGTTGATTTATGCCGACGGCATGCTGACTCCGGCGATCTCCGTATTGAGTGCCGTGGAAGGTCTGTCCGTGAGCGCTCCGACGCTGGAGCACTGGACGGTGCCGCTATCGGTGCTGATTTTGTTAGGGCTGTTTTCGATCCAGAAATTCGGCACCGGTCAGGTGGGGAAATTGTTCGGACCAGTCGTTCTGCTATGGTTCGGCTCGCTGGCTTTATTGGGGGCTCGCGGGATTTTGCTTCATCCTGAGGTGCTGTGGGCGCTGAGTCCGCATGAAGGTATTTCGTTCCTCGTCCGCGAATGGAAACACGCGTTTCCGCTGCTCGCTGCGGTGTTTCTCGCAGTGACCGGTGGCGAGGCGCTTTATGCAGATCTTGGCCACTTCGGGACGAAGCCGATCCGCGTCGGATGGTTCTCGGTGGTGCTGCCAGCGCTGGTGTTGAACTACCTCGGCCAAGCGGCGCTGCTGACATCGGACAGCACGGCCATCCGGAGTCCGTTTTTCCTACTGGCCCCGGATTTCCTGCAGCTTCCCCTCACGATTCTCGCGACGGGCGCCGCGATTATCGCCAGTCAGGCGCTCATTTCAGGCGCGTTTTCCCTCACTACTCAGGCGGTGCAACTCGGTTGTCTGTCGCGCGTGCGGATTTTATACACCTCTGAGCACTCGATGGGGCAGGTCTATGTGCCGGTGATCAATCACATCCTGGCGGCTGCCTGCATTTTACTGGTGATCACATTTGAAACTTCGGCAAAACTGGCGGGCGCTTATGGCATCGCGATTTCGCTTACGATGACCATCACCTCCGTGCTCTTTTTCTCAGCGGCGCGTGTTGTGTGGGGTTGGTCGACACTGAAGACATGCTTGGTGACCGGATCCTTTCTAACGCTCGATGGCGCCTTCCTTGCTGCTAACGCATTGAAAATCTATCCATGGGGCTGGCTGCCACTCGTCGTCGCCGGTGGCGTGATGGGCATCATGCTCATCTGGATCTGGGGCCGTGAGCGCCTTTATATCCGGATTGTGCAAGATTCTCTTCCGATCGATGTGCTGATCAAGGATTTGCACAAAGGAAAAATCCACCGCGTGTCCGGCACAGCGATCTACATGAGCGGAAAAGGCTTACAGGTGCCCACCGCGCTTTTGCACAACCTGAAACATAACCAAGTCATTCATGAGCGTGTCATCCTACTCCACGTGATGACACTCGACCAGCCGCGGGCAAACCCAGACGACATTCTCGACTACGAAGATCTCGGCGACGGCGTCCATCGCGCTACGCTCCGTTTCGGCTTCGCGGAAACTCCCGATGTGCCAACCGCTCTCAAACAACGCATGCCGGAACAGGCGCGTTTCCAGCCTGGAAAAGCGACCTATTTCCTCGGTCGCGAAACTTATGGTGTTGGCAAAAAGGCAACCTTCATGGACCGCATGCGGATGCAGTTCTTCGCCGTGATGGCGCGCAATGCCTCCCCGGCGACGGCCTATTTCCAGCTTCCTCCAGGACGCGTCGTCGAACTCGGCGCGCAGATCACCTTGTAAGCGCAGGCAGGCATGCCAGCATCGCGAAACGTGGCCAATCTATCCGCACTTTCTATCACCGGTCTCGGGGCCTTATCGGCTCTCGGTGCTGATATCGGATCACACCACGAGGCGGTGCTCGCCCGGCGGGTTCCGTTTCAGAAACTCGGTAGATTGTTAGGTGGGGGAAGCCCGCACGCGCTGCGGCCCGCAGCTTGGATCGAGCCGCGAAAACTGCTCATCCACCGCAAGTGGAGCCCGGCGACGATGGCTGCGCTGCACGTTGCGCGTCAGGCGATCGTCGATGCCGGATGGACTGCTGAAGATCTTAAAGACGCCGCTCTCGTCGTCGGCACCAGCCGGGGAAATGCGGCGGGCTGGCTCAGTCCATGGCCAGGGCGCAGGCCCTTCAAATTGATGGCTGCGAGCAACACGATCCACAGCGAGCCAGCGTCCGCTATCACCATCGAATTCGGTATCACCGGACCGAATCACGTTCTCGCCAGCGGCTGCGCAGCGGGTCTCGATGCCATCGGCATCGCCATGATGATGCTCCGCTCCGGTCTTGCCACACGAGCTCTAGCAGTGGCGGTGGATCTGCCGCTGGTCCCGATCTTGTTGGATAATTACGCTTCGTCCGGAATCCTCTCGATGCGATCGGACCTCGATCCCTATCACCCGGAAACTTCGGGCTTCATCCCTGCCGAGGGAGCCGCAGCGATGGCTATTGAAATGACAGTCGGTGATTTTCCGAAACTCGTTCACTATGGCTGTAACTCGGACGCCTGCGATCCCGTCGGCATCCCCGCTGACGGTGGTCGCACGCCAGAGCTCTTAGAAAAAGCCGTGCAACTCTGCGGTCCGCCCGTTGCGGTTTGTCCTCACGCCACGGGCACGGCTGTGCAGGGTATCGCTGATCCCGCCTCGTTGTCGCGTGCCTTTGCCGGACGCGAGCCGACACTCCATTTGCTCAAGCCATTCACCGGCCATACCATCGGTGCGAGTGGCATGTTGGAGAGCGTGATGCTTGCGCGTTTCCTTAGAGACGGGCAACTACCGCCGAATCTCCCGAACCGCCACCAACCCGCTGGATTTTCTCTGCCCACCGAGGTGCTCGCCGCCAACGGACTAGTTTACAAACTCTCCCACGGCATGGGAGGTCACAATGCTTTGTTAGTTCTTTCTCCCGCATGAACCTGCCACCACGTCTCGAAGTTTCTATGGATGATCAGACCCTGAAGGTGATTCAGGGGGGGGTATGTATCCGCGAGTTCAGCATTTCCACCTCTGCTAAAGGCATGGGATTTGTCGAAGGCACCTACCGCACGCCGACGGGCCGCTTCCGGGTTTCCGAAAAAATCGGCGACGGCGAGGCCAGCGGCACGATTTTCAAAAGTCGCATCTCGGTCGGACAATGGTCGCCGGGTGAGACGAGCGATGGCGATCTGGTGCTCACCCGCATCCTACGATTGGAGGGCCTGGATGCCTTGAATGCCAATACTCTGCGGCGAAATATTTACATTCATGGGACCAACCGTGAGGACATGCTCGGCGGGCCTGCGAGCCGTGGTTGCGTCCGGCTTGCCAATGCGGAAATGATCGAATTATTTAATCTGGCAAATGAAGGTATGGAGGTGGAAATTCTTCCAATGACTCAAAAGCGCGGCAAATTATTGTTCATCGATTGTGATTCCACACTTTCGACCATCGAAGGCATCGACGAACTCGGACGTGCAAAAGGCGATGAGGTTTTCGCTCAGGTCGTGGCTCTCACTCATGCCGCAATGAATGGCGAAGTTCCGATCAACGAAGTTTTTTCACGAAGGATGGAGATGATTCGTCCGGACCGGGTGCTGTGTGATCAGGTTGCCGCACTTTATGTGGCGACCCTGGTTCCTGGCGTTGATGAGTTCATTAGAGAATTGAAAAACGATGGCTGGTTGCCGGTCATACTTTCGGGTGGATTCGCGCCATTGATTCTGCCACTGGCAAAGTTGCTCGGCATCGATCATGTGGAGGCGGTGCCTTTGTATTTTGATGAAAATGGCGACTACACAGACTTTGGAAGGGATTATCCGACCACCCGAAACCTCGGCAAAAACGAGGTCATTCGTGAATGGAAAGAGGCATTTCTGCCCGAGCGCGTAGTGATGATAGGCGATGGCGTTTCCGATCTGGAAACCAAACCTGATGTCGATCTGTTCGTCGGCTTTGGTGGGGTGGTAGCACGCCCGCGGGTTCAGCAAGGCTGTGATTACTGGCTTACTGACATGCATGATCGTGGCGGATTGATGAACATCATTTCTGGGAAAGGGATAGATGATGGGATCGCATAGTTCTTCTTCATATAGTGGTTGCAGATTTAGCTTGCTTACGGGTCCTCTGAAACTAAGTTGCGCCTGACATGAGTACTACTGCAAAGAAATCAGCCGTGAAAGGCGTTCGCTATACCGACGCGCAAAAGAAGGAAGTCATCGACTTCGTCACCACTTTTAACACGGCCAACGGCCGCGGTGGTCAGAGCAAAGCTTCTGAGAAGTTCGGCATCTCACAGATCACTGTTGCCGCTTGGTTGAAGGGCGCGGGTGTTGCTGCTCCTGGCAAAAAGATCGTCAAAAAAGCACCGAAGGCTGCCAAGGCCGCCAACGCACCGAAGGCGCCAGAGGCACCTAAAGCTGCAAAAGCACCGAAGGCGAAGAAGTCGAAAGTCGGCACTCGCTACACTCCCGAGCAGAAGCAGGAAGTCGTCGATTTCGTCGCGACTTACAACGCCGCCAACGGCCGTGGTGGTCAAAGCACCGCCGCCGCCAAATTTGGTGTTTCTCCTCTCACGGTAATGGCATGGCTCAAGGCTGCCGGCGCACCGAAGGCACCAAAGGCAGCGAAAAAGGGCAACAAAGCAAAGGCAGTGAAAGCTCCTAAGGCAGCACAAGCAGATAAGGGCTCTGACGCAGGTTTCAGTGCCAAGCTCAACTCGCTCGTCGCCCTGAACAAGCAACTTCAAAAGGCTGAATCCACTGCCGCCAGCGCACAATCGGCTTTCACCAAGGCTCAAGCTGAAGTCGCCCAACTCAAGGCTAAGTTCACCTCGTTGAAGGCATCCCTCTAATTAAAAATTCACAAAACCCAAAAATTCAGGCCGTTTCCCGCGAGGGGGGCGGCCTTTTTCGTTACCAGGAAATGTCGGTGTCCATGTCCTTCCAGAGCATCGTCTCTCCATCAAAAACGAAGCGTCCGAGAAATGATTGCTCATTGATCAGGAGCGGCAGCCAGTGGCGGTCGTCCTCCCACATGCGTTGATAGGGAATCTTGTCGAGGTCGGTCCAGACGGGCGCAGCTTCATCAGTCTCGGTCGGCGTGCCGGTGAAATCGTCGGAGCGATAGACGTGACACAGGATGTCCGCATAATCCGACATCGAAAACCACAGCTCGCCGAGTTTCCGTGGGGCGTGCGGTGTGATAATGAGCTCCTCTTGCGTCTCGCGGATGACAGCTTCGAGCGCCGTTTCGCCGGGATCGATCTTGCCGCCGGGGCCATTGATTTTCCCTTCTCCCAGCCCACGCTTTTTCTCGATGAGGAGGATCTGCCCGTCCTTGATGATGAACATGAGGGTGGCGAGGATTTCTCCCTGCCAGGAAGTCCAGTCGATAGGTGAGGGCAATTGCATGGAGGTCAGTTTCCAGTGGCGGCGTAGGCTTCCACGCTGTCGCAGGTGCAGATGAGGTTGCGGTCGCCGTGCACGTTGTCGATGCGTCCGACCGACGGCCAGAATTTGTGCTGGCGCAGATAGGGTAGGGGAAACGCCGCTTGCTCGCGGGTGTAGGCGTGCGGCCATTCATTTCCACAAACCGTCTCACAGGGATGCGGTGCGTGTTTGAGTGGGTTGTCATTTGCATCCAACTCGCCGCTGATGACTGCGGAAATTTCACCGTGGATGGAAATCATCGCATCGCAGAAGCGGTCGAGCTCGGCCTTCGATTCGGACTCGGTCGGCTCGATCATCAGCGTGCCGCCGACGGGCCAGCTCATGGTCGGCGCGTGGAAACCGTAGTCCATCAGGCGCTTGGCCACATCTTCCACAGTGATGCCGCTGGCATCTGATAGTGGGCGGACGTCGATGATGCATTCGTGGGCAACGAGGCCGTCGTGACCGGTGTAGAGAATGGGGAAATAGGGCGAGAGCTTTTTGGCCATATAGTTTGCATTGAGAATCGCGACTTCGGTGGCCTCCTGAAGTCCGTTCGGACCCATCATCGCGATATACATCCAGGAAATCGTGTTGATCGAAGCGCTTCCCCAAGGAGCCGAGCAAACCGCGCCCTCCTTGGCATCGAGCTCGCTGTGACCGGGGAGATAGGGGAGAAGTTGTTTTGCTACGCCGATCGGTCCCACGCCCGGTCCGCCGCCGCCGTGAGGGATGCAGAAGGTTTTGTGGAGATTCAAATGGCAGACGTCCGCGCCGATGAGGCCAGGAGAGGTGAGTCCGACTTGGGCGTTCATGTTTGCTCCGTCCATGTAAACTTGGCCACCGGCGTCGTGGATGATGTTGCAGATGGCCCGGATGGTTTCTTCGAACACGCCGTGCGTCGATGGATAGGTGACCATCAGCGCGGCGAGATTTTCGCGGTGCTCCTCGGCGCGGGCGGTGAGATCGGCGACGTCGATGTTGCCTTTGTCATCGCATTTCACACCGATCACTTTCATGCCGACCATCACCGCGGAGGCAGGATTGGTGCCGTGGGCGGAAACTGGAATGAGGCAGATGTTCCGATGCGAATCACCACGCGCAAGGTGGTAGCGACGGATGGCTAACAGCCCGGCGTATTCACCTTGTGAGCCTGCGTTCGGCTGGAGGGAAACGCCTGCGAACCCGGTGACTTCGGCGAGCCAGTCTTCGAGTGTGGAGAGCATCTCGCGATAACCCTGGCTCTGATCGGCGGGCACGAAGGGATGCAGCGAGGAAACTTCCGGCCAGCTCAGCGGAATCATTTCCGAAGTGGCATTCAGCTTCATCGTACAAGATCCGAGGGCGATCATGGATTCGTTGAGCGCGAGATCTTTCGATTCCAAACGCTTCAGATAGCGGAGCATGTCCGTTTCCGAGTGATAGCTGTTGAAAACCTTCTGTGCAAGGAATGGCGAGGTTCTGGAAACCCCGGTTGGTCAGCTTACCGCATCACTGCGAGTGGCGCCGAGGTCCGCGCCGAAGAACCCGGCGATGCTGATGACGTCCGCATCGGTAGTGGTTTCATCGAGTGAGATACCGACATGATCGGCGTCGATCTTGCGCAGGTTGATTCCTGCCGCAGCGGCGTTTGATAGAATTTCCTTCGCCTTGAGCGGCACCTTGGCGACGATGGTATCGAAGAACTCGCCGTCCTCGATTTCAACTTTGCTGGCGACGAGGATTGCTTTGAGATCGCAGGTGAGAGCATGAGTGCGGTTAGCGATGCGCTCGAGTCCTTCGGGGCCGTGGTAGACTGCATACATCGAGGCCATCACGGCGAGCAGCACCTGCGCGGTGCAGATGTTGGAAGTCGCCTTGTCGCGGCGGATGTGTTGCTCGCGGGTTTGCAGCGAGAGGCGGTAGCCGGGCTTGCCGCGCGAATCGACGGACACACCGATGAGGCGGCCGGGCATCTTGCGTTTCAGCGCATCGGCACATGCCATGAAGCCGGCGTGCGGCCCCCCGAAACCCAGCGGCACGCCGAAACGTTGCGAGGAGCCGACGCAGATGTCCGCGCCGAATTCACCGGGCGCTTTCAAAACCGTTAGCGCCAGAATGTCAGCAGCGGCGATGGTCACCGCGCCTGCGGATTTGGCCTTCTTGAAAAATTCCGTAAAGTCGTCGATGCGGCCGCGAGTGTCCGGATACTGCACCAGGACGGCGAACAATCCCTCGCAGCCCGCAGGCTCGAATTTCTGCCAGTCTCCGACGATGACCTCGATGCCCAGAGGTTCCGCGCGGGTGACCATGACGTCGATCGTCTGCGGATGGCATCTGTCAGAAACGAAGATTGCTTTGCCCTTCGGCTTTCCAGCGAGCGCGAGGCTCATCGCTTCGGCTGCGGCGGTGCCCTCATCAAGCAGCGAGGCATTGGAAACATCCAGACCGGTGAGGTCGGTGATCATGGTTTGGAAATTGAGCAGCGCCTCAAGGCGTCCCTGCGCGATTTCTGCCTGATAGGGAGTGTAAGCGGTGTACCAGCCGGGGTTTTCCAGAATGTTGCGCTGGATGACACCCGGCGTGTGGGTGCCGGAGTAGCCCTGGCCGATGAACGACTTGAGCACCTTGTTTTTCCCCATGATCGACTTCAGCCAAGCGAGCGCTTCGTGCTCCGAGCGGGCTTCCGGCAGGCTGAGCGTGCCTTCCATGCGGATTCCGGCAGGCACGGCGGCGTCGATGAGGGCGCTGAGCGAGGCGTAGCCGGTGTCGCGGAGCATCTCCTCGCGTTCAGAACCAACGGGACCTAGGTGACGGCTGCGGAAATCGGTGCGGGCGGACATTTTGATAAGAGTTGAGGGACTGGGGGGGATTGGAAATCCGCGCAATCTCGCGGACGCACTCTCCAATAGTGGAAAATGCCCCCCGCGCAACTCTCGTTCGTCACAAACTTTCTCTCAGACCGCGGCCGCGGAAAACAGGCAGGCGGCGTCGGCGATGACCCGCTTTTGCAACTTGCGGCGCTTGTCCTTGAGCAGTTTCCACAGGGACGGCGCGAAAATCGGCGTGAAACCGTGGTTTTCCAGCCAAGCCGAGAGGGTTGCGATGTCGTTCTCATCACCTAGCAGCTCGGCGATTTCCGCCATTCGGGGATCGATAGAAACGGTGTCTTCCGGCAGAAATCCGACCGCTCCGAGATAAGCTTTGAGCGCCTTGCGGGCGTCGTGGAAATCTTCCTCCGCACGATGATCCAAATTCAGGCAGCGTTTGCGAACCTGCTTGCCAAGTTTTTTCAGGGTGACCGCCACCGTTTCATCGAGATTTTCTTCAGCCAGCGCCGCCAACGCCTTGCGGGCTTCTTCGACGCGCTCGATGCACCAGGCAATCGTCTCCGGTGGCGGCAGGCGCGCGGCGGAATGTGTTTGCTGGTCAAGCAGTCCGGCGATCGCAGCGGTGACATTTTCAACCTCCTCCGGGGCGTAAAGATTCCACGTTTTCAGCCGTGATACCGCGTCGCGAGGACCGGACAGCAGTCGCCCGATCGCTTGGATTTCCCTCGCCGCGCCTCTCAGCCGGAACAACGCGAACCCGCCGCGCAGCGATTTCCCGAGCTTGCGGATCGCATGCACTTCCTCGGCGATGCGGCCCTTGGAATCGAGCAGGCCGTTGAGCAGGTTCTCCATGGTCTCGCAGCCGACGGCCAATTGGTCGCGGGCGAATCGGGCGTTGGATGGGAGCAGAGGATTCATCTCGGGAGAAGGAACCGGAAACGTAGCCGCTTGTCAGCGATCATCGTGTGACAAATAGTCAGTCAGAGTTTTCCTGAGAATGCGATGAAAACCTTGATCCGCCTCCAATCCATGAAGCTCCTCAGACATTTTGTCATCTTCCTGCTCATTGACCGGGTCTATGCCGCCGGGAACGACTGGATGCGCGATCTCGACGGCAAGCGCCGGCTATCGGAACTCTCCATCCCCGGCACCCACAATGCGGGGGCGACGCTGGAGCCCATCCCGGGGACTGCGTGCTGCCAGAGCCTTTCCATCGCGGAACAACTCGCTGCAGGTGTGCGGTTTCTCGACATCCGTTGCCGACACCTGAACGATTCATTTTCCATCTATCATGGCATCGCCGATCAGAAACTGACCTTCGCCATCTATACTGCGAAAAATCCCGCGCTATGGTCGCTCGGTGAAGACATCCCGACCTTGGCCGCAGCCCGTGGGAGAATCGTGCTCTTCCGCCGCTTCCGCGCGTCGTCGAAGCTGGGGATCGATGCCTCTGGTTGGCCGGATTCAGCTACTTTTACATCAGGAAAAATCCGGGTGCAGGATTGTTATCAGGTCGCCAGCACTTGCTCGATCAGCTCGCACGTTTTTTCCATCGAGTCCGTTGCCCCGAAGCGCCCGGCGATTTCCTTCGCCCGGGCTTTCACTGTTTTACTTTTCAGCAGCGTCTCTAACAGCTCTGCGATGCGCTTGGCCTTGAAGTGCTTGGGATGAATGCCATCGCCCACGCCGAGATCTCTCACGCGGCTGAGCGTGTCGAGCTGGTCGTGCGCCATCGGCTGGACGAGATGCGGGATGCCTGCTTGCAAGGTCTGCGCACAGGTGCCGATGCCGCCATGATAGACCAGCGCCGCCGACCGGGGCAGCACCTCGCTGAACGGGATATAGGAAAAAGCCCGATCACCCGGTCCGGCGAGTGCCACCATTCCGCCAGCATGTTCGCTACCGGCGGCAGGCCTTGCGATTGCCGGAAACGGTTCAGCTCCGGGCAGACCAGCGCGTCCAGCACCTTGCCCGCGACCTTCCATTGCAGCGCTTTCAGAATCCGCGGCGCCGATTGACCGAAGACCATGCCATGCACAACCGGCTGGCGATAACAGCTAGGAAAAAGTGACGGAGCCACATGCACGGTGACCATCGGTATGTCCAACAGTTCGCTTGCGTTTCTTGCGCCAAAAGCCAGCGAGCTGCAAACCATCACCGTTTCTCCCGGTATGTTAAGTTCTCTCGCGTATTCCAGGATCGGCTCGTAGCTCGGGTCCACCGCGTGTTTCACCACCGTCGGCAGTGCCTTCACCGGATGCCAAAGATCAGGATCATTCTGCACTGTTTGAAACCTCTCCGCCGATCCCAGTTCGCGAAATCCGAAACCAGCCCGCTCGACCAAACTTTTAAAATGACCGCTGGTGATCAAATATACCTCATGCCCACGCGCCTTCATGGCCAGTCCCAGACGGATGAACGGATGCACGTCCCCCGCGCTGCCGATGGTGTAAATGATGACTCGCATTGAAATCGTTTTGCTGCGCCATTCAACCTGGTTTTTCCAAGCAGGCGAATCAATAAAAGGCGGTGGCGGTGAATCGTTCTGCTGGATTCTTACGGATGAAGTGTGATAGTGGTATTCATTATGAAGGAACTCTTCCGCGAGCAGGACATCACGCGAGTCAGCTATTACAAGGCGGTGTTGCAGGACTACGGGATTGCCACCTTGATCCGGAATGAATACCTGACTGGCTCCGGGCTAACCGAAATTCCGATTCCCGAGTTTTTCCCGGCGCTGTGTGTCCTGAATGACGAGGACTACGCTCCTGCCGTAAAGTTCATCCGCGAGCATCTGACGGCGAATCAGGAGAACGCTGATCTTGAAATCAAGTGCGGTTCCTGCGGCGAGACGAATCCCGGGAACTTCGACACCTGCTGGTCGTGCGGAAATCCGGTGGCGGAAATCACAGACCAACCCGGATAGTATTCACTCCAGCCAGACCGATTTCAGATAGGAAACGTCGGTAAAATCCTCCGGCATCTCTACGTGTCGGGCATTCAGGCGGCGGGGGATGGCGGTGAGGAGTTGGCGCTCGAACTCGATGGGCGTCATGCGGCGGAAGTTCGTGCAGCAGAGCAGCCAGCCACCGGGCGCCAGTATTCTAGCAGCGAGGGCGGCGAGCTCGCCGAAGTTTTCCTCCACGCGGAAGACCTTGCCCTTTTCATCGCGCGAGAACGTCGGCGGATCGAGCACGATGCCGTCGAACGTGCGGCCCTGTTTCGCGAAGCGACGGAGCCAGTGGAAAGTGTCGCCCTTGCAGAAATGATGGGCGGTGGGATCGAGGCCGTTGTGGGAGAAATTCCGTTTCGCCCAGTCGAGATACGGTTGTGATAGATCGAGGGTAGTGGTTTCCGCACCTGCCATGGCGGCGGCCACGGAGAAAGCTCCGGTGTAGGAAAAGGTGTTGAGCAGGCGCTTTTCCGGAGCCATGCGCTGTCGGACTTCCGCGCGATTGTCGCGTTGGTCGAGGAAGATCCCCTGCGAGTAACCGGACTGAAAGGAGATTTCCGAAGCGATGCCATTTTCCAGGATCAGGAACGGTTCTGTTACTTCCGGTCCCGCCAGATGCGACGGAGACTCTTTCTGATGTTGGTCCAGCCGTTTCCAATAACAGGAAACCCCTTGGTCGCGGATCCATTCCCTAACTGCCGGGGCGAGATGATCGCCGGTGGTCGAGACCAGCCACTGGTTCGCGTAAGTTTCAAGAATTAGCCCAGGCAAGCCGTCGCCGCTGCCATCGATGAGGCGGACGGCGTTGGTTTCGGAATCCAGCAGAGCGGCCCGTTTGGCGACGGATTTTTGAAGAAGGTGGAGCATGGCGGAGGATCTACGGGCGGCTCACGCCGACTGCCGGGCTGTTATTCTCAAAGCCGCGTGGCACCCGTCACTGAAGCTTGAAGGTGCCCCAGGTGCCCGCCGAGGTGAGGATGGTGCCGGTCCACAAGGTCCCCGACACGACGCTCTTGTAGGTCCCGTAGTTCGGACCTTGGAAGAACAGGCTGATCGTGTTCTTGAATGTGGGATCGTCGATATCGCCAGCAGTCAGGACCAGTTTGCCGGATGAAACTTTCTTGTTCCTATACTTGGCCGTATTGACCGAATATTCATAACGGACAGTCGCATCCCTCGACTTGGTCACATAATCCATTTTGTTAGAAGTTGTCGCGGTTAGTGTGATCTGCTCCCGCCAACCGAGTGGAAACTTGTTAAACTCCCCGGTCGCCCGTTCGAGCAATTTGATGACGTCGCCATTCCCGATCGACTCGGGCGGGGCGACGACCGGGGCAATCGGGAAGATCCATTTCTCCTGTTCCACGAAATCGCCATTGAAGAGCGCCTTGGTTCCGGTGGGGACCAGCAGGACGTTTCTCCACATCGTCCCGGTGTATTCGACGACGGCGATGGTGAAATAGAAAGTATCGTTGATGAAGGGCACGTGGGATTTGGTTTTCACCGTGAAATCACTGTATGGTTCGCCGGTGGAGAGTTGGCCGAGAGTGATTTCAGCAACGTTGTAGCCGGCCGACGGATAGGGGGCTTTAGTTGCCCAGAGGACCAATTTGATCACGCCCGTTCCCACTCCGCCGAGATTCTTGAGGTCGCCCTTCAGTCTGAAGTCGCATTGCGGCTCGGTGATATTCCACGTCAAATCGCCATTCAGTCCGAAGACCGAGGCGTCGAGGCGAGCCAGGCAGAACATCATGGCAATCAGGCAGAGGGCGGTTTTCACAGGTGCTGTTTCGAATTGTGGAGCGGGCAAGTCAAGCGGAAGTATCGGGCGGGTCATTGGTGAAATCCGTAACGACCGGGATTGCCATGAACCGGATTCCTTCTACGCTGCGGTCTGAAATGAGTGCCATCACCGACCCCCTCGCCACCGCCGTTGCCAATGGCAGCCTGCTAGAATCCGCAAAATGCAACATCATCGCCCTGCTCGGCGGGACGACCAGCGCGATCGCGCCGCTGGCCGTCCAGGAACTGGTGGATGCCGGGGCGTGGGAAGAACTGAACGACCGCTTTTTCAAAACTCTCGCATTCGGCACCGGCGGTCTGCGTGGACGGACGATCGGCAAGGTGGTGACCAACGCCGAGCAAGGAAAAGGCGGCCCGAACGATCGCCCCGAGCATCCCTGCGTGGGCACCGCGACGATGAATTTCTACAATGTCAGCCGCGCCGTCCGAGGGCTGATCGCCTACGCGAAACAATTCGCCGGGCCGAGCCGCAGAGCGGTCCTCGTCTTCGCTCACGACACCCGCCATTTTTCGCGCGACTTCGCGGAATTCTGCGCGAAAACCTGCTCTGACCTTGGCTGCGATGCCTATCTCTTCGACGGCCCACGCGCCACCCCCGAGCTCTCGTTCGCCGTCCGGGAACTCCGCGCAGATGCAGGCGTCGTCCTCACCGCCTCGCACAATCCATCCCACGATAACGGCTTCAAAGCCTATTTCAATGATGGCGCGCAGATCGTCGATCCGCACGCCACGGCCATCATCAATGAGGTAAACGCCATCACCAGCGAGCGATACGAATCCGTCCCCGAGTCCGAGCGCGGCACGATCACCATCCTCGGCGCGGAAATGGACGCGATCTACATTGAGCGGCTCAAAACCCTGCTGCTCCAGCCCAAGCTCCTCGAAGGCGCGGCCACCAAAATCGTCTTCACCAACCTCCACGGCACCGGCGGCCATATCAACGTCCCGATGCTCCGCGGTCTCGGCTTTGATGTTCTAACTGTTCCGGAACAAGATATCCAAGACGGCCGTTTCCCTACCGTGGAATCGCCGAATCCTGAAAACGGCCCCGCTCTCCAGATGGGCATCGACCTCGCGGAAAAATCCGGTGCGGAAATCGTCATCGGCACCGATCCAGACGCCGATCGCATGGGCGTCGCCGTGCGTGACAGCGCCGGAAAAATGGTGCTTCTCACAGGAAATCAGATCGGCTCGTTGATGGCGTGGTATCGTCTCAAAACCTGCTTCGAGCTCGGCTGGCTTACCAACGCGAACCGCAGCCGCGCCGTGCTGGTGAAGACCTTCGTCACCACCGAACTTCAGCACGCCATTGCCGATGGGTTCGGCGTCGGTGTCGTCGATACGCTCACCGGATTTAAGTACATCGCTGGTAAACTCCGCAAATACGAAGAGGCCATCCCAGCAGACAAAAAGGGTGACTACCGTTCGCTAACGGAAGCTCAGACCCGCGCCCTCCGCCTCGAATATTCGCGCTTCTTCGTCTTCGGCGGTGAGGAAAGCTACGGCTACCTCGGCTCCGATGCCATCCGCGACAAGGACGCTAACGGAGCGACCCTCATGTTCGCCGAAGTCGCCGCTTACGCGAAGTCCGTTGGCAAAACCCTCACCGAGCTGCTTGACGATATCTACACCGAGTTCGGCTACTATCTGGAAATCGGCAAATCTCTTGTGATGGAAGGCGCTGACGGTGCCGCGAAGATTCAGGCACTCGCCAATTCCTACGCCGAAAAACCGCCGACCGAAGTAGAGGGTTCCGCCGTCCTTCGCGTCCGCGACTTTGCAAAACAAGACCTTTTCGACCAAGAAGGCGACCTACTGCCGAAGGAGAAAATGCTCTTCGTCGATCTTGAAGACGGCCGCTCGTTCGCCGTCCGCCCATCCGGCACCGAGCCGAAGATTAAATTCTATCTCTTCGGCAAACACGCCCCCGGCGGCGATCTCTCAGAAAACAAGAATGCGGTGAAAACCGGCTTAGCAAATCTCTGGAGCTGGATCGAGGCCGACGCCGCAAAGCGATAAAGTAAGGCGGAACACTGACTGTATCATTTTGCTTTGCTGTCGAACTAATCCGCGAGGGAATAAACTTGGTGGTTCACTTCGGACATGGCTTGCATGAGCGGTTTGTAGGGCTCCAGTCCGAGATTCACGATGCCTTTGTTGAAATCCCGTTTCTGGTCGTTGAGCGTGGTGTCATCGCTGTGCTCGCCGCACTGGCCAGCACCGGTTTGACTTATCCGAGCGATGACAAGAGCGCTACGTATTCCTTCCGTGTCATTCAGGTCGCCAATCCATGCTGGAAGGCAAATCTCTGATTCGCGGATTGCTGAAAAGGTTTGCTTGAATTCACGTCCCCTTCATGCAGCCTTCACAGCCTGATGAACGGGATTTTTTTCACGATCAACGCCGTCGTCTTGAGCGGCGTGTCGGTGGTTTTCGCACTGGATCAAAATGCTAACCAGCAGAGTGACGTTTGGGAAATGCTCTTCAACGCATCCGGCCTGACGGCATCCGGTGACTTTGATGCGGACGGGTGGAGCAACGCTGCGGAGAGCAACGCGGGCACGAATCCGAAGGACGCAGGCTCGCATCCGGAAATGGCAATGCATTTCGTGGCGGGAATGCCGACGTTTTTGTGGCCGGGCCTGAAAGGAAAACATTATGCGCTGCTTTCCTCCGCCGATCTAACGTCATTCACGCCCACCGGAGATGTGGCGGCGGGCACGGGAACGCAGATGGCATTCCAACTTCCGCAGGCGGATGGCAGTGCGTTTTTCCGCATGCGGATCAATGATGCGGATGCGGATGGGGACGGGGTGAATGATTGGGAGGAAATTTCCCTGGGCTACGATCCATTCCAGAGCCATACGGATCGCTACTCCCAAACGGATTCCCAACGGGTGGGAGCGGCGCTCAACTACCCGAGCACGGTCACGGCTTCCGTTTATGACGACACCTGTTCGGAGCGCTGGCCGGATCCCGCCGTGCTGGTATTGCGGAGGGCGGGTGGATTGAAACCCCTAACGGTGAATTTTACTCTCGGCGGAACGGCGGTGAGAGATGGAGACTATCAGGCATCGGTGGTGGGAAATTCCGTGACGTTTGCGGCCGGGCAGCGTGAGGTATTTGTGGAAATTTCACCAATCGCGGATGCTGATGACTCGGAAGTGACGGAAATGGTCGATCTGACAGTTAGCGCGGGAACCGGCTACACCATTGGCTCGCCGAACACAGCGAGCGTAGCGATCCTCAACGAAACCGCTGTCAGCGGCCCTTCGGCCAAGGCTGCGGCGCGATTTCTTGTGCAGGCCGCGTTTGGTCCGGATCAGGACGATCCGCTGGACACCAACGAAATCCCGCAGAACGTGGAAACCGTGATGGCGCAAGGTTTCAGCGCTTGGCTGGATGCGCAATTCGCCGTTCCGCCGCAGTATCATGAGCCCTTCGTGGAACATGTGAGCAGCATTCCTCAGATGTATCTCGATCCGAAAATGGTCTCCTGGTGGAACCGTGCGCTCGGCACCGTGGCGATCTATCCGGGCGGACCGGCGGCGCAGTATGATCCCGTCAGGCAGCGGGTCGCCTACAGTCTAAGCCAGATTTTCGCCGTCAGCGATCGGCCGGAAACGTTGGCGGTGGAATACCGTGGCATGTCGAACTACTACGACATGCTCGTCCGCAATGCTTTCGGGAACTACCGTGATCTGTTATTCGACGTCGCCACTCATCCTGTCATGGGATTCTATCTGAGCCATGTGAAGAACAAGAAGGGGAATCCGGCGACGAACACCTTTCCGGACGAGAATTTCGCCCGCGAAGTGCAGCAGCTTTTCTCCATCGGACTTTGGGAACTCAATCAGGACGGCACGAAAAAACTCGATCTGGTCACCGACCAGCCGATCCCGACCTACACCAACGTGGATATTACTAACTTTGCCCGCGTCTTCACGGGTCTGAGCTACGGGCCGCAGTCCGAAACGAATTTCGAGGTCTATCCGAATCCTCCCAAGTGGCTCGTCCCGATGCGCGGCTACGATGCCTGGCATGACCTCGCGCCGAAAAGTTTGTTGAATGGCCTTTCGCTGCCCGCCCGCGTTGCCAGTAACCCGGATGCCGGCACCGCCACGATGCTCGATGTGAACGCGGCCATCGACAATCTTTTCAATCACCCGAACGTCGGCCCGTTCATCGGTCGGCAGCTGATCCAGCGGCTGGTCACGTCGAATCCAAGCGCCGCTTACATTGGCCGCGTCGCCGCTGTTTTTGCGGACAATGGCTCAGGCGTGCGTGGGGACATGAAAGCGTTCATCAAGGCGATCCTGCTCGATCCCGAAGCCCGCGACGGCGCGAAACTGACGGATCCGCACTGGGGGAAACCGCGTGAGCCGTTCCTGCGCTGCGTGAACTATGGCCGTGCGTTCAATGCGAAATCCTCCGGCGTCGATTTCTATCAAGTCGCGCAGTTCAACTTCGACCAACAGCAGCAGCCCTACAACTCGCCGAGTGTGTTCAATTTCTACTCGCCCAACTACCTGCCACCAGGCCCGGTCGGTGAGGCGGGGCTGGTGGCACCCGAGTTCCAAATCCTCAACGCCACCACGGCAGTCTCGTCGCCTAACTATTTTTACAACTCCATCACCAACCGCGACCTCCACCGCTGGGGTACTGCCGACTCCACGCGCACTGTGCGGCCGAATTTTACCCGAGAAACGGTGCTCGCCGGTAGTGACATCGACGCGCTCATTCGCCGGCTCGACCTGCACCTGACTTGTGGCGGTCTTTCCCCGCGCGAGTTCCAGTCGATCCGCGAGGCGCTGCTGCGGGTCGATTCCAGCGTCACGGGCAATTGGCAGACCGAGCGGGTCAACCTTGCTGTCTATCTGATCCTCACCTCGCCCGAGTTTTGCATCCTACGTTAGAAACCATGAGCACGAATTTCATCAACCGCCGCGGCTTCTTAGGGCAGGCTAACTGCGCCCTGATCAGCGCCCTGCCGATCATGAACACGCTGCTGAACCTCCGCCTCGCGGGCAGCGCCGCCGCGGACGAAGGGCCCGGCGACTACAAGGCGCTGGTCTGTCTTTTCCTCAGCGGGGGAAACGACTCTTTCAACACGCTCGCCCCGCGTGGCGCGGCTTATCAGGAATATTCGGACATCCGGCAAAGCATCGCACTGCCGGAGAACCAACTTCTGCCGATCAACCCGCTCATTGATGCCGGGCGTCCGTTAGGCCTGCATCCGGCGCTGCCCGGACTGCAAACTTTGTTTGAATCCGGGAAGCTCGCGTTCGTCGCGAATGTCGGCACGCTGGTGGAGCACGTCACGAAGATGCAATACAACGCCGGCCAGAAACTGCCGCTCGGGTTGTTTTCCCACTCCGACCAGATCGAGCAATGGCAGACATCCATCCCGGATAACCGCAGCGGCATCGGCTGGGGCGGGCGCATGGCGGATCTGCTGAAGAGTCTCAACACCGAGAACCGTTTTTCCATGAACATCTCGCTTGATGGATCTAACGTCTGGCAGGCAGGAAATACCATCGCCGAATACGCCATCCGCGAAACCGGAGCTGATAGCATGACCGGCTACAACTCCGCTTATCTCGCGAACCAGCAGCTCACACAGATCCGCAGTGCCGCTCTCGACAGCCAGATGGCGCTCGAATATCAGAACGTTTTCCAGAAGAGTTTCGCGAAGTCGAAAAAGGATGCGACCGCCGCTTACGATGCGTTCACCGCGGCCACCACGGTCAGCCTGCCTGCCAGTGTCGCGTGGCCTTCGAGTCGTCTGGCGGACCAGTTGAAAATGGTCGCGAAGACGATCGCCGGACGCAACGGGCTCGGCCAGCGGCGGAACACGTTTTTCATCAACTACGGCGGCTTCGACCATCACAGCGGTCTCATCGCGAACCAGGCAGCGATGCTGCCCATCGTGAACGGCGCGGTAAAAGCCTTCTACGACACGCTCGTCGCACTTGGAGCGGAGAACGAAGTCGTGCTCTACAGCGCCTCGGACTTCGGGCGCACCCTCACTTCGAACAGCCAAGGCAGCGACCACGCCTGGGGCGGCAACCAGTTCGTGCTCGGCGGCCAGGTGAAGGGCAGACAAATCTATGGCACCTACCCGGATCTCTATCAGGATAGCCTGCTCGACGTCGGCCGCGGCCGATTGATCCCGACGACGAGTGTGGACGAGTTCTTCGCGGAAATGGCGCTTTGGCTCGGTGTTTCCAAAACCAACTTGCCGCTCGTGCTGCCGAACATCGCGCGTTTTTACAGCGCTACCAGCGTCACGCCGCCGGTGGGATTCCTGCTTTAAATTCCGGCAGGGGCAACCGCTGATGGGAATGAAGGCGGCGTGTTAATGCTAATTGGGCATCTTCTGACCCAACGGCGGCGAAGGGGTGGATCAGCGGAATGACCGATCCGGAATTGGCAATGTCGCTCTTGAAGGAGATATTGGCGCCGCGAGTTTTTCGGCAATTTCGCATTTGCGCGGAGCCTGGAATCCATGAACCTGCGCTAGGATGTTGAAGCCGAAATTGAAGAGCGATGCGATGAAAAGCCGGGCGGCGTTCCGTGATGCGTTGGCGGTGTGGTTTTTGAAAAACGGCAGGGACTACCCCTGGCGGCGGACGCGGGAGCCGTATGCGATTTTGATTTCCGAGGTGATGCTCCAACAGACACAGATCGCAACGGTGCTGGGCAGGGGATTTTACTCGCGGTTTCTGGAGACGTTTCCGGATGTGAAATCGTTGGCGGCGGCGGAGGACGACCGGTTGCTGAAGGCGTGGGAGGGACTGGGGTACTATCGACGTGTTAGGATGCTGCGTGAAACGGCGCGGGCGGTGATCGGGGAACATGGCGGAGCTTTCCCGAACGAGCTGGAGATTTTGATGAAACTACCCGGGGTGGGAAGATACACGGCGGGTGCGCTGCGGGCGTTTGCGTTCGATTTGCCGTCTGCGGTGGTGGATGGAAATGTGGCGCGGGTGCTCTCAAGAGTGATGGATTTTTCCGGAGCAGTCGATGATACGGCAGGGCACAAACAGATGTGGGAATGGGCGGAGGCGCTGGCGGATCCCGAGCGACCGCGGATTTACAACTCGGCGCTGATGGAGCTGGGGCAGACGGTTTGCCGGCCGGGTGTGCCGGATTGCCTGAGCTGCCCGGTAGCGGGTTTCTGCAAGACCCGGGAACCGGAAACCCTGCCGGTGAAGAAGCAGAAGACAGCGGTCAGCGCAGTGGACGAACACGCGTTGTGGATCCGCGACGGGCAGGGGAGATTGCTGCTCCACCGCGAGGGCGGAAAGCGGCGCGAGGGTTTGTGGAAACTGCCGACGCGTGAGGCGGTGGAAATTTCCGCGCTGCCGTTGTTGGATGAGAGTTTTTACACGATCACTCGCTATCGGGTGACGCTGCGGGTGCACGATGGTGCGGCGTTGCAAAAGCGATTTCCCCCGGGAGAGGGGGAGGTCTGGCAGGAAGCGGATGCGGTGATGGACTTGGCGATGCCGTCGCCGTTCCGACGGGTGATCGGGAGATTGTTGGACGAATCTTGAAATCAAGTGTGACGGATGAGAATACCTGTGCTTTTGTTTGCGCGGATGGACATTTTTTTTCGGATATCGGGTTTTGCGCTGCTCGCTTGTTTTTGCCAATCCTGCGCGGTTCCCCCTCCACCGGAAAAACTGGCGGCCTCGCACTCGACGCGGCAGATCGTCGCCCAACGGGTGAGTGCGGTGGTGGTGACGGATCGCAGGGATCTCAGCCGCTGGGTGAGCCGGAATTTCGTCACCTCGCAAGCCCCAGAGGATGCTGATGGAGGATCTGCGGCACCGATCACTCCCGATGGCTATTTTCTGACGGCGGACCACGTGTTGTCTCGCATGGCTGGGCGGAATGTTTTCTTGATCTACGGGCAGGGCGGACGGTTGGCACCGGCGAGGGCACGCGTTGTTTGGCGGTCCGAGTCGTCTGATCTGGCGCTGCTGCACATTCCGGTGAAGACGCCATTCTACTATCAATGGACGCCGCCCGAGCGCTGGCTGCCAGTTGGGACTTCGCTCATCCACGGCGGGATTTCCACGGGATTCAAAAATAGTGAAGGCAAACTGAGCACGGCTTTGGCTCCGGAAGGGGCGTTCACCGGCACGCGCAAATTCAAGATGGACCTGCCGCTCCAGCCGGGTGACAGCGGGGGGCCGGTGGTGGATGCTCACGGCGCGCTGGTGGGCATCAATTCCGCAGTCGAGTTCCTCGTGCCCATGGAAACGGCGTTTTTCGTCGATTCCGAAGGAAACCGGCCGAACGTAAGCAAGATCGAGGCGATCATCCAAGGCGATCGGGTACGCAATCGTGGCATGAATTTCTAATCAATCAAAACGGTGGCGACGATGAGAACAGTCCTTGGGTCCATGGCGGCATGCCTGCTTTCGGTCTCGTGCGGAGTTGTGGAATATCCGCTGATCCCGGGCAGCCAGGCGGCGCTGGCGAAAGACCAGATCATGCTGGTGAGAGAGGAGCCGCCTTCGTTTGGCTACGAGCGGTTGCAGACTCAGGCAGCTAGCTATCCCGACCTTGCGTTGTTTGTGAAGAAACATGGCACCCCGGATTTCCTCGCGGAAACAGGCAACTGGGAGCGACACTATTTCATCCTCTATTACCTTTCCAGCCGCCAAGCATTCGCTTGCCGGACGCGGCCGGACAACCGGCGGTCGGTCGAATTCGCCGGGCCATACCCGATCACTTCGGGCGAATACAAGCTGCTGGATGGATTCCGGCGCAACGCGAACAAAAAACTGGCTCCGAAAACGAGCGGTATTGCTTCGCGAAGGTAAAATAATTCTTTCCAACTTCCTTCTTGCGTCCACTTCTGGCGAGAGTAGTTTGAAAACAGTCTTTTCGCCTCACGGTGAAAGGATTATATAAAAACGGGGCGATTTGCCCCAATCATACAAATAATAAAATAACTAAACCTATGAAAATGAACACAAGAATGCGCAGTGGTTTCACCCTGGTGGAACTCCTCGTTGTTATCGTCATCATCGCAGCACTTGCAGGTCTCACCGCCCCCATGGTGATCCGCCAGCGCAAGAAGGCTGACCAGACCGAAGCCGTGAACAATGCCCGCCAGATCGGACTCGCCTTGTTCGAGTTTGAAACGGCCTACGGCAGTTTCCCGGATTCGACCACCGCCCCTACCGTCAAAGAGAACACCGGTTCGGTGCTCACCCTAGATGGTAACTCCTCCAACGATTACTTCCGCCAGTTGATGGCAGCGGAAATTGCTCAATCGGAATCGATGTTCTATTGCAAGACGGGCTTCAGTAAAAAGCCTGACAACGTTTTCAACACGGCTGCAAATGCACTTGCTGAAGGCGAAGTTGGCTTCGGTTATCTGCTCAACACCGCGAGCGCGTTCAGCACCGCTGGCAATCCTGCCCGTCCGATCATCATGGCTCCTCTGGCTTTTCCGTTCGCAGCTGGTCAGTTCGACTCGGACATGTTCGACAGCAAAGCCGTTCTCTTGAAGATCGACAACAGCGTCACCTCGGTGCCGATCCTGAAAACCACTAAGCTCGCTCAACTCGGCGGCGGCAAGAACCTCCTGCAAACCGGCGATGACACCGTCTGGGGAATAGGCGTGGTTCCTACCATCGTCAACCCGAAGGAAAAGAAATAAGCTGGATTTGACCGTCTGAAAATCAACCAACCGGGAGGCTATTCGTGGCCTCCCGGTTTTTTTGTTGCCCAGACCGGAATCGTGCGCGACAGACTCGCCGACATCCTCGTTTTCCACTCCACCCCCACATGTCCGAGCCAGAATCCAAGCCATCGCGGGCCTTCCTGCCCTATCCCGTCTCCACCCTGAGTCCTCCGATTATTCCGAACGATCTCACCTCGTTCAAATCCCGGGGCATTTCCGAGGTCGAGAGGGAACTCCAGCAGAAGCTTAAGGAAATTCGCGAAGTTTACCTTCAGACGATCGACCACTTCAACTGGAACAAGCTCGTCTATGAAGCGGACATCCAGTTCGAGCCCATCGTCGGCCAGACTTACCATCTCTATGAAATGCGCGGCCGCCGCCTGCTTTCGATGATTTCTCCCGAGGAGTGGTCCCAGAAACACCTCGCCACCGTCCGCCTCAATGTGGACCGGCAGTGGAAAGTCGTAGAAACCGGATCGGGCGTTGATTCACGCGAGCTTTTCGGCACCGAGCCCATCTAGGGTGCGGCGATCGTGACAGGCGTGACAGGGCCGTTGAACCATTTTCCACCCAGCTTGGTTTCTAGGCGAAGCACCCATTTGTCGTTTTTTATCAACGTTGCTCCTGCGCTCGTATTGCTGAAAACGAACTGATTGGTGGCAACGGACACGGTATTCAGCTTTTTCCGCTCCAGCCAATCGCAGTTGGTGGTGCTGATCTCGTCGATGAAGATGCCCGTGGGTGACTTAGGTGCAGCTTCGTGGGTGTAGATCGCGCCCCCGGTCGTGTAATACCGGAAACGAATGCGGATCGGGCTGGAAGACTTCGGCAGGGCAAGGCGCATTTTCGAAACATTGATGTCGTAAGTGCTGTTGGAGATACCACTGATCGGTTTTCCCAGAGCTTTCCAAGTGAGGCCGTCGTTCGCAGAAATTTCCACTACCAAGCGGCTTGTGGTCGTCATGAATCCACGGCGGTAGAGAAAATTGAGTTTGGCCTTCGAGTTCGCGATGATGTTCCGGTCGAGCTCGAAAGATTGTTCCGGCACACCTCGGGCGATGAGGTCGTAAGAGTTTGGGAAAGTGAGATGGAAGGACTTGGGTCCGGATATTCCGCTGAATCCTGCGAACGGAGTCATCGCCGTCATCAAGGCGTAATTGGCGGCCGTATCGTCGATGATGAGCGCGGCAGATGCATTTTCAGCGTTCTCGGTCCACTGGGCGGTGCTCTGCTTGAACGTCGCAACCTGTAGGGATTCCACACCGGGTGGCGGATTGAAATTATAAGTCGCCGGGACATTGGACGGCGCTTTGGGCGGTCCGCTGATCATTTGGCTTGAGGTCAGTTGGTCCGGGTTGATCAGGGTGACTTGGTATTCGTAAAACGTCGGAATCGATTCTCCCGAAATCCCGGCAACGCGGACCTTGTAGGTGGTATCGCTGTAAACATTTCTCGCTGCGACGTCGGGCCGGACCTGCCAGACGATGGCCGGATCACCATAGCCGGTTTTCCGTTTGATATTGGTGACAGGGATCGTTTTGTTGTCCGCCGTTTTCATCGTCACGGTGGCCTGGGAGAAATCGGCATCGGCACAACTCAGCGACCAGAAAGGAGAATTGATCGGAGCAGGAAAATAACCGGCGGGAGGATAGCTTACGAAGTTATTTTCCAGCCCAGGCAGGTATTCATCATCGTTTTGCAAGACGTAGAGCACATTCGATGCGGGGCGCAGCGCCGAGGTGCCTGGTTGATCGCCAGTCGCATAATCCGTGGCTGGCGGGAAAATGCACCACCGGCGGTGCCCGACGTCCGAGTTCCAATAAGAAGTGGCGGACCCGGTCGTGAGGGCTTCCAACATGTATTCTGTGATCGCCCCCGGACCATAGAGCCCGAAAGCGAAATTGCCCTTGGCGCTGGCATTCCAAGCGGCGGGGGACCAGCCAACCAACGAACTGATCGGATCGTGCGTGATCGCCAAATCGGTCCCTGTCTTAGGATTGAAATTCCGGATCAGCATCAGTGCCGACTGCTGGGCTGCGGCGGATTTGACGGTGGATGAGGAGGGCTTGAAGAGATCGGTCGAATCGATCACCACCTTGGAGCCTGTGTTCAGCCGGACGTTCGCCGGCACTCCGCACATCGCGCGGAAATAGTTGAGGCGGCGTTCGACGTCCTTCACGAAAACGGGAGAAGTCGTTCCCGGGACGCCGGTGTAGTTTCCGCTCCATCCTACCCGGCTTTCATAGCCCTCGGACGCTTGATAAACGGCCTGCCAAAAGGCGATCACCTCATTGCGGTTCCAATTATCCACAGAAAATCCCGAACTCGCCATGCGGGCCGGTGCCGTAGGATAGGTGCCCGGCTGCCATGCGTGCGAAATTCCTGGAAAACCAGCAACCAACGCTGCGGCGGCCAGAGGCAAAAATGGGACCTTGATTTTCACGACCCCGAAATATTAAACAATCTGAAATTTTTTACAATACTAAGATTGAACGTTTTTCAAATGCCGTTTTTCGTCATTTTTTTCAAATCAACCAGCCTGGAACTGAGGTTGCAGCGCGGAAATACAAAAAAACGTAGCGGTCTCCACCCGCAGCGCGATCAAGTTCAGCGTCGTCAGGACGCGCGATCTTGACGAAAATGCGCCGCCGCCTGCTCCGGATGATTTCCCCGGAGCCGTGTGCACAGAAATCCCTCGTCACCGTCTGCCTCAACGTGGACCGACAATGGAAAGTCGTAGAAACCGCACTTCACGTGGATTCACGCGAGCTCTTCGGTAGCGAGCAGGGTTAGGGTGCGGCGATCGTGACTGCCGTGAGGGGGCCGTTGAACCATTTTCCACCCAACTTGGTTTCTAGGCGGAGCACCCACTTGTCGTTCTTCACCAGCTTCGCTCCTGCGCTGGTCTTTTTGAAAACGAACTGCTTCGCGGTAACGGGCACGGTGTTCTGCTTTTTTCGCTCCAGCCAATCGCAATTGGTGGTGTTGATCTCGTCGATGAAAATCCCCGTAGGTGACTTCGGTGCGACGTCGTGGGTGTAAATTGCGCCGCTAGTCGCGAAATAGCGGAAACGGATGCGGATCGGATTGGAGGACTGCGGCAGGGTGAGGCTCACCTTGGACACCTTCACGTCGAAAGTGCTGTTCGAGACACCGTTTATCGGGCTTCCCAGAGTTTTCCAAGTGACGCCGTCGTCCGCAGAAGTTTCCACCACTAGACGGCTGCTGGTCGTCATGAAGCCACGGCGATAGAGGAAATTGAGTTTGGCCTTCGAGTTCGCGATGATGTTCCGGTCGAGCTCGAAGGATTGCTCCGGCACGCCCCGGGCGACGAGATCATAGGCGTTAGGGAAGGTGAGATGGAAGGATTTGGGGCCGGATACTCCGCTGAAACCTGGGAATGGAGTCATCGCAGTTATCAGGGGGTAATTGGCACCTGTATCGTCGATGACGAGCGCGGTGGCTGCATTTTCGGCGTTCTCGGTCCATGTGGAGGCACTCCGCATGAAAGTTGCCACCTGCAAGGATTCCGCGCCGGGCGGTGGAGTGAAATTGTAGGTCGCCGTCGCATTGGACGGAACCTTTAACGGCCCGCTGATCCGTTGGTTTGAGGTCAGTTGGTCCGGATTGATCAGAGTGACCTGATATTCATAGAACGTCGGAAGCGAAACACCCGAAATCCCGTCAACTCGGACCATATAGGTGGTGTCGCTGAAAACCGCCCTCGCTGCGGCATCGGTCCCGACCCGCCAGACGATGGCCGGATCACCATAGCCGGTTTTCCGACTGACGACGGTCACGGGTATTGTAATGTTATTCGCCGTTTTCAGCGTTACCGTGGCGGCTGAGAAATCGGCACCGGCGCAACTCAGCGACCAGAAAGGAGAATTGATCGGCGCAGGAAAATAACCGGCGGAAGGATAGCTCACGAAAGAAGTGATGACACCCGTCGCATATTCCTCAGGGCGCTGCATGACGTAGAGCACGTTCGATGCGGGGCGCAGTGCCGAGCTGCCGGGTTGGTCGCCGGTCGCGTAATCTGTGGCGCGAGGGAAAATGCACCACCTGCGGTGACCCGCGTCCAAGTTCCAAGCGGAAGTGGCGGACCCGGTCGTGGCGGCTTCTGCCATGTATTCATTAATCGCCCCGGGACCATAGGGCCCGAAGGCAAAATTGCCTTTATTACTGGCATTCCAAGCGGCGGTGGACCAGCCGATCAACGAACTGATCGGATTGTGCGTGATCGCCAAGTCCGTTCCCGTGAGAGTATTGTAGTTTAGAACTAACATCAGCGCCGATTTCTGGGCAGCATCGGACTTGACGGTAGTAGAGACCGGTTTGAAAAGATCGGTCGAGTCGATCACCACCGTGGACCCGGTGTTTAGCTGGGCATTTGCCGGCACTCCGCACATCGCGCGGAAATAGTTGAGGCGGCGCTCGACGTCATTCACGAAGGCGAGCGATGTCGTGCCCGGTGTGCCAATGTAGTTTCCGTTCCATCCTACGCGGCTTTCATAACCCTCGGATGCGAGGTAAACGGCGTTCCAGAATGCGATCACGTCGTTGCGGTTATTGGTATCTACAGAAAATCCAGAACTCACCATCCGGGCCGGAGGCACAGGGTAGGTCCCCGGCTGCCACGCCTGCGAAATTCCTGGAAAACCAACAACGAGGGTCGCTGCAGCCTGACGTAAAATTAGGGACTTGAGTTTCATGACGACGGAAGAGTCGATATTTGGAACCTTCGAAAAACATTCAACCATTGAACCTTTTAGAACTCCGTTAATCTGTTATTCTCTCAAATCAATCAAGATCAAACTGATAGCGCAGCGCGGAAATGCAAAAAAACGTGGCCGTCTCCACCCGCAGCACGATCGATCCGAGCGACACTGGTAGAAACCCCGCGGCGAGTGCTGCCGTGGTTTCCTCTGGAGAAAAATCGCCTTCCGGGCCGACGAGCAAGGCGACCTCTGTCGTTTCGGGATGCTGGAGAAGTGTGTCGCGCAATGGCTGGGCACCCGGAGCGAGGGAGGCGATCAGCTTGAGACCGGGCTGGTCGATCTGCGTGGAAATCCAGCGTCCGAACGGCAAGGGCTCGGCGATTTCCGGCAAAGTGTCCTGACCGCATTGTTTGCAGGCTTCGAGCGCGTTGCGCCGCCATTTTTCGGATTTTCCGTCACCCGGCTGGACAACAGTATAACGAGTGACCAGCGGCTGAATCGCCGCGACACCTAGCTCCACGGATTTCTGGACAATGAGATCCATGTTTTTCCCCTTCGGAATCGCCTGCGCCAGCGTGATGGTGGGCATGGGGCTCGTCGAATGCAGCATTTTACCGATTTTCAAAAGCACCCGGTCGCGCGAAACACTCAAAACCTCAGCGACCGCTTTGCATCCCCGTCCATCGAACACCGTGATCGTCTCCCCAGCCTTTGTCCGCAGCACTTGGGAAAGATGGCGCGCCTCATCACCAGTGAGCGCCGGATCTACCAGCCAAGAATCAGGTGGTAGATAGAAGCGGGCCATGGGATTTTTGAGATGCAAGAGCCCGGAATCAAGAATCAAGAGGAAGAAGAGGCTCTTCTCTGTATTCTTGTTTCTTGCCTCTGGATTCTGAGACTACAGATCAAAAAACCGCTTCGCCTTCTGGAAGAAACCTTCCTGCATCGGGGAATTGTGATCACCGATAGACTCGGAGAACGCACGCAGTTTTTCCTGCTGTTCGTGATTGAGCTTGGTGGGGACTTCCACTTGCACGCGGACGTTCAGATCACCGCGGCGGCCGTTCGAGAGCGAGGGCATGCCTTTTTCGCGGAGGCGGAAAACGGTGCCGCCTTGGGTGCCGACGGGGATTTTGATTGAGGATTGGCCGTCGAGCGATGGGACTTTCAGCTCTCCGCCGAGGGCTGCGACCGTGAAGGGCAGGGGAACCTCGCAGAAAAGATCCGAGTCGTCGCGTTCGAAGATATCGTGATCGCGGACATGGAGGAAAACGTAGAGATCGCCAGCCGTCCCGCCGCGGACGCCGGCATCGCCATTTCCTGAGGAACGCAGACGCGTGCCGGTATCGACACCCGCCGGGATGCGCAGCTTGATGCGGCTATCGCGCTGGACGCGGCCGTCGCCTTTGCACTCCTTGCAGGGATCGGAAATCGTCTCACCCGCGCCTCGGCATTCCGGGCAGGTCGATTGCTGGATGAAAATGCCGGCCTGTCTCGCGACGACGCCGCGGCCGCCGCAAGTTGAGCAGACTTTTACGCCGCCAGAACCTTTGCTGCCTTTTGCGCCGCAGGGTTCGCAGGGGACGTAGCGCTCGATTTCCAATTCCTTCTCGACGCCGCGCGCGGCCTCTTCGAGCGAGATTTCCAAATCGTAGCGCAGGTCGCTGCCGCGTTGTTTGCCAGAGCCCTTGCGCGAACTGCCGCCACCGCCGCCGAAAAACTCCTCGAAGCCGCCACCGAAGGCACCGCCGAAGACCTGGGAGAAAAGATCCATCGGATCGTGGAAACCACCGCCGCTCGGGCGTCCGCCGCCGCCGTTGAAAGCAGCGTGGCCATAGCGATCGTAGGCGGCGCGCTTATCGGCATCGCTGAGCGCCTCATAGGCTTCGCCGAGTTCCTTGAATTTGTCCTCAGCCGTGTGATCGCCCGGGTTTTTGTCCGGGTGAAACTTCACCGCGAGCTTGCGGTAGGATTTCTTGATCTCCTCCGCGCTGGCGTCGCGCGCGACGCCGAGAATTTCGTAATAATCGCGTTTATCAGCCATTTTCTTTATTCTGCCGGAGTTGGAAGCTTGGAAACAACGACGCTGGCCGGGCGCAGCAGGCGGTCGCGGAGTTTGAACCCACGGCGGTGGACGCGCAGGATGCGCCCTTCCTCACCGGCGGAGCAATCTTCTTGGGAAACAGCGTCGTGGAGGTTCGGGTTGAATTGTCCGGTCGTCGGGATTTCCTCAACCCCTTGCGAAGTCAGGAACTCGTTGAGCTGCCGGCGGACCATGTCCATGCCGATGTAGATCATCGACTTGGTGTCCTGCGAGGCGGCCTGCATGCCCATTTCGAAATTGTCGATCACAGGGAGCAGATCTTCCAAAAGGCGTTGGTTTGCGTAGCGGATGGCATCCTCGCGTTCGCGGGCCGTGCGCTTGCGGAGATTGTCCATCTCGGCGGCGGTGCGCAGCGAGATTTCCTTCCATTTCGCCGCTTCTGCTTCCAGCTCTTCCCAAGGATCAAGCTCCGCGACCGGAGCGGCGTCGGTGACCTCGGCTTCGGCGGTTTCTACCGGCGTCTCATGCGGTGGGATGGGGTCGTTGTCAGTTTGCATGGCGGTAGGTGTAGTCGCAGACGGGCGAGCGTCAACCCACTTGGCAGCTCAGGGAGGATTATCCGGGGGAAATGCGCTCCCGGCCCCGATTTACTGATGTCATTCCAATTAACGTCCGCCAGTTTTCGGGCGGTGTTCATCGAAATCCGGTGGTCACCACGGATTACCACCCGTCATCCGCTGAAAATCAATCGTCGTTCATTGGAAATCCGCCGTCATCCACCAGTTTTCACCAGACACCACTGGAAATCAGCCGTCATTGATTGAAAAACATCCGTTGATGACCAAAAATCAGTCATCAACGGAATTGGAACCATCTGGTTTTCAGTGGATTGCGTGAAAATCTTTCGTGTTCTCAAGGCGTCGCTGGGTTCGCCGGCGAAGCATCTCCTTTCCCCTTACGCTTTGGGAAAAAGCGGCTGAGATTTTCCACCAGCGTGTCGGTGCCGGGTACGCCGCGGTCAGCGGCTTGTTTGACGTTGTTATAGAATGAGAGATAGGCCAGCAGCACATCACTGCCCGCCACATGCAGCGTGTCTTCCACCGCCTCACCCACCTCGCGCGAGCGTTGCAGGATTTCCAGCAGGTCGCTGCGCAGCTCGCGGTCCCGGGCGAGTTCGGCGATGTCCACGTAAGTTGGTACCAGATCGGGGTGGGCCAGCATTTCCGTGTTGAAGGTCTCATCCATCGCCCCGCGCTCGGTACCGATGGTGGTAATGCCCTTCTTCTCTTCATTGTTCAGTTGGATGAGGAAGGGAAGCAGATCGCGGATCTCCTGGAATTTCGCCAGGACTTGGGCTTTTACGTCATCGGCGATGGTGGCGGATACTCGGTTGTTATTGGGCATGATATTGATTGTTTAACTAGAATGTTTGATAGGCAATCCCATACCTAGTTAACATTTCCGATTAAAAAAGAAAAAATATCATTCGTCTGAAAATTTAAAATATCTAGCAGAACAGTGATTGATAGAGCTGATTTGGTGCTGAATTCAAGGGCGGTTTGCGGTTTGTGAATATTATGTCACCTGATGGATTTTCTTTGACATGTTAGCCCTCCCCCCCTGCTTCTCATCCGGCATGTCCATTTTCCATCTGTGAGAAAGAAGGCGCGCCGCCGGTGCTGCCCTTGCGATTTTTCTACCAAGCCTCCTGTCCGCCGGTGAGCCGGGGAAGATGACCCGCGAGATCTGGACCGGCATTCCCGGTGGCACGCTCGCCAGCTTTACCGGCAGCGCACGTTATTGGCAGGCTGCGAATACGGTATCCACCTTCACCGGTGCCGCCGCTCCGCAGAATATCGCGGATAACTACGCTTCCCGCGTGCGTGCCTACCTTACCGCTCCCGTCACCGGGGACTACACGTTCTGGCTGGCCTCCGATGATGATGGGGAGCTCCGCATCTCCCCGAATGATTCCAAATTTGGCCGCGTGAAAAAATGGGGTCAGAAAATGGGGTCAGGTATCGCATTTCAGAAAATGGGGTCAAGAAAATGGGGTCAGGTATCGCATTTCAACAAAACAAAAATGGGGTCAGGTATCGCATTTCAACAAAATACTTGCTTGTGGAAGCAAAATGGCAAGTCTGAGGCATGCCAAGGGCGTTGAGGTTTCAATATGCGGGAGCGGTTTACCACCTGATGGCGCGCGGTGACGGCGGAAAGCTGGTTTTTGAAGATGACGATGACCACAAGGGTTTCCTGTTTCGGTTGGCGAAAGTGTGTGAGAGCCATGGCTGGCGAGTGCATGCGTGGGTGCTGATGAACAACCATTTCCACCTGCTAGTGGAGACTCCCGAGGCCAATCTGGTCACAGGGATGAAACAATTGCTCGGCACCTTCAGCCAGGGATGGAATCGGCGGCGGATGCGTAGGGGCCATGTTTTCCAAGGTCGTTACAAGTCCATCCCGATCAACGCGACTGAAAGCGATCCTTATTATTTCAGGATCGCGGCTGATTATATCCACCTCAACCCCGCACGAGCGGGATTGGCCGGTGGCATAAAGGGGCGTTTACTCGATTATGTCTGGAGCAGTCTGCCATCCCACGCGAGCGGCAAGGGGCCCGACTGGCTGGAAACAGGTCGTTTGCTGCGCGCCTTCGAGCTGGCAGGCGACGGCCGTGGACGCCGGGCCTATGTGGCGTGGTTGGAGGCTCGCGCGGCCAATGCCAAGGGCAAGATTGATGAAGAGGCGATGGCGGCGCTCAGGCGCGGCTGGTATCTCGGTGAAACGGGATTCAGGGACCGCCTGATCGCAATGGTTGAGAAGCCGACTGCGAAAAGAAAACGTCCGGCCGGGGTCCCTAAGTCCCACGGCGAAGCGGAAGCCGAGCGGCTAATAATGGACGCGCTGTCGGCCCTTGGAATGCCCAGCGACGTCACCAGCCTTGCAAATCTCCGCAAGGGGCAGCCGGAGAAAATACTTGTCGCGACCTTGTTAAGGGAGCGAACGACGGTTGAAAATTCGTGGATTGCACAACGCTTGGCGATGGGGCACCCTGGGTCGGTGAGCCGTCTGGTAGTAAACTGCGGCAAGAGCCTGACCCAAGCCCGAGAATTGAAAAAACTGAAGAAAATGTTGAAATGCGATACCTGACCCCATTGATGGGTCCGATGTGGCGTTTAAGACATCGAGGATTCCTATTGGAGATTTGATCTTGAAACCGCAAGGAACCATCCTTGGCGGCGAGATGCGCATGGATCTCTGGAATGCCGAAATCCGGGGAAGCATCAAGACCGATAAGGGTG
>JBBRYQ010000054.1:0-37206 GCA_038237425.1 Verrucomicrobiales bacterium
GGTCGCGACCGGCGCGTCGTTCACTGGAGTCACTGTGATCGAAACCGTCGCGGGGGCGGAATCTACCAGGCTGTCGTTTGCCTTGAACGTGAAGCTGTCCGCACCGTTGTAGTTTGACTCCGGTGTGTAGGTCACGTCAGGAGCAGTGCCGCTCAGCGTGCCGTGTGTTGGTTGATCGACGATCGTGTAGCTCAGGGTGGTGCCCGTATCCACATCCGTGCCTGCCAATGTGATGGCCTTCGCCACGTCCTCGCCGGTGGTCACTAACTGTGCGGTCGCGACCGGGGCGTCATTCACTGGGGCGATCGTGATCGAAACCGTCGCCACCGCCGAATTCGCGGCACCATCATTGGCGCGATAGGTAAACGAATCCGTCCCATAGTAATTTGCGGCCGGAGTGTAGGTGAAGCCGCCTGACGGATTCAAAGCCACCGTGCCATGACTTGGTCCTGCGGCCAGTATCGCGGTAATCGGACTATTTTCGGGGTCCGAATCATTTGTCAGCACACCAAGGGCGGCAACCACAAGCGGGGTGTCTTCATTGGTCAAATACGAATCATTGTCGGCCAGAGGCACGGAGTTAAGGGCGACAAAAACCAAACGCACATGGTCGAGCAGGAGATCGCTATTCGCAGCCGATGGGCCAGTCAGCGGCCCGGACTTGTCCGCAAAGGTTAAGGTCGTCGTCGTGCCGGTGGTGGTAAATAAATAATTTTTTGCAGTCCATTGGGCTTGATTGGAAACCGTTGCAGTGACCCCTGCGTCTCGCGACAGGAGGGTAGCGCCGACGTCGTCGGTCACCGAGGTGCCCAGAAGTTGCTGGCGTGGCGCAGCGCCGTCGCCCGTGAGTATGCCCACGTCGAATTGCAGCGAGTAGGTCGCTCCAGCGATGGTGGTGAAAGTTTGCGAAAGCGTACCACCGAACTTGTCGGTGCCGCCGTTCAGCAAGGCAATTCTATTGCCGTCGGTCGTGGTGTATCCACCGATCACCGCGAAACCCAAAGGAAGCCCCGGCACGGGGTCCGCATTGGTGTCACCCGTCAGCAACCAACCATTCAATCCATAACGAGAAAATGGGTTGCTGCTGATGAGACTGCCGAGCTCGAAGCTGCCATTGACCAGAACATCAACGGGTGGCGCCGCAACCGCGATGTTGAGAACCGCTTCATCATACTCACCTAAGAAATCGGTGACTCTTACGATAAAGCTATTGGCTCCCACATCGCTGTTTACGGGAGTTCCGGAAAGGGTGCCGTTGCTGGCAACCTGAAGCCAAGTCGGACCGCTGATTTTTGTATAGACAAGGATATCACCAACATCCGCATCTGTGGCGGAGCCTGAGAGCGTGCCGCTATAAGCCACATCTTGGGTCGCCCCTGCACCTGTGATCGGATCGGAAGTAAATACCGGAGCGGTGTTTGCAACAGAGAGTGTGGTCACTCTGACATTGTCGAGAAGCAGGTCGCTTTCGAGAGCGGAAGGACCCGTGAGCGGTGCCGATTTGTCGGTGAAGGTCAAAGTCGTCGTCGTGCCTGTGGCGACAAAGGTAAAGCTCTGTGGCGTCCATGCCGCTTGGTTTGAAACGTTTGTGGAGACTGGCACGTCTTGCGCGAGAAGGGAAGTCCCGCCGACGCCATTGTTAACCGCCACACCAAGAAGTTGCTGGCGAGGTGCCGCGCCGCCGCCCGTGAGAATACCTGCGTCGAATTCCAAGGTATAGGTTGCGCCGGCGATGGTGGTGAAAGTTTGGGAAAGCGTACCTCCGAACTTGTCGGTGCCGCCGTTTAGAAGGGCCAACCGGCTTCCTTCCGTGGCCGTATAGCCACCAAGCACCGGTAAGCCGAAGGGAAGACCCGGTACGGGGTTCGCATTCGTGTCACCCGTCACTATCCAACCATCCAATCCATACTGCGGGAACGGAGTGTTGCTAATCAGGCTACCGAGTTCAAAACTACCGTTCACCAGAGCTGATGTTCCCTGCACCGTAACTTGGATATTGAGAACGGCCTGATCATCGGCACCCGCTAGGTCGGTGACTTTTACCACGAAGCTATTGGCTCCGACATCAACGACCCCGGGAGTGCCGGAGAGAGTCCCGTCGCCGGCCACTTGCAACCAGGCAGGGCCGCTGACTTTCGAGAAAGTGAGTGAGTCGCCGGCATCCGAGTCCGTGGCGGCCAGAATGTCACTGTAAGGAAGGCCCCTGAACCCGCCGCTGCCTGTAATCGGATCTGAGACAAATGCCGGAGCGGTGTTGCCGACGCTGGAGGAGACCTCGACCCGGACGTTGTCGAGAAGCAGGTCGCTGTCGACTGCCGAAGGGCTGGTGAGCGGGGCCGACTTGTCGGTGAAGGTCAGTGTCGTCGTCATGCCGGTGGCGGTAAAGATGTAGCTCTTCGCAGCCCACTGCGCCTGGTTCGAGGCGCTTCCCGTGATGCCCGCGTTTTGCGACAAAAGAGTCCCACCGCCCCCATCATTCACTTGCACTCCGAGCAATTGCTGGCGAGGTGCCGCGCCGACTCCCACAATGATGCCGACGTCGAATTTCAAGCTGTAGGACGTCCCGGGAACCGTGGTGAAAGTTTGTGAAAGCGTGCCTCCGAACTTATCAGAACCACCGTTCAAGAGGGCCATGCGTCCACCTTCTGTGGCCACATAGCCACCGGCCGTGGGGAAGCCAAAGGGAAGGCCTGGCACGGGATTTGCGTTGGTGTCTCCGGTCCGTGTCCATGAATCCAAGCCATATTGCGGGAACGGAGTGTTGCTGATTAGCGAGCCCAGCTCGAAGCCGCCGTTGGCAAGGATCGGAGCGGTGACAGAAATCGATACGGTTGCCGGTGGCGAAATATCGAAGCCGTCGGTTACGGTGAAGGTGAAACTGTCCGGCCCGACATAGTTGGCAGCAGGCACATAGGTGGCCACCGCGCCGACAAGGCTGACGATGCCGTGCGCGGGGTTGGCGGAGATACTGTAGGTGAGCGGATCCGAATTCGCATCGCTGCCTGTAAGGGTCACGTTCACGGAGCCGTTCTCGAGAACCGAGGCAGAACCGTTGTTCGCCACAGGTGGGGAGTTCACGAGGGTGAGCCGCACACGGTCCAAGAGCATGTCACTCTCGTTCGCCACAGGGGACGCAAGGGTGCCGGACTTGTCCGTGAAGGTCAGCAGGCTTGAGGTGCCGGTAGCGGTGAAGGTATAACTCTTCGAAGTCCATTGAGACAGCAACTCGACACTGGTGGACAGTGACACATCGTCCGATAGCACAAGGCTGCCGTCGTTGACCGTGACTCCGAGAAGCTGTTGGCGAGGTGCCTTATTTGGGCCGACGAGGATCCCTGCGTCGAATTCGAGTTTGTAAGTTTGTCCCGGAGCCGTCGTGAAGGACTGTGAAACCGTGCCGACAAAACTGTCATTGCCGCCGTTGAAGAGGGCCATGCGCAAGCCGTCCGTCGCCAGATAATTGGCATTGGCGGGGAAGCCCACGGGATTTCCGGTCACCGTCCAGCCGTTCAACTGATACTGGGAAAAAGGAACATTGGTGATCAAGTTTCCAGCTTCAAAACTACCGGAGCCGATCAATGAGGGAACCGGCACGGTGACTAGGATGGAAACCGTGGCAACGTTTGAGTCGGCATAGCTGTCATTGGCTTTGTAGGTGAAACTATCGAAGCCGGTGTAGCCACCGGATGCTGTGTAGGTGAAGCCACCTTTCGAATTCAGGACCAGAGTTCCATGCGAGGGAGCGGTAACAAGATTGGCGGTGAGGGGGTTCGAATCCGCATCGGTATCGTCGGTAAGCACGCCGGGAGCGGGGACGACGAGCGGGGTGTCCGAAGCCGTTGAATAGGAATTATTACCAGCGACGGGAGCGGTGTTGTTAAGATAGACGCCGTTCAAGGTGACATCCTCCGACAGGGTCACATTGGTGTTGGGATTGCTGCCGTAATCTGTCCCGTTCTTCTGCCATTTCAGGAAAACCCCACCCGCTGAGGTGGACGGAGCGCTGACGTTCACAATGCTGTTCACGCCAAAGCTGCGGGTGAAACCGGTGCTGCCTCCGGAGTTCGAGCTGACATCCGCCGGGCTGAGGCCAATGGAAACGCCGGTTACAGGAGAAGAGGTAACGGTGAGCGTTTTATTGGGAGCGGCACCGATCACGCTGACCTTGTCGAGCAACATATCTACATTGTTGCCGGAAGTGGAGATATCGGTGAACGTCAGGTTGGTAGTGGCGCTGTTCGCCGTGAAGGATACGCTGCGGGTCAGCCAGCTGTTGGCGTTGGTTCCCAGTCCGCTGATCGAAAAGGTCTGTGGCGTAACCAGATTGGAACTGGAGGAATTGGTCAATGCAACCTGAATGCGCTGGGGGGGAGTAGTCCCCCCGACGGCCCCCTGATCAAAGGTGAGCTGGTAGGTTTGCCCGGCCACCGTTGCGAAGCTCTGTGAAAGTGTGGCATTGGGGGTAGCTACATTGCCGATGTTGAGCACCACCAATTTCGTCCCATCCCTGGCAACATAGAAGGCCCCGGAAGGCTCGATTCCTTGGGCACCCGTTTGAGTCCAGCCGGTGTAGTTGGATTCGAAACTACCGTTGACGAGTCGCTCGGAGCCGTAAGTATTGACGGTCAGGGAGACCGTGACAATGTTGGAATTCGTAGTGCCATTGTAAGCATGGTAGGTGAAGGAATCCGAGCCGATGTAGCCAGTCGTGGGGGTATAGAGGAAACTGCCGTTCGCGTTCAGAGCAAGCGTGCCATGAGCCACAGAGGTATCAAGCACCGCCGTGAGCGGGCTACCGCCGAGATCGATATCATTGGTGAGAACGCCAGGTGCTGTAACGTTCAACGGAGTGCTGACCGCTGTCGAATAGGAATCGACGTCGGCGACGGGGAATGTACCGAGCTGATAGACCGCGTTGACAGTGGTGTCTCCATTAACGACGACGTTTGTCTTTGGAGAGGTGCTGAGATCCACTCCATTTTTCTGCCATTTCACAAATCCCGCAGGCCCGGCGGTGACGGGAGCAGCAAGACTTACACTGGTGTTATCCTCATAGGTTCGGGTGGAGGTCGTGGCGCCTCCAGCTGCGGAATTGATGTCCGCCGGGCTGATATCGATGATGACCGGGGCGACGGCGGAAGAGGAAACAGTAAGAGTGCGGTTCGGAGCGACGGCAGCGACGCGGATATTGTCCAGCATCATGTCCACACTCTCACCTGTAGGAGAAACATCCGTGAATGTCAGGGTGGTGGTCGAGCTGTTGGCGGTGAACGTCACGATTTTCGAGGACCAGTTGTTGATCGTGCCGCCGAGACCGTTGACAGAGAAAGTCTGATTGAAGAGGTTGGAAGAACCCGCGAGTGCAACCCGCAAACTTTGGGTAGCCGTAATGACGCCGACGGCTCCCATGTCAAACGTGAGGCGGTAAAGCTGCCCCGGAACCGTTGAGAAGCTTTGGGAGAGCACGGCATTTGGCGTCACCTGGCCAATGTTAAAAATGGCCACTTTGGTACCATTCGTCGCAGCATAGAATCCCGTGGGCTCGATCTGTTGGCTGCCCGTCTGGGTCCATCCGGTATAGGTGGACTCAAAGCTGCCGTTAACGAGCAACTGGACGTTGTAGGTGATGACATTGAGGGAGACAGTGACGGCATTGGAGTTCGAGATGCCGTCATTGGCATGGTAGGTAAACGAGTCCGCTCCCAGGTAGCCTGGGGTTGGAGTGTAAATGAAGCTGCCGTTCGTATTCAGAATGAGAGTTCCATGGCTGACCGTGCTGTCGAGTGCCGCAGTCAGGGGGTTTCCCGTCACGGACGTGTCGTTGCCAAGCACGCCGGGAGCGGCCACTGCAAGGACCGAGCCCTGGCCCGTCGGATAGGAGTTCTCGACTGCTACAGGAGCAGTGCCGGACAGATAAACCGCATTGAGGGTGGCATTATCGGAGAGTGTCAGATTGATATTTGGATTATTACTAAAATCCGATCCATTTTTCTGCCATTTCACGAACGCCCCGCCCGCAGAGGTGCTGGGGACGCTGAGGTTCACGATGCTGCCCACCACGTAGTTGCGGGACAGACTGGTAGCACCTCCGCCCGTTGAATTCGAATCCGCCGGGCTGATTCCCACAGGAACGCCGGAGCCGGGAGAGGAGGTCACCGCGAGAGTCTTGTTAGGTCCGGCACCGAAGACGCGGACATTGTCCAGCATCATGTCCACATTTGTCCCAGTCGTGGAAGTATCACGGAAGGTAAGGGTGGTGGTGGCGCTGTTCGCCGAGAAGGACACGCTGCGGGACAGCCAGTTGTTGGTGCTGGATCCCAGCCCGTTCAGCGAGAATGTCTGGGTGAGCAGATTGGAAGATCCGTCCACCAGCACTTGCACCCGTTGCGTAACATTGGCTCCGATGGCTCCCTGATCGAAGAAAAGCTGATAGACCTGACCGGCCACGGTTGGGAAGCTTTGCACCAGTGTGGCATTGGGCGTGGCCTGACCGATATTGAATACCACGGATTTGGTACCGTCCCTCGCGGCATAATATCCTGTCGGTTCGATTCCCTGGGCACCCGTCTGTGTCCAAGCGGTGTAGCCTGACTCAAAACTGCCGTTGACGAGAATTTGCACCCCATACGGATTTACCGTAAGGGAAACGGTGGCCACATTGGAGTTTGAAGATCCGTCGTTGGCGCGATAGGTGAAGGAATCCGCGCCGGTGTAGCCAGAAGTCGGGTTGTAAACAAATCCTCCATTAGGGTTCAGAGTCAGTGTTCCATGGCTTGGCGAGGTAACGAGCGCTGCGGTTATGGCGCTGCCGTTCAAGTCGGTATCGTTCGCCAACACCCCGGGAGCTGCTACGGTGAGCGCCGTGTTGGCAGTCACCAGATACGAATCGACATCAGCGACCGGGAAGGTGCCGGATTGATAGACCGCGGTAGCAGTCGTATCTCCATTGACGGTGATATCCGCCTTCGGACTGGTGCTGAGATCCACCCCGTTTTTCTGCCATTTCACAAATCCTGTGGTCCCGGAGATAACCGGAGCACTGAGAGTCACGACGGCTTTGTCCGCATAGGTGCGGGTGAAGCTGGTGGTGCCTCCGGTCGCGGAATTGAGATCCGCAGGGCTGAGGTCCACGGCCACAGCCGCCCCGGTGGAGGTAGCCACAGTAAGGCTGCGGTCTGGCGCGACGGCAATCACCTGAACATTGTCGAGCATCATATCGACGCTGCTGCCCGTGGGCGAAACGTCGGTAAAGGTCAGCGTGGTCGTCGCGCTGTTGGCGGTGAAATTTACGGATTTGGAAGCCCAGTTGTTTGTTGAGCCACCGAGGCCAACGACCGAGAAGGATTGGGTGAGAAGGTTGGACGAACCGGCGAGGGCGATTTGCAGGCTTTGGGTGCTGGCAGCTCCCACGGCCCCCATGTCGAACTTGAGCCGGTAGAGTTGCCCGGCGACTGTCGGGAAGCTCTGGGAAAGCACGGCGTTCGGGGTGACGTCGCCGATATTGAGAATGGCCAGTTTGGTGCCGTTCGTCGCTGCATAAAAGCCCGTGGCTTCGATTTGTTGGTTGCCGGTTTGGGTCCACCCGGCATAGGTGGACTCGAAGCTACCATTGACGAGAAGCTGGGAGTTGTAGGTGATGACCGTGAGAAAAACATTGACCACGTTGGAGTTCGAGACGCCGTCATTGGCGTGGTAGGAAAATGAATCCAGACCCAGATACCCCGGTGTGGGCGTGTAAATAAAGCTGCCGTTCGCGTTCAAGGTGACCGTCCCATGGCCCGGCGAACCGTCGAGAACCGCAGTGAGCGGGTTTCCACTGATGGCGGAATCATTGCCCAACACACCAGGAGCCGGCACGCTAAGGATAGAGCCCTCTCCCGTTGGATAGGAATTCTCAACCGCCAAAGGACCTGTCCCAGCCAGATAGACCGCATTCATGGTGACATTCCCCGTGATGGTCAGGCTGATGTTGGGGTTTCCACTGAAATCCACGCCGTTGTTCTGCCATTTTGCGAAATTCCCGCCTGTGTTGGTGACCGGGGCGCTGAGATTGACGATGCTGTTAAGAGGAAAACTGCGGGTGAGTGTGGTATTGCCGCCCGCGTTCGAGCCGGCGTCCGGCGGGCTCAATTTGATAGGAGCTCCAGAGCCAGGTGTGGAGGTGACCGAGAGCGTGTAACCGGGACCGGCTCCGACCACGCTTACCTTGTCGAGCATCATGTCCACGTTGTTACCCGTGGTGGAGGTATCGGTGAACGTCAGGGTAGTAGTGGCGCTGTTCGCAGTGAAGGACACGGTGCGGGTAGCCCAAGCGTTGGTATTGGTCCCCAGCCCCTTGATTGTGAATGTCTGAACCGCGACCAGATTGGCATTGGAGGAGTTGGTCAACGCAACCTGGATGCGCTGGGCGGTGTTGGCTCCGACCGCACCTTGATCAAAAGTGAGTTGGTAGGTTTGCCCTGCGGAAGTCGGGAAAGTTTGGGAGAGCGTAGCATTGGGAGTCGTGACGTTACCGATGCCGAGAACAGCCAGCTTCGTCCCATCCCTTGCCACATAAAACCCAGTGGATTCGATCTGCTGAACTCCCGTCTGAGTCCAGCCGGTGTAGTCGGACTCGAAACTGCCGTTCGTGAGGACCTGCACACCGTATGGCGTTACCGTCAGCGAAACAGGCACTACGTTTGAATTCACAGAACCATCGTTGGCCTTGTAGGTAAAGGAATCGGAGCCGGAGTAGCCCGTAGTGGGAGTATAAACAAAACCGCCGTTCGCATTCAGACTCACGGTGCCATGGCCGGGCGAGGTGACGAGCACTGCGGTAAGCGCGCTGCCGTCCAAGTCGGTGTCATTGGCCAGCACGCCGGGAGCAGCCACGGTCAGCGCGGTGCTAACGGTCGCGGCATAGGAATCATCGTCCGCCACGGGGAAGGTGCCGGTTTGGTAAACCGCGGTGATGGTCATGTCGGCGTTGACGAGTACATTCGTGTTGGGGCTGGTGCTGAGATCCACGCCGTTTTTCTGCCATTTCACAAACCCGGCGGCTCCGGAAAGAATCGGAGCGCTGAGGTTTACCGTGGATTTGTCCAAGTAGGTGCGGGTAAAGGTGGTAGTGCCTCCTGCGGCGGAATTGACATCAGCAGGGCTGAGATCCACCGGCACGGGAACTCCGGTGGAGCTCGAGACCGTAAGGATGCGGCTCGGGGCGACGGCGAGCACCCGGATGTTATCCAGCATCATGTCCACGCTGTCACCCGATGCGGATACATCGCGAAGGGTAACCATGGTCGTCGCGCTGTTTGCGGTGAAAGTCACTGTTTGCGGTGCCCAGTTGTTGGTGGAGCCGCCGAGGCCACTGACGGAAAACGTCTGGGTGAGCAGGTTGGTGGAGCCGGCAAGAACGACTTGCAGGCTTTGCGGTGTGACGGCTCCGACGGCCCCCACATCGAAGGTGAGGCGGTAGAGCTGGCCTGCGACTGTCGGAAAGCTTTGGGAAAGCACGGCATTCGGAGTCAACTGGCCGCTGTTGAGAACTGCCACTTTGGTGCCATTCGTCGCGGCATAGTAACCCGTGGGTTCGATCTGCTGGTTGCCGGTTTGGGTCCAGCCGGTGTAGGTGGACTCGAAGCTGCCATTGGTGATGAGTTGATTTTCAAATAAAAGCACATTCAGGGAAACGGCAACCACATCGGAATTGGAAACACCGTCATTGGAGTGGTAGGTAAACGAATCCGCTCCCGTATATCCGGGAAAAGGGGTGTAGGTGAAGCCTCCATTCGAGTTCAGAACCAGTGTTCCATGGGTGGGAGCATTGTTGACTGAGACGGTCAGCGGATTTCCACTCAAGGAATAATCGTTCGACAGCACACCGGGAGCGGGAAGGGCGAGTTGGGCATCAGCAAAGACGCCGTATGCATCGGCCACGGCGACGGCTCCGGATTGTGGGATGGTAACCCTCACTCGGTCCAGAAGCAGGTCGCTCTCGTTTGCGATTGGAGACGCAAGCGTTGCGGATTTATCAGTGAAAGTCAGTGTCGTCGAAGTGCTGGTGGCGGTGAAGGAGTAGTTTTTCGGCGTCCACTGCGCGGGCCCCTCGATGGCAGTCAAGGGAACATCACCTGACACCAACGTGCCTCCAGCGCCATCGGTCACGGACATTCCAAGAAGCTGCTGCCGAGGTGCCAGGCCAGGCCCAGCGATGATCCCGGCATCAAATTCCACCACGTAGATCGTTCCCGCGACCGTTGCGAAGGTTTGGGAAATATTACCCATGAAACTGTCGCTGCCACCATTGAATAGCGTTATCCGCGAGCCATCCGTCGCAGGATAAGTGGCGTTGGATTGAAAGCCGAACGGAGCACCTGTCACCACCCAGTTGTCCAATTGATATTTGGAAAACGGAGTCGAAGTGATCAAGTTGCCGGTCTCGAAACTGGCATTCCCCAAAGGCACGATAAATGACCCTTGAGGTGTGTATAACGTCTTGATTGCCTGCGACCAGGCATTCCCCATTTTTGCATAGCCAGCGGCACTCGGATGGTAGCCATCACTGGAATAGTCAGCAGAAATGAATAAACTTTTCATATCCACAAAATAGACTTTGCGCCCAGCCGAAACGGCGTTGCTCACGATTCCCGGAATCGCCGCGTTGAATGTATCGAGTGCCCCAGTGGGATTGAGAAACGGAAGGTTGGAAACCAGAATCCTCGCCTGAGGCCGGAAAGTGGCGATATGAGTGATGAGTGTCTCCAGACGCGCGGCGGCTGTGGACGTGTTGAAGTTCTGGGCGAAATCATTGGTCCCGATATGCAGCAGGATCACGTTCGGATCGTTGACCGCGCTGAGCCATCCCTCGAGGCCAGCGTCGAGCTGCTCAATGCGCAATCCAGGGTGACCCTCGTGATTGCCATCCGGCAGCGCCGGATTGGAGGTATCCAGTTGGGTTCCCAGATAATCGAGATTGTAGCCGCCACCAACCAACTGGTTGTAAAGAGTGTCCCTGTATCCACTCAGGTAGGTGGGAGTCGTGTAACCCTGCGTTATGGAATCACCCAAAGGAAGCACCTTTAGCGGCGAAGCAGCAGCGGGATCATGGTTCGTAATTACAAAAATTCCAACAAGGCTAAGGATATTCCTTATGATTTTCATCGTATTCGGGGGAGTAGGGGGTAGAGGGGGTAGAGGGGGTAGAGGGGGTAGAGGGGGTAGAGGGGGCAACAGTCTGTGATCAAAATGACTCGAGCAGAGCCTGTTTTTCACGGACAATTATTGGCCAAGGGTGATTTTAAAAAAAATTATTGATTAGTCAATGTTTTACAGACCAGTCATCTTGGTTCCCAATCGGCAATCGGCAATCGGCAATCGGATAAAGGATGAGGCAAGGCAAAAAAGACGGCTTGTAGAATAAAGAACTTGGAAACATGGTATTGAGAGGGGAATCGGTGGATGAAGGACGCAATTTGAGTGCCAAATAGGGAATAGATCACTTTCACTCAAAACCGAAGGTAGCAAAAAACCGGCCAGAGCCTATAACGTGATCACGTTAGACCGTGTGGCTGCGGTGATTGTCGAATGCGGGCGACCACCAACGACCTTTCAGGAAAGGTCCGCTTTACCTCCCGAGTAACACATTTGCAAGCTGTTGAAAATCAATGGCGAAAATTTGGGAATATCACCTCGGATTTTTGTCTCGCTGCGCCGGGTGCTACTCATGGTGCCACAACCGCCGCGCGCGGGTTCGGGGCTAAAAAGGAAAATGGGAGCGGCACTGACGGTGGTTTTGATGACGTAACAGCCGTCGAGGGCTTTGGCGGCGGCGACGCTTTCTTCGTCGATGCTCCATTCGAGTCGGCCTTCCACAACTCGCCAGTTGAGGCGTTTGCCCATCTTGGTTTTGTGCCCCTCGGCCTCGGGTAGGGCGGCGAGTTTTTCCTCGTTGCTGGCGGTGATCATGCCGCAGTCGCCGACGAGGACGAGTTCGCTGACGCCGTATTTTTCGCGCAGTTCTTTGAGGACATCGTCGCGCAGGGCGGCCTGGACGTTGAGGAGGGTGGCGAGCGGCAGACACCGGTGAGGCGGCCGTGCTGCTGGTGGTTGACCTTGCCGTCGGCGGGATCGCGGAAGGTGGTGCGCAGGATGCCGACGGGTATATTGCTTTCGTGGTTTGCTGGGGTTCATGGACAGATTCTGGTGCTTTCCGGTCCAAGAATCTAGCGCACCTCAAAGCGCTCGTTTGAATCCATCCCTACGGAGACAAGGGAAAGCGGGGATTTGGCCCAAGAACATGCGGCTAAAATGCAAGAGGGTGTGTAAAACCACTTACCACGCACAGCGACATTTCCATTTTCCTTTTTTATTTTCCGGGAATCCTGCGGGTGAGCGGCGGCAGCGCTGATCTACACCGCTGGTCTTGGTGGACCCGGAAACCTACGGCCCTTCACAACCAAGGAACGATTGGGGGAAGCGAAGCGCCGCTTCCAAGGGCCGTCATCCAATTCCAAATCAGAACACAAGCGCTGGAATCCACAAGATTCCCCGGCTTTTCTGTGCCTGCATGGCATTCCTTGCCCAGTTCGCCATCCAACCAGCAAGGGCCATCAAAAGCCACTCCCTGCATCCGCGGTGGTTTTTCAACACTCAAGATCCGGTAGCGCCGCCCATCAATGTCTCGTAAAGCTTCGCATACCGCGCTGCTTGAAGTTCCATCGGGTATTCCTCAATGGCGATGCGGCGGCAGTTTGCCCCCATCTGCTCAAGAGCCTCGGGATCCCGTAGAAGCTCCAATATTGCGATCCCAAGCGCCCGGTGGCCAGCCGGTGGTACCAACATGCCAGTGACTCCAGGGCGGGCCATGTCAGGAATTCCCCCAACGGCAAAGCCCACCGTCGGCGTTCCGCATGCCATTGCTTCCAGAACCGTATTGGGAAGATTATCCTGCAGCGAAGGGATCACAAAAAGATCGGCAGCGCTGTATAGTTCGGATAGCTGCCGATCATTGTTGATCGAGCCAAAGTGAAACCATGGGAAAGTGACACCCACATCCGGTTTATTGCGGCCAACGGAGACGATCGTGACCGGCGCATCGCAAGGCAATGCCGCCAATGCGGCGACCAACAGCGCAAAACCCTTGCGTTCGTTGTCCAGACCGTCCGCCACGAATAGAACGATCTTCGCATCTTGTGGCAACCCAAGCGCTTCCCGGCAGGCCGAGCGGTCACGCGGAGCAAAATCATCGAGATTGAGCCCATAGGGAATCACCGACACTGGGAAACGTTCCATCAGAGCACTCCGCCCGGTCTCCTCGGCCAGCCAACGGCTGGGTGCGACGAAGCGGAGTCGGGACGGATCCAACTTGGAAAGTGCGTCTGCCTTGCGCCTCCAATTTTGATAGGCGAGGTCATTCGCATCGTTTGAACCCAATTGCGGACACCGACCACAGCGCTTGGCAAAATGACCGCAGCCAAGATCATAATGACACCCGCCTGTCAGAGCATTCATGTCGTGGAGCGTCCAAACGATCCGCGTTCTGGCCGGTACACGGGCGAAGAAACTTTCAAAGTCGAGAAACGAATCCGCGATCCAATGAAGGTTCAGGATATCACACGATGGCAGATCACGTTGGAAATCCGTGCGAAACGGAGACCGGCAATCCTGGAATGGCTCAACCCCTGTCGGCCGGGTGGCGATGTAGGGCTGATAGTCCCGGGTGATCGAACACCGCCGGATCATCCGCCCTGCACGCGTCAGCGGGTTACTGGATATTTCCATCGCGTGCACATCGGGATCACCGCTGGCCGCGCGGTGGACAAACATCGATGAGTCCTGGCCAAGCGCCCTCAAACCGGTGTGCAACCGGAATGCGGAACGTGCCGCACCTCCAATGATGTCATAAGTATTGACGTGAACAATCTTCATTCCTTATTGGCCTGCGTTTGGTTGGATTACGATGCTTTTGAAACCCATGCAGGAATGACAGCCCGACGCATTTCAAGAACGGAACTTGGATTGGGGAATCCACAACCTGTCTCGTGGATGTGGTGAATCCTAATCAGTGATATTTCCATCTGCCAATGTCTCTACACCGGATTCTTCCCGATCCGGCGGATACCCTTCGGCAGTACCCATGACTTTAAAGAAGCCTTCAAACGGGAAAAAAGATAGCGGACCACCAATTGATAATAGGCACCAATAAACGGCATAGCGAAGGCCGCGAGAATCCACTGATGAAGCGGGAGCTTTTGTTGATAGATATCGCGCCATCTTCCGAAGTAGGTATCCCAGGTCATACGGACCAGAAACTCCCTGCCTCGCCGCCACTCCTCGGGATGCGCGCCCGCAAATTCCAGAACAACCGGATCCGTATCCAGCCATTTGAGGAACTGCTTGCAGGCATCTGCCAGCTCGACATTACTGACGGACCAACCGTAGCTCGCATCATCCAGCCGCCAGCGGAAAACGCAGTTCGAATTCAACGCTATGCCGCCCTTAAGAAGAAGCTTGATCAGCACCGCGTTGTCGATCCCCGTACCTCGGCAGAAATCGGGAAAGCCGCCGCTTTCCTTCACCTTTGAGGACCTCACTAGGAATGTCGCCACCATTTCCATGCCAAACGAATAATCGTTCCATGTGGCGGCGATGAAATCCATCCCCGATAGATATTCCGGCATCTCGCGCGCCGATTCCCTGACGAGGCTGCCGTCCTTTGCAATCATTTGCTGCCTTGCGATCGCAACGGACGCCTCCGGAAAGCGCTCCAGCGAGCCCACCAGCTCTGAGACGTAGTTTGAGCTGATCTCATCATCATCACAGAGGATCAGGAAATAGTCTCCCTCCGCCTCATTCAGCAGCTGGTTGAAATGCTGCGAACTGATGACGGTGGCCGGATTCTGGCGGAATCTGTAAGGCCGGAAATAGCAGGTCTCCACAATTTCCCGCACGCGGTCACCGTTCATGCCATTGTCGGAAACCAACAACTCCAGGTTCGGATAGTCCTGCGCCGCGATGATTCCTAGGACATGCGGCAGGTATTCCAAACGCTTGTAGATAGGGAGTCCTATGGTGACGCGCTTCGGTTGGTCGGTTGGCTGGGACATGGTCTTTTCTGGGGAGAGGTTCATGACATTTACATGAAGGGCGCGGAGGAGTTTTGACAACTATGACTATTTTCTCCACTGAATCCACTGCTTTGACTAGCAGTTTCGATGCCGCCGGATTTCAAAATCTCTCCGAATTCGATAGGCCGCCAGCCCTTCAAAATATACCAAGTCACTCACGGCCCTGCTTGCGAACCGGGATGACGCGCCGGCCAACTTCATTTCGGTATTTGATCACACGCGCCGGCACGCCGGCAGCGATCGCATAGTCCGGGATGTCGCGGACAACTACGGAACCCGCACCAACGACGGCACCTCGTCCGATCCTCACTCCGGACAAAACCGTCACACCGGTTCCCAGCCAAGCGTCCTCCTCGACGACGATTGGCCCTCGTGAGGTGAGTGGCTGGCCGAAGATCTCGCGGCCGGCTTCGATTCCATGATCATAGGAGTAGAATGAACAATACGAGGCAATCTCCGCCCTGCGTCCAATGATGATCGGTTGCACTGCGGCTACCAGGACGCACCCTCGTTGCAGTCCGACCTGTTCCCCGATCTTGATGGAACCGCCTTCGAAAATCTCAAACGTGCAGTCCCGGTTCACCTGCACCCCATCGAGCAGTTCCACCGTTCCATCCCCGGCCGACCGGAGAATCACCGCCCGTTCTCCGACAAACACATTGGAGCCACAACGCAGATCACAATCGATTTCAGCATCGTGGGAAATGAATCCCCGCGGACTCACCCATGCCAGATCGCTCAGGCCCCGGTATTTTCCAACGCCCAAGCTCGCGAGGCGGGAAGCGAGGCGCCCCCAGAATCCATGACCTGCGCGCCAAACCCAAAACACCCGCCAACGCCAGACAAACTTTCTGCCGAGACGGAGATGGGGTGGCCCGCCGGTGGTGTTTTCTGGTTGATCGCTCATGGGCCTGGTGCGGTTCACACACGGGCAACTCCAGCCCTAGCCGACGGTGACGGTGCTCCATTCCAGAATCGGCCTCACGAGTCCGGGCATGGGTTTGAAATAGTCGCCCCTCGCGGTGTCCGGCGCGGCCAAATCATCCAACACCCGGAACGCCACGGCTTCATCCACAACTGCGTGCGATATCTCGGGATCCAAAGTCATAATCACCGCCGTCACATAAATGAAACCTTCGGCCAGAAGGTTTCCAGGGATCCAGCCGGTGCTGCAATAGCGTCCCGGCGGGCGGGGCTTGCCGCGCCAAGTAGGGTCCAGATCAACCGCGACGAACAGGACGTTGCCATCCTGGTTCCGCAAGGCGAAGTGGGGGAAAAACTTGTGCCCGCCCTTCAGGACCTGATATTCGAGCTCGATTCCCACTTTTTCGCGAATATCTATCGCCTCAACCACCTCTCCTTTTCCAGACCGGACGCGCACGGCCAGAAGGCGACTCACGTCGTCCCCGGGTGCCGAGGTGATGTCCGGCCACTCGCGGGTCGCCGACGTGGTTATTCCAGAATTCAGATAGGCATTGGCCACCTGCACGGAAGGGCCGTCCAGTTCGATCTCCCCTTTGTTCAACATGATGCAACGGGAACAAAGCCGGGTCACCGCCTGCATGTTATGTGAAACAAATAGAACAGTCCTCCCTGCGCTTGCCACATCGCCCATTTTTTGCAGGCACTTCCTCTGGAACTCCGCGTCTCCCACCGCTAGGACCTCATCCACGATCAGGATCTCCGGTTCCAAATGGGCCGCCACCGCAAAGGCGAGACGGACATACATTCCACTGCTGTAACGCTTCACCGGAGTGTCGAGAAATTTCTCCAGCCCTGCGAATGCCACGATTTCATCGAATTTTCTTTTGATTTCAACGCGGCTCATTCCGAGGATGGCTCCGTTGAGATAGACGTTCTCGCGCCCGGTCAGCTCCGGATGGAAACCAGTCCCCACCTCCAACAAGCTCGACACCCGTCCGCGCAAGTTGATCTTGCCGTGCGTAGGCTCGGTGATGCGGCTCAGGATCTTGAGCAGGGTCGATTTCCCCGCTCCATTGCGGCCGACGAAACCGACGACTTCCCCCTCTTTCACTTCGAAGTTGATTCCCTGAAGCGCCCAGAATTCCTCTGACGTCGCACGTTTCAGGCTATCCTCCCGGCTCGCCCTTCTGAATGGTGCACGAATCGCCCGCTCCAACGCATGGCGCAGTCCGTCGCCCTTCTCCGCTTGGTGGCCAATGATGTAGCGCTTTGAAAGATTCTCGACGGAAATTATTGATTTACTCATGACAGATTTTATAAAATATAGACTATCGATTTCGGGCTTAAATCACGTCGGCAAAGGTCCGCTCCGTTTTTCGGAAATACCAAATCCCAGAAATGATCAAGAGGGTCACCATCCCCACGGAAATGTATAATCCGGGCCAATAGAGATCATGCTCACCAAGTAACGTCCAACGGAACCCGTCGATCACCCCGACCATGGGATTGAGCGAATAGAGCAACCGCCATTTTTCAGGGACAATGTTGCTGCGGAAAGCCACTGGCGATATATAAAGTCCGAACTGCACCACAAACGGCACGATGTACCGGAAATCCCGATAGCGGACCATCAGCGCGGAGATCCAAAGGCCAGAACCGAACGCTGTCGCAAAAGCTAGAAGGACAAAGGCCGGAAGCATGATGACACTGGCCCCCGGCAGATAGCGATAATAGATCATCATGATCGCAAGGATCACTGCAGAAATCAGGAAATCCACAAAACTCGTGATCACGCTACTGACAGGCACCACCAGACGCGGGAAATAAACTTTAGAGATCATGCTGGAGTTCGAAACCAGGCTATTGCCGCTTTCCGAAAACGCTGTGGCGAAAAACTGCCAGGGAAGCATGCCGCAGAATACCAGCAGCGGATAGGGCACTCCATTGGACGGCATTTTCGCCAGATAACCGAAGATAAAGGAAAGGACGCCCATCGTCAGCAGCGGGCGGATCACCGCCCAGGCGATGCCGATCACTGTCTGCTTGTAACGCACCAGAATATCGCGCCATGCTAGGAAGTAGAACAATTCCCTGTAACGCCAGAGATCCTGCCAATACTGGCGCTCCGCGCGGCCTGCTTCAATTGTGATTTCGTTCATGTATTCCGTAATTACTTGTGTGTGATTTGATGTGATGCTAATCGCGATGTGCGTCTAAAAATTTGCCAATGCCGCTATCGAGGCACTCGGGAATAACCGATTTCATATCGCTCTGATAGTCGGACGCGGCCATGATGGACTCCTTCGCCTGGCCGCCTTGTGCAGCCTGAGGAAAAATCGTAGTCCCTTCCCCGAAAATTTTCCCAGCATTCGACCGTCGAAATTCAAGCGCTCCGCGCGTAGGCCGGCCCGAAGTTCGCCCAGCGATTTTTGCAGCAGCGCTCTTGCGGTTGAATTCATCCTTTTATCAGCTTTCAGAAATCCTGCGATCACATCCACGCATGCCTCCATATGTTTGACGTGATTTTTCGAAAACTCGACTCCTATTCCCTCGGTATCGTTCTTCTTCACAACCAGAGGCTCTTTGATAACCCCCCATGTTCCAACTGACGAAAGTTTGAGGGCAAGTTCGTAATCTTCGAGAATGCGAAGCCCCTCGTTGAATCCACCCACGCTTTGAAACGCCTCCCGCCTGACGGCCACAACCTGATTGAATAAAAGGAAGCTCGTGGCCAGCACCTCGCCGGGATTAAGCCATTCCCCTTCAGCCGTGTCCACCTTCAGCCCGGCGATCCCGAAAGAGTCGCCCACAAGCTCGCCACGCATCCCCCGGACTTCCGCATTGCAGACACAGCAGCACATCCCCTCGCCAACGGCGGTCATCAGTTTCACCTGCCGTTCGATTTTGTCGGGAAGCCAGATGTCATCCGAATCCAGAAACGAAACGATTTCGCCGGATGATTCCATAACTCCACGGTTTCTGGCCGCCGAAGGACCTGCGTTCGCTTGCTTGATAACCTTGATCCGTGATCCGAACTCGCCTAAAACATCAAGAGTAGAGTCGCTGGAACCATCATCCACGACGATCACCTCAATATTACTATAGGTCTGAGACAGTGAGCTTTCGACTGCGGCTCCGATAGTCGCGGCCCTATTGTAAGTAGGTATGATGATGGAAACAAGCACGGTATGGATTTGTGGGAACGGTTTCAGTCCTTCGGAGCGATAAAATCACCAGACTCGCGATCAGGAGCCGGGCCCGACCCTTCTGGACGGCGGACAATCCGGGCAGGTGCGCCTACCGCCACGCAACCATCGGGAATATCAGAATTCACAACGGAGTTGGCTCCGATCACGCAGTTCCTGCCGATAGCAACTCCGGGACAGACCACCACGCCCTGACCCAGCCAGGATCCAGCCCCGATCCGCACCGGCTTGATTCCTGAAACTCCTTGGTGGAGAATCGCAATATCTTTGGACCCGAATTCATGCGCATGATCGGAAATATGGACATTCCGCCCGATAAGCACCTCGTTTTCGAAACAGACTTTCAAAACCGCGGTCACGGTCACTCCGCCTGCGAACGAACATCCGTCTCCGATCTCAATGACAGGCTCGCGCGCTGTCGGCGAGTCCCTAAGGCAGAGCAACCAGGAACCTGGGCCAATGTGAACTTTCTCACCAACTGAGATTCCTGATTCCCCCCAAAGCGTGACTGGGAATTGAATGACGCTCCCTACCCCGAAATGGCGGAACGCCCCGGAAATGGCGGCATTGAAAATCTTGTTAGCAAGGCGGATCCAAAATCGATAGAGAAAGATCGAACTTTTCCCGACGATTTTGTTTGAAAATGGAAACATGGCGACTTTCAAAAAGGTGGAACGACCATGCATTTTAAATTCTCCGCCTGAATCAGGCCATCGAAGAAGACACAGCTTCAGGAATGTTCTCCGCCTCCTCCTGATCGGCCGTCACCGCTGAGAATACGGATGCGACCACCGCCACGTTGAGCCAAATAAAAACAACAGATTGATCGAAATACGCCACAGAAATGCCAGTGACCGCATGCGAGAAAAGTGCCGATCCAAAGCACCAGATCATGAATGCGTGATGCGGCCGTTGTTCCATCATGTGCTCTTCCAGTTGTCCAACCCACCGAAACGATACCCCCAGGATGAAAAGGAACACCATCAGACCCGGTAATCCGCCGCCAATCGCGTAACTGATGTAATAATTCGTGATATCGGTATGGGTTGGCGAACTGGCAACTCCCTGGTTGGGCATCCAGTGCCTCGTGTAGTCTGTGCCAAACAACCACCATTCGGAAAAATGGTTGATGGTTTGATCGATAAGGAACGACCGGTGCCAACCCGTGCTACCTCCTGAAAGATCAATTTTTGAAATGAGATAGTATGGAGGACGCTCCATGGTAACCATAAGAATCAGGTACAGGATCACCGCGCCCTTTCGAGCAGTCTTGGTCAAATGCTTGTATCTCCACATGATCAGGGCACCAACCGCAGCCATGAAGCTCATGACCGGACCGCTGGACGCGCTGGCGAACACCATGATCAAACCCGCAACCATTCCCACTACCGCATGAAATCTGGAATCGCGCAACAGGCCCACGAACAGAGGAATGCACGTCGCACCCACCGTCCCTGCGAGGATCGGATGAAGGAATGGACCCTGGGCGCGCAGCTTCCCTTCGCGGATCATCACAGTCTCGGGAACTCCTCCGAAAAATGAAAACAGGTTTTTCCCGGTCGCCTTCTCAAGGAGCATCTCCAATGCCAACGGTACCAAGACCAATGCGACAGTTTTGATTACTCCCACTGTATCATCGAGGTCGGAACACCAAGTTCTTACGAGAAAATAGAAAACAAGCTGATTGTATATGACCCCACAAACATAGATAGGTCCGGCATCAAGTTTCCAGTCATGGAACATGCTGGAAAAGAAATACCAACAGGCCCATAGCACCATCAGCCTGTCGATAAGATTGATATCTCCCACAATCTTCTCCCCTTTTACCAGAACCCTTACGATGCCGATCAGCATCAGCATTCGATAAATCGGCAGGGTGATGAACCCGAGATGCAGTCCCTGCCCTGTTGTGACAAGGCAGCATCCGGCAAGGAACGGTGCCAGGGCCAGCTTCCTTGGGACAGCCCACAAAGCGATTGCTAGGACTAGAAATAAGACGAAACTCGGTGCGTTCACGGACGATTGTTCGTAGTTTGGTCAGCTTCCGCAAGTTTTGGCAAGCCCTCTGTAAAGTATCTGAATCTAATCCGAGGTACTCCAACAAAATGCCTGAGGACCTGACTTGCAGGAGTTTTGCAAGCGATGTTGGAATATGATGCTGGCAACTCGCCCGAACCGGGATAGCCCCCAGCGATTAAGGCGTAATAGGTTTGGCAAGACCAAAAATGATTTACCTCGGTTCGGGGATCCTTGTCGATAGCGTACATATGCCTGTCGATTTCCAGAAAATCGGTGATTTTGAAACGAGGTGTCACTAAAAACCCCGCACAGAGGCGTTCGACCACGGTAACCCCCGTCACCTCACGCAGTAGTTCAGGGCTGGCCGAATATGCATTAAGAAGATCGCGACACCAGACGACCTTGGGAGATTGTGACTTCAAGGCGTTGATCACTTCCTCAGGTTTGGAAAAAGTGAGGACGTCCGAGTCCATAATCAAAAGATTGGGAGCATCGCCGAACAAATGGGCGTCCACCAACTGGATGCTCGCCCAGTTGGTGTTGCGCCATTGATAGAGGTGTCTTGTTCCAGCTCCCAGCATCTCGCCCGCCTTTGCATCACTCTCCTCGCGCCGGACAACGATCACCTCACCGATGATTTTTCTCCATGCCACCTCGTCTTCGGGTGTAAGCGTTCCGTCCGAGTGAACATATAGCCTGGAACAGCCATTCAGGAATCTCATGATGCTCCAACTCGCCCAGATTCCCATGTCGGCATCTCTGGTTCCACAGAGCATGTGGATTTCATAGATATTCTCCTTGAAGGGAGGAAGTGGAGCAAGCTTTGCAAGCAGCGGCTTGAATCGCGCCCGCATTCCGGGGATGCTTCTGACCTTCCCCCGATAGGGCCATTCGTCCAGAAGCTTGCATTTCAAAGGACCGAGGTTTTTGCGAAGCTGATTCAGCAGACTCATATATCAAATTTGATTGCAGAACCATTAAGTAACCGAAAAATACGTTCGTGGAACGGACTCGAATCCACAGTCCATACGTGAAAATAACCTCGATCAGATCGAACTGAAAATTCGCAAAATCGGTCCCGCTACTCTTTGCAACCGCGTGCGGGAGAACTTCCTGCTTTGACGGAGAAAATTTCTACTTTACAACCCGTAAACCTGTCGGTCTGGACGGCACGCCCGTCGTTGGTACTCTGGTGAAATTGTCCAAACCGCTCCATCCATCCGGTCCGCTGTCATAGTCGATCCAATACCAAGTGATGTTGTCGCCGTCGGGCCCGACAGGACCTTGGACAATGGTCCCATAAGCGTTGGTGGCTTGGGAACCAATCGGCGTTGTCACGGATGCAGTACTGTTGACCCAAGTCGACCTCCACACCTTAATCCGGTTTCCCACCGCAAAGGTAACGGTCGGGGCCGGAACGGTTGTTTTGATGAAATTATCGACACCGCTCCAGCCGTCCGTACCGTTGTCGTAGTCGATCTTGAACCAGATAATGTTATCGCTATCGGGACCGACAGGACCCTGGATGATCGTTCCCAAAGAGTTGGCGGCTTGGGAGCCGATTGGCGTCGTCATGGATGAAGTACTATTGACCCACGTTGACCTCCAGACCTGAATTCGGTCGCCAACGGCAAAGGTAACGGAAACGGGCGGGGGGCTAACTACCGGTGGGGTGCCACCGTTGATATGAACATCCCACATATCCCTAACGAAGAGATCGATTCCGTTTCCTTCTCCCGCAAAAGCAGGCAGATTTCCCGTAGTAGTCGGTCTTGATCTTGGGTAGAATCTCTCGATATGATACCTGAAATACGCTTCCTGATTCACCTCAGCGCGACCACCCATGAGAAGGATGGTGGCAACGATCCCACAGTTAAGCGCACCGTTCGAAGGCCTGTAAGGCACTCCCCAATACCCATTGTACTCACCCGCTTCCCACTCGGACGAACCGTAAGAGGTGATGCCGCCCCCAGAACTCCATTCTGGCATCCCGATCATATCGGTGGTGTAAGGCTTGAACGGGGGACTGTGAGTGGCTCTTGGGGTGTTTACATCATTCTGTGTGACAAACGTATGGTTCAACATTTCCTGAAATGGAGATTTGCCAGAAGCCAAGGAGAGAATCTCGGGATCGTTGAGCATCTTCCCGGCGATGTAGATCGGCATGAGGCGACCTGCCTGATGACCACCGTTTGGCAACCATTTCATTCCTGCTCCGAGCAATCCATAGATGTCGATACCCCACTGCACCATATTGATGGCTAGCCTTTGCTTTTGTGTGTTGGAGAGATTCGAATTCAACATCAGACCCGCCGCTCCGGAAATGTGGCCGATTTCATTACCATAGGTCCGTCTTGGAAATCCCCCGGATTTGTTCGTGCTCCATGCGGCCTTCCAATTTGAATTCACGTAGGTGCTGCTCATCTCCAATAGAGGGCGTTTCGTCGCGTCCTCAAGCCAAGCAAGGGCCGGAGCGTTTGCTGGAACCGGAATAGCCAAGCTACGAAGCACGGAATAGTTCAAACTTGAGGCATTCCAGTTGCTTTTGGTGGCTTTGTTGGTTCCAGCATAGGGCGGACGGAAGCTTCCCTCCGGAGGAGCCGAACCCACGACTGTCAAAACCGCTGTTTCCCTGAACCACGTTTTTTCCTGAGTGGGTCCCGATACCCAAGTGTCGGGATTGTCCACCGTAGAGTAAATTGAATTGCCCGCTTGCACGACTATCGGCAGTTGAAGCGAAATGTTTTTGGTGGCATCATACTTCGGTGTGTTTTCAAAATTGCTGTCGGCCCCATTCCGGTAAAGTCCTTGGGTTTGATCTGGAATCGGGTTGATCATTGTGCCGTTCGTATAATCACTCGCGCTGCTGGATTTTGGATTTATGTTTGAAAGCGTGACCGGGCCGACGACCCACCAATCACCATTCGCAAACTGCCCGACAGGACGGTCTTGAGAAAATGTCCAAGTAATTCCATACTGAGAAACGGATGATGCGGCTTCAGCCAAACCGACCAGTCCGGTTGACAAAGCGGCCAAGAAAAGGAACAAACCGACAACTCGACTGGATACGGCAATTGTAGCAACGCGTTGCTGTGCCGTCGAATTTACCGACTGATAGGGGACTTGCATATGAAACGCGGAGTGTTTTAAATTAAGAAGACCGGATAAATAGCCTGAGTTGAAATCGAAGGCAATGTAGCCTCGATCCCGAGCTCTGCAACCTAATTTTAAAAAATCCTCTTCGCGACCACTTCATTTTATAATAAGTTTCATGCTCTACGACGATATTACCGGTCTGTAAAAGCCTGAGGATGCGTGGAACAATGGTCGAGTTGAAGGAAATTCTGTTTTCCGAGAAAATCTTCGGCCACATGGGTGATTACCTAGTGGCCCGATAGCCGAATGGGTGGCAAGATTCACCGTAGCTTTCCTTGGCGATGCTTTTCCCGCACATTTTAAGGGGCAGCGGGGCCGAGGCCTGGATTCAGGCGGGTTTCCCGCACGCGACCGCGGACATCGCACGGCCCGAAAACCACTTACCGTTGATGGTGGATTTTGGCGGCCCCCCGGTAACGGGCCTTCGTATGCCGGAAAAGGTTCTTGAGGATGTGTAAGGGGTACTCCGCGAGAAAGCACGCGCCAAGGCTTTGGCTTTCTGAATTGCCACTAGTGTCGTGTAAAATTCAAATTGCTGGATAGAGCGATTTGAGTTTGATCCGGGCCTTCTCGTTGGTGACCTGCCAATTGATCGGTTTGGATTCCGCGTTCTTGCAGGCGAGATAGGCTTTCACTTCGTCTGTGAATTCCCCGACCGATCCGATCCTGCGATCCAGACAGGTCCGCCTCAGAAGTCCGATTTCGATCTCGGCCATGTTCAGCCAGCTGCCGTGTTTGGGCGTGTAATGCATCTCGAAGCGTTCGCAGAGCGACCGCGCTTTCTCTGGCGGGAAGGCTTCGTATAGCGAGGCTTCTTTGTGGCTGTTGAGATTGTCCATCACCCATACGATTTTCACGGCATCCGGCAACAGGGTGTTAGCCAGATGGTCGAGACATGCGGCGAAATCCAACGAAGTGCGGCGTCCGCCACCACCTACGAAGACGTCGCGTTTTCCTAAATGAGGCATGGCGATCATGAACCCGCTCACGCTGCCTTCACGGACGTATTCGTAGTCTTCCCGTGCGAGGTGACCGGGAATGGCGGGAACGGGATCACGTGTCTCTGATAGGAGTTGTTTTGCGAATTCATCCAGACAAACCAACGGCCGATCCTGCCGCGCTGCCCTGGAATAGACCTCCAGCACGTCTTCCATCGCCGCTACGAAGGAGGCGTTTTGCTTGGGTGGGATGCACCAGCGTTCCTGTCGCCATGGTTTGAGTTCGCTTTTTTTAAAACCGTTCCCACGGATTGGTGCGAGATGGTTTCGATGATTTCTATCTCGACGAGATGACGGGCTAAGAGTCTGAGCGTCCAACGGGCATTGCCGGCCGGGGGCTTGGTGCAGGCAAGCTAGGTGACGCGCGCATGGACGTCGCCGGTGATTTTGACCTCGCGCCCCGAAGTGGCGCGAGGCTTGCGTGCAAGGGCGGCGAGCGGCCCGACTTCGCAACAACGCAGCCGGAGACGTTCGAGGTTGCGGATGGAGATTCCGGTGTGTGCCTGAATGTCGGCATCCTTCATGGCAGGACCCTGCGGACTTTCGTCGGAAAGCAACACAGCGACCGCACGCATGATGCCGGAGGCCTTGCCGCGCTTTTGATCGCGGAGGACTTCGAGTTCATGGCGTTCGGATTCTGGTGGCTTGATTCGGTGTAATTTGGCGGGCACCTGTCCGATTGTACACATCCTCAGAATCGTACAATTTTAAAATTCACTAACCGACAAATAAAATTTCACACGACACTAGGCGTTCCTTTTAAGGTCCTTCGGCGAGATCCTTGATGGGTTCGCGACGCTGCGGGTTTTGCCAGTCAAATCCGATCAGCGGGGGTCAACTTTCGCTACCTCCAGACGCTTCTCCACTCCCACGGAGCCTACATCGGCATGCACTTGGGTTTCCTGCCGTTGAGAAGTCCGGCGGTTTGCGAGATCTCGAAAATGTTCGGTGCAGTGAAGATGACGGTGTGGACGGTGCCGCTGTCTCGATCAGCTCCAATGTGAGCTTTCTTTCCGAAATATCCCGGGTTGCCTTTCTTGGTCTGGTGCATGCCGGGGCTGCGGAACCGGTCTTTGTTTTTTGTCGAACTCGGGGCGTGGATGATGGTGGCGCAGAGGTCTTGTCCTCCAGCAGGCAGCGGAATTTGAGCAGGGTGTGGTGGTATCCGGAACCGGATCGGCGGCGAGGTTGATCTCTAGGAAGCTTCCTATCGTAGCCAGCGTCTTTAAGAACTTTGCGGCAAGCCTCCGTGCCATTTCTGGAAGAAATTGAGAGCCACATCCAATACAAGCCGATTGAGGTAACGGCGTTTGCCATCAGGATAGCTGGGTTTGATAGCCGTCAGGAGTTCTCTCACGGCACTAGGGCTTACATCCCGGAGTGAAATTTCTCGCGAAGGGTTGTCTCGCCCTTCCCTACAAATTCCAGTTCCAAAAACCCGGGCTGATGATCCATGGCCAAAGGTTTCTCAAATTTTCACTTCAAGCTCCATCCATCAAAATCCGCCGCAGCCGCTTAAATTTTTTCGCCTGGGCTGACTTTTTTTTGAATGACCGCGACTTGCATGTACTGACGGGCGTTGAACTCATCGCCCGTGAACGCGCTGGCCACTTGGCGAGAGAGAAACCGCCAAAAATAGGGATCCAACATACGACCAAAGGCTTTTTTGCGCCTCCAGCCTTTCCCTTTTCCCGCTTCGGGTATCTCAAGACCTTGCCGTTTGGTGGTGCTACGGCGCAAGGTTTCCAGATATCCACTGTCAATTAGGAGCACTCCTTCGATATCCGAAGCAAGCCTATCTGCGGCACTTTGGGATATGGCCGCACTCGGTGTGAAACATCCATTTTTAACAAAGTCTGAGAGAACGTTATAAGTTCTGGCTACTTTAGGCAGAGTATTCTCATACTCTTGAGGAATCCAGTTGAGATCTTCTATGATATATAATCCTCCAGGTTTAACCGTTTCAAATAACTCTGCTAGCATCAGTTGCTGGTGAAAAGAGGCATGAGAAGCATCGTCGAGGATGAAATCAAATTTTTGCCCTGTTAATTTCAGATTAGTAAGATCCTCGACAGAACCGGAGTCGCCTCTGAAGAACTTGAATCTCGGCACCTCAAATCCGCTGAAATCCGATATGTCAAAACCAGTTACCGTTCCCGTGGGGAAATAATCGAGCCACATCGCCAAGCTCGGGGCGTTGCTAATAATACGATCCACATCTCCCGAAACCTCCGGGCCTCCGGCGCAAAGCCCAATTTCCAGAAGATCTACGTTTCCTCTCAAACGAAGCGGATGAAGGAACAGATCATAGATATAGGTGTATCCATTCTGCCATTTGAGACAACCGGCATCGACAGCCGCTTTTGTTAGTGATTTCATGATATTATGTATATAGTGGTTTTTGCCGAGATGTAGGCTAGAAATATGCCATTATTTATTTTCCCGCGGTCGCGAATTTGATGCGTGACGTGAAAAATTTAATGTCCAAACCCAATCCACAAACGAGAGTGGTTCTAAATGGACTGCTAGTATCTAGTTGGCATTTGCCTCAGGCGGCACAAGAAGTGCTCATAAAGGGAACCTCTATATCCTATTTTCGGAAAAACGCCCTGTGCCAGACTTCCAGTCCCATCAAGGTCCACAGTCTGAGTTCCTCATTCCGGCGGCATCGCATGTGATCGGAGAGCATTTTTTCGATCACATTGCGATCCAGATACGAACTGACAAACGAATTCGGCCCTAGGAGAAGATCGTGCACGTAGTCTTTCAATCCTCCGCGAAACCATTCGTCCAAAGGGACTTTGAATCCGACTTTCTTGCGATCCACAATATTTGCAGGAAGGTGTTTGCGGGCGATCTCCTTGACAATCCACTTGCCGCTGTTTCCCCGAATTTTCATCGAGGAATCAACCCGAAAAGCCAGTTCGACCAATTCATGATCCAGGAATGGCGGCCGGTTTTCAATACTTGCCGCCATCGACATCCGGTCGCCACGTTCCAGAAGATTGTCAGCCAACCAGGTGTGGCAGTCCACGTAAAGCATGCGTCTGAGGTGATCTCCCTCGGCGCGGTTCCATTGCTCAGGCGGTCTGTGAGTGCCGAATCCCGCACGCAACGCCTTGCGTTCAAACCAAGTGAACGGCCCGAACCATGTCTGCATCCGCTCGGCGGTTGAGCGCGCGGTCAGCGCCCTCGCGGCTTGGCGGGCGCGGTTCTTTGATTCTGGAAGAGCGCGTTCGATCATGCGAAACACGGGGATCCTGAGTGAAGAGGGTAATCCAGCAAGTGGGGCCAATTTCGGCTCGTAGGCGTACTTGGGGTAGCCACCAAAAATCTCGTCACTTCCCTCCCCCGAAAGGAGAACCTTGACGTGTTGTCTCGCCTGCTTTGCAATTTTGAAAATCGCTATATCAGCCGGTTCACTCATTGGACCATCCCGTTGCCAACTCAGTGGCTCCCACAGCTCACGAAAATCCTCAGGAGAAACCATCACTTCGTGGTGAACTGTTCCGACAGCCTCACTCACCTGCCTCGCATAAGGCAATTCATCGAAACGGGGATCCGAGAACCCAGCAGCAAACGTCTCGACTTCACCCCCACCACGGAGTTTTTTCATCAGCGCGACAGTGAGACTGCTATCAAGGCCTCCGCTCAAATAAGCTCCGACCGGAACATCCGCGACCAAACGCAGCGCGACAGCATCCTGCAGCTTTTGATCCACCGCCCGAATCGCAGCTTCGCCGGAAATCATCTCCTGTCCGGTTTTCGCCGGCAAACTCCAGAATACATCCTCTCGGACTATCCCATCTCGACCGATTCGAAGAACACCGCCCGGAGGCACCTTGCGGATTCCGCAGAATAGAGTCCGCGATGGCGGCACCGAGCGATAGGTAAGATAATCCTCCACCGCTTCTTCATCAATATTCAGTTGTCCCAATAGCGGAAGTAAGGCCTTCACCTCACTGGCAAATGCAAAAAAGCCAGGCCCCTCATGGAAATAAAGGGGCAGAATCCCCAAGCGGTCGCGCGCCAGCAACAGATCTCCCCGCTCTTCGTCAAGGAAGGCAAAGGCAAATTGCCCGTTCAGTTTTGATAGTCCTGCCACCCCCTCCCGCCTCAGGGTCTCCAATAGCACCTCGGTATCCCCTTGGGTCCGCATGGGAACACCCTCTCTCACCAAGTCATTGCGTATCGATTGATAGTTGAAAATCTCTCCGTTGAACGTGATGTGAAAGCGGCCGCTTGCCGAGGTCATCGGCTGGGGAGAACCCGCAAGGTCAATGATGGACAATCTGGTATGCCCGAAAATCACGTCGCCGAAAACCCCGATGCCATCACCATCCGGGCCACGGTGGCTCAAGTTTGCGGCCATCCGCCGCAGCAGGCGCTCATCATGAGGACTGCCATCAAAACGCCTGATTCCTACGATGCCGCACATACTTCCCTCCTTCCACAATGATCGGGTTCCAACCTGATCACAACGTCCGGCTTCTCAAAACGAAGACGCCCACTAACCATCTCCTTTGTAGCATTCGAACAAAACCGCGCTCGTGTGACCGATTCGCAGGTGGCCCTGCTGCCAGATGAACCGAAGGAGCCGAAGGAGCCGAAGGAGCCGAAGGAGCCGTAAATTGTGATTAGTTTGTGGAGCATTGTTTTTAAAAACTGGTGACTTGGTCTATAAGACATATAGCATTATCGGCTGAGCCAAACATGGACAATTCCGGTGATCTGGTCGATTGGATCGGCTTTCAATCCGAAAACCTGCCATCGAGCATACTGCTCACACGTTGCCAGCATGAAGCCTGATCGCATCTTGATAGACTTCACTCAACCGCCTCCCGGCTGCTTGCCAGGTGAGAGTTCCAATTTCTCGCAACGATTCTTTTCTAAGGTCACCAAGAAGAGCGCGGTCAGAGTTCAGAAGGTCGATATGTGAGGTCAATTCCTCAACGTCACCTGGGCGATGAACCAGCCCGTTTTCATGATGTCTGCACATGGCTCCAGCCGCTTCCGAAACGAGCAACACACAACCCGCACCTCTTGCCTCATAGGTAACGAGCGCACTGCCCTCCTCTATGCTGGACAAAACAAATAAATCTGCTTGCCGCATGAGTATATCAAGATCGCCACGATGTCCCAAAAATTCAATACTTGGATGTGATAGCATGTCTTGTAGTTTTTCTCGATAGACTTCCACCACCTCACCGCAGACAAGAAAGCGCCCGTTGCGGGATGCCTCTGATGCCAACCAAGCTTTCAAGGCGTGATGCAAGCCTTTTCTGGGCGATCCGAGCCCAGCATAGATCATCACCAGCCCATTGCCAGCTCCTCCGTTTTGATTTCCCGGTGAAATAATGGAATCATCATAACCATATTGATGACGCAGGAGTTTCGCCTCCGCAAAACCCCGGTCGATAAAAGTCTTTTTTACGAAATCAGATGGGCAAAGAAGGAAATCCGCACCCGCATACTCGCGATCTTCATAGGCCAACAGACTGGCATTGAACTTGTGTTCGTATCCATCGGGCAAAACCAGATCGAGATCAGCGCACTCCTTTTCCACAACCTCGTAGGCGAATCCCGTGTGACAGTTCGGCCGCTCTAAAACGATTGGAATTCCTGCTGCACGCGCGGCCCGGATCGTGAGCAGGGCACCAAGCGGCCAGGCATGGACTATGTCAATTTTACGCTTATTGATCCTGAGCCAGACGGAAGTAAAAAAATCATGCCACCATGAGGCGACCCTGACACCCAATACCCGGTATGGAATCCGCATGCGTCCCAGGCTCAGCGTGGTGAATATGCGGACCGCTGACGGTGGCGGCCTAGCAGTACACCCCACTGCGGCGATAACGTGGACACCTGCGGAATTCAAACCGATTACCTGTTGCCAAGCGGTCCAGCAGATGCGGCCGGCACCCAGCTTGTGAGGAAAGCTGTATAGCACTCGAATTTTTCCGTTATTTTGTCCCATCTGAAATCTCGTTCCGGTCATGAGGTTGGGGTATAACTTAAAGCGAATTTCCATCGCTAGAACTGAACCCATTCACCGGCGGTTTGCCGTTGACTGGTGAATGAAGGCGCGAAGTCCTGAGATCAACGAGTCTCCAGCGTGTATATCAATCTGCTTGCCAGCTGATAGAGTGTCCAAATGATCCAAGCGCGTGCGCAATTCGTGTTCATCAAATGCAACATTTACATTGCCCAACTCCATCATTCTGCGAGCCGTGGCAACCTGATGTTCGCTCCGATGTTCCCCAAGGCTGGCACGTTTCGGCATCACCAGAATCGGCTTTCCGAAATGAAGCGCTGATAGAATGGTGCCCATGCCAGCATGGGAAATAATGACATCTGCGGATTTGAAAAGTTTATTAAATTCAGGTGGCTCAAGGAAATTCGAGAACCGGATGTATTCCGGCTCCCATCCTCCTTCCCCTATTTGGGCAAATACGTCCTGCCGGGCGCTCTGGCGTGCCCATTTATCAATCACTTTGACCATCCGATCAAATGGAAGGTCGGTCCCGACTGTCACAAAAATCATAATACGTTTCCCATATATCGTGGTCCTCCTTCGCGGGCTAGTTCCGGCCACTGCGTGAGCCATAGATCGACAAACGAACCCACATTGCGACCGGATCTTGAGAGTTCTTCGGCATTTGCCACACTATCCACCCAGACCACCCGCGCGCCCAGCCACTTTCCGAAGCGGACCGCAAAGTAGCCCGGCGCGGCACCCGTGGTGATCACCACATCAGGCCGCACTTGAAGAAGCAACCACAGCACTCCGAGCGCAGAAATGAGAAGATCCTTTTTGCTCCAGATATTGCCGTCTGGAATCACCCGGAAAGCAGCGTCACCGACGTCCGAGCGATAAGCCTCGCTCACCGTTGCATAGGTCACATCGCTTCCTTCGAAGGCAGCTCGCATGCGCAGAAGCTGCACCCAGTGGCCGCCACCCGAGGACAATGCCAGCAGTTTGGGACGTTTGTCGGACATGGTTGGGGAAATCATGATGCTCCTCGGCTCAGCAGCACTGCGGGGATGGTTTTGAAAAGAATCTTGAGGTCCAGCCAGAGCGACCAATTTTCGATGTATTCGTGATCCATCTGCATCCAGCGGTCGAACGAGACATTGTTGCGGCCACTGATCTGCCAGATGCAGGTGATGCCCGGCTTGACCGAGAGACGCTTACGGAACAGCCATTCGTAACGCTTTACTTCTTCAGGCAGCGGCGGGCGCGGACCCACTAGGCTCATTTCACCGCTCAGCACGTTGAAAAGCTGCGGCAGTTCGTCGATGCTGGTCTTGCGGATGAAGCGGCCGATGCGGGTGGTCCGGGGGTCGTTTTCAATTTTGAAAGCCGGTCCGTCGCGTTCGTTGAGATGCTGCATTTCCAACTTCAGGTTCTCGGCATCTGCGACCATCGAGCGAAATTTATACAGGCGGAAAGTACGCTGGTTCATACCCACTCGGTTCTGGACGAAGAAGACCGGACCGGGACTGGTCAGCTTGATCAGAAGCGCCACGAGTATCATCAGCGGCAGCAGGATGATCAGCGCGGCGAGTGAAACAGCGGCATCGATCAAACGCTTTGCCAGAAGCTGCACCAGAAGCTGTTCGCGAAACAGAGTAACTACATACTCGTCCTCGAATTCCTCGACATACATATTGCTCAGAAGCGTGCCGTTGGCGAAACTCGGCATCAGACGCACCACCACCCCAAGTTCCTGCGCGTGCTGAACAATCATAGTGATGTCGCTGAAACGGGTGTCCACCGGTAGGCAGACCATAATTTCGTCGGTCCGTTCCTCAGTGAGAACCGATCTAAGATCCTCTAGCAGACCCAGAACTTTGAGCTTCTTGTTATCGCCGCCTTTCCAACTATCGCGGGCCTCTGCGGACTCCGCGACGAAGCCGACAATCTTGTAGCCAAGTTCGCGTTTTGTATTGATGCGCTCCGCCACCTCGTAGGCACGGTCATTCGCGCCGATTACCAGCAGGAAGCGGTAGTTATATCCAGAGCGGCGGGCGCTGAGTAACAATACGCGGACCATCAGCCGGCTGACGATGCCAATCGTCGTCACGATTGCGAAGAAGATTAGGATGTTGAAGATATTAAAACTTTTGATCGAAAAGGCTGCGCAGATGATCATTAACCAAAAGGACGCTATTCCCGTCGCCTTCACCAGATTCTTGATCTGGGTGTTGAGTGCTACGAGGCGGTCCGCCTTGTAGCGGATGAAATAGTCGAAAATAGCGATCCAACCGATCGCGAGCACCAGCATGCCGATGGTATCCTCGATCTGGAAGGTGGCCTCCAAGATGGGACTGAAACCCTGAATACGAATTTCTGGACGTAAATAGATGATGCCTACTGCCGTGGCGGCCAGCATGAACTGGTCCAACAAACGGAAGACGTGAATTAATAATTTGTGGCGTAGCCGGATCATGACCTTGGGGGGTTAAGGGTGTGGGGGGGAGGGCACTTTTTGATCGATGGTGGTGCGGGAGATTTCGTTTTGATACCACAACGCAAGCTCGCGGGCGAGAGGATTCCAATACATATCCGCGTAATCTTTGCGGACGAACTGCAGGAATTCCTCAACAATAGTGGAGGGGTAACAAGTTGAAGAGCGGGAGCCTCCTTCGAAGTCGATGTAATCCGGATGGATGTTGACGAGGGCGAGGCCGCCGTGGCGGCTGATCCAGTCGAGCTTACGTTTCCAGATCTCCGGCGTCTTCTCGCGCAGTAGCAGGAACAACGTCGAGTCCTGCGGCAGGGTGTAGGAAAGCTCGATATATCCGGGCCGCTTGCTCTCCGCCATCGGTTTAACGTGGAACGGAAAGATAGTACCGGATCCACTAGGCTGGGGCTCGAATGGATCCGTATCGAATGTCGACGCGTCGTAAAGAATGTTCAGATCGTGCAGCCACTCCAGTTCGCGCAGCATGAATCCAGAACGAAAGCCGACAGCGCTCCATTTCACGAGGTAGTCGTTAATGTCCTTGGCCTTCTGGTTGAAACTCTCGCGTGACTGATAGAGCTGGCCATCGTGGTTCAGGTCGTGGACGCCGACTTCGAATCCGTTTTTTACCAGCCATTCGCGGAGCTGGACAGGATCCTCATAGGGACCTTCGGGGATGAAATTGAATGAGGAACAGAAGCCTAAACGCTTCTCCATCTCGGCGAGGCTCCGAACCCTGCCGACTCCTTCGGCCGATTCGACATCGTGGGTGAAGACCAGCGCAAACTGCTTGCCGTAGGGCCATCCCCTCCAGCCCGGCGGTTCGCCACAGGCCGACTCGTCGATCGGCCACACATCGGCACTCTGCCTCATGATCCGGGAGATCCGGCTGCGGCGCATCACCCAGCGGACACTCCTCGGGATGAAAGGCTTGAGCTTGTAGTAGGTCCTCGCCAACATCCCGTACGACCCACCTGCCATGGCGTGGGAGTCGGGATTGATCACTTGACTGGCCATGATGCGTTCGAGAACTTGCGGATGTCAGTCGGATGGAAAATTCCAAGTGTGAATCAATTGTGGCCGATGAGCCAACCGGGCGCGTGGCTGCGGGTCTTGTTGAAAATGCAGGAGACGTCCGCCTTGCCTTTGACCAGCTCGGAGTAGCCCCACTTGAGAGCATCGCGGGAGGTGTTTTCGGCATCGAGCACTAGCAGGACCTTGTCCATCAGGCCCGCCATCGTGAGTGTGCGGCTGGTTTGATCGATCGGCGGCATGTCAAAGATGATGTAATCATACTGGCTGGCCTGGAGGTGAGGCATCAGTTCATACAAGTGCAGCGGCGAGAAGCTGGTCAGCCCCGTCTCGTCGCGGCGAGCGTTGGCGCTCGCGTAGTAAAGATTCTGCCTGGTTTCCTTGAACTTTGAATTACGAGCGAGCTGCAGGGCGCCGTTGAGGGAGTGGCGTGGTATTTCACCGAATATTGGGTTGTCCTCCGGATGGAAGGAACTCAGATCCACCAGCAAGACCTTCGCGCCGTTGATTTCCGAGAACGACTTGGCCAAGCCTGCGGCGATGGTGGAGGAGCCGGCGCCTTCGGAAAGACCGGTGACGGCGACAAGCTTCGGCTTGTGCGTCACGTTGTTGACTTCAAAGTTGAAGATGATGCGGTCCCGGATGGTTTCGGAATACTGGAGGATGAAATGGCTCGCCTTGCGCGGCAGCGAAATGTCTGCCGCGATGTCCTTGTGGGGAATCGCCGAGAGAGAGGAATCCTCACCTCCACCTATTCTTGGGGTGCCGTTGCCATTGCCATTGGAAAGCATGAGCCCGCCGCGTTCCTTAGCGCGGATATATGGAATGGACAGCAGCAGCGGAAGCTGGAGGCGGGTCTGGATTTCAAACGGCCTGCTCACCCTGCGGTCGAAGAGAAGTTCGATCAGGAACGCCAAGCCCAGACCGAGACCCATTCCTCCGCCGGCGAGACCTATTACGATCTTCTGGGTGATCTTGTCATAGGTCTTGATCGGTTCCGAAGGCTGTTGAACCGTGGTGATGTTAGGCATTCTTGTTGGATCAAGCGTGTTGTCGATTTTTGCATTCTTTAGGGTAATGTCCACAGAGCGGTATTCTGCGTCCTGCATCTGTTTTTTGCGTTCGAGTGCATCGATCTCCGCCCCGATGGTATACTGCGAGTTGAACTGCTTTTTGATTTCCTCAAGGTGCGCGTTGTAAACAGCCACCCTGGCAGAGATAGCTGCAAGGTTGGCCTGATCTTGAATCAAAGTCGATTGGGGGGCTTTCGAATCATTGGTCGTGAGAGTAGCATCCGTTGTTAACTGGGGAAACTTGGTGACGATCACGCGCCACTTGGCGTAATTTTCGCCGATTTGCTGTCGGTTGAGTTCGATCAACCTATTTCCCGGTTTGAACTTGAGTCCGAGGTCTAACTCGCGTTTTTGCAGGACAGCTATAACCTCAAGGATCGATTTGTATTCGGCCACGATCTGCGCGGGCACCTGTCTCACCTGCGGTTCCTCCTTGTCCTCTGGCTTCGGTGAGTTGGTCCCGGCAGCGGAAGAGGGTTCGAGGGATTTCATGCGGGCTTCCTGCTCGGCGAGCTCGGCTTTGGCCTTCATGAGATCTTCTTGGGTTTTCGAGCGCTGGCTGGTGAGGGCGCTAGTAGCATCGGTGAGGGAGGTGATGCCGGATTCCGTCTTGAGTTTGTCCAACTGGGCCTCGGTCTCCTCAAGCCGGAGGCGGGCCTCGTCCGCCTGCTTCGCAACATCTTCGTAAGCAGCTGCCGAGCGGTGGATTTCAAGATGTTTCGCGAAGTATTGTTTGATAAACTCGCGCAAAATTTCGGTGGACAGCGCTTTGTCGGGATTGCTGTAAAGGATATGGATGACATTATTGCCAGTGATGGCGTTTACTTCCAGACCACTTAGAATACTCCCGGCAGCATCTGCGAGGGTCGCCTGACCGTGGGATTCCGGAAGAATACGTTCAATTCCAACGGCTTGCGCGACCGAAAGTGACAAATCCACGCTCTTTAGAATCTCGATCTCGGTGTTCAGCACATAGTCAGGCATACCCCCTGCCGCGCTCATTTGGGAAACCGAGGTATCTACACTTTCGCGGACGAGCACATACTTGAGAAGCAGCTTGGCTTCGCTCTGATAGAGCGGTTTGCGGTTGAGAAATACACCCGCAGCTGCGGCGAATCCCAACAGCGATAGCAAGATGATCTTCCACTTGTGCTGGAAAAGGATGTAGAGGACATCCTGGACGCCAATGGTTCCATTGGATGGTTGTTCAGTTGTGTTCA